>NZ_JAIVFS010000009.1 GCF_020829645.1 Nostoc mirabile CHAB5784 | reverse complement strand
CCCAAGCGAGACACTATTGGGCATGAATCACAGTCAACGACATAAGAATGATAATCATGCGGGTGGGGGAAGAAGCTGCCTACGGCAGCTTCTTCCCATTCTCTTTATTAATGAGACAAGGGTGAGCCTTGCTCACCCTTGTCTCCCCCTAACTATACGATTATCATTCTTACAACTCATTTCTCAAGTATGAAGTATATCTTGTCCTAAGTGTTTTTGAAGTATTTCGTGACCGTTTGGCTAAATTATCGTTCAAATCACAGTAGAAAGGTAGTTTAAGTTATCCTCAATTAGCTGATCGCTAACAGCCAGAATTCGACGATGGTAGTGAATTAGCCCCCCAATACTACGGTTAAGACGTAAGGCTAGAGTCACAGGACTGGTGTAAGATTTGGCATCAATTCCAATTGCTCGTTCATTAATCGCTACATCGCATAGATCGGATTCTGGGTAAAGTTCGGCATCTAGACCATTTTGCCGGGCTGTATCAAAAATGTTTAATTCGTCAATTGCTGGGCCTGTCCAGTAGGTAAGAATTTGAGGATTAGCAATCCGTAAATAATCTTTGTTTGGATCTAGTTTCTCAGAAACTTTTGGTGAGTTACGGCTATTGCATTGGCGAATGGGACAGCGCCCTTCTGGAAAACGCTTTTTATTTGGATGCGATCGCATCAATGTACCACAATAGGCACAACGATGTGCTAGCCCATTAATTAACCACACTTCCGGTACTGGGTCGAAGAATGTATCAACCATCATCCCTTGGTAAAGGTGTTAAATCATTCTCAACCAAGTAGTCTAATAGCTGGCGCTCTCCTATTAGTGAGTACCTACCAAACAACTCTCGTAAAGCAGTGTAGGCTTGATGTTGGCCGCGACTACCTAGTCGTTCAGTTGCTTGGCATAGATTGCTATACAGGCGATGTTCTATTACATTGTCTTCACCAAAAGCTCCACTCAAGTTGGCGACCTCTGCACAATCAGAAGTAGGCACTCGTAAATCAGGATCGATCAGAGTAACTTGAGAAAAACGAAAATCTGACTGGCGAAAAATCCCTAAATTCCAATTTTCAGAGTCAAGAGGGTATCGAGCGCGATCCAAAACAGTATGCACGCAAGCAGTACTATCAGTTAAACCTTCTTCGATATATAGACGGCCTAACTTGCACATTGCTTTATAGAGTTCAGATGGTAGGGTATTGTCTTGTTGACGTACAATATCTCGACCTAAAAGAACCCAGTCATATTGGCGAAGAATTCCCTGTGCCAATAACATCACAGCATCTTCTGCTAAATTATTTATTTGGCGATTTCCTAGAGGTACTGACGAAGGAGTTGTTTTAATTGCAGGAGACCATGTAGCATCTTGACCAGCAGCCTCTGCAATGATTTGTGTTTCTAAAGCAAGGTCGGTAAATGTTGGTAAAACTTGAGCGATCGCTGCAAGTGTCCAACTTTCTTTAATAGTAAAATTGTTGCCAATCCCTCCAAAATCTGCCGAAATCCAAATTCTTGTCCTTTGGATTGTGATAAAAGTTGTTTCGTTCTCCACGAGCGAACGGTACGCAGCGCAGGTGATTCTATAGACAGTTGAAGCTGTTCAATCTGGCGTTTTAGCTCCTTTGCTAGAGCCTCCGCAGTTCCTTGCCACTGACGCACGTCCTCAAAATACATAACTGTAATCAGACAATTTTTACATCAATTGTTGTTTACACTAAATGATGTAATCTAAAATGTCAATACACTAACAAGACGCAAAGAGAAATTTTTGTGTCTTGGCGCGGTACTAGGGAACTTGGTCAAAGTAGGACAAAATCAAATAAATGATGAGCCATTTCTAATTTAGAACAAGGTGCGATCGCTACCTGCCGTCCTTGGCTATCTAAAAATATTGCTTGATTATTATCACTCCCAAAACCACTATCAGGTTGATCGATGGGATTGGCAACAATAGCATCTAGTTTTTTATTCTGTAACTTTTCTAATGCTGGCTTGACAATATCCCCAGTTTGTGCTCCAAAACCAATTAATATTTGATGCGGCTGTTTAAGTTTTGCTAATTGGGCGACTATATCGGGTACTGGTTCCAGGGGTAAGGCTTGGGGGAGCGATCGCTTGGGTAATTTCTCTGTACTATAATCTCGTGGCTTCACATCTGCAACGGCTGCTGACATGACAATTACATCAGCGTTGGGTAAATATTCCAGCATGGCCTGCTGCATTTGCTTGGCACTAATAACAGAAATTGCTTGCACTCCTAATGGTACATCCCAATTAGCTGGGCCATGTACTAGAGTGACACTTGCGCCTCGGTGAAGTGCCGCTTGCGCTAAAGCTAATCCCATTTTACCTGTGGAAGGATTGCCAATAAACCTCACTGGGTCAAGAAACTCTCGCGTTCCCCCAGCACTAATTAACACTCGTTTACCTGCTAAATCTCGTTTGCCTTGAGTGTGTAACAACGATTGGATGTGAGCCAAAATTTCTGGAGGTTCTGCTAATCTACCAGCACCGATGCGATCGCACGCTAATAATCCTGATGCTGTCTTCATTCCATGATATCGGCTATCTATCAATAGCTGTTGCCAATTTCGCTGCACTGATAGCTGTTCCCACATATCCGTATTCATTGCGGGTGCTAACAGCACGGGACAAGTAGAAGCCAGCACGGTATTTGTGAGTAAATTATCCGCCATCCCATAGGCTAACTTGGCTAATGTATTAGCTGTTAAGGGGGCAATTACCATGACATCTGCCCATTCACCCAACTCTATATGCAACGGGCGAGAGTGAGTTGCTTGCCAAAAATCATCATCTGTGTAGGCCCGATGACGAGATAGAGTGGCTATTGTCAGAGGCGTGATAAATTCTTGCGCCGAACGGGTGAGGATGACTCGAACTTCCACCCCAGTTTTAAACAGCGTCGAAACCAAAGCACAGATTTTGTAGGCGGCGATACCGCCACCTACAGCAATTAAAACCCTGTTGAATTTTGGATTAGTCATGGTAAAAAGTTAGGAGTAAGTAGTAATTTAGGAGCAAGTGGTTACAAATATTAATTTCCAACTCCTAACTCCTGTACAGACGCGATTAATCGCGTCTCTTCCAACTCCTAACTCCTAACTCCTAACCTCAACTACGCTTCATCGTAAGGTTCCAAGTCTAAGAGGTAGATATAGGGTTCAACTAACTCTGGACGCTGAAATGCGATCGCTCGCAATAAATGCCAATCATTTAAACCCTCAAAAGCATTACTATAATTATCTAGCTCCAGACGTGTAGCCAGTTCTTCTACTTCTGCCACAGTCATGGCAGCAATTTCTTTCCTGGAAATGCTTAGAGTTGTCATAATGCTCGCCCCTCCCTTATGCAGCACTCGCCTTCAGCATGGGTTAAGTTGCGCTCTTTCGCAGCCACCCAATATATATTACTCATTAGAAGTCATTATTTTCGTGAAAATTGTCAGAATTTGTACCATAATTTATAAAAAATTCGTAATCCTGACTAAGCAATTGTATTTACAACGAAATTTTGTAGCACCTCTAACGTTTGTAGATTTATTTCATGCCCCATGTCAAATTCGTGGTATTCTACCGCCACTGTTAGAGACTTGAGAGTTTCTCGTGCCTTCAAAGCAGCTTGCAGGGGCACAACTTCATCATATCTACCGTGAGTGATTAAAGTCGGCGGAATCCCTTTTTGATTTGCCGTTACTGCATCAGGATGTAAATACCCACTCATGACAGCTAAACCTGCTAGGGGCAATTTTGAGCCGACATCTAAAGTCATTGCCCCGCCTTGAGAAAATCCACTTAAAATGGTGCGTGACAAAGGTACGCCAGTGGTACTTTCTAAAGATTGCAAAAAATCTATTAGCAGTTGCCGACTTTCTGCCAATCCTTGATACATATTCTCCACCCGCAGGTCATACCATGCCCTCCCTACTGGGGAATAGGGATAAGGATAAGGTGCGTTGGGTAATACAAATTGGTAATCGGGTAAGTTGAGCAAGGGTAATAAAGATGCTACATCCTCAGCATTAGCACCCCAACCATGCAAAGTGACAATTAAGCCTGCGGGGGGTTGAGAATCTCTCTTAACGGTGATAGCTTGTAAAGACAGAGGTTTACTCCTAAAATTCTACTCTTTTCATAGATCCTATCTCTTCAAGCAGACATATTATTTACCGACATTTGCTGGTTGCCCAAAGAATGCGATACATCATAGAGGTTGTTTGAAAAGGGTTGGCTTGCGACTCAGTGGCGCGATCTCAAATCCCAAAACTTTGATTCTCTCGTAGCAGTTTCTCGGTAGCCAGGGTAGTCAAACACACGCTTGAGGACTTTTCAAACATCCTCTTAGATTCTTCTGATTTTTAATGAAATTTTAGGGATTTAATCCAGCTTGTTGAAAGATTGCGTGAGGGGTAATTTCCAATTCTGGTAGCAAATCATCAGTAATTATTTGATGAGATCGATAAGTAATCGGCAAGGAAGATGGCGCAAATACAGTTACAGTTCTGGCTTTTGTATCAACCACCCAAACACGAGAAACGCCACCTTTGAGATAATCAGTCGCTTTTTCGGCAATTTCACCAAAAGTTTGACCAGGTGAAATGATTTCTATGACTAATTCAGGTGCGACAGGACAAGCTTCGTCTAATAGCCAATCAGCGGAAAGACGGTTATGAGAAATATAGGTCAGATCGGACACAGGCATCCAATCTTGTTGATTTCGTGTTAGTTTAATTGCCCATTCAATCACAACCCGACCTTTTGCTTGTGCCCATGCAGACAATAGTATAAATAAAGCACCAGTAGTCGAGCCATGAAAAAATTTTGGTGACATTTCATTATCTTTATATTTGGGTACAGCTTCACCGTTCACAAACTCGTATGTAATATCTCCTTCGGGAAGTGCGAGAAATTCTTCTAGGGTTAGGCGTTGATTAGAAGACTGAACCATAGGTGTTATGTGGGTAAAAGATGCTTACTTTTAGTTTAGGCGATCGCAAATATTAGAGACTAAGCCTACTTAGTCCTTATTTCCAGCATTTTCGACAGTGCTGACTCTGGGGGATGTAAGCATATAAATTACACGAGTCAATATTATTCCTCATGGTCTTGAAGTGAACCGAAGCTTATGCAAAACTTGAGATCCTTCACTTCCAGCCTAATTTTAAGGAATTGATCAATGGCGCGTCTAGCCCTGCTGAGTGTATCTAACAAAACTGGTTTAATTGACCTAGCCCGTAGCTTGGTTGAAGAATTCGACTTTGATTTAATCAGCAGTGGGGGAACAGCCCAAGCACTCAAAGATGCGGGACTCCCTGTTACGAAGGTTGCAGATTATACAGGTTCACCAGAAATTTTAGGTGGTCGAGTCAAAACCCTACATCCCCGAATTCATGGCGGGATTTTGGCGCGGCGAGATGTTCCCCAAGATATTACAGATTTAGAAAATAACCAAATTCGCCCGATTGATTTAGTGGTGGTGAACCTATATCCTTTTGAGGAAACGATCGCTAAACCAGGGGTAACATTATCAGAAGCTGTTGAACAAATTGATATCGGTGGCCCTGCTATGTTAAGGGCATCATCGAAAAACTTCGCCCATCTGGCTGTATTATGCGATCCAGCCCAGTATGACGAGTATTTACAGGAATTACGGCAAAATAACGGCGAAGCATCCCTAGAGTTTCGGCAAAAGGCGGCATTAAAAGGATTTTCGCACACTGCTAGTTATGATCAAGCGATCACATCTTACCTGGCAGGAACACAACAGCACACCCTTAGCGGCACACAATTACAATCTCTGCGTTACGGCGAGAATCCCCATCAACCTGCTACCTGGTATGAAACTGGTACTACTCCAACAGGATGGACATCTGCGACAAAACTGCAAGGCAAAGAACTTAGTTACAATAACTTGGTTGATTTAGAAGCTGCACGCCGAATTATTGCTGAATTTACTGATACCCCAGCAGCTACAATTATCAAACATACAAATCCCTGTGGTACGGCATTGGGAAGCACTATTTCAGAAGCTTACCAAAAAGCTTTCAACGCTGATTCTACTTCTGCTTTTGGTGGGATTGTCGCGCTCAACCGCCCAATTGATGCAGCTACAGCTAGCGAGTTAACTAAAACATTTTTAGAATGTGTGGTTGCACCAAGTTGTGATGCAGAAGCTCAAGAAATCCTTGCCAAAAAATCCAACGTGCGGGTTTTGACTCTAGCTGATTTGAGCAGTGGCCCTAAGGATACAGTGAAAGCGATCGCAGGTGGTTTCCTTGTCCAAGCTAGCGATGATGTGATTGCTGATACCAGTCAATGGCAAGTTGTTACCGAACGTCAACCCACACCCGAGGAATTAGCCGAATTGCTGTTTGCTTGGAAAGTTTGCAAACATGTTAAATCTAATGCCATTGTTGTGACAAGCGATCGCACTACACGAGGAGTAGGTGCTGGTCAAATGAACCGCGTCGGCTCAGTTAAAATTGCCCTAGAACAAGCTCAAGAAAAAGCCAAAGGTGCAATTCTCGCCAGCGATGGATTCTTCCCCTTCGATGATTCTGTGAAAACAGCAGCAGCAGCAGGAATTACAGCCATTGTCCAACCAGGGGGAAGTGTACGCGATAAAGATTCTATCATTGCTGCTAACGAACTGGGTTTGGTGATGGTCTTAACTGGGGTACGTCACTTTTTACACTAAATTATTGCTCATTCGGTGTGCAGTTTACAAAGTGTCACACAATATGCTTGGTTTTTGATTGAATGAATGATATGTTTTAGTCGTGTGTGAGGAGCAAGTTAAAAGTAAAAAGCGCCTGGGGTGGAAACACGGCAACACTCCCAAGCGCTTTTTAATTTGTCAGAAATTGGATTGCTTGTGCAGTTTTGAAAATGTCACTCAAAATACTTGCCATTTGATAGAAGTAGTGATAATGTTTATTTGTGTGTGAGGAGCAAGTTGAGAATAAAAAATGCCTGGGGTGGAAACACGGCAACACTCCCAGGCATTTTTTAATTTATATATAGAAATATAAAAATTGGATTGTAGGTGCAGTTTTGAAAGTGTCACTCAATATACTCGCCTTTTGATTGAAGCAGTGATATTATCTAATTGTGTGAGGAGCAAGTTAAAAATAAAAAGCGTTTGGGGTGGAAACACGGCAACACTCCCAGGCGCTTTTTAATTGGTATGTAGAAAAAATCCCTTGCAGATTCGCCAGAATTATTGAGATAATCACCTAAAGTCCAAAATCCAGTCAACCTCACCTCCAATCAGAAATCTAGGTGCAAATTAATCGGCTGACTCAACAAATTCAGTTCATCATCGAGATTGACCAATTGAAACAGGTGATGCGCCAAACCCTCCTCACTGATGGGTCACGCCGAGAAAATAGTGCAGAACATTCTTGGCATTTAGCGGTGATGGCAAGTGTATTAGCAGAATATGCCCCGGAAGGTGTTGATATATTCCATGCCATCAAAATGCTGCTAATTCACGATTTGGTAGAAATTGATGCAGGTGATACCTTCTGTTACGATGTGCAGGGTAATGACAGCAAGGTAGAACGAGAAGCACAAGCCGCGTTGCGCTTATTTGGACTTTTGCCAGCAGATCAAGGTAGGGAGTTGCGTTTACTTTGGGATGAGTTTGAAGCAGGGGAAACACCCACCGCCAAGTTTGCCGCAGCCCTAGACCGTATACAGCCTTTGCTGCACAATCAACAAACTCAGGGAGGGACTTGGCGTATTTATGGCATTAGGCGCGATCAGGTGATGAAACGGGTAGCGGTAGTAGAAACAGGTGCGCCGGAACTGTGGCCGTTTGTCATGCAATTGATTGATGATTGTGTGACAGCAGGGTATCTTAAAGATGATACTGCGCTAATTACTCAGGATTTTCGCGTTGAAAATTATTAGCTATTTCCCAAGTATATAGGTTCTAAAATCGTTTCTTTAACTGTCTTATCTACTCTTTCTAAACAATAAGCTTTGGGTTGCGGACGTGAACTCACAACTTTTTCCAATTGCTCTCCAACAAAATGGAGAGCAACCCCATCGTCTACAGCATATCCAGAGCTAATAAGTCCTTCTGATAAAAGTTGATGGTAAGCAGGTTTTCTTCTTGGCTCACCGTCGTAATGAGGACAGTTACTACCTTTTAGAAAGCCAAGGCACTGTAATACAGTCATGTTCCCAGGAATAGAGTCTGTCAGCCCCTCTTCAAACCAACAAATAGAGCCTGCACTTAAGCCAGAAAGAATAACGCCACTTTCCCAACCTTCTCTTAAAACATGGTCAAGTCCCCACTCTTTCCAAAGAGCAATTAGGTTTTTAGTGTTTCCACCTCCTACATAAATAATGTCCTGCTCAAGAACAAAAGACCTAAAGTCCGATGTAAATGGGTTGAACAAGGACAAATGAGATGGCTGACATAGAAGCTGCACAAAAGCTGAGTAGAATTTAACAATATATTTGTCGGAATCACCACTTGCTGTAGGGATAAAACAAATCTTCGGTCTTTTCTTTTTGCATAATCCCAAGATATATCGATCCAGCAGAAGGTTTTCAGGTTCCATTGAAAAGCCTCCACCGCCCATTGCAATGATTTGTTTAGGAACTGAATTTGTACTCATTTTTAAATCCTGTTGTATTTCTATCCCATTTAGGAATTACGCACGAGTAACGGAAAACGTAGACGCTGCATCGGCAAGCCGTCCGGCTACCACAGAGAAGCCAGTGCACCCTTGCGGTTAAGAGACTTGAAGCAACTGGCGCGGCGCAGAGAAGCCAGTGCGCCCTTGCGGTTAAGAGACTTGTACCCCTACGGGGATCTTGCTACGCTCAAGCGCGTTCCCGCTCTTTAGCAACTGGCGCGTCACGGAGGAATGAGAGTTTGAGAGGGTTTTTGCGTAAGTCCTACCATTAAATAACCTGAGAACCAGCCTCCGAAATCGGTTTCGCCAAAATTTCCTCCCACTCAAATTGCGAGAGTGGTTTCAACTCTATTTGCATATCAAAACAATTACTAGCTGCGGCAACTAAAGCTGCAATAATCTTTTCTACACTCAGACTTTGAGACAGTTGTACAGTCGTAAAAGATTCTGCACCAAATACTTGATCGAACAGTTCAGCATCGGGTTGCAAACGGATGGAACCATGTTGCAAAATTGCCCCACTACGTCGCAATTGAGCGCTACCAATGAGTTTGCCACCATTTGGCAAAACTAAATCTGCATTGGTAGCAGTACCAAAACAATTAGGGTTGTGGATGTAACCTCGCCCAGCCGTACCATAATGTAATTCTAGGCCGAGCGATCGCCACCCTTGAATCAAAAACTCACAAATTTTTTCGTACACTTGGAGGCGACTACCCGTAAGTCCAGATGTGACTACAGCGTAAGTTAAATCACCTTGGTGTAACACAGCCCGTCCACCGGTAGGACGCCGCACTAAATCCAGTTTTTGCCCTTGCCAAGTTAAATGTTGCCAATGTTCAGGGAATTGGCGTTGATGATAGCCGAGAGAAATGGCAGGTGGCGACCAGGTATAAAAGCGCAGAGTTGGCGGGTGCTTTCCCGAATAGTGCTGTTCTAGCAACCATCGGTCAATCGCCATCTGCACATTCCCGTCTGCCTCTAGCAAAGGAATTAGTCGCCAAACCTGATTACTATGCATCCGATGCAGCAGTTGCCCAATCTAAAATCCAAGTTGCGCTGAAAGCGCACCAAAGGTGCGACCTAAAATCGTTCGACTGAGCGTAGCCGTTCGCGTAGCGTTCCGCAGGAAAGTCCAAAATCCAAAATTCCTTAAGTTGCACCAAATTCAGTTTGTAAAGCTTCATCGTTATTATCAGCGATCGTTGCCACAATGGTAATGAGTCGAGATACTTCGCCAGGAGATAACTCAGCTAAGGTGCGTGTTGAGATCACAACCACTCGGTTTTCAATAATACCGAAACGCGCTTCAAAGGTACTAGAACAGTTTAACTCCAAAAGATACCGCATCAACTTAGGTTCATCTTTGGCAGGTAAATTTAGCACCGTAGACCAAACCGTGATGGTGTCTTCATCGGTTGTCCCGTTGAGTTGGACAAATACTTCCACACTTCCATACTTAAACTTCCAGAGATAACCACCCTCTGGAGTGTGGCTAACCATCGCACTGTCATCTTGTTCCAAAGAATCGATGACATTTTCAATTACCTCCACATGGTTAATGCTTGCCGTCTCGGCGATTAGCTCATTAATGGATTCGTTACTAGGTATGGTTTCTTGGTAGCTTGTCATAGAGATTTTTTCCTCAACATATTTGCTGTCTTATCTACACATACTTTATAACTTGTGGACGCAGTTAGTTTGAGCTTCCTTTTGGCCTACTTTCCAAATGCCTAAAGTGTGGGGCTGCATAAAGGACTTCCAATTAAAAAATACAAAATGGTAGGGGCACAGAATTGCTGTGCCCTTACAGAGTGGTCTATTTACCCGAAAATAGCTATATATTTCTGGGTATGATTGCGAAATCCTGTAAGTTTAGTTTGTAGATTTATTGATTCTGGCAATAAGATTTAGTGATGAGAGCAAAACTTTGGATACTAGCTTGCAGGTCGGATGAGTAAGGGCAGATTGAAATTAGTTACCTGTGTTGGTTGTTTATCATTGGCGATATATGCATCGGCATTATATTTTAGCAATCGTGGTAGATGTGCGATCGCTAGTTGCAAACTGCCTTTATCACAGACTTTAAGATTGGGACTATCGCAACCGCAAACATCAACAGAAAAGTTACGCTTACTCGCTCAAGGTATGACTGTAAAAGTGATGTCAAAAGAATTCTTGGGTTCTGGGATTCTTTTGCGAAAACAAGACTCAATATATACAGTTTTAACTAATGCTCATGTTGCGAATAAATCTTTCTTTATGCCAAACGCCTAAAACGACTAAATACCGTAAATCACATTATGGTTAATTTGTACAGTGCGTAAGTCCTATGATAATACGGAAATTTATGTTGATTTTGATACTTTTTTGAATAATATCCAACCTGAGCCTTAAAAATCGTTGGGTGGGTTAACGCAGTCAACAGATTTTAGATTATCGAATAGCTCAAGAAAACCTCACCCTGGTTATGCTACGCAAAACCTGTCCCTCTCCTTGGTAAGGAGAGGGATGTGGGTTAGGACAGCGTGCAATATTGCTCGGTTAAGAATATTCGTAGGGAAGCTTATCTCAATCGGGGTTATACCCGCTTCGATTTAGGAAACAAGCAAGGAGCGATCGCTGATTACAACGCTGCTCTCAAGATTAATCCTAACTTAGCCGAAGCCTACGGAAACCGAGGAATAGCCCACTCCGATTTGGGAGACAACCAAGGAGCGATCGCTGATTACAACCTTGCTCTCAAGATTGATCCCAACTATGCCAAAGCCTACTACAACCAAGGTAATGCCCGCTACCAATTAGGAGACAACCAAGGAGGGATTGTAGACTTGCAAAAAGCAGCTGAACTATTTCGGCAACAAGAAAATACAGAGTTGTATCAACAAGCTTTAGAGTTGATTAGAAAATATCAGCAATAGAGTGGTGGGCGATGGACAGATGGGGAGGTAGTGCGATCGCCTGATAATATTCTCTTTGATTTTGCGATCGGCTGTGACAAAAAATGTAGAGACACGATGTTCCTCAAGTCTCTACAAAAATTATGAATAATATATATTAATTTTTACTCCTCCAGCCCATTTAACCAAGCCACCAAATCACTTGCATTGCTAAAATCTAACAAAGCTTCTGCTAAATCTTCTAATTGTGTAGTCGATAATTGGCGAATCCGTTCTTCTAATTCAGGTGTAACCGCACCAACTTTCCGATTTATCTGGCGCATAATTATTTCCAGCTTTCCCTTTTGTATTCCTTTTAATTCCCAACTAGTAACAATTTCCATAACTACCTCTTGTTTGGCTACTTCAAATTTAGCAATCTCAGTTTGAAAAATCTCTTCTTCTGCTGCATTTAATTTGAGATAAGTGTCAACAAACCCACCAATCATTTTCATTCGGGCTGGATCGAGTCGTAAAGTCGCTAACAAACGCAAGCATTCAGCCTTAACTCTGGGACGTTCTGAGGGTGCTATGTTCATTTTAGCCATCAGCGCACTGGCAACGGGGTTTTCTTGCTGTAAAAAATCGCGCCAGTTTAATTGATTGAGTTGAACCACTCCATAGTTAAATTCCAGAACATTTTTATCTGGAAATTCCATCCGGTAAATATTTTTTTGGGGTGTGCGGGGAGCGTCAAAATAATTCGTAATTTATAATTCGTAATTCGTAATTATTACCCCACGACTGAAGTCGGGGGCCTAATTGAGGAATAAATTTATTTGTCTCCATAAACTTTAGTTAGGGGCTTGTACCTTTAATTACGAATTACGAATTACGAATTACGAATTAGTAATTATTTGGTCATAGGAAAAAACTACAATTGGATATACAGGTAAAGCATATTTTTCAAACAATCGCGCAAAGTAACGAAACATTCTCCGTCCAAAATCAGCTTGTGGATATGACTGATTTTCGATATGCACGAGGAAAAAACTTTTTTGTTCTCGAAATCTTACTTGTACTACTAAATCAGCTTCGTATTGTTCGCCAGCAGTGACATCGGTAAATACTTCTTTGTCCAATAATTTCAACGAGTCAGGTTCTAGATAAGCAGTTACCTGGGGAAAAAATAATTCTAAAAATTCTATAAAAAATGTTCCAATCAGTTCTTTAAATAAACGGTCGTGGTCAATCATACTAATATCAGTTTACCTATAAGTTGATTCTAAATCATTGCTTTACTCCTTTTATTAATTCTGTTATTTCGATGTAATCAAAGAGCGCGATCGCATTATCTCATGCAAGGTATGGCAGGTTGCCAGTGAACTTAAGCCCCAGCGAATAAAATTTGCGGCTACACAAACAGATAAGAGAAAATTAAGGTTTTTAAACCCGCAAAGGCGAGTTTTGCCTGTATAGAAGCGGTTTCTAACCGCCGATTTAACTTTACTTGTATCGCCTGACAAAGAATTTTTTCACCTTGGAACTGGTACTTGATTAATTACCGACGCAATTACCGCATCCATTTGTAAACCATCCAGCATTGCTTCTGGTTTCAAAATGAGGCGATGACGTAGCAGTGGCGATGCAACTGCTTTAACATCATCTGGCGTTACAAAATCTCTTCCAGCCAACCACGCTAATGCTTGAGATGTCTGCAACCAAGCACCGGCGGCGCGAGGGGATGCACCCAAAGTTAAATCAGGATATTGACGCGATATTCTCACCAACGCCAACAAATAATCAACGATCGCTTCTGATACTTTAACCTCTTTGACTGCTTGTCGTGCTTGCAAAATGTCGGCTACTGTTGCGATTGGTTTCAATCGGCTAATATCCAAACGCCGTGCTGCAAAACCCGCCTGACGATTCAGCAACATTTGCTTTTCGGCAGCTTGATCTGGGTAATCTACCACCAGTTTAAATAAAAATCTGTCCAACTGCGCCTCTGGTAAGGGATAAGTCCCCTCAAATTCTAGGGGATTTTGGGTTGCAATCACCCAAAATAAATCTGGTAAGGGCAAACTTTCACCATCCAATGTTACCTGCATCTCTTCCATCGCTTCCAGTAGCGCCGCTTGTGTCTTGGGAGGAGTTCGGTTGATTTCGTCTGCTAGCAGCACTTCGGTAAATATTGGCCCTTTTTTTAAAGTGAAATTGCGGCTATTCAAGTCAAAAATATTTGTACCAGTAATATCTGAAGGTAAAACATCTGGTGTTAGTTGAATCCGGCGAAAATCCCCTTGGATTAACTGCGCCAACACTTTTACTAGGAGAGTTTTACCAGTCCCCGGTACTCCTTCCAAAATTACGTGTCCACCCGCAAGCAGTGCTACTAAAAGTTGTTGTATTAGGCTTGATTGTCCGACAATTACTTGATTAAGACCTTGACCAAGGCGAATTAAGATAGGATGGGTTTTGTTCATAAGATTAATTCGTAATTCGTAATTCGTAATTCGTAATTAAGAAAGTCAGATTAGATATGGGTTTCCATATGCTTGTATCTGTAGCTTGATTTTGGAAATTGGTATTGCACATTTCTAGAAAATTATTTTTTAACTAGTTCTGGGGGTTTAAGTCAAGAAGCTCCTGTTTGGAAAAATGTGGTAAGTTTTGTGGCAGAGTCTGTCTTGTAAAATCCAGAGCGGAGGAAACCTCCGCTCCAATTTTGCGCTAAGTCTCCATTACAAAAATTAATTACGAATTACGAATTACGAATTACGAATTAATCTAATGTTTCGCCATTTCCCCAACCAGCTTAACAGTTCTCGTTCACTGATGGGTTGTTTGCGAGATTGTAGCTTTAAAACTGCATCTAGTTCTGCTGCACTTGCGCCTGTTTTTTGTATCCAGAAGTTGATCAAGGCTTGGTGTTCTAAAGGTACTTGCCCTAATCCCAAGGCTTTTTGGAGTTGTAGTTGTTCTTGTTTACCCACCATCTCTACAACAAAGTCGGTGGTATCAGCTTTCTGCAACACTCCCGCTAAAGCTTGGATGTATGCCTCGCTGTTATCTACAACTGGTGTATCTAAAGCTACTGGCTTGCCAAAGCGGCGATTCTGCGCCCAGATTAACACTAATAGCAGAATACCTACTTGCAGCAATATTGGAAATACGGGAGTTTTAGCAAAAAAACTAGATAAATCTCCTTCGCTTTCTTTCTTCCTGACATCGGCATCTTTATAGCCGTGGATGTATTCATCAACAAATATTGTATTACTTTTTTCAGTAACCAAATTGGCTAAATACTTGAAATTACTTAAATAATCTTGGTAGGCGTTGGCGGCTAAATAAGGAGTGGTAGAAAAAATCACCTTTCCCTTTTTGTAATTTTCTTCCCAGACAACAGCACCAAAGCGATCGCCTAAATCAACTTGCTGGGAGTTAGTTTTTTTATATCGTCTACGTGTATCAATTTTAATATCACCTTGGGGAGATTTTTGCATAGTGCTAAACTCCGCTTCTGTAACCCGCGCCCCCGCACCCAAAATTACCAAAGTATTTCCTTTTTCTACCCATTCGCGTTTTTGACTATCCAGTGTCGTCTCCCTTGGATCGCCGCTTACCTGTAGGAGGGTAACTGGGTTGTTATCTGGCTGAATATCACTAAAAGGCTTTTGCCAGCGTTTGATAGAAATTCCCTGCTGTTGCATAAAAGCATACCAAGCACCATAGCCATCGGAGGCGCGGTTATAAGTAGAGCCAGTGTTAAGTTTAGTATTATTGGGAGCCGCAAACAAACTAAGTAAAACGATCGCAGCGAGTGCGATCGCTCCTATCCAAGCAAGGCGATTTGAACGTTTCATTTTTGACTTTCACTATAATCACTTCGTTTCAGAATCACAAGCGGCAAAATATCAGTACCCATTGGATCGACTAAAAAGTGCTTATCAGCAAAGGATTTTAGTAGCGCACTCGTCGATGATTTCTCAGTTTTTACTGACTCAACCTTTTACTTACTCTCGATTTTACAACTTTGGAGTCAACTAGCTCATCCAAATGGATGAAGACTAAATCTACCTATTAGGCGATTAAAGTGCAGAAGGTTTCGGCTTATAAATAAGAAAACTGTATTACTAAATACTAATTGTACCAAGCTCTAGTTGAGGAGAACTTTATGAAAGCTACAAACTTAATAAATTTTGCAAATATTGTACCCGGAATTGCCAGCACTAAAACAGTCGATAATAACTACACTGCTGCACCAATAAACACAGGAAATGACTCCGATCCAATCCATAGCCATTCTAAGGATCTCAATTACCCCAACTACTTTGATACTGCTTGTCTTGCTTATCACATTATGGGATTTGGCAAATTTTAGCGATGAGGTTAAAGTCCTCTCTTATGATATTAACTCTTATTTGGAAGTTACAAAAAACCCCACCCCTTAAATGGAGTGGGGTTTTTAGTGACTAAGGCTATTTAACCGCACATAATATCACTCAAATTGCACAAGCGATCGCCCTGATACAATAATAAAACCGACAGAATCAAGCCTAATTTGGGGCTGACTAATTCCCTCTAGAATAGCTGCATTTAAAGCAGTTTCTATCTTCAATTCTTCAGCTAATGCATTATCCCAACTTTGCTGATTCAGACGCAGCCGTAATTGTTCTACTCTATTGGCTAATTTCTTTTCGGCGACCTTAGCACAACTTTGGCATAAGTCAATAAAATCGGGACGATTAGAGAGTAACTCCGAAGAAGTATTACGCACTTGATAACAGAAATTTTGCCATTTACTAGGGTCAACAAAATCGTCAATAATTCCTAAGCGCTCTTTTGCTAGATTGTAATCTCGTCCTTGATTACTGTTTTTATCTTTATATGGACGTTGCAAAATACTTAAGATTGCTCTATCTTCAACAGTGCGTATTGGCTCCTTGCGACCATCAACATAGATAGTTTCTATAATTGGCGGAAATAGAGCATCGACACGTCGCTGCAAGTTTTTGAATTGAGAATTATCTAGTTTGTTATCTAGTAAAACTTGTTTGGCAATTTTTAAATTTGCCTCGACTACATAATTGCATTGGAAACCGAACCACTCCTTTCCTTCTTTAGAGTCCCAAGATGCATCAGTGCGCCACATCGCAAAGGCTTCACCTCGGTCATCCCAGTTTATATAGTTCCAGAGTGCTTCAATAAATCCTTCCCCAACCCTAAAGAGTTTAATACCAGCATTTTGGTTTGCTACCCTGCGATTATAAGTACCAAATTGGTCTAGAGAACTCTCAGCAAAACGGTTTTTTAAGTCATTTATGGGAACCAATGTCCGCGTTGTCGGTTGATAACGTCGCATCTCTGATGAGTCGGGGTTATTGAGTCCTCTGAATCCCAGCGCGTCACAAATCCAGCCTTCAATTGCTCGTTTAATTTCTAAATGACTTGCATCGTAATTATCTAAATCTTGAAAATACTCGGTGGCAATTTCATCGTTAGCGTCAATTTCATCTAGAGCATTCTGTTCGCTAATTTTTGCTATTTCAGCTTCAATTTGCTCTTGAATTGGCGGAATCATCTCTAACAATCCAGCAGCACTTGATTGAAACAAAACTGTTTCTAATTCTGCAAGTTTCTCATCTACATAAAACTGGAGACTGGCAATTGATTGTTGGAATATACCAAACCCATCTTTAAATACTTTATACCAAGCATTGTGAGGGCTATCTGACAAATAGGGGCCAATCAAGGCACTAGATTGGACTCCAATTTTGCTGCCAATGCGGTCAAGTCTGCCAATTCTCTGTTCTAATTGATTAGGCGACCAAGGAAGGTCAAAATGAATTAACCAATCGGCAAACTGGAGGTTACGTCCTTCTTCTCCAGAGCGATCGCATACTAAAATAAAGCAGTTTGGGTTATTCTTGAACCTATTTAAGCCTTCCTCAACCTTGTCTGGTGATTCTCCAAATTGATGAGTAGCTACTGTCTCTGCACCAAAGCTATCAGATAAATACCGGACAATTTCGCCACAAGTTTGCACAAAACTGGTAAATACAATAAATTTGGGCAGAATATCACCAGCAATTGGTCTCTTGATTCTCTGCTGTATCCTCGTGATGAATTCGTTTTGATTCTTCCGAACGTTTGCGGGAATTTTGAAGTATGTACCTAGCTGATTCACCAGCACTGTTTTCAAATTTTCTGTCCGTTGTCCGTCCTCTTGAGGTTGACGAATAATTTTTAGGAAGGATTGCAGAATCTCTTCTTCCCCTGAGAATTTGAGGGTTGTAGTTAATAGGTGAATATCATCTTCTTTAAACTCGTGGATGAGTTTAGCATGAGGTTTACCAGTTAACCGGGCGGTAATTACCTGCTCTAAAATGCCTAACCAAGTACCAGCAGCTAAGAATAACAACAGAAAAATTCGCTGATATTGCTTTTCACCAGGAGCAACACTACGCCATTGATTGAGTAGTTCGTGGATATCAAGCGATCGCTCGTCTAAATCATACTCTTCTTTCGGCGTAAAATTGCGGTCAAATATCACATCTTCCACCGCAGCGCGACGGTTGCGAAGCATTCGGCGGTGTAGTCGATAGGTATCGCTGACGTGGACACGAATCGCTTGCAGGATTTGCTCTTGCTCGGTAGAATTTGCTGGTAAATTTTCTAAATCATCCGCCAGCTTCAGTAAATACTCATCTTCAGCAAAGAGGTTGCGTAGTTGCTGCAAGTTGCTTTTGAGGACAAGAGGTTTCGCATCTTCTTTAAAAGAAAGCAGAACTTTGCCAACTTGCTGACGGCTTGCAACTTTGGCGCGAAAACCCGCTAAATCACCAATTTTATAGGTTGTTGGGTCGAGCAAGTGCAACATAGCCAGAAAATCTTGCTCATGATTGAGAACAGGAGTGGCAGATAATAAAAGTAAGCGATCGCTTTTATGAGCAAGTTCTTTGCAAGTCTGAAAACGCTGCCGTACTGCCGCATCCTTAGAGGTTGCCATTGCTGCGATATGATGGGCTTCATCTAAAATTAAGCAGCCTATCTTCGCTTTCAGGTTGATTTTATGGATATCTTCAACCGCCAGCACCGCTACCCGTTTAGGAAAATGGGAAATGTAAAACTTGTTTTCTAACTCAGTTTGCCATTGTTTGAGCAAATATTGCGGAACTATCACCACCGCACCTTTTTTCGGTTCATCCAGGAGGAATTGACGCAGAATCGCACCCGCTTCGATGGTTTTTCCCAGTCCCACCTCGTCTGCTAGCAAGTAGCGTTGAATTGGGTCTTCCAGTACCCGCCGCACAACTTCAACTTGGTGAGGATAAAGATTGATATTTGCTGAAATCAGTCCTGTCATCCCGCGACTGACAGCGCGTTGCTTAATCAAGGATTTGACGAAAGCCAATCTTTTGTCGTGAAAGTAGGGTGTTTCGTGACCCTTCATCGCTAGAGTTTCGATGGGGTCTGTGTTTGGTAGATTACAACGAACGTAAATGTCTTCTTCAGTAGCGATCGCAGTTTTCTTATCTGGTAAATCAATTTGATACATTTCTGTATCTTCATCCCAGATGAAAACTCTGCCAACTATCCATTTATCCTGCGCTTGGGACTTAATATAGCATCGAGCCTGAGGTTCAAGCCTGACCGGAGAGAGCGAATTTAAAGGTAAAGTTTTTTGAAGACGTTGCCCTATAGAGCAGAAATACTCAACGTTTGCATTGGCATCAGATATTTCCGTAACTTTTCCGATACCCAAATAGTTATTCTGGGACTGTACCAATAAACCGAGCTTAATCATAGATCCAGTCCCCTGAACATACTAAAATAACCTTCCAGACTAGTTTGTTCACCTATATCTGAAAATTTTGTCGATCAACATTATAGATAATAAACTGGCATCACAGCTTTTTGTCATAGCGATCGCCATAGCCTAATACTTTTCGGTTAAGCAGGAAAGGCAAAGGGTTTAAACTTACCTTTATCCCTTATCCTTTAAGCTTTTTTCAGACCAAAAGGAAGATTGTTAGGCTTATCCGAAAAGTATTGCACAACAGCCAATTAGTAAAATCAGCCCAAACGTTGATTTTCGTTCTAAAAGTTTACCTAAGGAATATGAATTAAATATGGTTTTTAACCTCACCCCGCCTTTGACTTTCGTCAAAGTCTCCCCTCTCCTTACCAAGGAGAGGGGTTGGGGGTGAGGTTTTGTACTTAATTAAATCCGCGTTCCTAAGCACTAGCATTTTTAAATACAGGGCAACGCATTGGCATTGTCAGGCAACGCATTGGCATTGTCAGGCGATACATTGGCATTGTCAGGCAACACATTGGCATTGTTAGGCAACGCATTGGCATTGTCAGGCGACGCATTGGCATTGTCAGGCAACGCATTGGCAAATTTAATTCGCAACGAATTAATGAAATACTGTACTTAGGTGATTATGTGGCGCAATAGATTCACCTTTGCCTTGATAACGCCACGATACAATTAAGATGATGCAGTTTTATTTAGTATGAAAAAAATCAGAGACAACACAATTAAGTTAAATCAATATTTAAAGTTGATGGGTATAGTGCCAAGTGGAGGACAAGCCAAGCTGATGATTCAAGGTGGTGATGTCCAAGTCAACGGTATGCTAGAAACCCGACGAGGGCGGCGACTAGTACCAGGTGATAAAGTGACAATAGAAGGAAAGACTTTAGAGGTGAATTTGGACAACAATAAAGACCAAGACGTAGTAATAGATTCTCCCGAAGAAACTGAGTAAAGGATTTTTATCCTAACTTGAAAAGTTCCTCTTTTACCTTGTGAGTAATGCTGCAAATTTCCAACAAAGTTATTATCCCACAGAGTGAGATTGAAATTAGTGCAATTCGTTCGCAAGGAGCAGGAGGCCAAAATGTGAATAAGGTTTCCACTGCGATTCACTTGCGCTTCGATATTGCGGCTTCATCATTACCCGATTATTATAAAGAACAGCTTTTAAAGCTGAATGATCGACGTATCACCCAGGACGGAGTTGTTGTAATCAAAGCGCAAGAACACCGAAGCCAAGAGAACAATCGGGAGTCAGCTTTGAAACGACTTCAAGAACTCATTCAAAGCGCAGTTGTAGTGACGATAAAACGCAAACCCACCAAACCAACTCGCAGTTCTCAAAGAAAGCGCCTTGACTACAAAACTAAGCGCGGACAGGTTAAGTCTAACAGAGGGCAGGTGATTGAATAATTACTAATTCGTAATTCGTAATTCGTAATTTTTGGTACAGAGCAAATCATTTTATTGATGGAGAAAAATAAATTTTTAAACTTTGGTACTCAATTTGGTTGCAAAATCTTACCAGAGAACTAAGAATAATTCCTTCTATTGACTGTGGTCAAGTTCATGACTTAGCTGGTTAGCTTGAGAGTAGCAACTATGAAAGGTGAAAAAGATGAATAAGACATTACTAACGATTTTGATGCTTGCACTCTTACTCTTATTCATCATCTCTCCTTTTGCTGCCCTTGCTAGTCTAATGCTGATAGTGTTCGTTTCGGCATTTTTCTCTTTACTAGGAAACTTGTTCCAAGTAATAATTGGTGGTGACACCGATCCTAAAGGCTTATAAAAGCAAAATTCCAAATGAAGATAGGATTTCACAACTATTGTGATGTTACACGAAAAAGCCGCTTGCAAGCTGCGATCGCTTTGGCGGCTCTCTTATTGACACTCCCTACAAGCGACGAACTTTGAGCTTAAAAATTAATTTTCATCTTGAAAGAGATGCCACCAACTCGGTTGATTGTCTCACTTTGAGCAAGAACTTCCCAGCCAAATCGTTTATATAAACCCACGGCTGGATTTGTCGATCTGGTACTAAGTGATATTGATGGATAAGATGTTTTAGCTGCCGCTAACAAATGTGTGAGTAACTGCGTTCCTATGCCTTTATTTCTATGTTGAGGAAGAATTGCTATTGCCAGTTCAGGAGTTTGATCATCAACATAGCCATATCCTTTATTTTCACCTGTCAATAGACGCAGCCATGCTGCTCCTACTGCTTGATTACTACTTTCCAGAATAGCGACAAAGCCGCTATCATCTTTACGTCCCCAATCTTTAACATATTTTGCCAAATCAGGATTATTTATCGCATCCTGCACTGTCAAATTACCTTCTTCTACCAGATGGGCTGCTTCGTAAAGCATTTGCCAAAGAAAAGGCTCATCTTGCTGTCTGAGTGGACGAATAGAATAATCCATAACTCATGCCCCAAAGTCCGCTTTTGTAAAATTTAAGATAATTTACTCAGTGGTGTGGCTAAACCGTCAATGCTGACGAGATTTTTCTGCTGTTGATATTCTCGAACTCCCTCTTCGCCTTTTTTACTAGCCCAGTTTACTAAAGTCTGGCGCTCACCTTGATATTCATAGAGTGGTACGCCAAAACCACAGGAAGTCTGTACTTTTTCAATGTCGGCGACGATAATTTGACGAGTTCCAGGCATGGGCACAAACAAAGAGTACAAAGAGTCCCAATCTGGAGAATTCGGTAAAATCGTCTTTCCTTGACCGTAAAGACGTAATATACACGCGGGTTCCTCAAAGGCGCAAAACATGAAGGTTATCCGCCCATTTTCTTCCAAATGGGCTGATGTTTCGTTACCACTGCCTGTAAGGTCTAAATAACCTACTCGGTTGGGAGAGAGGACGCGAAAGCAGCCTAAACCTTTAGGAGAGAGGTTAACATGGCCCGTAGAACTCAAGGGTGCAGAGCCAACAAAGAAAAGGTGTTGGGCTGCAATAAAGCCTTGCTGTTCCTCAGTAATACAGTCAAAAAATTTAGACATAGACTGTCTGATTTATATTTGCAAATTTCTCATCTTCTCAGCCTATGTCTTAGCTAAATATCTAGCAAGTGGCTAATTGCCCATGTCTAAGGGAATGGGGTGTGGGGAGTGGGGAGTGGGGAGTGGGGAGTAGAGAGTTGGGAGTTAGGAGTTAGGAGTTAGGAGTTAGGAGCGGGGAGTGGGGAGTGGGGGTTAAGAAGTGTTACCTTTGCATATATCGACTAGCCATTTGGATGGCATCTGCGATATCGACATCACCATCGCCGTCAGCATCCAAGAAAGAATTCAGTACAGAATTCCCGCCAGCTTGGGGATTTTGAGCATTGGCACCTGATTGCAAAAAATTCAGTACTAAAGGTACTGCTAAAGGCAGCAATTGTTGAACCATACCAGCATCCAATCCAGTACGCCCGGCAGCAACCTGAGCTACCTGTTGTTGTATCTGAGGAGAAAACAGCGAATTGACGGCTTGGGGATTAGGTGAAGTCCCAGCATATTGATTAACTAGACTTTGTGCGGCTTCATTACCATCTGTGGCTTGCTTTTGTTGTAAAGCAGAACGCACTTGACTACCGACAATTGACAAAACTGATTGGATGGTAGACGGGTCTGTGCCAGTGCGATCGCTCAGTTGTTGTACAGTGTTAACAATACTTCCCAATTGACCTAAGCTGCCCTGTTGATTGGGATTAGCAACGGCACCAAGAATTTGATCGAAAAGTCCCATAAGTTTTCTCTCTTTGTTCTGAAAAAGCTTGCCAAAACTGGCGTAAGTCCACTAAAAAATTAGAACACGCGAGCTTTATAATGAACGAATAAAATTTCAAAAGCTACTAGCTTAAGGATGATAAATCGGTTATGCGATACCTGCGGTGGGTAGAGCCAACACAAACTCTGTACCTCGATTTAACTCAGATTGGCAAGTAATTTTACCCTGATGTTTTTCTACCACAATCTGATGTGCAATCGCTAGCCCCAAACCAGTACCAATCCCTCGTGGTTTGGTTGTGAAAAATGTATCAAATATCTTTTTCTGATTTTCTGGCGAAATACCAGAGCCATTGTCTGCAATTCGCACTATCACCAAATCATTCCCCCAGCATTCTGTAATAATGGTAATTTCAGGCATAAATTCGGGATTCTCAGCCGATTTTTGTTCTAGAGCATCAATGGCATTGCTAAGAATATTCATAAATACCTGATAAAGTAAACCTGTGTAGCCTGGAATCAGTGGAATTTCTCCATAGTTGCGAACAAGGTTAATACCATTTTTCAGGCGATTGTTCAGAATCAATAGTGTACTATCTATACAAGCATGTAGCTCTACTAACTGCGCTTCCCTGTCATCTAAACGAGAAAAATCTTTCAAACTTCGGACAATTTCTCGTGTGCGGTCAGCACCAACTTTCATAGAGTTGAAGAGTTTTGGCAAATCTACTTCCAGAAACTCCAAATCAATTTCTTCTGTTAAAGTTTGCAGAGTAGTGGAAGGATGAGGAACTTCGGCAATGTATGTTTGTAGTAGCGATAAGAGGTCGTCAGTATAGGTTTTCGCGTGTACGAGGTTGCCAGAAATGAAATTTATCGGATTATTAATTTCGTGAGCGACACCAGCCAGCATCCTTCCTAAACTAGACATTTTCTCACTTTGAATTAGTCGGACTTGGGCTTCGGCAAGTTGTTCTTCTAAAAGGTGCTTCACCTGTTGGATAAGCTGGTTAAGGGAGCTAGTTAAGGCCCCAACTTCATCTTCTGTGGTGACAGGCGCTTGCAAATCAAAATTGCCTTCTTGCGTAACTCTTTGGGCAATCTTCGTCACCGCGTTAATGGGATGGGCGATGATTTTACTTGTGTAGAAAGCCAGAATGGCAGCGATCGCCACTGACAGCAGCATACTACCAATAATAATCTGAGCTTGCATGAGTGCAGCCTTTTCTTGGGCTACATCAGCTTGCTCTTGGCGTTCTTGAACTGTTTTGGCAAAGTCAGTTAACTCATGGGCAAATTGATAAAACTTTAAAGCATCCTGGCTTTGACTGAATTTCGAGATTAATTGCTGTGCTTTTATAGCTCCCTCTGGCTGTGAAGTTAATGGCAAAATTTGCCGAATCAGCAACCTGAGTTGTTCAAAATATCCGGTTATCGTGCTGTTATGCTTTGTGAGCAGAGCTTGTAAATCCTCTTGCGAACTGGTTTGACTAAATTCTTGTGTTTGAGAAAGCAACGTTTCCGCTTGCGCCAGATCGGTTTTGAAATCAGAAATTTTCTTTTGCAACGCTTGTGACTGCTGCAAAAAAGGCACTATTTCTTGCTGGTGGATCTGTATTTCCAACACTTCGCCTTGCAAACTACTTAACAAGCTTCCCTCTTCATCTGCCAAGATCATCTGTTGTCTAGCTTGTTGCAAGTAGCGATCGCCTATTATCAACCCCACCGTTGTTCCCAAAACTGCAACTCCCAAAGCCAATCCGTACCCACAAAAAATTTTTTGCCGAATACTAAGCTGGTGGAATTTTTGTTGAACCCAGTTAAAGTATCTTAATTTAGGTGTCGCAGTCATGGCATAACTCGCTGTTGAATGTTTTTAGTAGGCGGTTTTTCATCAAAAACAAGAAATCCAGCCGCAAGTGGAACACAATTTGATACAAAATGCGCTCTCAGTTTATCAAAAATGGCTTTTTCTACCCTGGTCAAAAATACTGAAACTATGAAGATTAGAAGTATCTCTCTACTCACATTTTTGTTAGACTGAAACTACCACGCTCACCGAAACAGTGCTGAGTAAGAAGTAGTAAGCTGTTACGCATTTAACTTGTACATTTACCTGATGACTGTTGACGGTTGACTGATGACCGATAACCGTCAACCGTCAACGATTATAAAGAATAGACCTCTTGCAAAAGTCCCTAACACACCCCACCCCTAACCCCTCCCCGCAAGCGGGGAGGGGAGCGTTTGCGTGAGCAAATGCGGGGTGGGGTTCTTTATTTTTGATTTATGCAAGAGGTCTAATGTTTATATAAGTCCACTAAGCGTGGACTTCAGCTATGAAACTCGGAATTTATTCCGAGGCGGGCTAGAAACGCAGTACGAGATTTAAAATTTTGTTAGTCAAGCAGATGAGCGTTCTTGGTTGAATCAAAAGCTGCTTCTGACTACTCTGGTAAAAAATACTGAAACTATTAAAATCAGAAGCATCTGCCTACTGAATATCCACTAATATTTCCCAGCCATGCCTCTGTCACGCATAGTAACGCTGATTGTTGGTCTGATTGTCATTTTGGGACTAGCTCTATGGCTAATTGATTCCCTATCGCGCCTCTATTGGCAATTGTCCTATTCGCCGTTGCTAGGCAATTTGCTGCTGTTGCTGCTGATTGTCCTCATTGGAGCATTGGTTGCTGCTTTTGTCTATTATGTATTGGTGATTCAATCTGGGGAAAAGCGATCGCGCCGCAACCCGAAGCGAGTAACTGCGGCGCAAATTCCTGCTGGCAAATCTGATGCTGCTTCTACAACTCTCCAGGCTGTGCGCCAACAGGTAGCGCAAATTCAAGATGAAGTAACACGCCAAGCTTTATTAAGTAAATCACGAGAGATTGAAGCGAACTTAGCACGGGGTGAAATTCAAGTAGTGGTATTTGGTACGGGGAGTGCTGGCAAAACTTCTCTAGTTAATGCGATTATGGGACGCATGGTCGGTCAAGTGGATGCACCGATGGGTACAACCCAGGTGGGAGAAACTTATTGTCTGCGGTTGAAGGGATTAGAACGCAAGATTTTAATTACGGATACGCCAGGAATTTTAGAAGCGGGGGTGGCGGGAACGGAACGGGAACAAATGGCGCGAGAACTGGCGACAGAAGCCGATTTACTGCTGTTTGTGGTAGATAATGACTTACGGCGCTCAGAATATGAGCCGTTGCGGGGATTAGCAGAAATTGGGAAGCGATCGCTTCTAGTTCTCAACAAAACTGATTTATATACAGATGAAGATAAAGAATCCATCCTTGCAAGGTTGCGTCAACGGGTACGGGGATTTATTGCTACTAATGATGTGGTGGCGATCGCTGCTAATCCCCAACCTGCACAATTAGAAACTGGCGAAACCTTCCAGCCGGAACCCGATATTGTTCCTTTACTGCGGCGCACGGCTGCTGTTTTACGGGCTGAGGGTGAAGATTTGGTGGCAGATAATATTCTTTTGCAATCTCTGCGATTGGGAGACGAGGCGCGAAAACTCATCGATGGCCAGCGTCGCCGTCAAGCTGACAAAATCGTAGAACGCTTTCAGTGGATTGGTGCTGGTGTAGTATCAGTCACGCCGATACCAGTGGTAGATTTGCTGGCAACAGCAGCTGTTAATGCTCAAATGGTCGTGGAAATTGGCAGAGTGTACGGCTGTGAATTGAATATGGAACGGGGACGAGAGTTAGCCCTTTCTTTAGCGAAAACGATCGCTAGTTTGGGCATTGTTAAAGGAGCAATTCAATTATTATCTACAGCTTTGCAACTCAATGTTGCTACCTTTATTATTGGTAGAGCAATTCAAGGCGTGACAGCAGCTTATTTAACGCGGATTGCTGGTAAAAGTTTTATCGAATATTTTCGTCATGACCAAGATTGGGGTGATGGTGGAATGACAGAAGTTGTGCAGCGACAGTTTCAAATTAATCGCAGAGATGAGTTTATTAAGGCTTTTATTCAAGAAGCGATCGCGCGGGTGGTGAAGCCGTTACAAGATAAGGTTGAAGTAGTTGAACACGATGAAGAAGCTAATAGTTAATTTAAAATTCAAAAACAAACGTGCTTACTGTTGTTAGGCGGTAAAAATTCAAGGTAAAAAAAGAATGCATCAAAAAGCAAGTTTTTAGAACGCATATTCAAAGTGTGTTAGGGTCAATTTTTTGCTGTTGTAATTTAGCTAAAAGATTTTGCAATTGTTCTTCTGGCGTTAAATACCTACTACTATTTTCGTCATACCAATATAGCCATTCCCGTGTTTTTCCTTGATAGGTTCCTCTTTCAATTCCAATACCTAAACCAATTTCAGGCATCCAGAGTTTATCTCCTGGTTGTAAAATATATTTACCCTCGACTAAACGATAAACTTCTAAACGTTGTCGCTTTCGTCGCAAACGTGTTGGAGCATAAATTACATAATACAAAATACCTAAGTTGGCATAATCTATTTTCTTTTGTTCGTATTCACCGTTGTAAGTTTGAGAAACAACCTCTAAAGCTAAAATTGGCACAATTCCATCTTCTTCCCAAAGAACATAACTAGAACGTCCATTTTCTCCAACAAAACGTTCTACACCCAAGCTGAGAAATCCATCTGGAACAATGGCAGGGTTACTGGGTGTATAATAAATTCCCATGTTGATGCCGAAAAACCAATCATCACGGTTTTGCCAGATTAAGGCTAAAGTAGCTAATAATAAATTAGGAACTAATATTTGCAGTTCGTTATCCACAGGTGTATCATCAGAATCTGGTAATTCTACGGATGAAGGTAGACAGTCTAGCGGATTGTAGTTGAACATAAGTAGTCCTCAATCCCAAAATCAAAATTTAAACTTATTTGCTCATAACTCAAGGGTAACTCAGGTTGCACATTAGACATTTTTGCTTGAATTTCATCGAAAATAGTCAATGAAATAAAAGATACGAATTTTAATAAAAAATTATATTTCATTACGCAAAAATACTTAAAAATTAAACTTATATTCCAGTATCAAAAATTTAGTCATTTATTTCTAAAGTATTCCGGAAACAGGTGGGAATGGCAGAAAAAGTAAATAAAAGAACTTACTAAGTAACCAGGTCATGACCTACCACATAATCGGTAAATTACTACAAGGGCGTTACCAAATTATCCAAAGCCTGGGTGCAGGGGTATTTGGACAAACATACATAGCTGTAGACGTAGATTATCCAGACAATCCCAAATGCGTTGTTAAGCAGATTAAAGTTAATAGTTCCGAATCTGACTACTTGGAGATGCTGAGGTTACTGTTTCAGGCTGAAACCCAAACCCTCAAGCTTTTGGGAAGCCATCACCAAATTCCTGAATTTATCGCCTGCTTTGAAGAAAACGAGCGATTTTATTTAGTCCAAGAGTGGATTGAAGGACATGCGTTAGCTGCGGAATTGCCTATCGATCAAGAATGGGGGTGTCTGTGGAGTGAAATGGAAGTTGTAGAATTCCTGATAGATGTCTTAGGTATTCTGGAATTTGTTCACTCTCAAGGCGTGATCCATTGCGACATCAAACCGGAAAACTTGATTAGACGTAATAATGATGCCGAACGCCAGTTAGTTTTGATTGACTTTGGCTCAATCCAGTCTATCGATTTTGGCATAGGTGCGGAATTGCCCATTCATAGAATTCCTGTTACTTCATTGGGTTATATACCACCAGAGCAATTTATTGGAGAAACACAGCCAAACAGTGATATTTATGCTTTGGGTATGATTGCCATCCAGGCTTTAACTGGCTTAGAACCACTAAAATTAAAAGCTGATCCTTATACTAATGAAATTGTTTGGCGTTCTGAAAACACGCCAGTTAACGATTATCTAGCTGCTGTTCTCAGCCAAATGATCCGCTACAATTACCAAGACCGCTTTCAGTCTGCCAGTGAGGTGCTGCGGGTACTCAAACAAATAATATGGGAACAGCCACCAGAAATATTAGAAGCAGATGATGAATTTCCTATAGAAGCGGCGATTGAAAATGATAATCCTACATCTGGAAATTCATCTCCGTTATTAACAGGAATGAAAGTAGGACTGGCGGCTAATTCTTTAGTGATGGGACTTGGTGTATATTCTTTAATTAATGCTGCGCCTGCATACTCAGAAACAGAAACTTTATCTAAAGCCACACAACAATATCAAGCAGGAGATTTAGAAGAAGCGATCGCACTTGTTAAATCAATTCCCTCCCACAGCAATATTTATCCAGAAGCGCAAGCCACTATTGAAGAATGGCAAGAGCAATGGCAAGTAGCTGCACAACAATACCAAATAGCTCAAACAGCTTTCCATGATAGCCGATGGTCAGATGTTCTTGATGCTGTTGCTAAAATTCCAAATATTTTATATTGGCAATCTAAAACAGATAAACTAGTTCAGCAAGCATCCGTCAACATTGAAGCACAGACGCAAGATTTATTAGCAAAAGCTTACGAAAGTGCTGAGACAAAAGATTTTTCTGCTGCATTACAATATCTGCGGCAAATTCCTAAAGAAAGTCGTGCGGGTGCTTTAGTTCAAGACAAGTTGGCTGAGTACAATCGAAAGCGGCAGATCAGAGCAGCTTACTTTTTACAGAAAGCCTATAAACAAGCATTTGTTGGTGATTTTAATCAGGCTGTAAAATTTCTCCGAAATATTCCTAACGATACTCTAGTTTATGCTCAAGCTCAAGTCAAATTGAATGAGTATACTCAAAAACAACGCCTGCTGGCTGGCAATCAAAAGGTAGCTTCTGCAAAAATAAAAAATTCATTTGTCTCTAAAAACTCAGTGACTAACATTGAATATCTGCAAGGAGTAAATTACCTGCAAGAGGTGAATATTCGCTAATCACAACAATTTTTTGATTCAGAGACTGGTTACATATAACACAATACGCTTGGGTTAAGGATTTTGGTATTGATTTTAGGTATGTAGAGACTAGCAATTGCAACGTCTCTTGCATTGGATTTGGGGCTTAACTGAACTGTACTGACATCTAACAATTTTAAAATGCAAGTAGGGGCACAATATATTGTGCCCCTACATGTTTCTTTTATTTGGTTTGCAAATTCTCATTTATCGGATGGGTAGTTCAATGATAAACTCTATGCCTTCACCTGGCTTGGAATGGTATGTGAGCTTGCCGTGATGATTATTCACCACAATTTGGTAAGCAATAGATAGACCTAGACCTGTCCCTTTACCAACAGATTTTGTTGTATAAAAAGCATCGAATATTTTTGTTTTATCTGCGTTGTTTATACCTGAGCCATTGTCTGCAATTCTTAAAATAACTTGCTCTCCAATCGCCTCAGTTTGAATTTTAATAACTCCAGGATTTTGAGAAATTGTCTCAATATCCTTATTTTTATATTTTTCTTCAATTGCATCGATCGCATTACAAATTAAATTCATAAAAACCTGATTAATTTCACCAGCAAAACACTCAATAAGTGGCAAGCTTCCATATTCTTTGACTAATTGGATGGTTGGTTGATGAGCATTATATTTAAACCGATGTCCGAGAATGAGTAATGTACTTTCTAACCCTTCATGCAAGTTAGCTAGTTTTTTCCCAGCTTCTCTGTGTCGGGAAAAATTGTTTAAATATGACACAATTTCTGTAACGCGATCTGTACCAACTTGCATGGATTGAATAATTTTAGATAAATCATTTAACAAAAAGTTTAGATCGCTTTTTTTAATTGCGGTTTTAATTTCCTCTGGTGGATCGGGCAGATGTTTTTGATAGAGATACAGTAAACTAACTACCTCGTGTACATACTGTTCAACAAAATTTAAGTTGCCAGCTATAAAATTGATGGGATTATTAACTTCATGAGCAATTCCTGCTGTGATTTGACCTAAAGCTGCTACCTTTTCTGTTTGAATCAGTTGAGTTTGAGTCTGTTCTAATTCGGCGTTTTTAGCGATTAAGGTTTTCGTCAACTTTCTCAGCTTTAGATGATTTTCGATCCGTACTAAGACTTCTTCATGCTGAAAAGGTTTGGTAATGTAGTCTACGGCTCCCAATTGCAAACCTTTGATTTTATCAGCAGTTCCTGAGAGGGCTGTCATAAAAATGACCGGAATATCTTGGACACGAGGATTGCTTTTTAGCTGTTTACAGGTTTCAAAACCATCTATACCGGGCATCATTACATCCAGCAAGATTAAATCAGGTAAATCATCATTTTCTAATCGCTGAAGGGCTTTCTCACCACTGCGTGCGGCCCAAACTTCAAAGCTAGACTGATCCAAAAAGCTGGATAAAACTTGTAAATTGGCAGGGTTATCGTCAACGACTAAAACAATTCCCCTGGAAGGAGGGTAATTGAGAGAATTTTTTTGATCTCCAATAGTAGTTTTCATACTGTTTCCATTGCATATTGAATCAAGAAATTGAGGATTAAATCTTCATCAAATTGCCTTGCTAGTTGCCTTATTTCGTTAGCAAATGGCGCGAAGGTTGTGTCTGTTTCCTCGAGCTGATCGGCCAACTTGAGAATGGCATTGAAGTTACCTTTACTGGCTAAGGTGACTAGTTTCTGCAAGACTTGAGGGGAAGGAGGAGTTAATTGAGCAGATTGGCTATTTGCTGTCGTTGCTTCTTTGGCTTTTTCTCCATCCGGCTGAGATTGCTTGTAAATCCATACCAAATTTAAATATTGTTCTAGTTGATGCAATAATTCATCTACCTGTATAGGTTTGGTCAAGAAGGCGTTGCCTCCAGCTTGCAGACTGCGATGTTTGTCGGCTTCAAAGACACTAGCGGAAGAAACGATAATCAATACATCCTTAATTTCTGGAGTGTGACGCAGATGTTCAATTAATTCAAACCCATCCATTTCTGGCATCAGCAAATCTGTGATGATTAAGTCTGGCTTGAGGGCGATCGCTATTTCTAAACCTTCTTTACCGTTGCTGGCTTCAACTACATTAAAACCCAGTGGTTGCAGTAAGTTTGTAATTACTGTGCGATTCTCCCAGCGATCGTCAACCATCAGGATCGTGTAGGGGCTACCCTCAAAGCCAATGATTTGTTTCTCTGATGCTGCGATCGCAGATTTTACCCAGTCAGTTGCTTCGGGAATCTCCAACTCAAACCAGAAGCTACTCCCCTGACCGATCTGACTCTTAACATGGATATCGCTACCCATCATCTGTACTAACTGCCGAGTAATCGCTAAACCCAGCCCAGTGCCTTCAGCTTGGCGCTTTTTATCACCCACTTGTTCAAATGGCAAGAAAATTTTGCTCAATTCTGCGGGAGTTATACCAATTCCCGTATCTTCTACAGTACAGCGAAGGCGATGTTTCATTGTTTGCTGATCGCTGGGAGGTTGATCGATTACTTCAATATTGAAAGTAACCTGACCTTCATCTGTAAATTTGATGGCATTTCCCAACAGATTTAATAACACCTGACGTAATCTTTTGACATCAACATGAACCCCTGTAGGCAAGTTGATCGCGGGTTTATAGACAAACAAAATGCCTTTTTGTTTTGCCCGAATCTGGCATATTTCGACAATTCCTTGGAGAAAGGAGGGGAAATGCACATCATCTGGATGCAGTTCTAGCTTTTTTGCTTCAATTTTGGAGAGATCCAAAATGTCATTAATTAATGTCAGTAAATGAGAGCCGCATTGTTCAATAATATTGACGTGGTATTGCTCTTGATTAGGTAAAGCTGGGGAACGCAGTAAAATTTGGGCACAACCGAGAATGCCATTCAGGGGCGTTCGCAGTTCATGACTCATGTTGGCTAAAAATTCGCTTTTAGCATGGTTGGCTGTATCAGCCGCAGTTTTAGACTTTTTTAGTTCAGCTTGTTCAAATGCTTGCACCTGCCACAAGACGGTGATCATGGTGACTGTCAATCCACCAACAATTAAGGCGATCAAATCGAGGAATTGCAATCGAGATTCAATATTTTCGCGGGGAATCACTAAAGCTACAGACCAATTAGCGGCTTGCAACGGCAGATAAGCTACATACTTTTTAGTGCCGTCAATTTCCATTAACTCAATTCCCTGTTGTTTGTTTACCATCTGCTGCGCGATCGCATTTAAATTGCGATCGCCAATTTTCAGCAGGCTGGGTGCAGGTTTTTCTAAAGTTGACATTAACGCCGAGTTAGGATGGACGATCGCTTGTCCTTGGGAATTGAGGGCAAAAGCATAGCTATTCGCACCGTAGTACAGGGAGTTGACAACCTCTGCAATGTGATCGACTCTCACATTGCCGTGGAAAGTCCCTATCGGTGAACTACTGATAGTAGAATTTGACCAAATCGGGGTGGAGATCGCAATTAAAGAAATTCCTGTAGAACGGCTAATGAAGGGATCGGAAATATTCTTCTTTCCCGCAATTGCTTTTTGAAAGTAGTCTCGATCTTGAATATTTTTATTTGCTCGACCAACTTTTGTATTGGAATATGAACCATCCGGGGTAGCTATTTGGAACAAGAAAAATTCATTGATCCGCTTGACTTCTGCCTTTAAATAAGGTTCTGCCACAGACCAGTTTAAGGAACGTACAGTTGAAGTATTCGCCAGGGTTTGTACCTCCACTTGGCGAACGTGTAACCACTCCTCAATTTCAGCACCCCCTCTCTGTACCTCTAAAAAAGCGCTCTGTCTCAAATCTTTGAGCATCATATTTCTAGCGGCTTGATAGCTAAAATAAGCAGAAATACTGACTACAAGGGTAGTGCCGCCAAGAATAAATCGAATTAGTAAATTTCGTGAGGGATGACTTTCTCTGTTAGATGCTGATAGGCTGGAGTTTGCTCGGATCAAGGGTTAGCTCCTTAATGGCATAGTTCGGTAAGAAGAAATTCTAGGTTATCTTTAGATTGCCCAAGAAACTACCGATGCTCACAGCTTTTGATAAAATAATTAAGAAACTTATACTAACGCCGTGTACTATAAGTTTTTATTTCAAAATATTCTTTAAAATCAACTAAAATTCCAATTATTGGCTATAAGGAGTGTTGTTAACAATTCGGAATTCCGAATTGTTAATGTACTAGTACTGTGTCAAGCTAACAATGCTTGGATTAAATAAGGAACCGCAGAGGCACAGAGAAGCCAGTGCGCCCTTGCGGTTAAGAGACTTGTAGCAACTGGCGCAACACAGAGAGAAAGAGAGAAAGATTACTAAAACTTGGTTTACTTAAGCATTGTTGACTTGATAGACCACTAGGGTGTGGTTTGCGGTGAATTAGTAGCATTAGGAAATGGGAGAACTGGCACAATTACAGGTTTAGGCTTTGATATTTCGCCTTGTAGTTGAATTTGGGCTTGATTGCGTCCGTCTATTGCTTGTTGGTAATTAGGCTTGTATTTTATTGCTTGATCGTAAGACGCGATCGCATCTTTAAACTGTTTCAAATTTAATAGCGCATTGCCTCTGCTATACCAGCTTTCGGAATGGTCTGGTTTATAACGAACTGCCTTATTATAAGACGCGATCGCATCTTCGTATTTTTGCAAAATGTATTGCGAATTCCCTAAATTATACCAGAGTTTATAGTCTTTTTGCTTAAGTGTTGCTGCTTTTTTATAAGCTTTTATTGCTTCTTCATAGCGTTGGGTTTGATGCAGCGACCAACCCAAATTATACCATGCTTGATAATTACTGGGATTATATTTGATTACTTGATTAAAAGATTCAATCGCTTCTGGATAACGTTGTAAATTGAGCAGTACATTACCTCTCGAAAACCAAGCTTGATAATAATTTGGCTTATATTGCACAGCTTTATCATAAGCTGTAAATGCGTCTCGGTAGCGTCGCAAATTGACTAAGGAATTTCCCCAATTATACCAGGCTGGCTCGTAGTCTGGTTTTAAACCCACGACTTTTTCATAAGCTGCGATCGCTTCTTCGTATCGCTGAGAAGTTTGTAAGGCTAATCCTTTTTTATACCAAGCTTCGTAATTATCTGGTTTCAACTCAATCGCTTTTTCATAAGATTTAATTGCTTGGTCATATTGATTTAAGTTACTGAAAGCTTCACCCTTAGCATTCCAGACTTCCGAGCTTTCATTATTTAATTGTAAGGCTTTGTCAAAAGAGGCGATCGCTTCTTGATATCGCTGTAAATTTCCCAATACAAAGCCTCGCCCACTCCAAGCTTCAAAATAATCTGGCTGAATTTGAATTGCTCTATCATACGCCGCTAGCGCATCTTTGTATTTTTTTAGTTTAGACAGCGTTTTACCTTGACCATTCCAGCCTTGAGCATAATCTGGTCTAATATTAACGGCTTTTTGATATACTTCTAATGCGTCTTGATAGCGTTGCAAATCAAAAAGGGTATTTCCTTGCTTGGATAATTCTATGGCGTTATTTGAATTAATGTTATTTAAAATAAATATTGATGCTACTCCGCTAACCCCAATTAAAAATATTGCTAGTAAAATTTTACCCAATATACCTTTTTTCGGTTGAGGTTTGTTTATATTTTTTGGTGGATAAATAGGAGTTAATGCAATTGTCTGGGCGGGTGGTTGTGTTAACTCTTTCAGCGCTTGTAATGCTACCGTTGCCGAAGCATAGCGTTGCCGAAAGTCGTAGCACACCATCTTATCTAAGAATTGAGCGAATTCTGGCGTTACTGTGGCTTTATTATGCCAGATAATTTCATTAGTATCGGCATCTTTTACTATTTCCTCTGGTGATAATCCAGTCAGAGCTTGAATAGCAATTATTCCTGTAGCATAGATATCACTGCTTAATTTTGGTGTACCATGAGCTTGTTCTCCAGGAATATATCCAGGCGTACCTATAGCAACAGTACCTTTAATTGAGCCTTCGGGAAGAATCACCTGGGTAGTAATTTGTTTAACTGCACCAAAATCAATTAAGATTAATTTGCCATCTGGGTGGCGTCTGAGGATATTTCGCGGATTAACATCACGGTGAATTACATTCTGTTGATGGACAAATTCTAAGATTGTCAAAAGTTCTTGTAAAAGTGAAATTACTTGCTCTTGACTCCAGGTTTTACCTGGGATTAATTCTAGACTCAAGTCATGTCCTTCGATCAACTCTTGTACGAGATAAAATTCGGCGTTCTCCTCAAAGTAAGCTAAAAGTTGGGGAATGCGATCGTGAGTTCCTAATTTATACAGAACTTGTGCTTCTGTATCAAATAAACGCCTAGCTGTTTCCAAAGTGACGGGATCACTTGCCTGGGGTTTAAGTTTCTTAACGACACATGCAGGTGAACCGGGTAATTGGGTATCACTTGCCACAAAAGTTTCACCAAAACCCCCACCTCCCAAGTTACTAATAATCTGGTATCTTCCTACAAGTGTGTTTCCTAGCATCTCGTTTGCCTAGTTAAGTGCGATGCGATCTGATTTCAATCTTGCCACACGTTAAGGGGGATAGGGGGAGGCAGGGGGCAGGGGGCAGGGGGCAGGGGGCAGGGGGCAGGGAGCAGATAGGAATATTTGGTGTTTCTTAATTATGAATTACGAATTACGAATTACGAATTAGTATGATTCCTATTAGTGATAATATTCGTTGTCGGACTAAGCCAATTATTAATTACTGGTTGATTGGTATTAATGTTGCCGTATTTTTATGGGAGCTTCAACTAGAATTTAGTGGTGGATTAGGTGATTTTGTTAATAGTTGGGGTGTGATTCCAGCCCAAATTAGTGGGGCAATTACAAATGCATTATTTTACAACAATGCTGCTTGGATAATTGTAATTTGGCGGACATTTTCACTACTTGTTGCAATATTCTTACATGGCAGTTTTAGTCAAATATTGGGAAATCTGTTATTTTTATGGGTTTTTGGTAAGACTGTCGAAAATATTCTGGGACATAGACGCTATCTAGGATTGTATCTGGCTGCTGGCGCGATCGCTTCTTGTGTGCAAATTGTCGCGGAACCGAGTTTGACAGTACCATTGATTGGGGGCAATGGCGCGATCGCAGCTGTTTTAGGAGCATATATTATAAAGTTTCCTAAAGCTAAAATTGACACAATTCTACCGCTAATAATCTTGTATATTCCCATCGAACTTCCAGCTTTTTTCTATCTATTTTGGTGGTTTGTGCAACAATTATTTTATGGCATCGGCAGTTTAAATATTCCTCCTGTTGGCGTAAACCAATCGGGTGTTGTCTTCTGGGGACAGGTTGTGGCATTATTTATTGGTGCAGGTTTTATGCGTTTGAAGAGATAATTTATTATTGGATGCAAAGTGTCTTTTAGTCAGACATAGCTCTTAATCTCAAAGGATGTCTTTTGGCTAAAACTTATGCGCCTTTTGACGGATTACATTTTTTAGCTTAAAAATCCATGCTGTTAAAGCTAGGGGATGCCTACTCTTCAAATCGGTATTGTTTAGTAATAAGCGGTGTGCAAGATGCCAAATGTTGATAAAACTAACTTTCAAGTCACTGATGAATTAGCAACTCTGCAGCAGCGTGTAGCTGAGTTAGAGCAATCAGAAATATTTTATCAGCAAAGGCAAGCAGCGCTTGAGGGGCAAGTAATAGAGCTAGAAAAAAAATTGGCACTTGCACTAGAATATCCCCATATTCAAGCTGTTGAATATGATATCAAGCGGCATTTTGAACAGGGGACATCTACAGCCTTGAATGTGCCAACAGATGTAGCAGTAACTTTAGAGCAACTCCAACAAGAAATTGCAGAACGACAGCAGGTAGAAGCCTCCCTAAGAGAGAGTGAAGAACGGCTTAGATTAGCGCTAGAGGTTTCCCAGATGGGCTTGTGGGATTGGAATATTGTTACTAATCAAGTCATCTGGTCTGAAAACTATGAATTGCTTTTTGGTGTGCTTCCAGGTAGTTTTGACGGCCCTTACGAAACGTTTCAGAAGTGCGTTTATCCTGAAGACAGGCAATCTGTAATGCAAGGGATCGCCCACGCTTTAAAACAAAAAACTGACTACAACGATGAATTTCGTATAGTTCGCTCAGATAAAAGTGTACATTGGATTTCTGCCAAGGGAAAATTTATCTATGACGATCATGGACAAGCGGTGCGAATGATCGGCGTTTGTATGGAAACTACTGTCTGCAAGCAAGCAGAAGAAAATACTCGTGAACTCACAACCCAAGTGCAAGAACAGGCAAATATTTTAAATGCCATCCTCACTGCCTCAGTCGATCACATTTACATCTTTAATCGCAGAGGTTGCTATCAGTATGTCAGTCATGATGCAGCTACTATACTAGGCTTAAAGCCCCAGGATATTGTCGGAAAAACTTTGCAAGACCTGGATTTACCCGCAGACCTTGTAGAACAGGTAGATAATCAACGAAAAGCTGTGATCAAAACTGGGCAGCCAATTAAGGATGAGTGTAAATATGTTACTGCTGATGGGGTGCATTATTATGAATACATCCTCACAGCATTACGGAATTCTAACCAAAAGATTGAAGGCGTAATTACAGTTTTTCGTGACATTACCGAACACAAACGGGCAGAAAAAACACTACGCGAAAGTGAAGCCAGATTTCGGCGTTTGTTTGAATCCAACCTGATCGGGGTCGCTTTTTGGAATGTGGATGGCTTTATTCTTGATGCCAATGATGCCTTTCTCCAGCTAGCTGGCTACACCCGTGATGAGTTTGCCACTTTGGGTAGAATTAATTGGAGAGAACTTACTCCTATTGAATATAAAGATTTAGACGATCGCGCCCTTTTGGAAGTGCAAACCACTGGAGTTTCCAGAATTTATGAGAAAGAGTATCTCCAACGCAACGGGAAACGAGTACCAATTGTATTGGGGATAGCCTTGCTGAATGACTCCAAAAATAATGGTGTTGCTTTTGTACTGGATATTACCCATCGCAAATCAGTTGAGAAAGAACGCGATCGCCTCCTCGAACGAGAAATGAAAGCACGCAAAGAAGCAGAAATCGCCAACAAAATCAAAGATGAATTTCTGGCGGTTCTCTCCCATGAACTGCGAACCCCACTTAACTCCGTTCTGGGGTGGTCGAAATTGCTGCGGACTCGTAATTTTGATGAAAAAACTACCAACCACGCCTTAGAAACCATTGAACGCAACGTCAAGTTACAAACCCAGCTAATTGAAGATTTGTTGGATGTGTCTCGCATCCTCCGAGGAAAATTAAACTTAAATATCTGTCCAGTAAACTTGGTAATGGTAATTGAAGCAGCACTAGAGACAGTACAACTCGCAGCCCAAGCTAAGTCAATTCAAATTCAAACGATATTTGATCCCACTTTGGGACAAGTGATGGGCGACGCAAATCGGCTTCAACAAGTTGTATGGAATCTACTTTCCAATGCGGTAAAATTTACACCAGCAGGCGGACGGGTAGAAATTCGACTCATGGAAGTTGGTAACCAAGCTCAAATTCAGGTCAGCGATACAGGTAAGGGAATTAGCCCAGAGTTTTTGCCTTATGTGTTCGATTACTTTCGCCAAGCTGATAGCACAATTACGCGGGCATTTGGTGGATTAGGTTTAGGATTAGCGATCGTGCGTAAGGTTGTAGAGATGCATGGGGGAAATGTTCAAGCCGAAAGTCCTGGAGAAGGATTGGGTAGCACTTTCACTGTTGAGCTACCGCTTTTAGTCAGAAGTGAACAGGTGACGCGTGAAGAGAATGAGTCTTTAGATTGTGAGCCTGAATCCTCGCTCCTTTGGGATACTCACATTTTGGTCGTGGACGATGAACCAGATATCCGCGACTTAGTTAGCTTTATTTTGCAAGACTACGGTGTAGAAGTAACTGCCGTATCTTCAGCACAGGAAGCATTAGAAGCGCTGTCTGAGTCGGTACCAGATGTTTTAATTAGCGATATTGGAATGCCAAAGACAGACGGTTATATGCTGATGCGTGAAGTAAGAAAGCGATCGCCTCAACAAGGAGGATTAGTACCAGCGATCGCTCTGACAGCTTATGCAGGCGAAATGAATCAGCAGCAAGCACTAGCAGCAGGATTTCAAATGCATATTTCTAAACCAGTAGATCCAGATGCATTGGTGAAAGCGATCATTGATTTGATTAAGTAGTCATTGGTCATTGGTCATTGTTCATTGTTCGTTGGTCATTATACCAATTCACGAAAATCCTGATACATATAGATTTCTCGTAGGGGCATGACATTGCCCATTGGTGTCAACTTAAGCTCAAACCTATGTCCCACAACCGTTCTACCCCACCCCTCAATCCCCTCCCCAAAGCATCGGGGAGGGGAGGTTTTGCGTCAGCAAAGCCGGGGTGGGGTAATGCGGATCGTGATGGTAAGTGAATGAACTCAATATCACGTTATGACTTGGGTTTCACGTTAAGTTGACACCTATGGACATTGCCATGCCCTACTGGCGTATTTGTATCATTATTAAAGTGAAATAGTATTAGTCATTAACAATCGCATTGTCAGTCAAAACAATCGCATTGTCAGCCGTAACAATCGCATTGTCAGTCGATACAATCGCATTGTCAGCCGTAACAATCGCATTGTCAGTCGATACAATCGCATTGTCAGTCGATACAATCGCATTGTCAGCCGTAACAATCGCATTGTCAGTCGATACAATAGACCTCTTGCAAAAGCCGAACATCCGCCCGAAAATAAATTTTCGGGCTAATAGCTCAAGTCGGTTTAAACCGACTAATAACAATAATTTTAGTCCGTTTAAACGGACTTTTGCTATAAGAGAGGACTTGAGTCCCTGGCGGATCAAGGATTTTCGCAAGAGGTTTAATAATTTCCTTTGCTACGTTTTTCTACGGCGACGGTTCGTTTAGGAATGTGAGACACCGCTACCTCCAGAACGCGATCGCTCAAGTTGATAACACTACTAACGGTACTGGTTAACCCAAGCGTATTTTTTTATAGGCGACGATCGCAACCTGACGCGCAATCCTCTTAGCGTGTTCGGTACGTTACTTATTTATATACAATATGACTTACGCATTCACAAAAAATATCATCCATCCCTCTGAGTAACAACTCATTGTTCAATATTCAACAGAGGTTAAAGAATGAATACAAAATTTTCAAACCTGTCTTTTACAATAGCTGTCTCGGCTGCAATGATAGCTAGTGCTTCTGTAGCGTCGCCTACCGTTGTCTCGTTCAGCGATGCTACTGCCACATCTGTCAGGGGTGTGTTTGTTGCTGCCAACGCTATTGACAAAAATAAGAATACCCACTGGGAGGCTGACGCCCATGGTACTTCCATAACTGCGAGATTCAGTAGCTGCCAGCGCGTAGATGATCTGGTGCTTAATTGGTACGGCACGAACAAGTATACCTACAGCGTACAGCTTTCCAAGGACAATGGTGCAACCTGGACTACTGTGGTCAGTAACACCTCTGGCAAGGGGAATGAAGACGCGCAAAACGTCAGCGACCAAGCCGCCAACACGATCAAGATCGTGGGTGATATCGATTCTAGATTGCGTATCGATGAATTGAAGATTAATTCGCTGGGTTCGACCAATGGCTGTACAAGCAGTGGTATTTCAAATCCCTCAAATAATGAAAGCAGTGATACTTCAAATCCCTCAAATGGTGAGAGCAGTGGTACTTCAAATCCCTCAAATGGTCAGGTCTCAGGTGGTAACGCTCAGTACCCGGCCGATGTGCTTGACCTAAGCAAGTGGAAGATCACCCTGCCAATCAGCTTGAATTCCAACTCAAACAAGGCAACGGAAATTAAGCAGCCGCAACTCAAGACCTACACTAATTCAGAATATTTTCGTCTGAATGCTGCCAAGAATGGTGTGCTTTTGAAAGCGATCGCTGGTGGCGCACGTACCAGCAAAAATACTGCTTACGCCCGTTCTGAACTGCGTGAAATGCAGGGTGATGGAACGGAGTCTGCTGCCTGGAACTGTAAGAATACCGATCATGCCATGTACCTGGAACAGACCCTGTTGCACACCACCACGAATAAGCCGGAAGCCACCATCGGGCAGATCCATGACTCAGAAAACGACCTCGTGATGGTGAAGTACTTCGGCCCGTCCTCTGCCAACGGCTCGACGGACATCGGCAAGCTTGAAGCCCGCTTCAACAACGACACTACTACCAAGCTTCTCGACAGCGCTTACAAGATCGGCGATCCGATGACTATCGACATTGCTGTTACATCCAGTGGCAATGTTACTATCACCTACAAAAATCTGCGTTCAGGTGTAACGAGTAGTACTGGTACAGTGAGGATGACGGGTATCATCGGTTCCTGTTACTTCAAGGCTGGCATATATATTCAAGCTTGCTCAAAGACTGATATTTACGGCAACACCAACACTGTGTGTGCGAACAAAAACTTGTCTGCTAATAAATACGAGACTGACCCTTACGCTTACGCTGAAATAGAACTACGCAACATTACCCTACGCTAATCCGCAGAAGTTTTCAGCTTTTTTACCAGCATGTAAACTTCCCAAAAAAGAGGCAAAGGGCAGAAGGCTTGAAAATACAATTTTTCCCTCTGCTTTCACTACCAGTAAAGGAGGCTTTGCCGAAGACTGGCTGCATTCCCTAGCTCCAGCCAGGAAACGAGTCGTTGAGGTATATAACCCAATACGCTTGGGTTAAGGATAATCGTAGGTTGGTTTGAACTTTAGTGTTACCCAACAAAACACCGAAAATGTTGGGTTTCGTTCCTCAAACGCCACTTGCTTCAAGTCGGGAAACCGCAAGGGCGCAGTGGCTCCCCAACCTACGCAGTTTAAGGTTTTTGGCGCTAACCCAAGCGTATTGGTATATAACCCGTCGATCAATTAGCCAACAAGATCATTTAATTTATCGTAAGTTCAAGGGTTTAAGACCCCTACATCTATATGTAGCACCAGTTTCAGTCGGGGTTTAAATCGAACGTAGTTGCCACAACGCTCTTAACCCGCGCATCGCCCTTGGCGTCTCCCCTTGGGAGAAGGCACTTCTCAACTCTTAGAGACGCACTCGCGTTCGTCTGAAATGTCTAAAATGTTTGAATACTTCGACAAGCTCAGTACAAGTTTTGAATGCGTGAATTTTGAATTGTTAACGGGTTGAGAGGCTGTCCATAACTTTAGTTTTGTATTAACATTGTAAGCCGAAACAATTGCATTGTTAGTCAAAACAATGGGATTGTTAGTCGATACAATGGGATTGTTAGTCGATACAATGCTATTGTCAGCCGTAACAATGGGATTGTTAGTCGATACAATGCTATTGTCTGCCGTAACAATGGGATTGTTAGTCGATACAATAATTTCCCTTGCTATGTTTTTGTACGGCGACGGTTCCTTTAGGATTATGAGACACGAACGCGATCGCCCAAGTTTATAACACCACTAACGGTACTGGTTATCCCTTTGAGAATCGCTATAAGATTAGTAAAAGGGTCTTCTACGTTTGGATGAAAATGACTGAGCAAGATGATTCTCAGCAATTGAGTGAACCGACCGATGGAGCAACTACCAAGTCGGTCGATAATTCCTGGACAAACCGCATTGCTGGTGTCTGGAACAACGCAACAATACGTCTAACGCAACTCTTACCCGTAGAACAACTGGCACAGACGGTTGTTGAATGGTTTAGTGTGAGCGAAACTCAGGTTGCAGAGATTTTAGAGAAAGTTCGAGCTGAACTGCCAACCACAGAAGCCCTCCTGATTGGTAAACCCCAAGCCGGAAAAAGTTCAATTGTCCGGGGATTGACGGGAGTTTCTGCCGAAATTGTCGGTCAGGGATTTCGTCCTCACACGCAACATACAGAGCGCTATGCCTATCCTTCCAATGACCTGCCGTTACTGATTTTTACTGATACGGTGGGACTGGGTGATGTTAAACAAGATACTGAAAAAATTATTCAGGAGTTAGTTGGCGATTTAAAAAAAGAGACTCGTTCTGCTAGAATCCTCCTTCTGTCCGTCAAAATTAATGATTTTGCAACTGACACGCTACGACAAATTGCTCAACAGTTGCGCCAGAAGTATCCAAATATTCCCTGTTTGCTGGTAGTTACTTGCTTGCATGAGGTTTATCCTGCCGATACCGTCGATCATCCTGCCTATCCACCAGATTATCAAGAAGTCAACCGCGCATTTGTCGCAATGCAGCAAGCCTTTGCAGAAATAAGCGATCGCTCTGTACTCATTGACTTTACCTTAGAAGAAGATGGCTATAATCCGGTATTTTATGGCTTAGAAGCACTGCGAGATTCCTTAGCAGAAGTACTCCCAGAAGCAGAAGCCCAGGCGATTTATCAACTATTAGATCAAGAAGAAGCTGGGAAGCAACTTGGTAATCTTTACCGAGATGCTGCACGCCGTTATATTTTGCCATTTTCGATTATGTCTGCAACTCTTGCGGCTGTACCTCTGCCATTTGCGACAATGCCCGTACTAACTGCTTTGCAAGTATCAATGGTGGGACTGTTGGGTAAATTATATGGGCAAACAGTTACTCCATCTCAGGCGGGAGGCGTTGTGAGTGCGATCGCAGGTGGTTTTTTAGCACAGGCAATAGCACGGGAATTAATTAAATTTATACCAGGTTTTGGTAGTGCGATCGCAGCCTCTTGGGCAGCTGCCTACACCTGGGCATTAGGAGAAGCCGCCTGTGTTTACTTTGGTGATTTAATGGGAGGTAAGAAACCCGATTCCCAAAAAATTCAGTTGGTAATGCAAGAAGCGTTTCAGGCGGCGCAAGAACGGTTTAAGGGAATCAAACGGTGAAACTCAAGAATCCGTTTCAGCAAACACTCACTGGATTTCCCACATAACGCCCATAGGCTGCTATGGGTTGATACTCGCAGATTCATATAATCGAATCGTTGGTGGTTTGGATATGAGATTATCGGTGTGTGGAAAACAATAAAATCATGCAAAACCGAACTTGGCAACCACCGGAATTTCTTCAACTTAACGGTGAATTTGTAACACTCAAGCCCTTAATTCCCGAAAGGGATGTGGATACCTTGTATGCAGCTTCACACGGCACTCCTGAAAAAGAAGCCGTCTGGAATTATCTATTTTACGGCCCATTTGATCACCCTTCCACGATGAAAGACTGGATAGAAACAAACCTAGTAAGTAAATCTGACCCTCTTACTTGGACAGTCTTTGAAAACTCAACAAATATTCAAGTAGGAATTGTAGCATTACTTGCGATCGCACCAAATAATGGTCGTGCTGAAATTGGTCATGTATGGTTTACTCCCGCAGTCCACAAAACTAAAGTCAATACAGAATCACAGTTTTTGCTACTTCAGCATCTTTTTGATCATCATTCTTATCGTCGAGTAGAGTGGAAATGTGATTCCCTCAACCATGCGAGTCGAACTACCGCTACAAGGATGGGATTCATTTATGAAGGACGTTTTCGACAACACATGTTTGTTCGTGGAAGAAACAGAGATACTGATTGGTTCGCAATGACAGATAAAGAATGGTTGCGCTGTAAAAGCAATTTTGAAAAATGGCTTTATTCCTCCGAAAAAGTTTCATTAATGGAACTAAATAACAGTTAGTTTGGCACTTGTAATTCCCTATAATAAGCGGGCATAGAGGGCAGTGAGGATTGGGTAAAAGGCAATACGCTTGGGTTAAGGCTAAAACTCTTTATCAAGGTCAAATTTTTTAACGTAGACGCAAAGCGGTGAAGCAGCGCGGTCTTCTCCCAAGGGGAGACGCCAAGGGCGATGGGGGTTTCCCCCATGAGCGACTGCACCAAGCCGGAGGGCTTGCCGCAGGCTACCGCAGAGGCGCAGAGGGAACAGAGAGAAGAAAAAAATGCTTAACCCAAGCGTATTGGGGTAAAAGGTGCTGATTAGAGAAGTTTAGGCTTCATTGCGTCGCTTTTCTAGATGCTGTTTATGCAACTCGGAAAAGTTTTCTAAGTCCTCTATCGTTTGAGGTGCTGGAAATACTTTGTTATTGGCAGATTGAAACCTATCAATGTAAATCTGTAGTGCCTCTTCATCTTCTCTGTGTTCAAGGATATATTGACGCAATTCGACACGGGTCAATGACATCAAGTCAGGTTTACTCATAAATATCTCCATTTGCCGTTTGGGTAAATTACAATTTCTGTTTCTTCACCTACCAAAATCACAACATTTTTTGTACGTTTGTCTACAGTTACCAAATATATGGGTAGATACATTTTAGTATTTCTATAACAGAGAATAAAACAGGTTCTTATTTGTTCTTGCGTAGGCATATTTTAATTATTTTGAGGATGTTTATAGTAATCAAGGTAAGGAATCATGTCAGTAATTTGAAACTAGAATGCTGAAAAACGTGATAAAAATCTTGACTTACCTTAATCTACGGCAATGGCCATGCCTACGCACTTTTTACCTTTCCAAACTTTGATATTTGACGTTTTTCCTACACCTTATCTTTAGCTGGCGGCACAATCCCAAACTTATTTAAACCTGTATCGATTTCCTTAAGTAGTTTAAAATCCGCCTCTGGCAAGGGATAGCTGCTACTGCTGAACAAACCCGCACTGACAGCAGGCTGCTTTTCCAAAAAAGAGAAAGCTTGGCGAAACTGATGCGGCTCGGCTTTAATCGGTGAATCAAAGTGGCAAGGAATAATCCACTGGAAATCCCAACTTGCAACTTTATCAGCCCAGTCGATGGTTTCTTTTGGTGCGCGGTTGAGAATCAGCGTCTGTAAAATTGGTGCGACAAACAAACGTCCATCACCTCGCAGAGCATTAAACGATCGCTGCCAATCTGGATGCCATTTAAAGGGATACAATCCAAAATAAGCTTTCTTTGAGCGTTCTGGTGCTTTCAAGGCATCTTGCAAAACCTGACTCCATTGGCGGATATTTAGTGCGTTGGGTTGAAAGTACAAAGCAAACAAGGAGATACGCTGCCAACCCTTACGGCGATTTACTTGAATATCTGCAACAATATCAGTAGCATGATCCTTGGCATGGAATAGCAAAGGATATGGATCTAAAAGTGCGATCACAGGTGGATCTTCTGGGATAGAAAGCACAGAATCTGTTACTAAAAGAGTATGCGATCGCTTGTGGAAAAAAGCAACTTCTGCAAACCGACCAGGGCCAAGCTCAATGGGGCCCAGCATTGCATAATCAAACTCGTCAGCAAAGGGTGTTTTGCTACTATCTTCTGGAAGTACTTGAGTTCGTTTCGGTGGTAAACCAAGCCAGCTAAGGGGGAGATTTAGTGGGAAACTCCACTGATGGGGAGCCACAAACACCTGTGCAGTCGGAAAGTATCTGGCGAAGGGGCCAACGAATACCTTATGTTCTATGCCGGAAATAGTTGGCAGGATAATGTACTTAACGTTACCGTGTTCCACCACCAACTCATTCACAAGGCGGATACACTCTGGGGTTGGTGCAACAGGCGCGTAGACGAGAAGACCCCCAGTTTCGAGCTTAACCACAGTCATGCGAATCGGTACAACAACGTAGAAAATGCCCTGAATCTGGTCAAAATTCCAGATTGTGTCCTTTACCACTTCTTTGCGGATTGTCTGCCGCCTGCCATAAGGGTAGAGTGGCACAACAGGCCATAATCTCCATGAAAAGTCTTTTGGATCTATCTGTTGTGCATTGACTATGCGTTCATCATCAGCCACTCTGCAACCCCTCCAAATTCCCTGCTCAAATTGTTCTTATTTGCTATCCCTAAAGTTGGAGTTTAGCAAATTATTGAGATAATAATACCAATTTTTAATTCGTAATTCGTAATTCGTAATTCGTAATATATTTCATTTAGGTTATTCCCGATAAAATCATGAGCAAATATAGAATTTTAAAACCTGAACAAAGTTACACTTTTAGTGAATATTTTTTGTTACCTAACCCAACAATAGATGTAGTAGCTGAGTTTGAGTACAGCTACGATCGCACAGAGCTACAATTACCAAGATACTTTGCTGATATTAGCTATTTAGAATTTTTACAAAATTATTTACAGCGCAATATAAAGCTTTTTAACCCAACGGCTGAGATATCAATCAGAGAATTTATGATTGCTCCTATTCTTGCTGAAATCTGCGATCAGACAAAAGCTCAGTTATATAGCGAGTATCCACTTAATGTAGATGAAAAGCTCAAAGGTACTTTGGATTATTATTTATATAAATCTAACTCTCTATTAGTGATTGAGGCAAAACAATCAGATATCAGAAGAGGGTTTACACAGCTAGCAGTAGAATTAATAGCTCTGGATCAGACTCTAGACGATCAATCATCAATTTTATTTGGCGCAGTTACTAATGGAGATGACTGGAAATTTGGTACACTCAATAGACAACAGAAGCTAATTACAGAAGATATTAAGCTTTATCGTGTTCCTGAAGGTTTAGAAGATTTGCTACGAGTATTAGTAGGCATCCTTTCATCTGATGCTTGACAGAAGTTGGAAAAGAGGCAAGGGAGTTCTTAGCTGGGAGCAAGGGGGACGCTCTAACGCGGAAACTTTTTTTGATAAGTGATTAGGCAGATATGATATGACTCATTACATTTTAAAAGCTACCAAGGAAACGGTGCATTTGGGTGGTTTCTCCCATCTGCTAGAACCAGCGCTCATTATTGACTCTGGCGATACGGTTGATGTGGAAACTTATACTGGTTACTACGTTTACGACAAAGCACCACCTGAATTTGTCACACCAGAATTTCTCGACATCTGCCAAAATCTTCTACCAGAACGCAAAATTGCTGGGGGGCCGCATTTACTCACAGGGCCGATTTATATGCACAATGCCGAACCAGGGGATGTTTTAGAAGTACAATTAGATGCGATCGCACCTCGTTTACCCATCGGTTTCAATGCCATTCGTACAGGTTGGGGAGCTTTACCACATCAGTTTCCTCAACCTGCTTTGAGATTCATTCCTCTAGATTTAGCAAACAATATCGCGGAATTTCCGGCGGGTACTGGCATAAAAATTCCTCTCAAACCGTTTTTTGGAATTCTTGGTGTCGCTACCCCAGAAACCTCTCGAACTTCTGTCCCACCAGGTTCTTACGGCGGTAATATCGACAACCGGGAACTACAAGCTGGTTCTCGTTTATTTTTGCCGATTTTCGTACCAGGTGCATTATTTTCTATTGGTGATGGGCATTCTGCACAGGGAGATGGTGAGGTAAATGTCACCGCCATTGAAACTTCCATGAACGGTAGAATTACCCTCAAACTTCGCAAGGATTTACAACTAACAACACCAATTGCCGAAACTCCAACTCATATCATCACAATGGGCTTTGCCCAAACTTTAGATGAAGCCTTAGAACTGGCTTTAAAAAACATGATTGATTTTCTGGAACGTTTCATAAATTTGTCGCCAGAGGATGCTTATGTATTGTGTAGTTTAGCTGTGAATTTTCATATCACTCAAGTTGTCAACAGTCCCCAAAAAGGTGTGCATGGAATGCTACCAAAATCAATTTTGTCCAAGAATATTAATTTATAATTTGTGAGAATTGAAATGCTCAGATTCCCGATTGATTTAAGAAGTCGGGAATCTTGTCGATCAGCACGCTTGTAAATTTATGGGTGCTATATCTTTCCAAGACTCTGATTCATTAGCAGCGCACCAAAGATCATATTTTTGTTGGAGATTTAACCAAAGTTCAGGAGTAGTTTGCAAAGCGGTAGCCAAACGAAGCGCCATATTCGGCGTAACACTTGCTTGCTCGTTAACTATCTCAGATACAGTTTTACGAGACACATTAAGAATATCAGCAAAGTCAGTAATTGTGATATTTAGCGGTTCCAGGTACTGACGCTTGATTAATCCGCCAGGATGTCTAGGTTTTCTTTTTGCGATCATCCTTAACTCCTAATGATAGTCTTGGTAATTTACGTCGTAAGCATCTCCGTCTTGAAAAGTAAAAGTTATCCGCCAATTTTTTGTAATAGTAACAGACCACTCCCCTTTTCTGTCTCCTTGTAATTGGTGCAGTCCAGATCCAGGGTATTGCATATCTTTGATTTCGGCGGCGGCATCAAGCCTGTCAAGTATATCTAAAAGCTTGTCTGCTTGCGCTGGCTGAACTCCACTCCTATCATCGTCTTCAAAAAGTTTTTTAATTCCCTTGTGTTTAAACGTCCTAATCACACTAAAATAGTAACCCTTGGGGTTACACGCGTCAACTGTAAATATTATGTTAAAGCGAATACTGTTTACAGCAACAGACGTAAGATACTGACACAGAAACTGCTACTATCACCAGGTCGAGGTTGAAGGTAACAGGAGGTAGTAGCCACGCTTTCATACCCCAAAATCTGTATTTAATGATAAATGTTCGCTATTTACTGAACACCTGAAGAGTTTAATTGAGCTTCAGCAATATTTTTGTTAAGCCAGCGCCTAACTGCTCAACAGATTCTTGCTGTTTAGCATCTTTTAATATGCCATCGACATTAAAGGCTTCATAAGCTTTAGATACTGCTATTTGATCGGGAAGTACTAAAACTTTGATGTTTCCCAAAATAGAGCGCAGGTGAACCAACCCCCGCAAACCACCAAGGCCGCCTGGGGAAGCGCTCATAATGCTAGCAACCTTACCTGCAAAAGCAGCCAACGGTGCTTCATTTGGGGCTGGACGGGATGCCCAATCAATGGCGTTCTTCAAAACTGCTGTGAGTGAACTGTTATATTCCGGCGAAGCAATCAGCAATCCTTGATGAGAAATCAGCAAATCCTTGAAAGTGTGGGCGTTGGCTGGTAGTCCTTCTTGAGCTTCTAAATCTTCATCAAAAAGAGGTAAAGGCAAATCGCGAAGGTCTATATAAGTCACTTCTGCGCCTGCTGCCTTAGCGCCAGCCGCCGCGATTTTTACCAATTTTTTGTTGTAAGAATCTATACGAGTGCTGCCTGCAAAGGCGAGGATTTTAGGTGTAGATGCCATAATTCTAGGTTGAATGGGAATCAGCTGCATTATCCTGTTTTCAGGCGATCGCTATTTGCTACCTTTAGATTTTCTTTATAAACTTTCTCTAAAATCATGCTGCAACCAGGCGTCAACGATTGGCTTACAAGGGGGTGTTGACACCCGCTAATAAAACCTGTATCTTCAAAGTATATACGTCAGACAAAGTTTTTAAAAGTTTTGACTCCGAAAATGTAAAGTTTGGGCGTGTAGATAACTAACAAAATATTTGGAAATAGCTATGACCGCAGTTGTTGCTAAATGGGGAAATAGTTTAGCTATTCGGATTCCAAGAGCGGTAGCTGAACAAGCACATGTAACTGAAGGAACAAGTATGGATATTACTGTCGAAGGTAACAGTATTATAGTTACACCACGAAAAAGAAAAAAGTATACGCTTGATGAATTGCTTGAAGGTATGACTCCTGATAAATTTCATCCAGAATTTGAAACCGGAAATGCTGTGGGGAATGAGCATTGGTAGTTAATCAATACTTTCCCAAAAGAGGAGATATTATCAAATTAGAATTTGGATCAGAACAGCAGTTTACGGTTGATTCAATTCAGCGTGCATTTGCCCTTTACAACTCAGGGATGTCATTTGATGACATTGCTATGACATTGAACAATGAACTACAACAGCAAGGGCGGGAGCAAAGGGGCTACCGCCCTGTTCTTGTTATATCTCCAATTCAATACAATCGATTAGCCTCCTTAGTTTTAACATGTCCTATAACCAGCAACGCAAAAGGGCTTAAGTTTGAAGTTCCACTTGTTGAGGGAATGCAAACAAAAGGAGTTGTGTTAGCTGACCAAATTAAATCATTCGATTGGAAAAGCAGAAAGGCAAAATTTGTTGAAAGTGTTTCACAGGATTTAATAGAAGAAGTACAGGCAAAACTCGAAACATTAATTTTATAAAACTAATTTTATTTAAATTTAGAAGCGCGATCGCAACTTTAATTGCAACGTGAGTTGATGGATTAGGGACTTCCAAATAAAAAAATACTCAAAAATTAACGAAAAAGCTCTCTCCTCCTCATTCCTCTGTGTCGCGCCAGTTGCTTCAAGTCTCTTAACCGCAAGGGCGCACTGGCTTCTCTGTGTCTCTGTGGTTCGTTTATTTGGGTAATTTATTTCTTGGAAGTCCCTTACTCAACGCAGCATTTCTCGCTCGACTTCCAACTTCTGACTTCCGACTTCCACCACTAGTTAATAAGTTGTAAGTTGAAGTCGCAAGCATTATTGCTTATTCTGGATCTTTAGGTAGACGGTACTTTTTCAAAATTTTCGCTTATTCTGAATCTATAGCTTTGAACAAAGTTTGAGCTTCTTTAAGAAGTTTTGCAATTTTTCCTAGCAGATACTTACTAATAGACTTCTTTGTTTAGTCGCCTCCAGCTACCTTTAGATTTTCTTTACAAACTTTCTCTAAGATTATGGAAGATTATGGCGAATTGGTCAGATTCTTATCTCGGTAAGTTACGACAAGTTGTAGGCGATCGCCTACTTCTGATGTTTGGCGCACGCGTGATTATCGAGGATAATTTAGGGCGCGTTTTATTGCAAAAGCGAAGTGATTTTAAACTTTGGGGGCTACCTGGTGGCTGTCCAGAAGTAGGTGAATCTGCCGAACAATGTTCAGCACGAGAGGTTTTTGAAGAAACTGGTTTAACGGTTAAGCGTTTTGCAGCTGTGGGGTTTTCTTCTAACCCAGCCTTTGAAGCTGTAACTTATCCTAACGGCGATCGCGTCCAAAACTTCATTTTAATTTTGCGAGCCGTTGAATGGGAAGGCAGCCTCGCTTGCCTAGATGGAGAATCGCTGGCGCTAGAATTTTTTGATTTGGCAGACTTACCTACGTTAATGCCAAACGATCGTCCTGTTTTGGAAAAGTTTCAAGAATACAAAAAAAGCGGCAAATTCCTGATGTTCTAAAGCATTTTTTCCAAGAACTGTTTAGCGCGATCGCACTGAGGATTTTGGAAAAACTCGCCAGGAGTAGCATCTTCTGCTAAACTTCCCTGGTCGAGGAACATAATCCGATTGGCAACTTCTCTTGCAAAGCCCATTTCATGGGTAACGATCGCCATTGTCATTCCAGATAATGCTAAAGCTTTCATCACTTCCAGCACATCCTTAACCATTTCTGGATCTAGCGCAGAGGTGGGTTCATCAAATAAAATCATCTCTGGTTCCATTGCTAATGCACGAGCGATCGCTACTCGCTGTTTCTGTCCCCCAGATAGTTTGGATGGATAGACATTGGCTTTTGGCTCTAAACCTACCTTAGCAAGCAATTCTAAGCCATGTGCTTGTGCTTTTTGCTTGTTTATTCCTTTCACCTTTATAGGCGCGTAGGTGACATTTTCCAGCACACTCATGTGGGGAAACAAATTAAAATGTTGAAATACCATCACCAAATGCTGGCGCACCTTAGCAATGTTTGCCTTGGGCTTGGTAATTTCTTGCTCGTGAAAGTAGATTCTTCCTCTGGTGGGTTGTTCTAGTAAGTTTATGCATCGCAGAAAGGTAGACTTACCTGAACCAGAAGGGCCTAGTATGGCAACCACTTCTCCCTGGTAAAACTCAGTGGAAATGTCTTTGAGTACGTCGAGTTTGCCAAAGGATTTACATAAGAATTCTGTGCGAATTACTACATTATTCACTTTCCCGTAACCTCCTTTCTAAAGCAGATGCACCCAAGGTCATACCCATTACTAAAACATAGTAGATTAACCCTGCAAATAGCAGTGGTTCAAAATAAATATACTTGTTTGCACCAACGATTTGGGCGCTGCGTAATATTTCCACCACCCCAATGGTTGATACCAGCGCGGAATCTTTGAGCAATCCGATAGTTTCATTCACCAATGCTGGGAGAATGTTCTTCAATGCTTGGGGCAAAATCACATCCCACATCATCAACCAATAGGGAACACCCATAGACATCGCCGCTTCACTTTGCCCTTTATCCACCGCTTGAATCCCACCTCTGATGGTTTCCGACATATAAGCGCCAGAATTTAGGGTAAAAGTTAGCACCCCAGCCTGCAATGCTGAAATGTCATAGCCTGTAAGCTGGGGTGTTGCGTAGTAAACCAACGCCAACTGTAATAGCAAAGGTGTGCCTCGGAAAACAGAGGTGTAGGCGTTAGCAACCCAGGTAAGCGGTTTGATGCCGAGAATTTTTAATAGAGACAGTATTGTTCCCCAGATTAACCCCAAGGATACAGATAATAGCGTAAACAACAAAGTTAAAGGGATTCCCCGAAGAATAAAGGGAATATCTGGAAGAATTCTGGTGAAATCGAGATTTAATCCGCCTTTGGCAGGAGTTGAAGATGCAGGATTGGCGGTGGTATTCTCTGAAAACCACTTGGTTACTAGTTTAGCCAATGTGCCATTGTCCTTCATTTGTTGAAGGACTTTGTTAAACGGTTCTACTAAGGAAGAACCTTTAGAAAAAGCGATCGCTGATCCACTTGCTTCCTCTGAGGGAATAATATTAAATTCTAAATCTGGGTTAGCTTGGGCGAATCCTTTAGCGACGGTATCCTCAACAATTGCTGCATCAATTCGCCCAGATTTGATTTCCTGAACTACTTCCGGCACTCTGTTGAGTTGCTTTAACTGAATACCTGCAACTTTTTGAGCAATTTTCTCAGCATTTTGTTCTTGTATCGTTCCTAGTTGTACACCAACTTTTTTCCCTGATAAGTCTTGGGGCTGCTTCAGGTTGCTACCTTTAGGAGCGACAATCGTATCTTTGGCTTCGTAATAAATAATTGAAAAGTCAATATTTTTCTGCCTTTCTGGAGTCGGAGTCATCCCAGCCATTACAAAGTCAGCGCGATTTGCTTGGAGTGCAGGAATTAATCCATTAAAATCGGATTCCATTATCTGAAGTTTAAACCCTAGTTTTTGAGCAAGGGTCTTGGCAATATCTATATCAAAGCCAATGATTTGGCGATCGCCTCCTTTAGTATCATAAAACTCATAAGGGGGATAATCTGGGGAAGTAATCATCGTCAGCGTGTCTTTATCTAAAGATGAGGTAGCTTTTAGAGAATTACTATGTCCTGTGATGATACTGATTACTGCTACAACCAGTATCGTTAATAGCCATACTTTTTTTTTCATAAACTTGATAATTATAAAATTTGCATTCCGCACCTGAAACTTTCACATCAATCGAGCAGATAATACCTGTGCCATGCAGCAAGGTAAAATTCTAATTTTAAAGGTTTTTTGTAGGCAAAGCGATAGAGAATTTCTTAAAAGAAAGAATACATCCAAAACATTTTAAATAAAAAATGGAAATTTTATTCCAATACGCTTGGGTTAAGGCTAGCACTCTTTGTCAAAGTTGTTTTTTTAACGAACCACAGAGGCGCAGAGAAGCCAGTGCGCCCTTGCGGTTCCCCGACTTGTTCGCGCCAGTTGCTTCTCCCAAGGGGAGACGCAACTGGCGCGACACAGAGAGAGAAGAAAGAGAAGAAAGAGAAGGAAAAAATTGCTTAATTGAACTGTATTGGATTTTATTCAATCATTTTTTGCCACTGTGCAACTATACTGCCAAACCCAAACTACACTCAGAATTACAAGTTATTTAATCTACGTTTTTTAGCATTAAATTTGAGAAGTTTGCAGGTTTTGCTGGCAAATACTTCTACAATTTCGCCGACAACCTACTAGAGTTTAACTCCTGTCCGTGGGTTTAAGTCCCCCGGTTCAATAAAAATTTTGTTTTGTGTTGGGGTTAAATCCCCATTACAAAACAAAATTTACGAATTACGAATTACGAATTACGAATTATTTAAGTATTATTTATTTTTTAGTAATACAGTAAAGATACTACCATGTGGATGATTATCTTCAATGGTAATCGTACCGCAATGTGCCTCGATCGCCATTTTGCAGAAAGCTAATCCTAAACCAATTTGCGAAACATCTGGCATCCGAGTTCCAATTTCATACTTCTCGAAAATCATTTGTCGTAAGTCTTGACGGACTCCGGAACCGAAATCAACGACTTGCACTTTCACACCTCCTCCTGCCAAATATTCTCCCCGTAGAGTTACTTGAGAATTAGACGGTGAGAACTTAATGGCATTGGAGAGCAAATTATCCAGCACTCGACGAAAGATAACTGCATCTACTGCAATAATGCTACCAGGTTCGGGTAATTCACATATCAGGGTCAGGTTTTTTTGGGTAGCGATCGCCTTAATATCTTCTACAGCTGACATACACAGCGCACAAATATCTACTTCTGTGTAGTTGAGAACCATTTTCTCAGATTCCAGCTTTGCCATGATCAGCAAGCTATCAATCAACGATTGTAGTTGTTGTGCAGCCAGGAAAATTTGATCAACTTTTCCTTGCTGCTGTTCAGGTGACAAACCTGGTAACCGAAGAATTTCTGTCCCTAAGACAATACTGGTAAGTGGATTTCGCAGATCATGCACAATCATATTTACCATGTCTTCTCGCAGTTTCATCAATACTTGCATACTGTCATACTGCTGCTTAATCCGTAACATGGAATGAACTCTGGCTCGTAATTCCACACCATTGATGGGTTTACTAATGAAGTCATCTGCACCCATCGCCAGACATCTAGCCAAATCTTCTTTAGCGGTTAATGCAGTCACCATAATAATCGGAACCGCTTGCCATTGTGGATCGGCTTTGATGCGCTGGCAGACTTCCATCCCATCTAGATGAGGCATCATTACATCGAGCAAAATCAGATCGGGTTGAAAACTTTTGAGGCGATTTAGAGCTTGTTGACCACTAAGAGCGTAGTATAGCTGGTAGTTTTCACCATCCAGCAAGGTTTCAACAACATCAAAGTTATCGGGTTCATCATCGATCACTAAAATAGAGGGTTGACTATGCATCGAGAATTTCCGCTACTTTCCTAAAAGTTGTTGAATTCTGGCTACAAGCTGTTTAAGTTTTACGGGTTTAGTCAAATATTCATTAGCTCCGGCCGCTAAACAAGTTTCGCGATCGCCTGGCATGGCTAACGCCGTTAGTGCAATCATCGGAATATCCACAAATTGCCGCTCATCACGGATGCGGCGCATTGCTTCCAACCCATCCATTTCCGGCATTTGAATGTCCATCACAATTAAGTCGGGGCGTTGAACTTTAACAAGGTCGATAGCTTGTTGTCCATTGTTTGCCAAAATGAGATGATAGCCTCGACCTTCAAGATAACCGGACATGGTATCAATATTTGCTTGATTATCTTCTGCCAGCAAAATCAAAGGTGGTTTCAGAGCGGCTTTTGGTAATACCAAATTTGGCGACTCGGAATGGGCAGAATGTTGTAGTTTATTTATAGTTGCTTGAAGTTGAGCGCGGGTAATGGGTTTGATCAGATATTCAAACGCTCCCTGAGCCAGTCCTTTGCTACGCTCATCCACGACTGAAATAATGATTACTGGAATATCTTTGGTTTTTGGGTTGCTCTTGAGTTGATTTAGCACGTCCCAACCCGATAGATTCGGTAGTTGCAGATCCAGGATAACTAGAGCAGGCTGAAGGCGCAGCACTTCTTCTACAGCTCCTTCACCTTTGGGATAAATGATGGGTTGCATTCCCATTTCGCTGAAGTAGCGAGTAATTTGGTCAGCCGCCGCAACAGAATCTTCCACAATCAAAACTTGAGCATTCTCAGCAGTTAAACTATAGCTGGGCAATGAAGCAGTTACTTGCCTTGTTAACAGATTATTGCTGCTATGGTAGGGAATGCGGACGGTAAAACAACTTCCTTCTTCAACTTTACTGCTAAGTGAGACTGTTCCTCCATGTAGGGTAACAATCTTTTGTACAAGTACCAAACCTAGACCAGTGCCACTGTACTGGCGGTTAAGGCTGCTGTCAAGCTGAATGAAGGGCTGAAACAGCTTACCAATTTCTTCAGCAGCGATACCAATGCCGGTGTCAGTGACATGGAAACAGAGGTTTCGGGAAGATAAGGAAGACAAGGCAGAATTTACTTCCCCTGCTCCCCCTGCTCCCCCTGCTCCCCCTGCTCCCTCTGCTCCCCTGCTCCCCTGCTCCCCTGCTTCTTCCAGCCGGACTTCTAGCGTTACAGATCCCCCTTCTGGCGTGAACTTGACAGCGTTACTCAGTAGGTTGATTAGTACTTGAGACAGGCGGCGATCGTCTACTTGGATGCTGTCAATATTTTCAGAAATATGAATACTAAGATGAATATTTTTTTTCAAAGCCATCTGTTTGACAAAGGCAAGGCTAGCATCACAGAGGCTCCTGACAGAAACATCGCTCAATTGCAGTTCCAGTTTGCCAGATTCGATTTTAGACAAGTCTAAAATGTCGTTGATTAGTTCTAGCAAATGTCTGCCACTGCCCTCAATAGTAGCGATCGCTTTTGCTTGTCTTTCATTAATGGAGCCAAATACACTTTCCTGTAAGCCCTCTGACATCCCCAAAATAGCATTGAGAGGTGTTCGCAGTTCATGGCTCATGTTTGCGAGAAATTCGTCTTTGAGGCGAGTAGCGCGGGCAAGTTCCACGTTGGTGTTAGCAAGTTGCTGATTCGTCTGCCGCAGTTGTGCTTCGGCAAGTTTACGATCGCGTAGCGCAGCTTGCTGTTCGCTGATATCAGTGATCCGCACTAAATTTATAGTACGTCCGGCTACAGTAATCGGTTTAACTGCAATGTTTCCCCAAAAAATCTTACCCTGAAGAGTAACATATTCAATCTCTCGGCTCCAAACACCTTTTGACTGCATATCTCTTACGATCGCATCCGTTTCGCTGGCAGTGAATGGATAGCGTTGGAGCGTCTGCCCATGAATATTGATCAATTCAGTTTTGTCAGCCGCCTCAAACAGTTCTACCGACTGCCGATTGCAATCCAAGGTGAGCAGTGTTTGCGGATCAACCAGAAAGATGGCATCGGCAGATTCGTTAAAAATTGCTTCTCGCAAATCTCTGTTGTGGATGAGTTCTTGTTCGGCTTGTTTGCGATTACTGATATCCGTTAGTGTACCGATATAGCCGATAATAGCTCCACTGGTGTTAGTTTCAGGTAACACATAGCAGTGAAACCAGTTGATACTACCATCTGGGCGCAGATGCCTACCCTCGTTGTAAAAAAGTTCTGTTTGCTCTAATTGCACCTCATACCATTCTCTGAGGATGCGATCGCGGTCTTCTAGGTATATTGCTTCTGCCCACCCCATCCCCAATGCTGCCTGTGTTGGTCTACCCGTGAGATCGCTCCAGCGATCGTTAACGTAAATACAGTTACCAGCATTGTCAAGCCGGAAAATAGCCACAGGAGCCGCTTTTGTCAATGTTGCATAACGTTGTTCGCTCTCTTTGAGGGCTTCTTCTACTTGTTTGCGTTTTGTTATGTCAATATGGCAACCAATCATGCGAAGGGGATTGCCGTCTTGATCCCACGCAATGACACAACCGGAACAAATGACCCAAACGGTAGAACCATCCTTATGCCGATATCTCACTTCATTGTAATAGGGAATTTTTCCACGACTTTGGACATGTTGCTCGAAAATTTCCAGAACACCTGGTAAATCCTCTGGAAAAATCAGGCGTTGCCAGCTCTCTGGTGTATTTGGCAACTCATGATCTTCATAGCCGAACATCTGTTTGAAGGTTAAGCTCAAGTACTCGTGATTGCCTGGAATATCCCAATCCCAGTAACCTGCTAGGACTACTTCCAGAATCTGCTCCATAAGATGTAATTCAATTTGCGGTATCTCTGCGTGCCGCCGCTCCTCTTCTGAGAGCTTGCGTTCTGTGATGTCAATTAGCACGCCCAGCATCCGCAGCAGTTGTCCGGTTTCGTCATAAAGTCCCCGTCCTTTTAGCGATACCCAGTGAATGCTGCCATCTTGCCAGGTAACCCGGTATTCCACAGCATAATCAGTCTGTGTTGTGATCGCCTGCCTAAATTTCTGCTCAACCCATTCCCGATCCTCTGGATATACCTGATTGAGCCATTGTTCATAAGTTAGGTTTGCACCACTCGGCTCAGAACAAAGACAGTGAATTGCATTCTCGGTAAATATTTGATTGGTGATTGGGTTCCATTCCCAATAGCCAATAGCAGCAAAATTTAGGGTGAGTTTGAGTTTCTCTTCGCTGGCTTTTAGGGCTGCTTCTGTGCGTTGGCGTTCTGCCTGTGCTTGCTGATATGCACTCGTTTGTTGAATAGCGATCGCTATTTGCACCGCTAGTTGATCTAACAAATCCAATTCCAACGATTGCCAGTGACGAGATGCACTACATTGGTGAGCAATTAATAATCCCCACAATTGCTCTTTGACCAAAATAGGTACTACCAGATTAGCTTTAACTTCAAATTGTTCTAAAAGATGCAAATGACAATTCGTTAAGCCAGCCTGATAAATGTCATTCATCGCCCGTTTTTTTCCCTGGCGATAATCCCTCCCGGCTCCCTGTTGAAGGTAGGTGTCCCGAATCTGCCTCCCCAAAGCTACCGTCCAACCAGGAAGCACTGACTCCGCCACAATGCTGTCGCTCATATCTGGCTGAAATTGATAGACAACTACTCGGTCTGCTTTGAGAAACTGCCGCGCTTCTGTTACTGTGGCACGCAGAATTTCTTCTACTTTAAAAGACTGACGAATCCGTAAGGCGATCGCGGCAATCAGTTGTTGTTGTTCCCGACTTTGTTCTAACTCTCGAGTCAGATACATCCGTTCAACGGCATGATGAATTGCGCCTTGAAGAACTTCAGCCGTGAGTTTATCTTTAACTACATAATCCTGAACACCATTTTTTATCATCCCACAGACAGCGATAATTTCATCGCCTTGTCCTGTCAGCATAATCACAGCAGTTTGGGTATTGCTATGGCATTCCCGAAATTGCTGAATAAACTTCAGGCTATCCCCATTAGGCAACACAAAATCCAGCAAAATGATATCTGGTATCTCCTGTTGACACCATTCCAGGGCTTGCGTTGCCTTCTCAAACTCCAATATGCGATAGGTATATAGGCTGTCCTGCTGTAAGAAGTGAGACAATTCCAGCCGATTTTCGACGCAATCATCAATCAGCAGGATTGTAAGGCAAGAAGGATGACTCATAAGGTTAAAAATACAAATGCGATCGCGCCTCAAAAAATTATATCTCAATATTTATCATGCTAATAACCTGCTATTATCAATCGAGTGACATTTGGTCAAATAATATCATGTCCGCTTGATTACTTATTAAACCCGAAGAACCCCACACGCTATCCGGCTCCACTTGGGGAGACCCCAAGACCGCACTGGCTCCCCTTAATCCCCTCCTCGCAAGCAGGGGGGGAGACAAAGCGACGATTGTCGGGGTGGGGTGCAATGACTGTGGGAATCATAACTAATTATGCGGACATGATATAAGTCGTCGCTATATATCTGCCAGTCTTCCAGAACTTGTCCGTGTTAGCGTCCCGTAGGAAAGGAGCCAAAAAAGCTCTCAACCGAGTTCACGATACAAAATCAGGCTCCTGACTGGACTATTAAATTCTCACTTTGGTGGCCTCCAGCAGCTTGACGCTGGCATAAATAGCATCAATATAAGGTGTGGGAATTTGAGTAAGTTTTCCTAATTCTGCCACCGCGCCAACAATAGCATCTATCTCCGTAGCGCGTCCGGCTTCAATATCTTGTAGCATCGAGGTTTTATGGGCACCAACATTTTCTGCCCCATTAATTCGCTGTTCTAAAGTGATGCCAAACTTTATACCCAAATTTTCCGCGATCGCTTGAGTTTCTGTCATCATTTGCCGCGCTAGTTCACGGGTGAGGGGATAGCGACAAATATCCTCTAGAGTAGCACCAGTCAGGGCACTGATGGGATTAAATGCCACATTCCCCCACAACTTAATCCAAATTTCCGTGCGAATTTGATTGCGGATTGGTGCTTTGAATCCTGCCTGTTTTAAAGTCTGTGCCAATAATTGGATGCGTTCTGTTTTAGTGCCATCGATTTCACCAAGAGTAAAGCGATCGCCTTCAATATGCTTAATCACACCTGGTTCAATTATCTCAGTTGCTGGGTAAACAACACAACCGATGGCGCGTTGGGCACCGATACTAGCTTCAATAATCCCATCTAGGTCAACCGATTGAATCCGCGTCCCTTCATACTCACCGCCATACTTACGAAAGTACCACCAAGGAACGCCATTTTGGGCTGTTACCACCATCGTATGAGGATTGTAGAGTGCAGGGAGAGAAGGTGCGATCACTGGAACACTGTGAGCCTTGACAGTTAAAATTACTACATCTTGTGGCCCTGCTGACTGGATATCGCTAGTTGCCAACGGAGTAACAATTTGGCTAGAACCGTCTGCCATGAGCAACTTCAGCCCATTTTTTTGAATTGCCTCCAAATGAGAACCACGAGCGATTAATGTCACGGCTTCACCTGCCAGTGCCAATTTCGCTCCTAAATATCCACCAATCGCACCCGCGCCAACAATACAAATTTTCATTTTATTTAAGGATAGTTATTGACATCCTCCTCGCCCTAAAAGGGACGAGGATTCCTGAAATCACTTTCAGGCTTTTCTCTTTCTTCGAGTTCCCTTACTTGACTGCGTTTCCACGTTCAAACAGAGGGGAATCTCTCCAGAGACGTTAATTTCGGTGTGCCCCACCGTATTTACTAATTCTTTCAGAGCTAATTTCAAGATGTTCAACGCTGCATTTTCATCTCTGTCCGCAACGTAGCCACAATGCAGACATTTATGCGTTCTGGTACTCAATGTTTTGACTACAGTTTCTCCACAGTTCGAGCAATTTTGGGAGGTATAGTTTGGGTTCACGGTTATTACCGGAACTCCATAAACAGTTCCAAAATACTCTAACCATTCTCGAAACCGAACCCAAGCAGCATCAGATATTGACTTAGCCAGACAATGGTTTTTAATCATGTTACGCACTTTTAGGTTTTCAATCGCTACCAAATCGTTAGACTGGATGACGCGCTGGGCCAATTTACAAACCCAATCGTTACGTCTGCGTGATACCTTAAGATGCGCTCTACCTAATTTGTTTCTCGCTTTGGCTCTATTTTTACTATGTTTTTGAGTTTTAGATAAACGTCTTTGCATCTGTTTTATTTTACGTTCATCTTTTCTCAAAAACCTCGGATTATCTATTTTGAAACCATTGCTATCGGTGTAGAAATGATTTAAACCGACATCCAGCCCAATCTGTCGCCCACTTAATTCTTTATTTTCCTCCCGCTTGTGGTCAATTAAAAACTGCGCGTAATAGCCATCGTGTCGTCTAACAACTTTGACCCGTTTAATCTGATCAAGCTGGTAGTAATGCAGGTTTCTAGTTCCCCAAAGTTTAAATGAACCAGCTTTGAATCCATCAGTGAATTCTATATAACGCCTGTCATCTGAAAGTTTCCAACCCGAAATTTTATATTCTGCCGAGGCTTTAGTTTGCTGTTTCTTGAACTTTGGAAAACCCTTACTTCCTTGAATCTTTGAAGCACAGTTGCGGTAAAATCTCTCGATGCTTGCCCACGCTCTTTCAGCGTGCGCTTGTCGCGCTTGAGAATTTAACAAACGTGCCCAAGGAAATTCAGGATTATCGGCTAAGACCTTGCAATATTTGTAGGCATCATTGCGACTTTTTATTAATCCATCTATCCAAGCCCGAATAATAGAATTTCGCACAAAAAGACCAGTACGAATGGCGTTGTTTAGCCGCTCGTACTGGTCTTTTGTTCCTTCTAGCTTGGATTCGTAGATGATCATCTTATCGTTATAGCTGACGATAAGATTGTAGCACATATCTAGAAAGCCGTCCTTTATGACGGGGCTTTAAACCCATTAATTTCGGTAAATAATTAACTAATTATTTACCCTCAAACAGGTAGGCTTTGCATCGCTTTCAGTAGGTCTTGATGAACAGATTTTGAGGCAGCTACTATCAATCCAGGCAGGCTATAGTTTTGACAAGTATGCAGTGGCGGTAAAGTCGAACCGTCGAGAGTAGTTACAATCCAGCCAGCTTCTCTGGCAATAAAAGCGAGTGCAGCACCATCAATAAATTTGCCCGATTTGATCACTGCTCCACTCAAGTCGCCACTGAAAATACCATTGAGATTGGGAATTTCAATATCACTAGAGTAATCAGTCGCTATATCGATTACTTTATATCGATCTTTTAGTAAATGTGCGATCGCATTCATTCCCCATCCCAACAAAATAGCAGGTTTGGCGGATGTTATGTGTAACGGGGCACAGGCTTCTAAGCTCATATCCAGCGTCCCTTTAAAAGCACCTTCGCCTCGGAGAGCGTAAAAATAAACATTTTGGGCAGGGGAAATAGCGAGTACTGCTTCAAAGTCATCTGAATTTAGAATACTGAGAATAATTTGGTAATTAGAATGTCCATCCATGTAAAACTTCGTGCCATCAATCGGGTCGAGTGTGACTAAATAATCACCTTCTGAGCCGAGTTCGGTAGCGCGAAAATACTTAGTATTGTTAGAACTTGCATACTCTTCCCCAAAAAAGCGAATCTCTGGGAAAGTGCCCAATAGTACTACTTCTACCAGATTTTGAATAGCCACATCTGCATCAGTAAGTGCGGCACTAAAAAAGTTGTTTCCTTGTTCTTTGGCGGGAAGTGCAGCAATTTTTGGTTGAAGAAAACGGGCATAGGCTGCTGCTACTTTGAGATGGGGGAGTAAAGTCTCCAAAATCAGGCGAGTAGTAGGTGTTGTGGCCATTGCAGCAAACTCCTTTCAGAAATAATCTACCGTTGGCAGGGCGATAGAATTCTATATCTAGACAAAATTACGGTATCATTTTGATGCAATGATACCACCGTTGTTATATTACTCTAATCTGTGTGTTTAATTAAGCTGCACAATCCTTAAAAGTTTAGTTCCCACAGGGTTTGTTGTTCGTAATTGAAAGATGGCTGTTGTTGATTTCGGATTAGCGATCGCCTCAAAAAGCGTAACCGTTCAGCAATACATAAACAAAAGTACTTATACTTACATTGAACGGTGAATAATGTGAAGAATATGCAAAGATGTGTCTTTAAACAAAGACATTTACATAAATTCGGTAGTATATAGTTAGTACAAAGTGATTTCGATGTTCTCTATTTTCAGGATAGACAGTCACAGGCAATAGCTCACAACGAGGGTATAAAAATATTTTTGCCTATCAAGAGTAAACTCTTCGCTATTTTCACAGTAGTAGTAATTACCCATTGACAAAACAACAAACTATGAAATGTGAATTTTAGACATTCAATCTTGATTTTTCGAGCTTTTTTCAGCTTTCATGGTTGATTAAAGATGAGTGAAAAAAGCCTGAAACTATTTGTTTGACTAAATGCACGTCCTCATGAACTTGTATAGCGCTTAAAACAGTTGTTCTTCTTTGATAGTTAGAGAAGTGCTATCGAAAAGGTTTTTCATAAGGTGAATCTTTGATGAATATTACTGTTCTTCACTCTTGAGATATAAAATATGCCGAAAACGTTAAAGTGAGGCGAATTTTTATGCCCGAAAACAGCACTAAACTCAAGGTTGAGAACTGAAGTTGCTGAAAAAATCGATTTAGGTAGGTAAAAGTTATGGCAAATATCATTGGAACCAACGGTAATGATACCCTAGTGGGCAGCGAGTTAGCTGACACGATTAATGGTCTTGCAGGCAACGATACCATTACAGGTAAGGGGGGTGACGACACCCTGACTGGTGGCGGTGGTAAGGATCAGTTTGTTTACAAGCAAAGCGTGAGGTCCCCCTACCAGGACGGCACTGATACTATCACTGATTTCGGTGGCGTCGGTAAAGGAATAAACCCAGCAGCAGTAATTGCCGAAGTGGACACCCTAAAATTCGAGGACAATGACTTGTTCACCGCCCGAAATCTGCTGCTTACCCAAAACGGCAGCAATCTGGAAATCACCTTTGAAGCATTTGAAAACTTTGAAACTGATCGATTTCTTGCTCTAGATGCACGTCGTGCCAAAGTCATCCTGCAAAACTTCAAATTAGAAAACTTGCAGAACCTGAAAGCTTCTGGAGCAAGACCAGCTATCGGCAATATTTTGTTTAACGGGCAAACTAGCATTACTGACAGCTTTAATGTCCTAGATGCCAACTCCACAGATACTAGCCTGGGCATCAAAAATACAGTCACCTTCCTTAATGACCTCGATAACAACATTATCGGTTTAGATGATTCAGATGATGTGGTTAATGGTCAGGGCGGTAATGACTACCTCGATGGCAAAACTGGCAACGACTTGCTCAGAGGTGGTGTGGGCAAAGACACGCTCATTGGTAGTATAGGGAATGACACGCTCATTGGTGGTGTGGGGAATGACTCTCTGGTTGACGGTACTGGGGATGAGAATTTGAATGTTAACTATTCACAAAGCAATAATCTACTGTGTGGTGGCGATGGAAATGATTATCTCTTTGCCTATGGTGACTACACCGACGACCTCTCAGGCGTAATTTCTTTTCGCAATCCGATTTCTGGCAGTAACACCCTCAACGGTGGCACTGGTGATGATCGCTTAGATGCTAGTTTTTCAATAGGCAATAATACACTCATTGGTGACGCTGGTGAGGATATTTTGATTGCTTATTATTCAACAGGCAATAATCTGCTCTCTGGTGGCACTGGTAATGATTCTCTCTCCGTTTCTGGCTTCTACAGCTTTCAGAGGGATGTTGGAATACTTTATGCCTCTGGTAGTAACACCCTCAACGGTGACGCTGGTGATGATCGCTTAGATGCTAGTTTTTCAACAGGCAATAACACTCTCAACGGTGGTACTGGTAACGATACCTTAGATGCTGGGACTTCATTCGGCAATAACCTACTCAATGGTGGCGATGGCAATGACTCTTTCTATGTAAGAACCCCATACGATTCCCCCTTTGTAGGCGGTCGATATCCAGCCCTCTCTTCTTTAGTGACTCAAACAGTAGATGGGGGTAAAGGTGATGATTTCTTGTCCGCTTATTACACCTATGATCCCAAAAGAATCACCTCAACTTTCAATGCGACTACTAACAGTGGCTCAATTACGGCGGACATGTATCGAGTTAGTTACAAGAATATCGAACGATTAAATATCAGTGGTACAGACTACAATGACTTGATTGTGGGGAGCAATGGCAACGATACGCTCTTTGGGGGCTATGGTGGCAATGATACGATAGATGGGGGTAAGGGTGACGATTTGTTGTCCGTCAATTACTTGTCCGATTACAATTACAGTTATGCTACTGGAGGAATCACAACTACATTCAATGCCACTACTAACAGTGGCTCAATTACGGCGGGCACGAATCGAATTAGTTACAAGAATATCGAACAATTAAATATCAGTGGTACTGACTACAATGACTTGATTGTGGGAAACAATGGCAACGATACGCTCTTTGGGGGCTATGGTGGCAATGATACGATAGATGGGGGTAAGGGTAACGATTTATTGTCCGTCTTTTACAGTTCTGATGAAGGAATCACAACTACATTCAATTCTACTACTAACATTAGCTCAATTAGGGCGGGCACGAATGGAGTTAGTTACAAGAATATTGAACAATTAAATATCACTGGTACAGACTACAATGACTTGATTGTAGGGAGCAATGGCAACGATACGCTCTCTGGGGGCTTTGGTGGCAATGATACCATAGATGGGGGTAAGGGTAACGATACGCTCTTTGGGGGCTATGGTGGCAATGATACGATAGATGGGGGTAAGGGTGACGATTTATTGTCCGTCTCTTACAGTTCTGATGAAGGAATCACAACTACATTCAATCCTACTACTAACATTGGCTCAATTACGGCGGGCACGAATCGAGTTAGTTACAAGAATATCGAACGATTAGATATCTCAGGTACACAACAAAATGACTTGATTGTGGGTAACAATGGCAACGATACGCTCTCTGGGGGCTATGGTGGCAATGATACGATAGATGGGGGTAAGGGTGACGATAGTTTGATTGCTAGCTATTTAGGTAATAGCACCCTTTATGGTGGCGAAGGTAATGATAGTCTCAGCGTCTATTATCCACTTGAGCCAGCATCTGGTACTACTACCTTTGCTTTCAATAATTTCAATGAAGGCATTGATCGTCTTGATTACTTGAACGCGACTAATGAATTGATTCAGGTATCGGCTGCTGGCTTTGGTGGCGGGTTGTCAACACCTTCACTTCAAGCAAGTCAGTTTACCATCGGAACATCTGCAACCACTAAGACTCAGCGATTTATCTACGACAGCGCTACAGGTGGATTGTTCTTTGACCAAGATGGTAGTGCGTCTGGGTTTACTCAGGTACAATTTGCACAAATATCTGGTGGATTGACACTAACTGAAAACAATTTTGTGGTTGTTTAATCGGAATTAGCGCTCTTTTATCACCAAGCGGTACGGTTTGGGAAGTGCTATTTTTAGCATCTCGCATTTGATTTCTACAAACCGCATACTCGTGACTTATAGTCATGAGTATGCGTCAAGGGCGAAAGCGCCAAAATATCGGGGTTTTGGCAATAATATCCTTGAAACGGAAGAAAGCTTTTATTTTTTGGATCTTTCTCAGCGATTAACAGTACTCATATCAGGGTAGCGATCGCCTGCGGTAATCCCCTTTGGTGCTATTGCTTCAATCCGACTGAGGTCATCTGTTGTTAAAACAATCTCAGTTGCTGCGATGTTGTCTTCTAAATAAGTGCGCCGCTTTGTACCAGGAATCGGTACAATATCTTCACCTTGAGCTAGTAGCCATGCCAAGGCAAGCTGGCTAGGTGTGACTTGCTTTTGGTCAGCGATTTCCTTGACTTTTTCAACTAATTGCAGGTTTTTATAGAAATTATCGCCCTGAAAACGGGGATTATTTCTCCGGTAATCATCTGCTGCAAGGTCTTCAGGACGGGTGATGGCTCCCGATAAAAACCCACGACCAAGAGGACTGTAAGGAACAAAACCAATTCCTAGTTCTCGTATAGTAGGTAAAATTTCATCTTCTGGATCGCGGCTCCACAAAGAATACTCTGTTTGTAGCGCGGTAATTGGATGAACTGCCACAGCCCGTCTAATTGTCGCTGGGGCAGCTTCCGACAGCCCTAAATAGCGCACTTTACCAGCCTGTACTAACTGAGCCATTGCCCCTACAGTATCTTCGATTGGCACGTTTGGATCAACTCTATGTTGATAGTACAGGTCAATAACTTCTACTCCCAAGCGTTTAAGTGAAGCATCACAAGCTGTTTGGACATATTCGGGGCTGCCATTAACTCCTTTCCAACCACCTTCTTCGGTACGAACATTGCCAAACTTGGTTGCTAATACTACTTGCTCTCGACGATCCTTAATTGCTCTACCTACTAATTGCTCATTAGTGAAAGGCCCATACATATCAGCAGTATCGAGAAAATTCACTCCCAGATCCAAAGCACGATGGATAGTGGCGATCGCTTCAGATTCATCACGACCACTGTAAAACTCAGACATTCCCATACAACCAAGTCCCAGTTGTGAAACTTCCAATCCTTGTTTGCCTAACTTTCTAGTTTTCATTGAAAATCTCCCAGCTATTAAGTCTTATGTGAACATTAGTATTAAAACAAATAACGACATATTACCTAAATTATAGGAATCCATCTTAGCTCTTTAGTAGTATTTTGAGCAATTCATCTACTGTTCGTTTTCTTTATAATTTCATTTGTATCTAAGAATGCAGTAATTGTTCACAAACCTTCAAACCATTGGATAGAAATAATTGCATAAAAACATTTCTTATTTAGTAGGCATAAACCAGGCTTTTAAGATGGAATCGAATTAAGTAAATTGAGGCAAACAAGATCGCTATTAGACTATAATTTTTACCGTTAATTTGTCATCTTAAACATTGCTGATAACTTTTGTAATTGTGTTCGACAAAAACCTACCTAAAGAGCAAGACAGGGATGTGGCTGCTGCGTAGCATTTGGGCTGTAGTACTGCCAATGACTAAGTGCCGAATGCGGCTGTGTCCGTAGGCTCCCATAATCAGTAAATTGATATCTTGCTTTTCTACGTAGTTGGCTATAACCTTTTCTGGCTCGCCATGTATTATTTGACAAATTGGTGTTTAATTCAGTTAAAATCTTCCGAATCGATACTAGCTATCTATTAAGTGCATCCTCATAGCGAAATGGTATTAAAAGCTTTTTACCCAAATTAAATTACTGATTTCGGTACAATACCATCTATCTCTAGAATGAAGCACATCATTAAGAATGCAGCGTATCCTCTAGTGTAATTGAATAAAAACCTATCTGCTTACAAACAAAACTACTCAGTAGGATTTAGGTTTGACTTTTTACCAATTCAATCAAGAGGTACAAAATGAACGTATCACAAATTAAAGAACATCTGCCAGTTTATGCAGAAGGCCCAGGCGGTTTATCAGGAGCATCTGACACGCATATTGCAAATATCGACTCCGTGGAGGGAGGCAAGTACATCAAATTGACGAAGAATAATGCTCCTGATGGACAACACCACTGGTTTCCTATTGACTGGGTAAGGGCAGTAGATGAACGAGCCGTTTATCTGAAAAAAACGGTGGATGAAGTGATAAAAGAATTGCTCAATGAGGAGCCTGCTGGTGTTTAAAATTGGTAACCGTTCAGGGGGTAGCGCTGCATCATCTTCTACAAAGGCAGCGCTTGCCTATCCAGCATCCAGAATCAGTATCTTCTGTCCTTTATCCTACCAGCGAACCTAAATGGCGAATCAAGAGCTAGAAACGCTCAAAAAACTAGCTTTTAACCAATCTGAGCGCAGGTCAGAACAGCCGTTGTCACCGCCAGACTCCAACGCTAGCTTACCCAAAGAAAAGCCTAAGCGAAATATGAACTGGTGGTTTCTAAAGATAGCGTCTATTACAGGATTATTGTATTTACTCTTTATCGCACTTACTCCTACCCCAGTTCCTCAAGAAAACCGTAGAATTGGAAATACGGAAGTTATTATATTTAGTTTGATTTTGCTGTTTAACTCAGGTTTGCTAGATAACATAGATGATATCTCAATTTCAGGTACGGGAATTGCGCTCAGGAGACTCAAGCAAGAAGTTAGGGATGATATCAATAAGTTGCAAGATGAGCAAATCGCCGAACTGAATACACAACAAAAGCGGATTGACTTACTTCAGGAGCAACAATCAGCAACATTGCAATTTTTAGTTAGATATCTGATTGATGGCAATGAACTTAAGCATCTGATTAAGCTTAATTCCCCAGAAGAATTTAACTTTAAATTTGACGATAATTTAGCAATGGAACTGAAGCATCTACGAGCTATGGGATTTATTAATAATTTTGTGGGCAAAGGAATTGAAAAAGTTCAACAAGATGGAGAAGGAGATTTAAAAAACTATTTTCAAATTACAGAAGAAGGTAAATCGTATTTAGCTTTGAGAAAAACTTTAGGAATCAATGAAATTCCTGGACTGGGTGAAGATGGACGATGGCATCGAGACATAAGAGATTCAGCAAAAATACTGAACTAGAGAACTCTTAAAAAATACCAAATTAAATATAGCGGTTCTCGTTTATGTGCGGTACATCAGTAAGGACAGGGCAGCAGCCATGCGTGTCAACTTAACGTGAAACCCTTGCAATGACGTTATATCAAGTCCACTCAATTACTAATTAAGCCGTCGTCACCCCACCCCGCTTTTGTCTAACGACAAAATCTCCCCTCCCCGTTCCCGGTGAGGGGAGATTTTGGGGAGCCAGTGCGGTCTTGGGGTCTCCCCAAGTGGAGCCGGATAGCGTGTGGGGTAAAATGACTGTGGAATGAGCTTTCTGACTTAAGTTGACACCAATGGGCAGCAGCGTGCCTGACTTTTCACGGTATGTGGAAAAGCCCATTTTGAGGGTTTTCCAAGCCCTGATTTTTTCGTTAGCTATTTTCATTAACTTAAAGCTATTGAGAATTAGCCTGTGGAAAAAGTCACGTTTTTTTGGGGCTTGAGGACTTACCGTGAAAAGTCAGAGCAGCGTGCCCCTACACCTGGCGATATAATGTTGTACCGCATCTGAATGGGAACCGCTATATCTGCCTTAAAATGGCGTTGTTGCACGAATGGGGAAAAATGGTAAGAGGAAGTAATTGAACAGTAGCGCTTCATAATTACCAATTACAAGAACCAACTAAGCTAGCCACTATCTCAACTAGTTCTTCAGGATCAATGGGTTTAGATATATGAGTGTTAAAGCCACCTTCCAAGGCACGGATACGATCCTCACTATCAGCAAAGGCTGTTAAAGCAATAGCCGGAACTTGTCCACCATTCTTTGGTTTAAGCGCACGGATTTTGCGGATGAGAGCGTAGCCATCCTCCCCAGGTAACCCGATATCAGAAATTAAAACATCGGGTTGCAATTCAGATAATACTTTGCGTGCCGCATCTGCTGATATCACTGCTATAACTTTTGCTCCATCCATTTGCAACACAGTAGTGATGAAGAAGCGAGTATCATCATCATCCTCAACTACCAGAATGTCTAAACCAGCAAGAGTTCCAGAAGGTTCCATAAATGACATTTTATTCTAACTTTCTGTGACTTTTACCTGCTAATGATAAAATCAGGGCTTGAGAAACCTTCAAAGTGACCTTTTTCAGATGCCGTGAAAAGCCAGAACTATATAATCAACGGTAAAACAAACAGAAAACGATTTCTAATCAATTTTAACAATTTATTTGTATCTAAATGCACATTTAATTTAGAACCAGAAATCCTCCAAATAGTAGGTATAATTTATTTTTTAATTTTTATTTTGGAAGCAATGTTATAAAAAAAAAGTTATTTTTATCCTGAGCTTTGTAATTATAATCATGAATTTAGTGTAAAAAATATTGAGTTGTAAATAAAATTTAGTCCTGGCTTTACCTATGACAAAATAAGGCTTTTACCCAATATAGTTAAACTAGGTAAAAGCTTTGTTAAGTATAGAAAATAAAGCATTAACTTGTGAAGGAGGCTCTATCTATGGCAGGACTTACGCAAACAATAGCCGAAACCCTTATTTCACGTAGGGGCAATTCATGAATTGCCCCTGAGCGCGTGTACTTTTGCGTAAGTCCTACTATGGATTACTTTTATTAGAAAAATTTGGGGCAAAAATTCGCTTTATAGTTGCTTATCAAACTCTTAACAGCTTATCTGTGCCTAATCAGGTTAAATAAAAGACTCTTGAACCGCACAGACGCAAAGAAGCCAGTGCGCCCTTGCGGTTAAGAGACTTGTACCCCTCCGGGGATCTTGCTAGCAAGAGCGTCTCCCCGAATCCCATTCGTGAGAGGCTAGCGCCTGCCGTAGGATGCCCGAACGCGAACAGCGTCTTAGGAGAAGGGCTGTAGGGAGAAGCAATCGGCGCGGCGCAGAGAGAAAAAAAGAGATTTTACCAGTCACCTTGAAAGGTTAGTCCTAAATTTATGCGATCGCAGTACTTTATGATTCAAATTCATAAAAACACGGCTTTCGATATTCTTGAAAGGTTCGATGGTTGGGCGATTGACTACGGTATTGGGCGAGAGGGCGCGATCGCAATGCGATCGCTCTCTAACTCCAAAACGCAAATAATGCTTCATTCTCGAAGAAACCTGCAAGTTCTATGTAGTTTTTATGTCATTTCTAGCCAGTTGTAGAGCGGTAACTGAACTCTTTTGAGTACTGTATCAATCATGTAGAGCCGTTCAACAGCACTCACGCAACAACTGGCATAGAGCGGGAGAAGTGATGCAGGGTTAAAGCTGTCTTGCAAACCACAACTTCTTCACTGTCTAACGCTGTTGATATCTCCATTGAAGTTCCAACAGCACAACATCAGTTGCCAATTTGCCGAAATTTATGACAAATCTTGTCTAGCATCAAGCTAATTGAAACTTTCATTCCCTCTCTTGGTTAACTTTTTATCCAGTGTGGGTTATTTTTATTTTAGGTTTTTTACTCTTCATCTTCAGTCGGAAGAGAGCGAATTAATTCCCGAATTATATCGGTTGCTGGTCTGCCAGTGCTTGAGCAATATTTTTCCAATTTCTGAGCCTCACTTGATGTGAGATTGATTGTAAGTCGTTTAACAGCCCATTTCTTATTCATAATATTAGACAAGTTCGATTTTTCAACTACTTCTCTAATATCAATCACTTAATCTGTTACTACATGGGTATTATCAAGGAATTTTAATTCAAGAAATGATGAAGCAGACTAATATGTTTTTCCAAATAATAGTCAAGATGTAAAGTCTATTTTAGAATATAAAGTTTAACTCTCTTAAAAGTAGTAACTATAAAGTAAGTATAAAAATAGTATAAAATAAATTTACATAAACTAAGTATTTTGCTCAAATATACGCTAGCCCATATCAGCAGCCCAAGCTACAGCACCACATTGGAGATATTAGGGCAATTGAGGAAGCGATCGCGATTAAACTAGACAACTGCATTTTGGCTATGATTACAATCGCTCCAAATTGCAAAAGACTCCCGACAGATATTTTGGCGGATTTCGTGTGAGTATGCCTCTCAACATAGTCATATAGGAATATGCTTTCGCGCTCTAATCTCAGCAATTAGACAGTTGGAAAGAGAGTTTTGAATGTTTTAATATCATTAATGAATTTGCAATTAGATGCAAACCTATTCTCACGGTCGTTTTTGTAAGTTAATTATTTGTAGCTAAGTAGCAATTAAAAATGATGCAAAATACACAAAATACATTGATTGATAAAACCTTCCGCGATAACGATGGCAACATTGTTATCGCTCAGATGCCAAATTTACCGCTTATTGTTTGGATAGTAACTAGTTTACTAACTCTAATTTTTACAAGTGGTAAAATCAATACAGTGTTAGATGTACTCGCAAATGGCTCCTTGTTTACTTGGGCGTGGCTGGAATTATTTCAAGGCGTTAATTATTTTCGCAGAGCGCTAGGTCTTGCCGTATTTATTGGAATTATCGCTTTCAATATTCAGTAGGGATTAAGACTAAATAATTAAGCGAAATTATTTAAATATCTTTAAAGACGATAACTTCCATACTTGATTGCCATTGAGCGGAAGCGGCAGATAACTTAGAATCGACATTATTACATCCTCTTACCATGAAGAGGCAGCTAAGGAACGCTGATTTAAGAAAGTACAAAACCTCACCCCCAACCCCTCTCCGTGAGTTCGGAGAGGGGAGACTTTGACGAAAGTCAAAGGAGGGGTGAGGTTAAAACCATATTTGGATGTTATTTAATTCACATTCCGAAGAATTGGGGAATAAAGTTATTTAAATGATAGGCATAGCTAAGGAACCGGAATCTTCAAGAGTACTGTGACCTGTACTAAGGTAGTGCTGGATAGATTTATTGGTAAGCTGAGATTGTAATGATTTCCAACAGCAGACATTAATTGCGTAGGCGTAGCCCGTCGTAGACATCGCTACTTGAGCAGTTCAATAGGCAGAATATAGCATAGGGCGACAATGCAAAAACTCTTTTTTAATGACAAAGATAGATTTAGAGCGCAGGCCCTATTCCTTGGCAAGGATATTAACTTACAGAACTTAGAGAATTACGTTTGCTTGGCGACTATGCCAGTAATAGTTACAGTCGGTGAACACGGCTGTGCGGTACTGCTGGACTATGGTGCAGTTGTCCTGTTTAACCTTGAGCCTGTGGAAAAGGTAGCCTTTTTGACCAAACTATCCTCTCAAGTTAGTGGCTCTTTTGCCAACCCAGAAACAGAAGAGGTAGAAATTCATCTCAACGTAGCAGAGAGTGAGCGAGTTAAGGAAGGAAAAATTTTGCTGCATGAATTTAGTGTAGAACGCTTGCAGATAGTAGCTGATATTCTCGCTAAGAGTGTTGTGCTGTCTCATTATGAAACTAGCCTAGCGACTGTATTTGATCAAATTGAACCGTTTGCAGCAAGTCTCCAGCGTGAAAACAGGAGTAGACGACAGAGTCGGGAATTACTGCGTCAACTTGGGACTACTCTATTAGTTCAACATAAAATTGTCGGTCGAGTAGAGATCATCGATAAGCCGGAGTTACTCTGGGAATCCCCACAGCTAGAAAACTTATATCTGCGCTTGGAGGATGAATACGAAATCCGTGAGCGTCACCATGCCCTAGAACGTAAACTAGATTTAATTTCCCAAACTGCACAAACTGTGCTGGAGTTCATGCAGCATAGCAGTAGCCAGCGAGTAGAGTGGTATGTGGTGATTCTGATTGTGGTGGAGATTCTGCTGTCACTGTATGACATCATTTTTAAAGGCTAACGCTAAATTTGCAGAGCGTAAACCTATTGGACTAACCCAAAACCGCCATATTCTACCAGACGATTTATAATCACCTGGGCTAGGTGGAAAATGTTAATTAAAAACATTCTTCCCTACGAACGTGATAGAAAATACTTGTATGATTTATGATTTTTGACTCATAGTGTAAGGATTACAGATAATGCACGTTCTCAAAAGATCCATCAAACCAGCCACCTATATATCATTCCTCCACATTTACCAAACTACTTGGGGGACTGCTGGTGATATTTGTTTAATCCGTGAATCTGTAGCTAATGAAAGTACAGCAAAGTTTATCGGTCACAAAATCCAACTAGTAATTCCAAAAGGGTTGGAGCGCGATCGCATCGCCAACTGTCCGATAATCAAAGTTGCAGGTAATGTCGGCGACGGACATCCAAAAGAGCATCCCTTGGAATGGGAGGCTTATGAAGGTGTAGATCCAGAAATCGCTCTAGCGGCTCTCAAACCTTGGGGCTTCAAGTTAATTGAGCTTTAATGTGGCAATCTGACAAGCTCAACTCGCTTTCGTTCTTCTGAAACTATTTTTTCCCCTAGCGCCATCAGACATTGGCTCAATTGGAAAAATTCATTTAATAGACATAGGAGTGAAATTAATTATGCGTTGCCCGAAATCCTTGGTAGGCATAATTCATAAATTGTACCTACGTCATTTTCACGCTCTTGTCTAATGTACTAAACCAGGTTTCTAAATCCGCTTGAGCCTGAAAATCCAACAATGCTTCACCGAGATTTTCTAATTGTTCTAAAGAGAGAGTTTCAATACGAGCTAGCACTTCTTGGGGTAATTCTCCCACCCGTCGAGTAAGTTGACGGAGAATGAGCAATTGCCCTTCTGCTTTTCGTCCTTCTTCCCGTCCGCGTTGTTCCCCGCGTTGTTCGCCGCGTTGTTCCCCTTCAGCGAGAATTTCTTGATAAATCACTGACTCGCGCATCATACCCTCCCGAAATAATTGTCTAATCAAGTCCTTTTCGTATTTTAACCCCGCTAAGATTTGGGTATAAGCGGAAATTTCTGGTCGTTGTCTTGGCTCAAGTTGATTAACTTTGACCACAACTTGTTGCAACAATGCTTGGGGTTGCGTGGTTGCTGCCAGTGGTGCTAATGCTAATAAAGCTGGGTCATTGAGGAATAGTTCGGGATTTTCTTCCCATAAGCGAATCACGCGATATTCATGACGGGTAGTTTCGACACAGAAGACAGTTTCAATTACTGTTTCTGCTGCGGGGGGAAGTAATAAGACGATAACTTGTGTTATTGGTAGACGATACAAACGATACAAGCGTACCCAATAATCTAGCATCCGCAGGGGTAGGGGTGGCGTAGATTCTAGTTTGGTTTGAAATTCCAGATGGAGAATGCGTCCTTGTAGTTGTAATAATGTTACATAATCTGCGCGAATTGGTTCAATGCTCAATTCGGTTTTGAGGACTTTGACAGAAGTTTGCGGTGTACCCAAAACCCAACTGGCAAAGGTAGCAGGATGTTTTTCGGACAGGAGTTTGCAGAGGTTATCAAAGGACATTAACGATCGCCAACAATTGAACGAGATATTGTTATTATCTCGTGCAGTGGTTTGAGTAGGCGATGTCTACGACGGGCTACGCCTACGCACCATCGCTCAAGGAAGCTCATTATACTCTGGGCGTATCTTTTTAAATTCCTGTAGTATTTACATTAATATTCCATTTCTAGCTAGGTTGAGTTATCAGACAGTAAAAACATAACTGTAGCGGTTCCTGTTTGACTAGTAAAAAACCTAACTCCCTTCTCTTTCCCTACCAAGGAAAGGGCAAAAAGAGCCTTTATTTCTAAATAAAATTACGAATTACGAATTACGAATTACGAATTACGAATGCACCAAATGAAAAAACTCTATTTGAACAGTGGCGATTTTTGACATATTTCCTTAGTGGCGGCACTGATGAAGTCAAAATACTGCTGACATGGTTGGGTTTTCCTGACACTAAAACGATTCCTGCTCAATTGAGTCATGAGCAAGGTGATAAAACTCTCAAAATATTTGCCCAAGCCTGGGAACCCAGCCGATATTTTGCACGATTACGAGAAGACTTAGCCAAGCAAATTGCTGTAGTTGCGAAAAAAGTCTCTTGGCGATCGCAAGACATTCTCATCCTAGAAACTCACTACAACAATCTCAAAAAAGCTGGATACAACGAAGCTGATTCGCTGCAATCAGTAATAGTTAACCTCAAGGGTTGATAGTGGTTTTTCAACGCCATAACTACTATTTTGATTCATGCTGCTTTTTGGCTTGCCCTCATCTTCGCTTATCCCGAAAAGTTTTCTTGGGTGCGGTGATTGAGAAAAGTTTTGTTGTCTGTAATAATTTCTGACCTTCCAAATCCAGTGAAAAGTTAAAATTAAAATGAGTATTTGAACTGGATGAATCCACCTTTGAACTGGGTTAATGAGTCTTTGAACTGGATGAATCCACCTCTGAACTGGGTTAATGAGTCTTTGAACTGGATGAATCCACCTCTGAACTCCATTAATGAGTCTTTGATACTCGTGAATGAGTCTTTGAACTGCGTTAATGAGTCTTTGATACTCGTGAATGAGTCTTTGAACTCCATTAATGAGTCTTTGATACTCGTGAATGAGCCTTTGAACTCCATTAATGAGCCTTTGAACTCCATTAATGAGTCTTTGAACTCCGTTAATGAGTCTTTGAACTCCGTTAATGAGCCTTTGAACTCCATTAATGAGTCTTTGATATTAAATACGTTATATCATGTCCGCTTGATTGCTTATTAAACCCGAAGAACCCCACCCCTTAATCCCCTCCCCTTGCTAAGGGGAGGGGAGACAAAGCGTAGCTTTGGCGGGGTGGGGTGCAATGACTATGGGAATCACAACTAATTACCCGGACATGATATTACGTAAGCGAACGCGAGTGCGTTTCGTAGAGAAGCTCGTCGTAGACATCTCACCTTTGCCAAAACCTACCAGCTAGGCGATGGTTTGATCTACTAGACAAAACGCACACCAATTATAATTAGTGTGCGTCTGCGGTTAGATTTTAGAAATTCTCGAACTTAGCGTTGGCGCAGCCCACCGCAGGCATCGCATCCTTCATCTTATCCACCACCTCATCTACAGGGATAACTCCCAATTCCCCAGAGGCGCGGGTACGGATACTCAAGGTGTTGGTTTCCACTTCCTTAGCTCCCACCACAGCCATCACGGGTATTTTTTCTTTCTCTGCATTGCGAATCTGTTTACCTAAGCGATCGCCACTAGTATCAACTTCTGCACGGATGCCCAACGCTCTCATTTTCGCCACCACATCTTTAGCAAACTCTAGCTGTGTATCACCCACTGGCAGTAATCTAGCTTGTACTGGCGCTAACCACAAAGGAAAATCGCCCGCATATTCTTCAATTAAGATCCCAATTAGTCGTTCCAGTGAACCAAAAGGCGCACGGTGAATCATCACTGGACGTTTGCGAACACCATCTTCGGCAACGTACTCCAAATCAAAGCGTTCTGGCAAATTGTAATCTACCTGTACAGTTCCTAATTGCCACTCCCGATCTAGAGCATCACTAAAGATAAAGTCAAGTTTTGGCCCATAGAATGCCGCTTCTCCAATACCTTCAAAGTGATCCATCCCCAAGGTTTCAACTGCACGGCGAATTGCACCTTCGGCTTTGTCCCAAACTTCATCGGAACCGATATACTTATCACTAGCTGGATCGCGGAAACTGAGTCTGGCTTTAAAGTTCTTCAGTTGCAGACTATTGAACACCGACAAAATCAAATCCACCACACTGAGAAATTCACTATCTAGCTGTTCTGGGGTGACGAACAGGTGAGAATCATCCACAGTAAAACCGCGCACCCGTGTTAAACCGCCCAATTCCCCTGATTGTTCATAGCGGTAAACAGTGCCAAATTCCGCCAAGCGCATCGGTAGTTCTCGATAAGAGCGTAACTCACTCTTATATATTTGGATGTGGAAGGGACAGTTCATCGGCTTCATGACGAAGCCCTGTTCCTGTGCAGCAGCTTCGGAGTTATCTGCCATCAAAGGGAACATATCTTCTTTATATTTCTGCCAATGTCCAGAGGTTTTAAATAAATCTACTCTGGCAATGTGAGGCGTTACTACAGATAAATAACCCCGTTTTAACTGTTCTTGCTTGAGGAAGTCTTCTAAAGTACTCCGTAACACAGTGCCTTTGGGTGTCCACAAAGGTAAACCCGGCCCCACTTGGTCAGAAAATATAAATAATCCTAGTTCCTTACCCAGTTTCCGGTGATCTCGCCGTAGCGCTTCTTCTTTACGTCGTTTATATTCAGCGAGTTGTTCTGGGCTTTCCCAAGCGGTGGCGTAGATGCGTTGTAATTGGGCTTTAGTTTCATCCCCACGCCAATAAGCGCCAGCAACGCTTTCTAGTTCAATTGCCTTGGGGTTTAATTCGCTGGTATTTTCCAGATGAGGCCCCGCACACAAATCCCACCATTCATTCCCCAGGTGGTAAATCGTGATTGGTTCCTCTTTGATATCTGCCAGGATTTCTAGCTTGTAAGGTTCGTTAATTCCCTGAATCCGGCGTTCGGCTTCTTCGCGGCTGACTTCTTCTCGAATAACCGCCAACTTGCGATTAATAATCTTTGCCATTTCTTTTTTGATGGCTTTAAGATCATTTTCGCTAAAGGGTTCTGGATTGTCGAAGTCGTAGTAAAAACCGTTTTCAATCCAAGGGCCGATTGTAACTTGCGCCTTGGGAAACAGCTTTTGTACTGCCATTGCCATAACATGGGAAGCAGTGTGGCGAATCTTCTTTAAGTTCTCCGATTCGCTGGTACGCGGTAAATAAATTTTTTCAACTTGTTCTGACTGTTCGGACTGATTTGATGAATTTAGCGACATTGGCTGCTGAACCATTGGCGAAGTGATTACAAAAGGTGATTTATCTGAATCTGGAGGCTTATTTAACTATAACGACTTTGATTTTTGCTTTTTTCACCTTTATCTTCCAACTACTGGCTTAATTTGTGATAGGGGATAAAGATAAATTTTTCATCGGTTCGGTGAGTATCAAATTCAGGATTCCACGCGTAGGCGTAGCCCGTCGTAGACATCGCTAAATTATCTTATCAATTGCAACTTGCTGTCAGCTATATCTATAGAAGCCTCTCCAAAGGAACTGTACAAACCTATTAGCAAGACTATATAATGATTTATGTGTTCTTTGTTACAAATTTTTACATCCTCAAATTATGAGAGAATGGAAAAAAATGTTAAGAAACGTAAATAACGTTAATATTAGTAAGAAAGTTTGAAATATTCTTCTCATTTATGTCAGACTCAAATTTACCAGGGACAGATTTGCTAAAAACGGTTTTAGAACCCCTGCTGGAAGATTTTCAGCATTGGTTTACGCGATCGCGTCATTTACTCGAAACCGAGCAACTATCATTTATGAGTCACCAAGAGCAATCTGACTTGCTTTTGCGGGTTAAGCAAGCGCAAGATGAACTAAATACGGCGAAGATGCTGTTTACAGCTACTGATAAACAAGTCGGAATTGATATGGCAACATTAATGCCTTGGCATCAATTAGTAACAGAATGCTGGAATGTCGCAATGCGCTTTCGCCAAGCGCGTGAAGCCTAAGCAACAGATGGAAGCATCTGTTAAATTTTGGCAGCCTACTTAGCGATATATAACGACAACCCTCTTTGCGTCTACACAAGACGGTAAGTCAGCCGTCAAAGAAATAGTAAAAAACTCTTAACAATTTCTTAACACTCATTGGATTAACAAAGTAATGTATCCTATGCTACCGTAAGTGGAATAACGGTTGACAAATAGCTTCATATAAATGTAACCGCACAAAGAGTGCGTCAAATACTCGTCTTAACTGTGAGTCACAGTGTCGGCGAAACAAAGCGTTACAAAATCAAAATAAAGTTTTAAAAATTGCTGTCCTGGAGGAAAATTCAATGTTACACCTGCTTTACATTCTTGCTTTTACAATCCTTGCATTTATAGCTGTTGGCAACTTAATTCGTAACCTGATCATGTTCAGTTTTGATCGGGAGCGAACTTACCCGACGAATTCCTCGCCAATGAATAATCAAGGCAACTATGGTTATTATTCATCAAAAAAACAGTTTGTACCCCATCCAGAGTTATTAGATAACGCGGGCAACTTAATTAAAGAGCCACTTTTGGTAATGCGTTCGATTAACGTTGAAGATGCGCGTCAACATCTTGATGCACTTTACGAAGCATCCCCAGGACATAAAAGAGAAAATTCTGAAGAAGCTTAAAAAAAGTTAGGAGTTAGGAGTTAAGAGTTAAGAGTTTGGGTGTAAATTATTGTTGTTTTTACATCCTTAACCCTTCTCGTACAGAAATTTATTACCATCCTTGAACTTGAGGCGATCGCGTCGGTAGGCTGGTAAGTTAACATTGTGTTGTCCACTTGGCCCAGGTTTAAGTTGCTATGAGTGACAAAAAAGCCGTTATTGAGTTGGTGAAACATTTACCCCAGGATGTAACCCTACGAGAAATTGTTCAGAAAATTGAGTTTATTGCAGCTATACGGGAAGGGTTTAATCAGATTGACCAAGGGCAGGGAATTCCAGTTGAGCAGATAATCGATGCCTGGACTAGCAAGTAATTCTCTCACCAAAAGCACTTAGAAATTTACAAAAAAGCGTATTGACAACGTAAATACATCTTGCCTAGACTATGAGGTATGGATGTGTTTTTCGTGCTTAATGGTGTCACCTTCCTTTGGAACGAGGAGAAAGCTCGGATTAATCCCAGCAATCATAACGGCATAACATTTCAGCAAGCCGTAGAAGCTTTCTTCGATCCGTTTCTAGTGGTGGTTGATGCAAGCCGCAATGATGAGGAGCGGGATGCTGTGATTGGCTTGGACAGACGATGGAATCTTCTGTACGTCGTCTACATTGAGCGTGAAAACGACATGATTAAGATCATCTCGGCTCGGAAAGCGACGCACAAGGAACGTGAATACTATGAAAGCTGAAGATTTAAAAAAGCGACTCGATAAAAATCGTCCAATGACAACAATTACAATTCGCATTCCCGAAGATGTGATTGAGGATTTGAAGCGGGTAGCACCATTGTTAGGGTTTTCTGGTTATCAGCCATTAGTTCGTGCTTACATCGGACAAGGACTTAGAGCAGATATTGAGCGACTTGAGGGTGATACTGTTTCTACATTGATTGCGAGCCTGAAACGGCATGGTGTGAGTGATGAGATAATTCGTGAAGCACTCAGCGAAGCTACTAGGCGACACAGCAACAGTTAGTAACGGCAGTATTCCTCTGTCATGAGTAGCGGGAATTATCCGCTTGTGTTCGAGGTTACTAGCATAAAATAACCTGCGATCTATTATTTAAAATTGCATTGACCAGATTTGAGTTCATAGTAGATGGCCCACCAGTATCACAACAGGCTCGTAAGCGCGGTAAGGGCAATCGACTTCAAGATTGGAAAAAGACAGTGCGACAAGAGGCTGAAAAATATTGGTCTTCGGAACAAAAAACAGCTACTGGGTTGGTTATGCTCCAAATAACCTATTTCTATGATTCTGTTCAAATAGATGTAGACAATATAGTGAAGCCTATTCAAGATGCAATTAAAGGATTAGCCTACGTCGATGATAATCAAGTAAGCGATCTCCTAGTTAGAAAGAGGAATTTGTCAGGTAACTTTAGAATAGAAAACATGACCTCGACATTGGCGGAAGGCTTTGCCCGTGGCAATGAGTTCTTACATATTGTCGTAATTAATGCTCCTAACCAGGAGGTACTTACCTGATGGAAACTTCAACCGCAAACTTAGAAAGAGAGCGATTGCTGAAACTAGGAGAGGAGTATCGTGAAAAGGGTTACGAAGTTTTTTTTCATCCAAATCCAGAAGACTTGCCTGACTTCCTTAATACCTATCGCCCTGACATGATAGTACGTCGAGGAGAAGAAAATGTAGTTATTGAAGTTAAGTCACGCTCTTCACTTAACTCTTCTTCTAATCAATACTTAGGTAATTTAGCTCAAGCGGTAGAAAAACATCCTGGTTGGAGATTTGAATTAGTAATGACCAACCCGGAGGATACAATGTATTCTCCCAAAGCAGAGGCTTCTCTTCAAGAACATGAAATAGAATCACAGTTGCAACTAGCAAGGCAACTTATAACACAACATCCAGAATCAGCTATCCTATATTCCTGGTCTTTGGTAGAAGCAACTTTGAGACTTATTGCCCAAAAGGAAGAGCTAAGTTTACAAAGATTTGATCCACTCTACTTAATAAAGCAATTAGCAACTGAAGGTGTAATTTCAAAATCTGAGTATCAGTTACTAATGGATGCACTCCCATTACGTAATTCTATTGCTCATGGCTTCAAAACTACACAAATTACGCAAAATTCTGTATATGAATTGATCGAGCTTACAGAGCAACTCTTGAGAACTCTACACACTGGAGATGAAGCAGACTAACACTGCATTGGTTGGAGTAGATAGTAGGACAAGCCCTGATGCTGAATTTCAGGTTATGCTACTGAGCGATGCCTACGACGGGCTATTCGGCGTCGCACCAACCATAAAATAGGGAGTGGTAAATTCCCTACTCCCTAGTACAGACGCGATTAATTGCGTCTCTCCCTACTCCCTACGCTTCAATAACTACCCGTAAATTACCGCGTTTTTTTGCAACGCGACAAGCAGTCGTAGTACCAGAACGCTCGAATTCTAAATCGAGGATGGTGGGGCCGACTCGCAAATTATGAAATGACAGGCGATTAATCGATTCTGGCAAAGCGGGGTCGATTATTCGCAAGCAGTTATTTTGAGCATCAGGTACCAAGTTAACCATCATTTGCAGTAGTTGGAAGACACTACCAGTAGCCCAAGCTTGGGGAGTGCAGGCAACTGGATACTGTACAGGGGCATTATCACCGTTCCGTTCGTAGCCGCAGAAGAGTTCTGGAGGACGTTGATAAGGCTGCTGACTAGTCATGTCGAATAAACCTTGGAAAATTTCTAAGGCTTGATCGATAAGACCGAGCGATCGCAATCCCATTGCAATCAGAGCGTTATCATGGGGCCAAACTGAGCCAGTGTGATAGCCCATTGGATTATAAGCGGGTGACAAACTACTCAGAGTCCGAATGCCCCAACCATTAAACATATCTGGTGCCCGCAATCGTTCTGCGACACTATAGGCTCTTTCGTGGTTGAAGAGGCCCAATTGCAGACAATGACCAGGATTTGAGGTAATACTGTCTACTGGCTTGCCATCTCCATCCAAAGCCAAAGCGCAAAAATCCTGGTTTTCAACCCAAAAATCTCGATTAAAACGAACCTTAAGATTTCTGGCCTCTTCTTGCCAACGATCTGCCAAATCAAGCCGCTTTTTCATCCTAGCGATTTCTGCTAGACGCATTTTTGCAGCATAGACATAAGCTTGCACCTCACAGAGGGCAATTGGGCCGTTGGCTAATTCTCCCTTATGATCTACGATACAGTCGCCAGAATCTTTCCAACCTTGGTTAACAAGACCGCGTTTGGATTTACGGAAGTAACTGAGGTAGCTGGTTTCTTTCGTATTGCGATCAATCCAGTCCATTGCTGCTAGAGCATTTGGCCAAAGTTGCTCTAGAAGTTCGTGATCGTGAGTCCAAGCATAATGTTCGGCATACAGCATCAGCCACAGGGGAGTGGCATCAACTGTACCGTAGTAGGGTGTATGGGGAATTTCTTGACAACGAGCCATTTCTCCCAAACGTAACTCGTGCAAAATCTTACCCGGTTCTTCTTCGCGCCATTCGTCCTCGATTTTACCTTGGTATGCCGCAAGCAATATCAGGGTTTCTTTGGCGATTTGCGAGTTTAACATTAGGGCTTGAGAAGCTGTAATCAGCGAATCCCGCCCAAATAGTGTCGAAAACCACGGCACTCCAGCCGAAACTGTCTTATGCTTACCAAAAGACTGACGCAACAAATACATATCTTGCTCGGCCCGTTCAATCACTCGATTGAAGGTGCTTTTATCTGAGCTAATGCGTGTAATTTGTTGTACCCAGTTTTGCTCCTCCATCAACTCAGCAGCTTTCGCCTGTCCTAAAGTAAAGGCGGCGCTCACGGTTGAACTAGACTGGTTGTTTTTCAACATGCTCACCCGGTAGCCCAACTTTTGAGTTTCGTGAGAAGTCAACTCTAGCTGCCAAACCGCAGTGTAACCCTTGAAATAGTCTGGTTGGCGATGCTGGAATAAAATACGGGATTCCATTACTGAGCCATCCAGACCTTGATAGGCGAGTGTTAAGGATTCTTCCCTAAAAATTTGTGGCTCTTTGGGTATAGGCGAAACACCATCGGCTAGAGAAACTGTTCCTTCTTCAGACGGCGGTTCTACTAGACGTAAAAGCCTACCTCGTTTTTCTCTGTCATAGCCCCGGACTTCAAATAAATCAACAAAATCCGCATCAAAGCTGATGGTTAGTTCAAAATTGACAGTGGTTGTGCTGTAGTTAGATACCTCTATTTCTTCAAATAGTGCCCCATTCAGCACCATTTCCCGGCTAATTCCCACGGTTTCGGCTTTCAGGCGTTCGTCGATTCTGGGGTTGGTACACAAAGCTGAGAGTGAAAACCCTTTTTCGGCAGTACTACTGAGGAGTACAGGCGATCGCCCTTCAATTTGCAACTCCAAGCGATTCAGAAATCTCGTATCACAACAAAACAGTCCCATGCTGGGATTGCCATCGTTGAGGGAACAGCCAGAAATATTCCCGATAGTATCCGTTACAAAAAATAAATCATCATCTTTAACCGTCAGTGTCGGTTGTGGTCTTTCACTTACAACACAAGGCCACTCCGGGATAGGTAATTGTTCGGCAGGAATAAAAGTTTTGCCATCTAGGAAAATTTTTTCCGGGGTCATTAGGGTATCCGATGTCATTAGCAAAAGTTCCGTGTACAAGTCTATATTTTTGTGGTCTTCTGAGTAGAGGTTGCTGACCCTCACAACTTTCAAAAAAAAGACGCTTTCTAAAACTTGCTTGAGCCATTGGAGCCAAAATAACACTTAACTACTGCTGACAACATAGCAGCGCTCAAACCCGTATAAGCAGATATTTATAAACTTATTTATAACTCTAAATTGACACTTCCCGCACTTGTAGGGCGGAGATTATTTGTTTTCTACTATTATACGATTTTGTTTTAAAAATCTATGGTATTTGATTAGACTAATTTATGATAATTCATTAATTGATTAAATTATGTGAATGTAGCAGTAATGATTTTTGGATAAGAAAATTTATTTAGTAGGCATAAATCAACATAGGCAAAGTAGGCGACAATACTGTTCGGTTAAGCCTAAGAAATAACTCCAATGTAGGTTGGGTTGAGGAACGAAACCCAACATTTTCAGGGGTTTGTTGGGTTTTACTCTGTTCAACCCAACCTACAAATTTTCAAAACCTACGCAGTATTGAAGTAGGCGATGTCTACAACGGGCTACTTTGCCTACATCTGGACTATCAATCAATAATCAGTGGTTATCAGTGAATCAAACATTTAAAACTATACAAAAATTAGTAGCTTGGTACTTAGCTGTGAAATATTTTAGTTGTGCAAGCATATTTCAAAGTTGGTCGAGAATGTATATTGGGCGTAGTAGGTTGTCAATCAACAAATCAAGTTGTATGCACTCCTCCTAATTGGTAACGAAGTGTTGCGCCTGCTTTGGCAGAAAGTGCTTAAGCGCGTTCTTTACATATTGCAACTCTCTATTTAACTTGAGAGTCCCTTGGAATTTGTACAATGCAGCTGTGACTTTTGATCTTGTCGAGGTTGAGCGTTTAACAATAATTCATGAGCATTTCGACTTCTGTGCTGAGTGATCTGCTAAAGTCCCTACCATACTTGCGGCCCCAGCTATATTTTAAGGCTTCACTAACGGCGCTCTCCCATGCGATGGAAGATCAAGTTTTGGCTGCGACTTTAGCACAACCCCTTGTAATTGCTAGTTTCCAGCGAGAGCGATTCTACCGCCAAGAAGCTCATCGCTACCTGCGACTTGCCTTGCGGAGTAACCAAATATACGTATTATCTGCTCCAGAAACGGATTTCGGCAACAGTTCGGAACACTATGAAAAGGTCGCTTTTGAGCCAACGGATGGCTTAAGTCAAGAGTGGCATTTAGTAGTGATTGCTGACAATTATGCTACTTGTCTGGTTTGCCGGGAAAACCTTGGTTCTATTGCCAAAAACAAGCAACTACCGGAACTGAGCCCTAATCTGGATATAGACACAGCGCGAAGATTTGAGGGAGTTTGGACATCGGAAAGGGGAGTTAGCCTCAAAGCAGCCGAATTGCTGTTAGACAGGATTTTGGTTTACAGACCAGAACTGGCAAGTAAAATTGAGGAGGCACGTCAGAGGTTTGGTATAGGAGAGCCGCGAAGCCAATCTGGAGCAGAACAGATCAATGAATATGCTTGTGACATCGATACAGATCCCTTTGTGCAGCGCTTAGTAACTTACTTGCAAGCTAGTCAGTACAAATTGCACAAAGCCTACCGTTCCATTGCTGCCCAAGCACGAAAAGAACGATTAGTCAACTCGATTAGCACTGCCATTCGGCGATCGCTCGATCCTCACGAAGTTCTCCAGGTGGCGGCACAAGAATTAGGGCAACACCTAGAAGCTTGTCGCTGTCTAATTTACCGCGCTCAAGCCACAGATAGCCAAGCCATAATTGAACACGAGTTTTTGAATCCCGGCATTTTATCGCTTCGTGGGCAAACCTGGGAGTTAGAGAAAAATTCTCTATTTCGGGACATAGTGCAACAAGGCGAAGGTGTTTGTATTAGCGATACACTGAATGACCCTCGTGTTAACAATTCGCCAGCCCTCTCCTTGATCGCCAAAAAGTTTGCCATTCGTTCTTGGCTGATGGAACCAGTATTCTATCAGGGGCGATTATTGGGCATCGTGGAGTTACACTATTGCCGAATGCCACCGCACGAGTGCCAACCTGGGGAATTGGATTTGGTAGAAGCGATTGCTACCCAAGTGGGAGCAGCTCTCATCCAAGCGGAAGCTTACGCTAACCTAGAAGAATTGAACCAGCAGCTAGAAGCCCTAGACCGCACCCGCAGCAACCTCATAGCCATCACCGGACATGAACTGCGTACCCCCCTGTCCACCATTCAAGTTTGCCTGGAAAGCCTTGCTAGTGAGCCGGATATGCCTTTAGAGTTGCAGCAGGTCATGCTTAACACTGCTCTTTCCGACTCAGAACGGATGCGAAAACTGGTACAAGATTTCCTCACACTTTCCAACTTGGAAAGCGGTCGGGTGGAATGGCATCCAGAATCTCTCACCTTACAAGAGTGTATAGATTTATCACTCAGCCGCAATCGCACGCGTTCCTCAACGGAAAAGCCGCCGAAAATCAAGACTGAAATTGCCGAAAACCTACCTTTGGTTAGAGCTGACGGTGATTGGCTAGTAGAGGTACTAGCAAAACTCATAGACAATGCTTGTAAATTTACGCCACCCCAAGGAGAAATCACCATTAAAGCTATTTACAACAGCCATCAAATGGTCGAGGTGACTGTAGCAGACACTGGACGCGGCATTGAACCGAATCGTTTAGAAGTAGTTTTTGACCGCTTCTATCAGGAAGAGGGAGCGCTGCGCCGCACCACTGGCGGGACTGGACTTGGTTTAGCAATTTGCCGTCAAATTGTTAATGGCTGGGGTGGGGAAATTTGGGCAGAGTCAACCGGCAAAGACCAGGGTAGTCAGTTTCACTTCACCATACCGATTGTTCAAAGTAGTCAAGAAGAAAAGCGGACAAAAGTCAAGAGTAGATAAGGATTGGGCATGGGGCAGGGGAGGCACGGGAGGCAGGGGAGAATCACCAATGACCAATGACCAATGACTAATGACTAAAAACTGTTACAGTCTATGACGCGATCGCAATATGATCGTGGTTGCGGTGTTAGGATTCCCTAAAAACGTTGAGAGAAAACTTATGGCAGAAACACTCTCTGGACAAACCCCGCTATACGGTGGCAGCACCGGTGGCTTGCTCACAAAAGCAGAAGTAGAAGAAAAGTACGCTATTACTTGGACTAGCCCGAAAGAGCAAGTTTTTGAATTGCCTACAGGTGGTGCTGCTACTATGCGGCAAGGTGAAAACCTGCTGTATATAGCTCGTAAAGAATATGGAATCGCTTTGGGCGGTCAGCAACTCCGGAAACTCAAAATTACAGATTACAAAGTTTACCGGATTTTACCCAACGGAGAAACCACTTTACTTCACCCAGCTGATGGTGTATTCCCCGAAAAGGTGAATGAAGGCCGCGACAAAGTGCGTTATGTAGACCGTCGTATCGGACAAAACCCCAGTCCCTCTAAACTTAAGTTTAGCGGTGTTTATACCTACGACGCTCCGTAACTAGCTGTTAGTAGCTAATGGGTAATTAGTAATGGATAATTGGTAAGAAAAATAATTACCCATTACCCATTACCAATTACCTTTGAAAAATAATGATGTTTCCGGATTTCTCGCAGTTTTCGGCCCTAGCGCAACAAGGCAACTTCGTCCCGGTATATCAAGAATGGGTGGCAGACCTAGATACGCCCGTATCTGCTTGGTATAAAGTCTGTGCAGGTCAGCCCTATAGTTTTTTGTTGGAATCGATCGAAGGTGGGGAAAAACTGGGACGCTATAGTTTAGTTGGTTGCGATCCTCTGTGGGTTTTGGAAGCAAGGGGCGATCGCACAACCCAGAAAAACCGTGATGGTTCGCAGGTCGTTTTTGCAGGCGACCCTTTTACAGCTTTAGCCGAATGTTTAGCACCTTTTCACCCAGTCAAGTTACCACAGCTACCGCCAGGAATTGGCGGTTTGTTTGGGTTTTGGGGCTATGAATTAATTCGCTGGATTGAGCCGCGTGTGCCAATTCACCCACCAGATGAGCGAAATATCCCTGATGGGTTGTGGATGCAGGTAGACCACCTATTGATTTTTGACCAAGTGAAGCGGAAAATTTGGGCGATCGCCTATGCTGATTTACGTGATCCGAAAGTAGATTTCAAAGCAGCATATCAACAAGCGTGCGATCGCGTCACTCAAATGCTCGAAAAGCTATCTTTGCCCCTATCGCCAGAAAAAACTCGATTGGAATGGAAACCGCCAGGGAGCAGGGGAGCAGAGGAGCATACTTCGACTGCGCTCAGTAACCGGGGGAGCAAAGGAGCAGAGGAGTACAATACTAATTTCACTCGCCCTGATTTTTGTGCTAGCGTCCAAAAGGCCAAAGACTACATCAAAACAGGCGATATCTTCCAAGTAGTAATTTCCCAGCGACTATCAACAGCATACACAGGCGACCCCTTTGCCCTTTATCGCTCCCTACGTCAGATAAATCCTTCGCCTTACATGGCTTACTTTAACTTCCAAAATTGGCAAATCATCGGTTCAAGCCCTGAAGTGATGGTGAAAGCCGAAACAGATTCAGATGGTGGAGTGATAGCGACGGTACGCCCAATTGCCGGCACACGTCCACGGGGGAAAACCACCCAGGAAGATGCAGCCTTTGCGAAGGATTTACTCGAAGATCCTAAAGAAGTTGCCGAACATGTGATGCTTATAGATTTAGGGCGGAATGATTTGGGGCGGGTTTGTGAAAATGGTAGCGTCAAAGTTGATGAATTAATGGTAGTTGAGCGCTACTCCCATGTGATGCACATAGTCAGCAATGTTGTGGGTAAATTAGCACTTGGTAAAACAGCATGGGATTTATTGAAAGCTTGTTTCCCAGCAGGTACGGTAAGCGGCGCACCCAAGATTCGGGCAATGGAAATTATCCACGAGTTAGAGTCTAGCCGTCGGGGTGTTTATTCCGGTGTGTATGGATATTACGATTTTGAAGGACAATTAAATACTGCGATCGCAATTCGCACAATGGTAGTGCATGATAATACGGTAATCGTGCAAGCCGGTGCAGGTTTGGTGGCTGATTCTGAGCCAGAAAAAGAATACGAAGAGACGCTGAATAAGGCCAGAGGTCTATTAGAGGCGATTCGTTGTTTGCGTTGAACTCGGGCTTGGAGACTAATAGCTCAATTCAGTTATTCTGGAAGAACCTCTCCTCCAACCCTAAAACGGTTGGGGCCTGGAAACTAGTGGTCTGTCTCATTAATTTTGATGAGTTTGTAGTAAGCACTGAAGTGCTTAAAAATTCAGGACTAAAGTCCTTACTACAAACCCTCAAAACTACCTTGACAGACTACCAGTACACTGTGGCGGAAATTTGCCTACCTTTAACAATGGGATTTTGTCCCTTGTCTGCCTGTATAGTTACTTTCGCCAATTAATAGCACACTGGTTTTTGTTGGTTAATTGTAAAACCGGGCTTGATATAAGTACAGTAACAGTTCGATTTGCTGTATGAGAATCTAGACCAGATGGCATTTTCGCACTGCAATCGCTATTGAAAACAACCGATTCCATCAACGATCTTTTAAAAGATTATTAAATAGTTTTCAGGTGAATGCGGAGTTTTTTAAGTCTCAGAATATACTAAATTAGAACAAGTAGTATTGACTTCTAGAACCTTTCTCGCTCAAGAGCATCTCAACTATTCTTTACTTGTTTATATTTAAATAACAATATATCTTTGGATAGAGTAATAATTTATTCATCTACCAAGAGTAATAGATTATCAATGACTTTTTTCAATCCCTCTGAGCCGCTCCTGCGTGAAAAACAGCAAGAGCTAGATTTTCAAGATATTCAAGGTCTAGTCTGTCTAAACTACCAAATTGGAAATTTCATCCTCTTTTCAAAGTTTTATACTCGCGTCGATCAAGCATTTATTCTCTGGGGACTAATTTCATCTGGGATTTTTGTAACCGCCCAGTTTCTACCCATTAGCTGGAGTAGCCAAGCGATTTTGTGGTCAGTGCTTACCTTATTCGGTGCAGTCGGTATGGTAAGTTTAACTTGGTTTTGGGCAACTGTAGAACAGCTACGCTGGGTTATTTATAGCTGGGCGATTTTAATCATAATGGGTTTAATCTTGACCGATCTGAGCATTTTTTTGGGATGGGGAGAGGTCTTGATGCGTTTGTGTCCACTGTGGTTAGGATTAAGTGCCATCGGCTACTTTTGCACCGGGGTAGGAATGCGTTCACGCACATTTATTCTGATGGGGTTTATTCATTTTCTGGGAATTTTAGTTTTGCCGTACTGCGGTGTCATGCAGTTTCTCTCAACGGGGCTAATTATGACCGTTAGTTTACTGTTACTAGCAGAATTACAATGGGATATGCAATCTTCAAGTGATTACAACCAATTAACACCACAACAAAAGCAGTTTAACCAAGCACAGTCCCAACGGCGTCAAATGACTAGCTAAAGTTATAAAGAATTAAAATCTTACTTTAGACAAGTTTGTATAACAATATAGCTATATCTCTTGGCTAGGTAGTGTTTCTACTTGGGAGAGAGAGTTTTCCACCCAACTGTTAGCTATTCTATATTTATTAAAACAAACAACACTGTATGGGTGTTATGCCGCTGTGGCCCATTATCGGACATCGAAGGAGAGCGACCGCAGATGTTTGAACAGTGTAAATTAAATACGTTGACGGTGTGGAGTTTTTGTCGCTTCCTCCACTTCATTATCACCAAGGGAAGGTTAAATTCTTTATCAGAGCGGTCTGAGGTGATAAACGTCTTGTGTTTTTTACATTACAACTTAATTTTCGCACTTCAATCTCCTTAATTCATTTTGAACTAAGGAGATTGAAGTGTCACGACTAGTGCAACTATCTGTTAGTTGGCGTTTGTGTGTCAAAATATTCACGCCAACGACTAATTTGACTATCCTTGAAATCTACAACAATTACGTCATCAGCTTTATTACGAAGACCTGTTGCCTTTTCTGTATCTTCGTAGTACCACTCTACTGCTGCCTGATTTGCTCCAATGATAATCCGCTGGATGTCTATTTTGATATCTGAATACTGTTGTTTAAAATTGGTAAGTCCTTCTCGAATTCCTTCTTGCCCCCGCCAGCATTGACCAGGCACGATTAGTTCTCCATCAACTGTAAACAATTGTGCAAGAGCATCGACATCTTGAGCAACCCATGCATCTTTAGCTTTTTCTATTAATATCTGGATATCTTGTTGGTTCATAGAATGACTGGCAAATAAAGGTGTGCTAAAAGTTAAGCTAACAAATATAGTTCCTAACACTAGCCATTGAGATAACCAAAACATCTAGATTTTTCTACCCTCTAAAGTATCAAGCTATAGAGCATTAGTAAAATTTAACCAGAAATTGTTTGCATTGCGATCGCTCTTGCAAAAAGTCATGTTTTGATTGGATGCAGAATGTCTGTAGGGTTGATGTTAATTCTACAACCAAAACTGGCGATCGCCCTCTAACATACTGCTTGGATAAATCCCCCTTAATCGCAGTTTTGCCATCTTATGCGCTCCATATACTGGCATTGGTAAGCGAGGCATTTTTAATGCTCCATAATGCAGCAAGGTGAGTTTTAAAGTAGTTTCAACTACCTGTTCTATGGGAGGAGAAATTAAAGCTGGGATTTGGTAACGAATAGGCTTTCAAATTTATAGCTTTTTAACCGTTCTTTAAGTTTTTGTATAAAGTCATCCAACCCCACCTCACAAAGATTCAGAACAGTAATCCGAATTGGTCTGGATGGCTCAGAAAATTTATAATGGCGGCGGTAAACACCACCTCTAGAAAGACCTGTGAGAATCTTACTTTGAGCGCTAATAACTCCGTTGCCAAATAGCAAGGGTGTATCTTCAATTGGAACTTGTGGTTGCCAAAACAACTCTGGATAGTGACGGCTGTTGATGCTGAGTCCTAACTCAAATCCATAATTATTTAAAGCGTTTTCAGCTTCTTCTTTGTAGGTAGCTAATAATTTTGTTCGTTCTTTGTAAAGAATTTTGGTTTGCTTGAGCAATTCTCCCCAGTTAACCCCAAACTTACTAGCTGTTTCAGATGTAACACAGGGACGCAAAGCAGTCATGCCATATTCATACAGCTTTTTACCTTTACCAAATTTAACTTAAACTTCGTCTGGCTCTTGATTGAGTTTTAAAATATCTGCAACTTTTTCTACACCTTCAGACTGTGACAAAAGTTGGGGGTCTTGATAAAATTCATAAACCCCGCCTTGTGCTAATTTCCCAATTCTCTGATGTTTATTGTCTTCCAACAGAGCTTTAACTTGAGGCTCTTTCTGACGAACCTTGTTAAAGCCTCGCTTCATATCACAAAACCAGAATTCTTGACCGACTCGTGAATCTGATAAAGACCAAAGATTATAACTTGCAGATGGTAGCCGAGCTTGTCTCATATTAAATTTTTATATTCTTGGCAAACTCCATCAATACAAAAACACAAGTCTGCTGCTTCTAACTCTGATAAAATTAGAGTTGTTTGACCTAAATATATCTCAAAAGTATTTTTATTTAACTGTTTAAAAAACCGACGACATCCCGAATCTGGCTGTGTGTGCAATCCAGTCATTAATTGACCTAGAATATCTTGATGATTTAAGTAAATTTTTAAACCTTTTAAAATGAGACTGCTGAACTCTATTTCACAATTACCCTCTCCAAAAGCTTTGGGTAAATTACATGCGATCGCTACTTTTTTTCTCACAATAATCAAGCGGTAGCCTTCTCTCGTAGTGCAAGGCTCAAAATCACATTTTTCTAAAACATCCTGCAAATCTGGATGGTGTTTGATTAATTTTTTTATTAAGTTATATTTAGTATTGGTTAAAATATTTGTTGTATTTTTATCGATATTTTTCACACAATCAAAGTTTAGTTTATTATAAAATTTTGAAGCAACATCATTATTTTTAAGTTTATCTATATTTATATCAAATACCAATTCATTTTTATAGCAATATAGACATTCAAAAACCTTAATATCATATCCGTTAGTGACAATAAAAAATAGTGTATTAAAATGATTAATGTAAAAATTAGCTTTCTCGATGGCATCATTTAATTTAGTTTTTTTGGGTTCTATTACTTCAATAAAAACAAGTAAATTACCTGTATTTTGTTGCTGAATATCATCTTGAATATAATAAATATGACTATTTTCTGGCTTTTTGCCGTATTTTTCTGATTTAGATGTTTTTAAAGGGTATTCACGATGACATTTTTCTGGATAACAGAGATAGTGCAACATTGGGAAAACAAACTTTTCTTTTACATCATTTTCATTTCGTAAAAGACGATGGTTAAAACCTTGTATCCATGTGATAAATTTTTTAATTGGCTCTGGAATAGTCATCAGATAATTTACCTGCTAGTATAAATTTGCTAGGCCTTATTTTGTTTGTGTAATTAGCAATTTATCAAGTCAGGTTGAGTAGTATAGTTATTTTGAATACTATAATGAAACCAATCGTCATAAATAATTAATAAAGATACTCGTAGGGGCGCACAGCCATCTATGCACCCCTACCGATGTACTACTGAACAAAGCACTAATTAAGCAAAGGCAAAAATTGGCGAATTAACCCAATTGTCACTGCTGGCAACTCCAACTGCGGTGTTAACCCCACATCTTCCAACTGTTGAAAAAATCGGATCGCTTGGGGATTAATTTCGGCAAGGCGGCGACCAATTGAGGGGCCTGTAAATTCTGACCTTTGTCCCCAAATAATGGCGGTGGGAGTGGTTAGTTGTTGAATGTAAAGGGATAAATCAAAGCATAAATCGCCACGGACAAAGGAGAGTGCTGCATACTCAGCATTAGGCTGTTGGGCAGATTGTAAATAAGCATCTACAATTTCTTGGTACACTCGATTAGACTGAGCAAATTGCCGTTGCTCTAAGAAGCTGCGAATACCCCCACTGGTGCCTACTCCAGTGCTGTAAAGTAAACGGTCAACAAGGGGAACGCTGATTAACTGGGCAAAAAAACTACGGGAGTAGTCTTCGCCAAAGTCGGAAAGTCCGGCTGGGGTAGTGAGAATTAAAGACTTGAATAAATCAGGATGATCTGATGCTACTCGAATTGTAAAGGCTGCGGTCAAAGAAGAAGCGATCGCTGTTACTGGCCCGGTACAAGTCTGCTCGAAAAACTCCCGAATCGTAGTTAAATAATCTTCAATCTTATAACTCCGTGCCGGATGCTCAGACCTACCCCAACCGATTAAATCTGGCGCAATGACCCGATATTCGGCGGCAAAAGCCGGATATACTTTCGACCACTCATAAGCAGAAGATCCACCACCAAAGCCGTGCAGAAACACTAAAGTTTCCCGATCATCTTTTGTTGTAAAATTGTCCTGCCAAGGTGACTTAGCGGCTGTATAATATACCATTCTACCTAGTGAGGTATTTATAGACCGTTGTTCAAATCCTGGTGGTTGAAACATAAGTACTTTTTGTTGACTGTAGTTATTAAGTAGCACGAGTAACAAATTGTCCATAAAGATACGTAGATACGTAGAGAGCATTTGATAATTTATCCGGGTCACCGAAGAGGCAGAGGGGAAGGGGGCAGTTCTTGCTGGGGGAGCAAGCCTATCCCTTGAGCGTGAAGCTTGATCGGAACATGGGTATGAAGCCCCATCATAAAGGACGCTTGGCTATGCACGGAGTACAAGCTCCGTCTCAGCCTCTCCCCCCAGCTAATAGCTCCCTGCTCCCCTGCCTCTTTTGACCGCATCTTTTTTGGTCACCCCAGAATACTTACCTATTTAGTTCAAACTCCTTACTCATTGTTATTATCAGCGAACCAATCACTTTAGGACTTCTTCCTACCATCAGATTAAGTAGATATAAAATTACTGGATTACTTGTAAAGATTTGGTGATTTTTTTTCATAATAAAAAGTAAATGAGCGTTGAAATTACTGTTTTATAAGGGTTTTTCATGGTAGCAAGCATCACTAAAACGTGAATATAACATAAGTTTTTATGCTAGTCTATCAAGAAACTCATAAATAATTCTGAGCGTCAATAAGATTCAAAATTCTCATTTTAAAAAGCTATTAATTCTAGTTAGACATGTAGAAACATAGCTTTTGATGTATTACTAAATCTATTTATTATCTAGGTAATGGTAAGGCGGGATGTCATGGTAAAGCAGGCTACTCTTCAATTAAATAAACTACCAACGATTGAAGACGCTAAATTTGCGCTTGACTTTAATATACAAAATGAAATTAAAGCTTCAGCTTGGGGGGATCAGGTCGAGTCAGCTATTGACGCTGGCAGAGTGACTGTACCTACTTGTATTTGTTTAGACTTAGAAGACTTAAAGTGTTTTGAACCAGTAGAGCGCCAATATGAACGCTGGGGAGTAATTTTTCACAATTCTATAGCAATACAGCCATCAAATCCAGCATTTCCAGCCTATTCAGGGCTAACAGTTTTAATGGGAGCGCCCAAAAGCGGATTTTTAGAAGCTACTTTCTTGCATCCGGTTAATTCGGTTAGCGCCTTTGTCACTAGTTCGCAACGGCTAGTGCTTTCCGCCTACGATCGCGATCGGCAACTCATCGCTCAAACTGCACTACCAAGCGCCAATCTTGCCAATTCAGACTCAGCAATTTCCCCCAATACCTTATTATCTATAACTGCGAATAACATCTACAGCGTTACCTTCTGTGCTTTTGATGGCCAATTTACCCTTGATAACTTTCGTTTTTGTCTTTAAAAACCCTTTATGCCCTTGCTCTGAGGCATTTAAAATGGTATCTTGATTTCCGCCGTGCTGTACTAGTCTACTATGCTGTCCTTAAAAACCGGGCATCTTCTGGTTTGGGTCTTCACCCTTTCTTCAACCGTAGTAAAACTTATACAATAGTTAATTTCGTAATCAAGTAGGTAAACACTGTGGCACAGGCTTCGTCTTCTTGGCAGCAATTGATCAACCAGATTCCCAACTGGAACTGGTCGCATCCATTGTTCAAGACAAAGGGAGCAACAAAGCAGCAAACATTTAAGCGCTTCTCTGGGCCTGGAGGCTTTCTTGGGTTCTTGACAATCGTCGTCGCCATGTTGTTGTGGAACTGGATGCTGCTATTGGCTCTTTTAATCGGCGTTGGGATAATGGTATTGGTTTACTCAATGCAGGAGTGGGACTGGCAATTACACTGGTCTAAGATACGTAAGTTCTTAAACAGTTCAAATCGTCGGTTAGCTTTAGCAGTCATAAGTGGTGGTCTTGCTACTGTCACTACTTACATGGCCGCTGCAATTTGGGTTGACTCTCACAGTTCCTGGATTGCTGCTGGTGCTATTGTGCAAGGCGTGGGAACACTATTAACTTTAATTTTATTGGTCTGGCAAATTGTCAACTTCTATGGAAATCGAGAAGAAGACCACCTCGATCAGTTGTTGGTAAATTTAACAGAAAAAGATCCATTAAAGCGGATGATTGCCCTACGTCAACTAACTAAAGTCATCAGCCGTAAGCGAGTTGATTCTTCAGTGCAGCAAGATGTTGTGGAATGCTTGCAACTCCTACTCAGTCGAGAGGAGGAAGTTGCCATCAGAGAGGCAGCTTTTAAGAGTTTACAAGCCTGCGATCGCTTACAAGTTCTACCCCCCAAAACAGCAGCAACTTTCACACCCGTATCAGCTAAAATCAAACACCACGTTTTTTAGTCCTTTGTCCTCTGTCCTTTGCAAATGACTAATGACCAAGGACTAATGACAAATGACTATTTTCGAGACAACTGTCCATTGCGAACTTGCACTACCGGATGATTGCATCGCCGTACCAATTGTTCATCGTGGGTACTAACAATTACTGTAGCTCCAAAGGAATTTAACTTCTGGAGAATCTGGATCACTTGCCAGGAATTATCTGGATCGAGATTTCCAGTTGGCTCATCCGCCAACAGCAGGGGTGGTGTACCAACGATCGCACGAGCAATACTCACCCGTTGTTGCTCTCCTCCAGACAGTTGATCTGGAAAGCAGTCAGCTTTACTCAGCAAACCCACCAGCTTCAAGGTTGGTTCTAAACGTCGTTGAATTTCTTTACGGGTATACCCTTGAGCTTGCAGCACAAAAGTTACATTTTCTGCTACTGTTCGTTGAGTAATCAGTTTGTAGTCTTGAAACACAATCCCAATCCGTCGCCGCAATAATGACAAGCGATCGCCCCGTAAACCTGCTACATTACATCCATCAACAATTACTTCTCCCTGCGTCGCTAACTCCTGGCCATACAGCAGTTTCAAGAGCGTTGATTTACCAGAACCACTTGGCCCTGTGATAAACAAAAATTCTCCCTTTTTTACCTCAAGGTTCGCATTCAACAAGGCGTGACAGCCATTAGTATAAGTCTTGGTTACAGATTGCAATTGCACCTTGACAGTAGTATTGCTACCGTGCTGTTGAGTTTTATTGTCCTCTCTATGAAGGGATTTGTCTTTCTTAACTTGAGTTGTTAATACTGGCATTGTTAAATTTTCCTTATCCCCACAACCAAATAGCTTACGGGTTTAGATTTGACATTCCCCTCAAAAATAAGGATTCCCAGGTTTGGACTGGGAATTGAAAATTTAACAAAGAAAATTTAAATTTTTTGAAGACTTCAATACTAACTAAGTAATAGCACCCATAACTCCCCACTCCCCACTCTCAACTAATTGCACCCCTTGCTGTCAAACGATAAACAAACGCTTTCACAGCAAACGCTGGCAAAGCCAACATCCGCCGCCAACGCCAAGGTTCTTGATAAAGACGATACAACCATTCCAAATTATTATTTCCTAACCAGGCGGGAGCGCGAGTTTTAGTTCCCGACCAAATATCAAAACTACCACCAATACCAATCCAAATTGCTTGAGGACACAAATGGCGGTTTTCGGCAATCCATAACTCTTGACGTGGCACTCCCAAACCGACAAAAATCACTTGTGGCTGCAATTGAACGAGGGTTTCTCGCAATTGTGCTTCTTCTTCTGGGGAATGGTAGCCTGAGTGAGTGCCTACTATACTCAAATCTGGAATTTGCTGCTGCCAAAAATCTGCCGCAGTTGAGGCCACTCCAGGCGCTCCTCCGTAGAAAAATACCTTTGCCCCTGTCTTCTGTTGCCCGATTTCTTGCAAAAGTTTTTCTGCTAGTTCAATCCCCGGAAAACGCTGCACTTTTTGCCATAACAGCCATCGCAAATACAGAACAACCCCTGCTCCATCTGGAATAACTAGTTCAGCATTTTTAATGACCTGAGCTAGGATTTTATTCTGCTCTGCCTGCATAGTCATTTCTGCATTGAGCGTTACTACATGAATTCCTTTGCCTGTACGCAGGCATTCTAACAACCAGCCTGGATAGTTAGCCATCACATGAACTGGTATTCCCAACACTGAAAATACTTCATTGCCTTTAGACATAGCCTATTCTGGATTAACCTCACACCAGATTTACTTGAATGTTAAGTTTATCAAATTTTTTATAAGTATGGTAGGCTGAAAACCTTGGAGGAACAGGCACGTAGTGTCGTATTCCGTACTTTAGACCAGGGATGAAAACCACCGACGCTTTCCTTTATCCTGCTGTAATGCAATCTTTTACAACTGATTCAAGTATCTTATGTAATTAGAACTTAGGCAGGAGAGATTCCCATTGCCCTGCAACAATAGAAAGCATAAGTGAACTATAGGACTTACGCACAGGAGATCCCCAACCCATTAAAAAGGGGGTTTTTAAGATCCCTCCCTTTTTTTAAGGGGGGTTAGTTAGGGGGGATCGAGGTTTCAGGTTTTTAATGCGTAAGTCCTGAACTAATTAGTCTTGGGCGCTTGTACTTGGGCTGAACCAGTCCAAATTTTATTGTTGAAGTGTAATATTCACTGAGTATAAAACGCTCAACTCGCAACTCTAGTTCCGGGAACAGAAGCCCCCACTATACTGCTTACAGTTAGTGTGGGAATATGTCACGAAACTCGACTTTCTGGTTAAGGTAGTGTAACGGGCTGAAGTTGGCTATGAGTAAAATTCGTATCGCTCTGATTGAAGATCATGACCTAACTCGTGTAGGTATTCGGACAGCACTACTACAAAAGGATGACATTGAAGTTGTAGGTGAAGCTGCTAATGCTGCCGAGGGGCTAAAGATGTTAAAAATGGTACAACCAGATATTGCCATTATAGATATTGGTTTACCAGATAAGGATGGCATTGAACTGACACGGGAGGTAAAATCTACTGCTAATGGGCAACAGCTATTAACAAAAGTGTTAATTTTGACGCTGCGGGATAACAAAGAAGCTGTTTTGGCAGCTTTTGCGGCTGGTGCAGACTCTTACTGTATGAAAGATATCAAATTCGATAATTTGCTGGAAGCAATAAGAGTAACTTACAACGGCAACGCTTGGATTGATCCCGCGATCGCTCGGATTGTATTACAACAAGCGCAACAAAATCCCCAAAAGTTAGAATCAGCTTTTGTAGATACCAAGACCATTGCCTCTAACCCTGATTATGTCGAGAATCTGGAAGGAATTCAACCTTACACCCTGACAGAAAGGGAATTGGAAGTGCTACAGTTGATTGTCGAAGGTTGTAGTAATGCAGTAATTGCCGAAAGGCTTTACATCACTGTTGGGACTGTTAAAACTCACGTTCGCAATATTTTGAATAAGCTATGTGCCGATGACCGTACCCAAGCAGCAGTCCGCGCCTTGCGTTCTGGGCTAGTAGGATAAGGTTAAATTGAGTGAACAGTTATCAAGGTTTGAAACACTGATAACTGATAATTGATAGCTGTTGAAAATGATTAGTTATTAATTTTTTGTTGATTCTCAGGTGGGATAAAAATTATATTATCTCGCCATTCAAATATGTGAAAACTAAAGTCAAATATGGCGGATATTGGGGTGGACAAACTTAAGCTCATGGTGGTAGATGATGAGCCAGATAACTTAGATTTACTCTACCGCACTTTTAGGCGAGATTTTCAAGTATATAAAGCCAATCATGCCTTTGGCGCTCTGGAAATCTTGGATCAGTTTGGTGAAATGGCGGTGATTATTTCTGACCAAAGAATGCCAGAAATGAATGGCACTGAATTTTTTAGTCGCACCGTAGAGCGCTTTCCAGACACCATTCGGATTTTGTTAACTGGTTTTACTGATGTCGAAGATTTGGTGGACGCGATTAACTCCGGTCAGGTATTCAAGTACATTACCAAACCCTGGAATCCTGAACGGCTCAGAGCCTTAGTTGAGCAAGCCACTGATACATATCGTCTAGTTAAGAAGCGCACCCAAGAGTTGGGTCGGGCCCTACAGCGAGAATCTTTGTTTAATGCTGTAACAACGGCAATTCGGGAGTCTCTAGACTACGACAGTATGCTGCAAAAAATTGTAGCAACTATTGGACAAACATTTGAAGCTAGCAATTGCTTGCTCAGACCAGTAGAGGGCGATCGCCTTACACAAGACCAGTTCTCATACCGCGATCCGAAATCAGATGTATCAGATTGCTTATTCGACCCCAGTGTTTTAATTGAAAAAGTGCTGGAAACCCGTCATTATCAACTTGCTCAAGATGTATATGAGGGTAATCCTTCTCACCACCTGGTAGTGCCACTTAGCTATCAGCAGCATTTATTGGCTGTGCTGGTTCTCCATCAATGGGGACGCGATCGCCCTTGGCAAGACGAAGACATCCAACTGATTGCAGGTGTTGCTGAACAAGCAGCCTTAGCCCTCTCTCAAGCAAAACTCTACCAGCGCCTCCAAGAAAAGCAGCAGCAGATTCACAATGAGTTAGAGGTAGCCCGCCAAATTCAATACAACTTGCTACGTCAAACTTTACCTGATATCAAAGGTGTAAAAGTGCAAGCCTGCTGTTACCCAGCGCGGGAAGTAGGAGGCGATTTTTTTGAAGTTTTTGTCCATCCCAAAGGCGACTTGTGGTTGGCAGTGGGTGATGTCTCTGGCAAGGGCGTCCCAGCTGCTTTATTTATGGCTAGTATTATTTCAGTTTTGCGCCGGGAATTATCTCAAGAAGCACCAGCCGAGCCAAATGTGGTCATGCAGAACCTCAACCACGCTCTCAGTGAAGATTTGATCAGCAACAATTATTTCATCACTCTTGTGTTAGCCTGTTATACCCCTACCACTAAGGAACTTGTCTACACTAATGCTGGTCATATTTATCCACTGTTATGGTCACGCCAAGGTGCTTTAGCCAACAATCCCAATTACCTGAAAGTTCGCAGCGTTCCTTTAGGGATCTTGCCTAAGTGGCAGGCACAGTCTGGTCGTTTGGTTCTCGCTGCCGGAGACACATTGTTACTGACCAGCGATGGAATTACAGAAGCAATGGTATCAAATAATTTTGACTCAACAGTAAAAACCGAGTCTGGCGTTGACCCAGTTAACCGTTCTATGCTGAATCAAGATGGTCTTTGGCAACTCTTGCAACAAGAGCAACAACCCCTTTCTCTTAACCATTTACTAGCTCGCATCCAGGCAGACAACCACGTTCAAGAAGATGATCAAACTATACTTTCACTGGAGATTTTGTAAGTAATGAAAAGTGAGCTTCACGTACCAAGTGACTTGAGTTTTCTTAATATTGTCGAAACCTGGCTACTGGGATGTTTGAAAATCCAGTTAGGAGAATCTGTGGACTGGTCACGGCAATCAAGCCGTTTGAGGCTGGCTTTAGTAGAAGCCTACTCAAATGCAGTCCGTCATGCCCATAAGGACAAACCAAATTTACCGATTTTACTGCGTTTGGAAGTGAAAGACCGGGATCTTGCCCTCGAAGTTTGGGACTACGGCGAAGGCTTTGATATGTCTGACTACTATGCTCCAAACCCTATGGAAAAACAAGAAGGTGGTTATGGTTGGCTAATTATGAATCGTCTCATGGATAAAGTAGACTACCAGTTGCAGATTGATGGTGCCAACTGTCTAAAGTTAGAAGCTACTTTACCCGAATTAGTGAAATAGACAAAATTTATTACTTTTCAAGTAATGTGTTATGTGAATTTCCTGTGATTAGATTTTGTTTGGGGTACGATCAAACATTGCCTAAGCTTTTATACTTATTTGCTAGTTTTCACGACGTAAAGAAAGTAACTCTTGGGGAGAAGCTAAAAGTTTGATTTTAGTATATGAAATTTGTCGTTGTTGATTGAGGATAAATAACCACAAGACATTTACACTACACCACGAAGTTTGTGCTTTGCCTGTTACTTGGACTTGAATCGTAGCATTTTCTAAAGTCTCAGCTATTCCGGTGTTGGGATAAGCTTTAATGTTTTGGCATTCTTGTTTTAAGTAGGCTGCGATCGCATGTGTTCCCACAATATCAGATTTAAATGGTGGACGCATCACACCATCTACGGCAAATAAGGCAGCAGTTGCCTCAAATTCTCCTGCATTTAAGGTTTCAAAATAACGCAGTACACTTGTTTCTGTAATTCCCTCAATCTGGAATTCTTCTTTCAATTGTTCAGCAGAGGTCACGTTGCTTCGCTCCGAATTCAAAATTAAAAATTAAAAATTCAAAATTAACAATCTCCATAAATAATAAATTTATGGCAATGTATCCTTTTTTACTTTAATCAGAGAATTATCTGTATTATGCTACCTAAATATTAATTTCAATACAAAAATAGCTAAAAAGAAACCTGCTGTTGAGATATTGCCACATTTGTATAAATCTTCCTCACGATGGTTGAGATGTTGCAATATAGCGGTTCTCAATTGCATGGGAATACAGACCACTCGTAGGGGCTAAGCTTTGCTCATGCGTGTCAACTTAACGTTAAAAGGGCGGTTATAAACCGCACGCCAGTTGCAACAAGAGTGGCTCGCCGCCCAACGCACTGGCTTGTCTACACGAGACAAAACCTGCCTCCGTGGGTTAAGCAATCAAAGATTTTGTATTAGTCCACGGAGGTGGACGAGAGCGAGAGTGCCGCGAATTCCCTGAGCCAAGGCAAAAGTAGACACCAATGAGCAATGCTGTGCCCCTACCATATTTTGAATCCAAACGATAACTGCTATAAAAAAAATTATATAAGTAAGTCGGCACAATAAAAGCAAACTGTGTGAAGAAAAGTAAACAAGGCTCAAACCCTTTTTCCCCCACCAAGAACTGCCCCCTACCCCCTGCTTTATCCCAACGATAATTATTTATGCCGACCTACTTAGAATAAGCAACAAATGTTAATCAAAGGTATTGACTACGTAATGTAGAATTAAATCGCCTTTATTTAGGCACAATCTAGATAAAAAAATGAATCAGTATTCCGTAACAAGCAGCAATGTAGTGAAAGAGAAAGCCAGCGAGTTGGGCTTTCACAAAGTTGGAATTGCTGCTGTAGATAGGGTAGACACCACAGAAGCGCAGAGGTTACAAGCATGGATTGAACTGGGTTATCACGCCGATATGGAATGGATGGCTAACCCAAAACGCCAGGATATTCGCTTAGTTATGCCAGAGGCGCGATCGCTAGTGTGTGTGGCGCTAAATTACTACACACCACATCAACGTCCAGAAGGCGAGGAATACGCCAAAATTTCTCGTTATGGCTGGGGAAGGGATTATCACAAGGTGATGCATAAAAAACTTAAGCAGCTAGCCAGATGGGTAGAATCACTTGAAAAAGGTGTATTAGCTCGTTATTATGCAGACACTGGCCCAGTGCAAGATAAAGTGTTGGCTCAACTTGCCGGAATTGGTTGGATTGCCAAAAATGGTAATGTGATTACACGAGAATATGGCTCTTGGGTATTTTTGGGAGAAGTGTTGACCAATTTAGAATTAGAGAGCGATCGCCCGCATACAAAACACTGCGGTAGCTGTACTCGTTGTCTTCAGGCTTGTCCTACGGGTGCAATTACTCAGCCTTTTGTTGTGGATGCTAATCGCTGCATTGCTTATCATACGATTGAAAATCGGGCAGAGGAATTACCAGAGGCAGTGACACCTCATTTACAAGGCTGGGTTGCTGGTTGTGATATTTGCCAAGATGTTTGTCCTTGGAATCAACGTTTTTCCCAAACAACTGATATTGCAGAGTTTCAGCCAAATCCTGCGAATATTGCTCCCAAACTGCTAGAATTAGCCCAAATCTCAGATCAGGAGTGGGATAAACGATTTCCAGCATCTGCCTTGCGGCGGATTAAGCCAGAAATGTTACGACGCAACGCCCTAGCTAATCTTGACGCATCCAGGCGAAATAATGACCCCGAAAGTAATTATTTTTGATTTTGATGGCACTATTGCTGATACAGTAGATGCTCTTGTAAGTATTGCCAATCGTCTAGCTGTAGACTTTGGTTATAGGCACATAAGCCCAGAGCAATTATCCTTCCTTAAAAACTTAACATCTAGGGAAATTATTAAGTACTCAGGAGTTTCTCTATTTAAGATACCTTTTTTAGTTAAAAAAGTGAAAGGAGAATTAAAAAACAAAATCCCAGAATTAAAGCCTATTCCGGGAATTAAAGAAGCATTAATCGAACTCCAAAATGAAGGATATAAACTGGGAATTATCACTTCTAATTCTAAAGAAAATGTGACGCAATTCTTGACAATCAATGATTTAAATCACTTATTTGATTTTATCTACTCAGGAATTACGATTTTTGGTAAAACAACCATAATCAATAATGTATTAAGGCAAAATCAACTCCAACCTCAAGAAGTTATTTATGTCGGAGATGAAACCAGAGATATTGAAGCATCAAAGAAAGCAAATATCCAAGTGATTGCAGTAACTTGGGGCTTTAATTCACCGGAAGTATTAGCCAAGCAAAATCCAGATTATTTAATTCAGCGGCCTAGCGAACTACTAGAAGTGATGAATGGTCGTCATTAGTCATTGGTCATTGGTCATTGGTCATTGGTCATTAGTCATTAGTCCAAAAGAAACCACGTCTATAAGGGACGTGGTTTGAATTAGTCTTAATTATTAGTTTTTTTCGCCCAGAAGGGACGAGGTATGTACCAAAAACTCTTTATTAATAGTCATATTATGTCCACTTGATTGCTTCTTAAACCCGAAGAACCCCACCCCGCCAAAGCTATGCTTTGTCTCCCCTCCCCGCTTGCGGGGAGGGGATTAAGGGGTGGGGTCTAATGACTGTGGTAAGCATAACTATTCATGCGGACATGATATCAAAAGTCGATAGTGAAAATATTAACTATTGGCGATTCATCAAAACAGTAGGGTGGGCCATGTATATTAATGCCCACCCTACAAAATACCAAAATATCAGGAAAACTTAATTTTTCCGTTCACCCTTTTCTAAAGCTTGTTGTAATAGATCATCACTGACATTAGTTACACCCTCAGTGTTAGAATTCCCAACTTCCTTTGCTAACTCTAAAAAATCATCAGAATTACCAGTTGACTGCGCTTGAGTTTTTGTCTCTACTGGTTTAGAGGTTTGATATTGAGGTGCAGTGGCTGCTTCGGCTGCTGCTGCGCCTTCACCTGTGCGATCAACTTCACTAACGCTGAATTGTTGTGCAGTTGCATAATCAGCATCAAAATCGACGTTTGGCGCATTTTCTTCACCACTAGCTATGCTTTCGGCAGCTAATTGAGCATCATGGGTGGGAGCTTCATTAACATTGGGCTTTACTTCATCAGGCATAATTAAAATCCTTAGGTTAAATTTTTTATTGCTTACTTGAAAGAGCATAACAAAGTAATTAATTCTTTCCTTGCTCCCTTGGGTGAGGCTTTACCTCTATTAAAAGATAGATTAAAGGTGCAATTGACAATTAATATAACTCTTTCTCTCGATAGTAGAAGCTGATGCTCAAACTTTGGTAAGCCTTAGTTTGGCGTGTAAAATTTCTTTGGAAATAAAATTATGACTGCAAGTTACGATAAAGATATTTCTCAAGCCCAGAGCAATGAATCTCAAAATTTGGTAGATGGGTTTAATAATTTAGATACCGATGCAAAATTAGCTTGGTTCTATTTAGTTTATAAAAAAATGGGTGATTCTATCACACCAGCTGCTCCTGCTGCGGCCGAACCTGAGTTAGCACCACTTCTGCTAGGAGATTATTTTGAGTTATCAGATGAGCAGCAACTAGATATTATGCGGGATATAGTTAACCGCAAAGATACAGAATATTCCCGTGCTTATGGAGCGATAAAAGAAAACAACCAGCTGTTAGTTTGGTATGCTTGGGCAGTAGCTATGGGAGATAAGGTGGTTGACTTACCAGCTAGCTATGAACCAACTAAGGCAATTAATGATCTGGTTTCCCAGATTGAAGGATTAGATTTTGACGAGCAAATTTCGGTGTTTCGGACAATAGCTGGTGAAGTGGGTTACACCGATGTTAAGCCCATTGAGACGCAAGCAGAAACTGGGAAAACGTCTAGTTTGTAATCGGAACTGGCGACTAGTATCGCAAGGCGGAAATCAAAAGTCACGCATTCACATATGCTTTAATTTTGGGCTTTCTGGCTCTAATGAAATGGTAGGTTTATTTCCGCCGGCCTGTACTAGTACAATGTCTAGGCTAGTAATGAAAAGTTTGTAGTAAGCACAAAGCGTGCTTAGAGGATAAGGACTAAAGTCCTTACTACGAACTTACTTGCTTAAACTTGACAGACTACTAGAAGTCGCGGCTACACAAACTCTCGTCCGCCTACCCTGTGAGAATGCCAAGGGTAGGCGGACTTTAATAAGTTATGACACAGCAACGCTACTCAAGTCAGATGGTGTGAGATTGGAGTGTATTACTTGACCATCTCGGAACCAAACTATGCGCTGGGTTTGACGAGCAACTTCTGGTTCATGAGTTACCATGACAACGGTAATTCCACTAGCATTGAGTTCGCTAAATATATCTAAGACTTCTTGGGTTGTGCGCGAATCAAGTGCGCCTGTAGGTTCATCGGCTAAGAGTAGCACGGGACGATTAACGATCGCACGCGCGATCGCTACTCGTTGTTGTTGTCCACCAGATAGTTGAGTTGGTTTGTTGTTGAGGCGATTTGCTAAACCTACTCGCGTCAGGGCAACTGTTGCGCGATCGCTTCTTTCTTTTGGGTTCACACTAGCATATACCATTGGCAACATCACGTTTTCTAGGGCTGTTAGTTGGGGCAATAGATGGAATTGTTGAAACACAAACCCCAGCTTTTTATTCCGGATGTGTGCCAATGAGCGATCCTCCATTTGGGCTACATCGAGGTTATCTAAATAATAATGTCCGCCTGTGGGACGGTCGAGACAACCGATAATATTCATGGCTGTGGATTTACCAGAACCAGAAGGCCCCATGATTGCACAATATTCGCCCTGTTCCACGATTAGGTTGACATCATTCAGCGCTCGTACTTCTGTTTCACCACTACCATAAATCTTGAAAATGTTTTCTAGTCTAATGATTGCTGGTTTCGGTACAGGATTAGGAACCAGGGAATCGGTAATTGTAATAGTGTTTGCCATAAGAAGATAGGTAATCTTGGACTGGGAAGAGAGTAGTTTATTATACGATTTTGGATTTCGGTTACGCTCAGTCGAACGATTTTGGATTGTGAACGCCAGAGCGTATCGTAGAGAAAGAGTTGCTGGTAATTGCTTTGAGCGCTCCATCTGTTGTAATCATTGCTCAAATTGGTATTATCCAATTATCACTATGGTAACCACTGTTACAAGATAAATTGTTGGGTTGTCGTTGCGATCGCCCTGCTGTTGGTAACAAACTTCGTGATGTCAGCACTGAGCATATCACCTAAATCTGCGATCGCAACCACAGAGGTTTTTGCTTAGGAAATCACTGGCTGCAAATTCCTAACGTAGAATGCGAGGAAGCACCTTTTGAAATACTCACCTTCATAAAGGAGCGGTGATTCTTGACGCTTCAACGGATTCTGCTACCGAAATAGTCTTACAATTCCTCTGCGTCCGTTTATAGTCGTGGCGATTCCCCATCCCGACTTGTTCTATTCCCGACTTGTTCTATATTTTTGGCTGCGTTCCCATCTCTATCGTGTTCAGTGTTGCAATTTAAGCAAAGTATTGAACGAATAGAGAGGTCATTGAATTTAACGGGGAATCAGATCACATTCACGCATTAATTGAATTTCCACCTAAGCTCTCAATATCTCAAATTGTTAATGCGTTAAAAGGTGTGTCTAGCCGTAGATATGGTCAAGCTGGATACCCTAAACCTTATGGTAAGCAAGCTCTATGGAGTCCTAGTTATTTTGTATCAACGATTAGAGGTGCGCCCATTGAAGTTCTCAAAAAATACATCCAAGACCAAGAAAAGCCGTGCTAGAAGCACGGGGTTTTAAACCCATTTTTCTGATAACTTTATGGCTACTTTCGATCCAAGCAATCTAAAAATGAAAAGTCTGTAACAATATCCCGCAGGGTGCGGCGGTTTTTGGCGACGCCGAATAGCCCACACTTCGGCTGCGCTCAGTGACCACCGCAGGCATCGCTTCTCTACGAAACGCCCTGGCGTTCACCAAGCGCAAACAGAATTTTCCAAGACGAAAATTTCAAATTTGAAATTTATGTTATGAGTCAGCAATCAGGTGAATTAAGAAAGCAATACGCCTTTTTGCTTGCCCAAAACACTAAAATTAATGCGCGATCTACTGAAATGAGAAAGCAAACTGGGGTTTGAGAAAGCAAAATGCCTTTTTGCTTGCTGAATCTACCGAAATGAGAAAGCAAACTGGGGTTTGAGAAAGCAAAATGCCTTTTTACTTGCTGAATCTACCGAAATGAGAAAGCAAACTGGGGTTTGAGAAAGCAATATGCCTTTTTACTTGCTAAATCTACTGAAATGAGAAAGCAAACTGGGGTTTGAGAAAGCATTTAGTCTAAATGCTTTCTCATTTCGGTATTTTGTTTATTAAATTCGACTTTATTTGTTTTTTCAATGAAGTAACTAGGTATAATTATCGGTTTAATGACAAGCCGGGAGTCTCCGGGTTAGGACTTTGCGTCTACGTCAAGCATAATGCTTCAATACTGCAAGCCGACTATCCTAAGTATTGTGGCTTCTTTGGTGCAATAGTAGCCAATACGGTTCGGTTAGGGACTTCCAAGAAATAAATTATCCAAATGAACGAACCACTCCAGACGCAGAGAACACAGAGAGGGGAGAAATAGAGAAGATTTTTGCGTCAGTTTTGGGATATTTTTTTATTTGGAAGTCCCTTAACGTGTTTATTCCTCGGAGATCCCCCCAACCCCCCGATAAATTGGGGGGCTTTTTTTTTCTAATTACCCCCTTTTTAAGGGGGTCGCCACAGGCGGGGGGATCTTATCCGAACTGTATTGCAATAGTAGCGATGCCTGCGGCGGTCACTGAGCGCAGCCGAAGTGCGGGCTATGACGCTCGAAGACTCGCTAACGCTTCGCTATCGGCGTCGCTAAAAAGGTGCAAATTATAAGCAAGGCAGGGTGTCAAATAATAATGTGGCTAAAGTCACCCTTTCAGGTGAAGGCATACAGGCATGTAACACCTATTATGAAGTAAGATTAAGCAACATGAAGCTAACTATGCGTCTAGTTGTTAGTTTTTTAATAAAGATTTAATCCAAAAACTTTAACAACTCCGCATTTCTGCACCTACCCTTTAATATTTATGTCCGCTCAATTAACCATAGTTAAGAGGAACCCCCAACCACTCCCCACAAGCGCAAAGGGGAGCAAAAGCGCAGCTGTTGGCTCTGAAGGGGTGATTTTACTATGGGCAATTCGATGGGAATCATATAACAACAAGCTACTTTCATAAAATAAGATTTATAGGCTTTTAGATATGGCTACGAACATAGAAATTCCTGTTATTGGCAAAGTTAAATATCCATTACGCTGGCTGATGGGGGTGATAGCAGGGGGTGTCTTGGTTGTTGGTACAGCCACAACCTATACTTTGATAAACCAAGGGACAAAAGAAGACATTGCTCAATTGACTGTGCCAGTAGCAGCGAAAAACGTCACCTTGCGGATTACAGCTAGTGGCAAAGTTGTGCCAGTTCAGAGCGTAAATATTAGTCCGAAGAACCCCGGAGTGCTGTCGCAATTATATGTAGAACAAGGCGATCGCATTCAACAAGGGCAAATTCTCGCCCGTATGGATAGCGCAGGTATTGAGGCTCAAAGAAGCCAGTACCGTGCTAACTTAGCCCAAAGTCAAGCACAACTAGCCGAAGCCCTTGCCGGTAGTCGTCCTCAAGAAATTGCTCAAGCCAGAGCGCGATTAGCACAAGCTCAAGCCCAGCTAACCCAAGCTAAAGCTGGTAATCGTCCTCAAGAGATTGCTCAATCTCAATCCCAAGTGGATGCGGCTCAAGCAAAGGTGAATTACACCAGTGGACAGGTAAAGCGTTATCAATACCTATACGAACAGGGAGCAGAGAAAAGACAATTACTCGATCAAGCCATCAGCGAAGACAAAAGTGCTAGAGCCAGTTTAGAAGAAGCTAAAAAACGATTGTCGTTACTCCAAATTGGTACTCGCACTGAAGAAATCGCCCAACGTCAAGCAGCAGTTAATGAAGCACGGGCAGCATTGGTACTGTTAGAAGATGGCACTCGTTCTGAAGAAATTGTCCAGCGTCAAGCAGCTGTTGCAGCTGCTGAGGCTCAGTTGAAGGGTGTGCAAGTGCAGTTAGATGAGACTATTATTCGCGCTCCTCTTTCGGGAATTGTCACCCAAAAGTATGCTAACGTGGGTGCTTTTGTGACACCCACAACCTCTGCTTCTACTAGTGCGTCGGCAACTTCCAGTTCAATTGTCGCTGTAGCACGCGGGTTAGAAATATTAGCTCAAGTTCCCGAAGCTGATCTTGGCAGAATTAAACCGGGACAGCAGGTGGAAATTGTCGCTGATGCTTATCCCGATCAAGTTTTTAAAGGTAATGTGCGCCTAATTGCTCCAGAAGCTGTAGTGGAACAAGGTGTGACTTCCTTCCAGGTGCGGGTTGCTCTGAATAGTGGTACAGATAAACTGCGTTCTGGCTTAAATGTGGATCTTACCTTCCTGGGCGATCGCGTCAATGATGCCTTGGTGTTACCAACGGTGTCAATCGTCACCGAAAAGGGTCAAACTGGCGTACTTGTACCAGATGCAAACAATAAACCCCAGTTCCGCGAAGTTACAGTTGGGGCACAAATCCAAAACGAAACTCAGATTTTAGGTGGAGTTAAAGAAGGCGATCGCGTTTTTGTTAATCCACCCAAAGACTACAAAAAAGAACAGAATAATTCGTAATTCGTAATTCGTAATTCGTAATTTTTAAGACATGAATTTTTTAGAAAGTATTCAAATGGCGGGGAAAACTCTGCTGTCGAATAAGCTGCGTAGCGCCCTCACTATGTTGGGTATAGTTATTGGCAATGCCTCAGTGATTGCCATGATTGGCATTGGTGAAGGTGGGCAAAAATACGTTAATAAACAGTTGGAGTCATTAGGGCCAAATGTGCTGTTTGTACTGCCAGGTAATCGAGAAACTCAGCGTATCTCCTTTGAAGTGCCAAAAACTCTGGTGTTACAAGATGCTGAAGCGATCGCCTCTCAAGTCCCAACAGTAGTAGGAGTTGCACCGGAGTTAAACAGGAGACAGGTAGTTGTATACCGCAACAGAAACACCGATGTCAACATCATTGGTACAACTCCTAGCTTCCTGTCGGTGCGGGATTTTGAAACTGCTAAAGGCAGATTTTTCTCTGAGGTAGACATCAAGGGAAGTAACCAAGTTGTTGTGCTAGGTGGAGACTTGGCAGAAAAACTATTCGGTAATAGTAACGCCATCGGTCAACAATTGCGAGTTGGAAATACTAGCTTTCAAGTGATTGGGACGTTAATAGCTAAAGGTTCCAGCGTGGGAGCAGATTATGATGATGCTGCTTTAATACCAATCACGACTTCAGCAAACCGACTTGTGGGAAAAAATTCTCCTTATGGTATTGCTTTAGATTATCTCGTTGCTGCCGCTCGTGATTCAGAGAGTGTGGATGCAGCAGAATTTCAAATTACTAATTTACTGCGTCTACGGCACAAAATTAATGGTGAAGATGACTTTACTATCCGTTCTCAAAAGGATGCTTTGCAAACTGTCGGTCAAATTACAGGTGCATTGACAATCATGCTAGCTGCGATCGCTGGGATATCTTTATTTGTCGGCGGCATTGGTATCATGAATATTATGCTTGTCTCCGTCACCGAACGCACTCAAGAAATCGGATTAAGGAAAGCGATCGGGGCAACTGAACAAGATATTTTGCTACAGTTCATCATTGAGGCAGTGATAGTTTCCGCAGCTGGCGGTTTAGTTGGGACTGCGGTTGGCATCAGTGGCATTCTATTAGTGGGAGCCTTGACTCCCTTAGAAGCGGCACTTTCTCCAGCAGCGATTACTATGGCAGTTGGTGTCTCTGGTGGTATTGGTTTATTCTTTGGTGTTGTTCCTGCACGTCGCGCTGCTAAACTCGACCCGATTGTGGCCTTGAGAAGTGCTTAGTATATTAGTGTAAACTAATACATGGTAAAAATTTTCCGCCACATCTTCCTGTACTTGATTCCTAATCATGGAAACAAATTTGTCAAGGTCGAATGGTTTGAGTAAATATTCTTCAAACTCGACATCCGGAATTTGGTCATTAGTACCTGTGGTAGATGTTGAGGTCACAATAATGGGGATATGATTACCATTGTTTGCTTCCATAGCACTGAATGTATTTAGTAATGTATAAATACTTTCACCTAAAAACCTAATTTCGCAGACAAGGATGTTGGGTGTGAACCAACTCAGGATTTCTAAAGCTTCTTTTATCGAACCAGCAGTAATCACATTTGCGCTCTCGTCTTGAAGTAAAAATCTGTACAAATCTCTACTATCGCGATCGTTGTCTACAACGAGTACTTGTACACCTTTGAGTATCCCATCTGTCAAGCAAGAGCCATTGAGTGAATTCATAACAAGACCTGCTATTAAAGCTCTAAGTGCAAAGTGGGCTTAAAAATGAGTAACTAGAGATGGAAAATGACACTGGGCAACTCTTAGAGACGGGAACGCCCCGCTACGCTAAGAGGATGTTTGAAAAGTATTAGGCGAATAGAATTCGCTACTACACAATCAAAGTCTACCTCTGTAGACTGAATGCAAAATCAAGGGTTTTATAACCCACGGAGGTGGGTTTTGTCTCGTGTAGCCGCGACTTATAGTCGCTAGGGCTAGTAATAAATTAGACTTGTTCATTCATCCTCTAAGGCGTCTCTAGTTGATTCGCTCAAAAAGCGCATTCATTAGAAACGTTTCCGTAGCACTCTAAGTAAGCTACGCGCAGCTTCTGTCTCAGGAGAAGAGTAGTTACCGAAGAAGAATTCAGGAGTCAGGTGGTCGCCGAGCGCAGTCGAGGTGAGCCAGAATCCAGCTTGGGGATTCTGAATGATAAAGCGAACTCAGGTTGGTTTAGAGCAAGCGATTTTAAACGCGCGTAGGTATAACATTTAACTTGGTTAAGTTCCTGAAAATATATTTAGCCAGCCGTGAGGTAGTGACTATGACTATAAATAGTTTCTAGCCCACACACGTTATTCGCTATCTATACGTTTGTTGACTGAGGAATCAACAATGATGTGGATGACACCGTTATCATCAACAGCATCGGGTTTTGAGGCTGTGGTTCATAATTTGCATTGAAACGATAAAAAGGGTCAATTTTAAAACTTGAACCTTCAATCGGCTTTATGGGCATCACCTTGCCGGAAACAATATGATACGTCAGGAGTTCCTGGAGCTTATTAATATTATTAAGCAATGTCTCTACAGTATCTGCTGGAAGCTTTGCAAAAGCTTGATTTGTGGATGGAGAGGCGATAAATGAGTCAACACCTTTGAGAGTATCTATCAAATTGGCAGCCTTGATTGCATCAACCAGGGTGCTAAAAGAACTAGAGGTAACGCCAGTATCAGTAGTATTAGCCATTTATTTCACTTGGTTTTATTTAATTTGGTCATGAATGATTATTAACATGACATCCTAGTGTTAGAAATCATGTTTTAATAAGCGGTTGAGTAGCGTATAAGTTGTATGATATAAGCTAAAAAAATTAAAATACAGCAGAATTTAGGAGTTAGAAGTTTGGAGTTCCTGGAAAAATATTGTTAGCGACAATCCAAAATTTTTTATCCGGTTTGTGGTGTATCGCAGAATCTGTAAGAAAACGAGGTTTTAGTATCAGTTTTACCCCACCCTAACCCTCACGCCACTTGCTACCCTGCGGGAACGCTAAGAGCGAACAAGTCGGCAGAGCCGGACGCCAGGTGCCTCAAGTCGGGAAACCCGCCCACAGCACTGGCTCCCCAACGCAGTGGCTCCCCGATGTATTGGGAAGGGAACTAGATTTCTTATTTCCCCCCTTGATAAGGGGGGATTAAGGGGGGTAAATCTGACTTGTGTGTAGACCGTAGCCTTTTAGGAAAGAGGAATAAAAGTGATACCAATTTGAAAAAAGAATGCGACAAATACGCTATATAAACCACGCAATTGATTCCAAGACTAATATAGTAGAGGTTTTAATTATTTCACTTTTTCAAAACTACATGGAAAGAATTTAAATATCCCGTAATGGTTTTAGCTAATGTCTTTTGCTGTTTTTTTGTAGTTATTGCCATTACTTGATATAACCTTCCTTCAGCAACATACATTCTACTTTTAGTGATTTTTCCTCCAGAATTGATATATTCAATTTCTTTGCCAGGATGATTATTGGAACTACGAATATTCCTTTGACTAATTAAATTACTTTTCGTAGTCTTTAAAGCCATATCCCGTGCATTATTAAGTAAAGCTTGGGGGTCAGTTATTTGACCATAACTATAAGGAAAATCATTGTAAGTAACTACATAAGCTACTTGCTGTTTTAGTGGTTGAGCGACAAATATTTGTAAGGTAATTTCCCCCATGTAAGTTTTTTGGTATTGAGTATTTCTGTTGGGGTTTCCCGGCATCAAAATACTAAAGCGCCCATCTGGGGCAGTGTATAACTTCCATCGTGGCTGCACGGGTTGAGAAACCTTTGGTTTGACAACAGCCGCCGGAGGTTTGGGTTGACGCGCTTCCACAAAAACAGAACCACCACAGACAAGTGTGGCGGCGATTAATGGCAACAGACTTTTAATTGTCATATTTTTTGCCTTTTGAGATGCTGATCTCACTGATGATGCTAGCTGTTATAACCTAGCAGCACATAAAGCAGCACCTATTAGCCCCACTTGCGGGTTGAGGATAACATACACGGGGATCTCTTCAAGGAGGCGGCGCATCCTGCCTTTTTGGGTGAAATTTAATAAGAAACCGTTGTTTTCAATTAAGGGCAGGATTTTGGGCGCAATTCCACCAGCAATGTATAAGCCAGCGTAAGGTAGGAGTTTAAGGGCAAGATTGCCAGCTTCTGCACCGTAAGCCTCTATAAATAATTGCAAAGTTTGTTCACAGAGGCGATCGCTACCTTGTAATGCAGCTGTACCAATGACAGCACCGGGATCGACACTTTTCTCTTCTTGTCCAGCTTCTTGTTCCCAAGTTCTGACGACTTGGGCAATATCTGGTGATTCGGCGGCAAATTTGCGATCGCGCAAAAATTGGTAAATTGCCACAATTCCCATTCCAGAAACCACGCGTTCCACAGAAACGCGCTGGATATCATGTTTATCCAGCAGGTATCTCAATAGTTGAAACTCGATCTCGTTCCGAGGGGCAAAGTCAGCGTGTCCACCTTCTGAGGGAAAGACTTGATATTCGTTTCCCTGCTTAATTAAAAATCCTTGTCCTAAACCAGTACCAGCACCAATAATTCCAATGGGGGTTTCGGGTTGAGGTTTGCCAACTTGCAACGTCAGCAAGTCTTGTTTTTGTAAACCTGAAATGCCATAGCCAACGGCGGCAAAGTCGTTAATCAAAGAAATATGCGGGATACCCAATTCTTCTTCTAAACGTTCGGTATCTAGGAACCAGGCTAAATTGGTCAGTTTGGCAGTATTTTTGACAATGGGGCCTGCGATCGCAAAACAAGCCTTTTCTGGTATTGGTGTGTTAGCTTTGACCAAAAACTGCTGCACTATCGGTACTAAATCAGGAAAATCGGCACTGTGGTAACTTTCTTGATAAATAGTATGTATTGCTGGTGAGTCTGATTTTTCAACCAATTGCAGAATAGTTTTCGTACCGCCGATGTCTCCAGCTAGTAACAAAGTCATAGAATTTATTGGTGAATTAAATTACTTTTTTTGTAGGATATACCCAACCTAGCAGAAGTCATGAACCCAAATCTCTATCAGAGGTTTAAGCAAATCGAATAACTTCTTCTATGTGGGTTAAATGGGAAGTATCTCCCTTTAGTTCTAATAACCATTCTGGATCTTCGCGTACCACTTTCACTAGAGAACATAAAGAAGCCTTGACTTCTGTTTTGGCAATTTCCCCCACTAACCCCATTGCTCCCCCCAACACAGATGCACCATGTGCTACTAGCAGGATATGTTCTGGGAGGAACTCAGTAGCTAAACATCTCGCAGTTTGCCCAGAACGTTCTCGGACTTTTTCGCGAGTTTCAGGATATTTAGCGGCGATGCGCGACGTGTAGCTGGTGTCAATTCTGGGGAATAAGTCTGCTAATGCTGGAGTTGAGAGTCTTTCGGGTTCTTCTGTCATCCAAACTGGATTTAGCCATTCACTCAAGCCTGTTTCCAATTTGATTGGTAAGTTGAGTATTTCTGCAACTGCGTTTGCCGTTTGTACGGTTCGCAGGAAAGGAGAAGCGAAAATATGGGCAATATTTTCTCCTTTTAATCGTTTAGCTAACTGTTGTGCCTGCACCATACCATCATCAGACAAGGGTGGATCGTAGCGTCGTTCGGCGGTGAGAAACCAATCAGGGTTTACGAAATCGAGGCGGTTAGCGTGTCTTGCTATCCAGACTATTTGACTCATGGGTTTAATTATTCCGGTGAATAGAATTCGCCGCTAAACAAATATATAGATATCTGCAAGGAGGGCTGCAAATATTAATATATGACAAAAATCGTAATAATATTTAATAATACTAATGATTAGGAAAAGTTATAAATGCTGTCAATGTAGCTTTTCTTAAAGCCTTTTTAGCCAAGTCTCTAAAGCAATATCGACTAGCTCATTCAAAGTTTTTCGAGATTTAATAGCATTTTGATACTCTTGATGTCGTCTTTTGTCTTCGTTGATGTATTCCCTGGCTGTAATCGCTATTAAACCAATGGGTTGTCCATAATCAACCTCTTCCTGAAAGGGTTTATTCTCAATTAAAGCTTCATAATATCGAGTTAGTTGCTGAACAATATATCTGTCTTCACCGTTTTTCAATTCCAGCACTACTAACTGTCTCTTCTCATTCAAGGCTAAAATGTCGCAAATTTGACCTTTAATATAATATTGTCGCTTTAGCGGAATTAACCCGAAAAGTTCCTTTAAATTCGCCCAGACAAAATCTTCTAAATCAGCTTCAGTCGCAAATTTCCAACTATCACCCGTTTTTATTAAATTTACGGAATCCATTATCTCGCTCTGACTTCAGTAAATTACTATCTTTAGTATCAATACAGTTCAGTTAAGGATTTTTTTCTCTTCTCTCTGTTTCGCGCCAGTTGCTTCTCCCAAGGGGAGACGCTGCGCGAACAAGTCGGGGAACCCGCCCAACGCACTGGCTTCTCTGCGCCCCTGCGGTAGCCTGCGGCAAGCCCTCCGGCTTGGTGCAGTCGCTCATGGGGGAAACCCCCATCGCCCTTGGCGTCTCCCCTTGGGAGAAGACCGCGCTGCTTCACCGCTTTGCGTCTACGTTAAAAATTTGACTTTGATAAAGAGTTTTAGCCTTAACCAAGCGTATTGCCTTTAGTATTCCCAAAGCTAGACATGAATCTATACAATTACTTACAACTTCAACCATCCAAATAATTGCCCTACAGTTAATTGAAAGCCGCTAACTAAATCAGGAACTGGTAATATTTCTTGTTCTTCTTGTAAAAGTTCTGGTTGCTGCTTTGGTGGATAAACTAAAACAGAGCGATCGCCTGGATCAATTAACCAACCTAAACGACTACCATGTTTTAAACAATGTAGAATATTTCCGGTTACTTTAGTCTGGTTTTGATCCGGCGAAAGAATCTCAATTGTCCAGTCTGGATATGTGTGAAAAACATTAGCCACATCTCCACGCTCATCTATGGGAATCCGTTCCCAAGCAAACACAGCTACATCAGGGACAATTGAACGTCCGCCAAAAGTACACCGCAGTTCTGGGAAAGCTAGGGCAATCTTTCGACTTTCAATTACCTGGTTTATACCTGTGACTAACTTCCCCTGTAATTTACTATATTTTCCCTGTGGCATTGGCTTTTAAATAATTTGACCATTGATGTATTCTGAACTAGGTTCTGTTTCTGGTAGTTTCAAAAACTCTTCTAAAGTTAGGGGTTTAGTTGGTGATTTTACCATCTGCTTCTACCTCAAAAACTTTCATTTAATTAATTACCCTAAATAAGCTTTTTTAACTCGCTCATCACTAATTAATTCTGAGGCTGCACCTGTTAAGGTAATAGAACCAGCTTCCAAAACATAACCGCGATCGGCAATTTGTAGTGCCAGATTAGCGTTTTGTTCAACTAACAAAATAGTCACGCCTGTAGCCCGGAGATTTTCAATAATAGAGAAGATTTCCCGGACGATCGCAGGTGCTAAACCTAAGCTAGGCTCGTCTAAAAGTAATAGTTGTGGTTTACTCATGACAGCACGAGCGATCGCTAACATTTGTTGTTCACCACCACTGAGGGTTCCTGCTAGTTGATTGCGTCTTTGTGACAAACGTGGAAATAGCTCAAATTGGCGCCCAATATCTGCTTTTACCTCAGCTTGATTGGAGCGAATATAAGCACCCAAAAGTAAATTATCCAATACTGTTTGCCGTGCTAAGACTCTCCGTCCTTCTGGACAGTGGGCGATGCCAAGTTGTACAACTTCGTGAGTTTGGCGGCGGTTAATATTATGTCCATTATAGATAATTACACCACTCTTAGGATTAACTACTTTAGATATGGCGCGGAGTGTGGTAGTTTTACCAGCACCATTAGCACCAATTAGAGTAACTACCTCCCCTTGTTGAATAATTAAATTAATTTTTTTCAGAGCTTGGATACCGCCATAATTAACATCAAGTTCTTGAACTTCTAAAATTGTATAGTTTGGCTTACTATCGGCTTTCATGGCGGTTTACATCCAGAAATGTTGATTCAAAACTTAAGATACATCAATCATACATTTCTTAAAACAGTGCGATGCAGAAAAGTCCTAGCGACTAGAAGTCGCGGCTACACGAGACTTTACCCACCTCCGTGGGTTAAAAATACTTTTGCTTGACCTTAAAAACCAACGCCAGAATACTGCAATCTTTATGATGTACTATTAGTTACTGATAAAGATATCAAGCGTCCTGTGGCAAAAGTAGCAGATATTGGTAGCAAACGACTAATTAATTTAGCTCCCGATGCATGGGTAAAATGGGTGACACAGCGTCCTGAAGTTGTGGCCAAAGAAATTCTTGGCTCTGAGTTTCACTGGATTAGCCGCGAAACAGATGTGTTGGTGAAGGCATACAGTGCTACTCACGGAGATTTTCTGGTACTTAACGAACTACAGTTGCGTTACACGGCACAGATGCCTCTACGGATGAGAGCATATACTGCCTTGGCACAAGAACGCTACCGATTGCCAACTTACCCAGTACTGATCAACATTTTACCGCCCCCATCCACCTTAACTATTGTCAATAGTTACGAGCAGGAATTTTTGGGATTACGTGCTATCCAAGATTATCGCGTGATTAATTTGTGGGAAATTGATGCTGAAATAGTATTTGAGCAACCACTACCATCGTTGTTACCCTTTGTGCCAATTCTGCGAGGAGGGGGAGAGGTATCAGTTGTGCAACGCGCATTACAGGCGCTACGAGCAGATGCACAGTTGAACGAGTTAGAATCATTGCTGGCATTTTTTGCTAGCTTTGTGTTAGATACGCCTTTAGTGCAACAAATCATGAGGTGGGATATGGCAGTATTGCGAGAATCGCCTTGGTATCAGGAAATTGAGCAAAGAGGTATTCAGCAGGGTGCGCGACGGCAGCTAATCCGGGTATTAGAACAACGCTTTGGCGAAATTCCTCATGAAGTGGAAGTAAGGTTTGAAGGCGAGAGTGTGGAAAAATTAGAAAGCTTAATGGATAGTGCGATCGCTGTGAGTTCTTTAGACGAATTTGTGAATATTTTGTTTATATAAATTTCACAGGTGCGATCGCCTTTAGTGCAACAAATCATGAGGTGGGATATGGCAGTATTGCGAGAATCGCCTTGGTATCAAGAAATTGAGCAAAGAGGTATTCAGCAGGGTGCGTAAGCCCTTTGTGGCTACCCAAATTCAATCAACGACTGTCCAAATTCAATCAACGACTGCCCGAATTCAATCAACGACTGCCCGAATTCAATCAACGACTGCCCGAATTCAATCAACGACTGTCCAAATTCAATCAACGACTGTCCAAATTCAATCAACGACTGTCCAAATTCAATCAACGACTGTCCAAATTCTATATAGGAACTTAGCAAATTTGCTTTTATTAAACACGAAAGCGATGTTTGTGACGGGCTACGTTTACGCAAGAGTTGAACTGATACAAAGTGTAGACGCTGCATCGGTGAGGCAGTGCGTTGGGCGGGTTCCCCGACTTGAAGCAACTGCCGAACCCGGAGGGCTTGTCGTCAGACATCGCCTTGCAGCCGAAGTTTTTTAAGCAGGTGATGACTAAAATTTTGTTGCTACCGGAAGATCCTAGACCTCAAGATTGTAAGCAACTCAAGGAATATTTAGGTGTTTATCGAGTTGATCAAGGCGAGTATCGCATTCTCTAAACAATTTCAGACGATGCAATCGAAATTTTCGAGTCGGCAAGTGCAATGATGATGAAGTGGATAAAAATCTGTAATCCCATTACAATCTCGAAATAAATTTTTTCGTAACTCATTCTTAATAGCTTGCGATCGCACAAACCCATCACTAGCCGTTACCAACATTGCTGAGGAATATTTGTCAGGCAAAATCTTACCTGACAGATATTCTTTGGTGTAATGCCACACTTCAAGTTACGATAAATCTTACTTATTGAGAGCATTTACACCCTGATGACAAGGCCTGCCGATGTCAGCACCAAAAAATTAATTAGCCTTGCACCCGATAACTGGGTAAGATGGGTAACGCAGATTTCTGATGTCGTTGCTGAAGAAATTGTAAGTGGCGAATTTCAGTGGATTAGCCGGGAAACTGATGTTTTAATGCGTGTCAACAGTCCCCAACACGGAGAATTTCTGCTTCTTAACGAATTGCAATTACGCTATCAATCCAAAATGCCACGTCGGATGCGTGCATACGCTGCACTTGCGGAAGAAAAATATAACTTGCCAACATACCCGGTTCTCATTAACATTCTTAAAACTGGCAACAACGAAATACCCACAAGCTTTACATCAAATATTGCTGGATTACGGGCAATACAAGATTATCGGGTAATTAACCTGTGGGAAGTTGATGTCAATATTGCTTTTCAACAACCCTTACCATCCTTACTGCCGTTTGTACCCATTCTCAAAGGTGGTGAAAATGAATCTACTATTAGAGAAGCATTGCAAATTCTCCGTGCTAATGAACAACTGAACCAACTGGAAACGGTCTTAGCTTTTTTTGCTACGTTTGTTTTAGAAACTGCACTCGTTCAAGAAATCATGAGGTGGGATATGGCTGTGTTACGTGAGTCGCCTTGGTATCAAGAAATTTTACGCGAAGGAGAAGCACGCGGAGAAGCACGCGGAGAGGCACGCGGAGAGGCACGCGGAGAGGCACGCGGAGAGGCACGCGGAGAAGCACGCGGAGAAGCACGCGGAGAAGCACGCGGAGAGCTGCGAGGAATACTTTCTAGTATTGAAATTAATTTGGAGTTAAAATTTGGCAACAACGGGTTACAGTTAATGCCACAAATCACGGAAATTAATGATATAGAGCGTTTGAAGATAATTTTACGGAACGTTGTAACAGCAAATAATATTGAGGAATTACAACAGGTTTTGTAATTGTAAGATAGATAATCAGATATTATTCATTTCCCAAATAAGCTTCAATTACAGCCGGATTATTTCTGACAACTGCTGGTTCACCCAAAGCAATCAATTGCCCAAAATCTAATACAGCAATGCGATCGCACAAACCCATAACCAATGGTACATGGTGTTCAATGAGGATGATCGTTAAATTGAAGCGATCGCGCAGGCTACGAATAAATTCACTGAGTTGCTGCTTTTCGTTGGGGTTCATCCCCGCCGCAGGTTCATCGAGAAGTAAGACTTGCGGTTTTAATGCTAAAGCGCGGGCAATTTCTAAGCGACGTTGATCGCCGTAGGCAAAGTTTTTGGCTTTTTCGTGGGCGCGATCGCTCAATCCCACCAAATCCAATAAATCTAAAGCTTTCTGCTTAGTTTTAAGTTCTTCACTAGGCGCTGGTGGTAATCCCAAAACTCCTGCAATCATATTACTTTTAGTATGTAAATGCCGAGCAATAATCACATTTTCTAATGCCGATAATTCCCCAAACAAGCGGATATTTTGAAAAGTACGGGCGATACCTAAAGCAGCAATTTGATGAGGACGCAGTTGGGAAATTTCTGCACCTTGATAAATTAATTTACCGCTAGAAGGTGGAATGAAAGCAGTAATCAAATTAAACAGTGTTGTTTTGCCAGCACCATTAGGGCCAATCAGTCCAAAAATCTCATGTTTATTTACACTAAAAGATACATTATTTACCGCCACTAAACCACCAAAGCGGCGAGTCAATGCTCTTGCTTCTAAGACAATACTGCTGTTACCTGTTGGAATACTATGTGACATTTGTGCATATTATTATGAATATAAAACTTACGCAATAACTCTCTAAAACTTTTCTTACTTCTCTGCGAGACGCTGCGCGAACGCGCCCTACCCTGCGGGAAGCCACTTCGTGTCTATGCGTCCTTCGCGGTTCGTTTATTCATGATTTTCCGTCTTTGAAAAATATCTGGAGTAATTAGCCCTTGGGGAAAAAATATTGTACCTATTACTATTAGTAAGCCAAAAATAATTAATCTACCATCGCGCAAAAATTGTGCTAGCCAATTAGGTAAACCACCAGTATCAGCTAGACTTCGCAGAATTTCTGGTAAGGCTGTAAACACCATACCTCCGACTACCGAACCTAAAAAAGTTCTCGAACCACCAATCAAAACAAAAGTTAAATATATAATACTAGCATCAAAAGTACCTTGACGAGCATTCCAGGTATTAAGGAAGTGGGCGCTAATTGCACCTACAACCCCTGCAAGTATAGCCCCTAATGTAAACGCCAAAACTTTGTAATAAGTAGGATCAATCCCCATTGCACCCGCAGCTAATTCATCTTCGCGGATAGCGATAAAAGCCCTTCCTACACGGATGCGTTCTAAACGATAAAGCAGCACCATACTAATTAATAGTAAGGGCAGAGCAATCCATAAATATTCAATTGGTGTTTGGAAAGGTTGAGGAATGCCAAAAATTCCGACAGCACCGCCTGTAATATCCAAATTGAGGGAGATGACGCGCAGAACTTCCACAAAAGCGATAGTAGCGATCGCTAAATAAATTCCTCGCAATCTCAACGCTGGAATTCCCACTATTACACCCAAAAAGCCACAAATTACACCAGCAATTAACATCTCCAATAATAACAATGGAATGGGAAATAAAGTACTGCTAGATGTCAAAACTTTTGTGGATAAAATTGCTGCAATATACCCACCTAAAGCATAAAATCCTGGGCTAGCTAAAGACAATTGTCCTGTCATTAGCGGTAAGTAAAGCGATAATCCTATTAGCGCCCCTAATACCATAGAGACAATTAGAGAACCATAAGTAGCGAAAAAATCAGCCATTTTAAAACATTTTGATTAAGCTTAATCAAACTATCAGTTTTATCAACTATTAAGCTGTTAATATTTGCTCTGCTGTCAGCGCCAGTTCAGGAAAAGTTCGTGACACAATCCGTTCTAAACCTCTAAACAGTGTCCGTTGGTATTTTCCCTCAGCATCTAATAGAAAAACAAATACAGCCGGAACTTTTGGATTTCCTAAATACTCTCTTAGTCCAATTGCCAAATAATCTACAATCCAATATTCTGTAATACCTAAACGTTGATATTCATCCAATTTATCAATGTAGTCATCTTCCCAATTAGTTGATGTCACTTCTACAGCTAACTGGATAGGTTCTTCAAGTGCAGAGTACGCAGAACGATTTGAGCGCCATGTATCTTTATCTATAACACTTACATCAGGCTTACGCCCTTGTTCTATTTCATTGGCAGTTATAGTTTTAAAGACTGCTGTGTTATTAACTACATAATTTAAGTTTAGTCGCCTAATTTCATCATTGAAACCAAACAATATAAAATTGGCGACATCATCATGATTTCTGGTTGCACGCACTTCTACAATTTCTCCATCTACAAGTTCATATAAACCTTCTTCTGGACACTGTTCTACAAATTGCTCGAAAGTTAGTTTTTGTCTGGTGTATGTTTTCATAGTGCTACATCTATTTAAACTTTTTGAATAAACCGCCGTCCTAACAAACCTTGGGGTCTAACTAATAGCATGATAAACAAAATTCCAAAGGCTACTGCGTCTTTATATCCAGAGAATTCAGCAGGAACAAACGCCTCAACTAATCCAATTACTAAGCCTCCCACCACTGCACCGGGAATACTACCTAAACCACCTAAGACAATTACCGCTAAACCCCGCAACCCAAAAGTAATGCCAAAATATGGCCCAGCAATACTAACACTAGAGGCAACTAAAGTTCCTGCTAATCCTGCTAAAAAACTACTGATGAAGAATGTTAGAATGATAAAGCGATCGCTATTAATTCCTAACAAACTAGCTGTAGTTGGATCTTCTGCGATCGCCTGCATTGCCTTACCATATTTAGTCCGATTGATAAAATAGGTAAGAATTGCCACAATCACCACTGATACAGCAAAAATTACCACCTGAACGCTGCGAATAGGAATTGGATTATCTGGACTACCAAAATTAATCGCAGGTGGCAAATTACCGTAAGTATTTGCGGGGTATGTGTAACTTTCTGCTCCTACTAAATACTGGATTAAATTTACAATTACCACTCCTACCCCCAAGCTGGAAACAACAGTTAGCAAGGGATCAGATCCTTGACGGCGCAAAGGTTGAAAAGCAACCCGTTCCATCACTACCCCTACCAATCCCGCCAAGGTACTTCCTAAAATCAAGGCTATAACAAATGGTAATTTTATCGGCAGGGCTACATTAGCTAGCAAGCCGTTAAATCCAAAGTTACCACCCATGAGTGCATAAGTGAAATATGCACCCAAGGCAAAAATCGCACCATGAGCTAAATTGATGATGCCCAAAATAGAATAAACTAAGGTATAGCCCAAAGCAAAAATTGCATAGATACTACCGATAGATAATCCGTTCAAAAATTGTTGCAGAAATAGAGTTATATCCATATTGCAACTATTTTATAAATACGAATTTTCCAGTGTTTCCATCTTTATCCATCTTAATTTGGGCAACGTAAAATTCCTTTTGAATCACATCACCTACTGGTGTAAAAGCAATCTCACCTAAAGGAGTATCATACTTTCCAGCAAGTATTTGCTTGTTCAATTCTGTCCGCAGTTTCTCAAGAGGTAATGTGCTGATTTTGGTTTTTTTATCCAACTCTTTAAGAGCTTCAACATACACCTGCACCGCCGCAAAAGATTGACCAGTAAATTGGGCTGGTTCTTTCTTATATTGCTCAATATAGGTTTGGCGAAATACCTTATTAATCTCACCAGGATATTCAGGACTGTAAGCTTGAGCAATCAGTACACCATCGCAAAGTGCTTTACACACTGATAAAACATTGGGTGTATTCAGACCATTACCACCAATAATTATGCCTTTATAACCCAGTTCTCGCAGTTGTCGCACTAAGTTACCACCATCAGCAGCTAGTCCCGAAATAATTACCAAATCTGGTTTTAAGTTAATTGCATTGGTAGCTTGAGCTTGAAAGTCTGTATCAGTAGTTTGGAACTTTTGAACTGTTACTAATTCTAGCCCTTGTTCTTTTACTGCTGTTTGAAAAATCTCCGTTTCTGATTTGTTAAAAGCATCATTTTGGGCGTAAAAAACTGCCACTTTTTTAATTTGAGGATTCTGTTTTAGTGCAGCTTTCAGCGAATTAGGGGCAACTATAGACACGGGGGCAGATACACGAGCTACATAATCACCAATTTCTGGAATTCCTTTTGCGGTATTTGATGCGCCAATAACTGGGACTTTAGCACGTTCGGCGATGGGGTCAGCACTAAAAGCTTGCTGTGACAAAGTAGGGCCAACAATACCAACAACTTTATCTTTGTTAATTAAAGTTTGAAAAGCGTTAATTGCTCCAGCTTCATCACCGCTAGTATCTTGGCTTACCAATCTAATCGGAGTGCCATTAATACCACCTTTACTATTGAAATACTTCTCGGCAATTCTGGCTCCAACAAATCCCTCTTGACCAAGTAATGCTACGTTGCTGGTTTGTGCTAAGGCAATACCGATGGGAATAGCACCTGATGTAGTCGTTGTCTCGGCGGTGTCAGTTGTAGTGTTATTTCTGGTAATATTTGGAGAATTTGTCACAGTCACAGGGCCGCCGCCACCACCACAGCCTGTTAGTAGTAAAGCGCAAGTTGATAATAATGCTGTTGTCTGAGCGATCGCGTTGTTCATCGTTAAATAATCATGTAGTTATTAGATATTCGACAAAAGCTAATACTAAAGTTCATAATCTGCAAAGAAAATGACGCAGATTTCCACTTTTGCACGAATTAATTATATTAAATCATTCTTATTTGACCATGCAAAGGCAAATTTTCAAAGTGTTTGTAAATACAAATTATAATTAGCCATAATTTTACCATTCCCAGGTAAAACTTGGGAATCGTTAAGCGTGAGCGCTGTTAGGTGTCAGATGTTCAAGTCAAACTTAAGTGTCTCAACTCATGCAACCGATTAACGGCGGAGTATCAGACTAAGTTGATGAATGATTTGTTCAGACTTAAACTCTGGTATAAACAAAGTTTTACCTAAAATTTACTTTGCTAGAGTTGAATTTGATGAGTGTTAATGTAACGGCTGATAATAGCAGTTCTATCGCACGAAGGTTCTGAGTTTGAACTGGATAATGTAAAGGTTTGTAACTGATTTCTGTAGCTTTTAGAACTGAAACTGAATCCAAAATAGGTACGTGGTTTCATCGTACAATACCAATCAAACTGAAAGAAAAATTCAGGAATTAAAACTTTACATCTGTCTAAATCTTTGCAACAAAACACAGAGCTGTATTAAGGAGGAAGACATTAGATTCTATGAAAAAGAAATTTACAATTTTAACAGGCACAACATCAGTAATTTTATCCCTGGTAAGCCAACCAGTTCTTGCAGCTTGGAGTGGGCCTCAGAGTCTGGGAGGTACATACGTCTCAAATCTTAGTTGTGCTTCCTTAGGGACAAATCAGGTTATCTGTGCCGGTCTAGGAACCAATAATGCACTTTTTGTTAATCGGTTCAATGGCATTTCATGGAGTGGGCCTCAAAGTCTGGGAGGTACATACGCCTCAAATCCTAGTTGTGCCTCCTTAGGCACAAGTCAGGTTATCTGTGCCGGTCTAGGAACCAATAATGAACTTTTTGTTAATCGGTTCAATGGCAGTTCCTGGAGTGGGCCTCAGGGTCTGGGAGGTACATACGCCTCAGATCCTAGTTGTGCTTCCTTAGGTACCAATCAGGTTATCTGTGCCGGTCTAGGAACCAATAATGCACTTTTTGTTAATCGGTTCAATGGCATTTCATGGAGTGGGCCTCAGGGTCTGGGAGGTACATACGCCTCAAATCCTAGTTGTGCTTCCTTAGGTACAAGTCAGGTTATCTGTGCCGGTCTAGGAACCAATAATGAACTTTTTGTTAATCGGTTCAATGGCAGTTCCTGGAGTGGGCCTCAGGGTCTGGGAGGTACATACGTCTCAGATCCTAGTTGTGCTTCTTTAGGTACCAATCAGGTTATCTGTGCCGGTCTAGGAACCAATAATGCACTTTTTGTTAATCGGTTCAATGGCAGTTCCTGGAGTGGGCCTCAGGGTCTGGGAGGTACATACGCCTCAAATCCTAGTTGTGCTTCCTTAGGTACCAATCAGGTTATCTGTGCCGGTCTAGGAACCAATAATGAACTTTTTGTTAATCAGTTCAATGGCAGTTCCTGGAGTGGGCCTCAGGGTCTGGGAGGTACATACGTCTCAGATCCTAGTTGTGCTTCTTTAGGCACAAGTCAGGTTATCTGTGCCGGTCTAGGAACCAATAATGCACTTTTTGTTAATGCTGGCCCATAGTTACAGAGGTTTTTCTCTAGGGTGAAGGGTAGGGTTAGTTTAGGACATCGGATAAATTGCTCTCTCCCCAGTTATCCCCTTCCCCTTCTTTAGTAATTTGAGATTGTTTGAGTATTAGGCAGGTAAAATTTATTAAGCCCTTTTTTCACTACCAGCTAATTCCTTAGGTTCGTAGTGACGGCAACCATTACAGGGGCCTTCAGGATTGACAGCACAACGCATGTAGCCAGATCGGGCATTAAATTTGCAGCTGATATCGCCAATCAGATAACCCACGCCTTCTAAATAATAGCGATCGCCTTCTACAGGTCTAAGGTTTTGTCGTCCCTGCACTACTGGAAAATTCATGGCTGCTTGCCTCATCGGTAAGCGCGATCGCGCATGGGTTTTGCGGATCGCCCACAGAGAAATCAGGGACGGTAAAAAACCAACGGCAATCACTAAAAGTGTCTTTAACACCTTCTTTTTACCTCTTCTGTGCGCTGATTGATTGTGCCTGATGTTGCACTCTGGTTTTACGGAAGTGCAAATATTAGGGCAGGTTTGCCTACTTAATACCACAGTTGGTAGCAATTAGCAATGGCAGTGTAGTGAGTAATTTTGAGCAAGAATTTCCTTCTGCCACTTTAATCAGCATAACTGTTACAACCTCAGGGTGATCTGGCGTTAAATGTTGATAATTTTAAGATTTGTTGACTAATACCTTTTTGAGGAAGCGTTTTGTGTCAGCCTCAGCCCCATTCTTGTTTTTTCTGTGTCGCTGCGATGCTAATCTTTTTTTGGTTTGCTGACGAAGTTGCTGTGCTAGCAGTGCGGCTTCCCTTTCAGCTCGGAATAAATCAACTTTTCGCGTTGTCAAAATAAATGATTCGTTAGACTTTCGCTTCACCCAAGGCACCCTAACTGCGAAATACTGACAAATATTTTTGCATAGCTGCTTTATCAAGAATGGGTAAGGTTTTTGAGTATTCAGTGTGTTAGCGATCGCTTTCAACTCTAATATCGCTGCTTCTAACTCTCCCGCCATCTGATTGATGCGTTCGACTTGTGTTATAAAACGCTCCCGTTCACTGATGATTTTTTCCTCTTGGGGTTGCAGTGGCACTATAGCAGTAATTACAGATGTAGGCTGGAACAGCAAAATGGGCTTTTTGTCCGTGTCTTGGATTTTTTTCATACTACCTCAAGCAAAGCTAGCTGACTTTTAAGGCATTTTAGCAGTTAATTAGTATACTTGTACTATAAAATTGTGTATATAAAAGTTTCATCTAATAAATTTTGCTGTATATAGCAGCTTGCAGTTGAGTCCAATACAGACCTAACCCCCAACCCCTTCCTTTCAAGGGAAGGGGAGTAAGACTCAAAGCCTCTCTCCTTTTAGGAGAGAGGAATGGAAGTGAGGTCAAAACTGTACTGCACTCGGAAGCTGAAGTAGACCCGCCAGCGCTGATAATATTTCTAGTAGAGTTATTTGTGATTAATTACCTTTTTTATGAGATTAAGAATATACGAAATAGCTGATACCGAAGAAATTATGAAATTGTTCTACGACACTGTTCATGAAGTGAATATTCATGATTACACACAAGAACAAGTAGACGCTTGGGCGCCAGCAAATATGGATATTGACGTATGGATTAAAGGTTTAGGAAGTAAGTTTACTTATGTAGCAGAGGAGCAGGGTAAAATTATTGGTTTTGGGGAATTAGAGGCTAATGGACATATTGATCGTTTTTACTGTCATAAAGATTTTCAAAGAAAAGGGATTGGTAAGAAAATATTAAAACAGCTTGAATTAAAAGCAAAATCTTTGAAAATTGAAAAGTTATTTACAGAAGCTAGTATTACAGCTAAACCTTTTTTTGAAAGCCAGAACTTTATTGTTGTAAAACAGCAAGAGGTAGAACGTAGAGGGCAAAAGCTAATAAATTTTATTATGGAAAAATCAATTGAATAATTACACCGAAATATTACGATGTTGGTTATGAATATCGTGATGTTGGTTATGAATATCGTGATGTTGGTTATGAATATCGTGATGTTGGTTATGAATATCGTGATGTTGGTTATGAATGTCGTGATGTTGGTTATGAATGTCGTGATGTTGGTTATGAATGTCGTGATGTTGGTTATGAATGTCGTGATGTTGGTTATGAATGTCGTGATGTTGGTTATGAATATCGTAATTTTGGTTAAACTGATATCTTGCACGAGTTTCAGCAACCGCCTCAGAATAAAAAACTCCACGCCACTTGCGGGATGGAGTTTTTGGGCATGGGGAATAGGGCACTTGTACTGAGCGAAGCCGAAGTATGGGGGAGGCAGTGACGGGTACGCAGGGGTTCACCCCGCGCGAGAGCAACTGCCGTCATGGGGAAGAGTCACCAATGCCCAATGCCCTGTTTGGCCCAAGCGACGGGGCGACTATCCCGGAACACCCAACTCTTGGGAATTGAGTTTCCCGCCGACTTTCAATGAATTCTGAGGCTAATAAGCTAAACCACATCTAGTTTGCATATCTAAAATTTATATAACTCTTGTGGGGTGGGCATCTTGCCCGCCGTAATTATGCAATTTAAATGTGGAACAGCTTACAGCAGATTGCATAATTACGTGAGGTACAGATGATCTTAAGGGCACAGCAGTGCTCATAGGTGTCAACTTAACGTGAAACCCTTGTCAAGACGTGATATTGAGTTCATTCACTTACCATCACGATCCGCATTACCCCACCCCGGCTTTGCTGACGCAAAACCTCCCCTCCCCGATGCTTTGGGGAGGGGATTGAGGGGTGGGGTAGAACGGTTGTGGGACATAGGTTTGAGCTTAAGTTGACACCAATGAGCAGTGCTGTGCCCCTACCTGTGTACTTCATTTAGCTAAAGTTTTCTAAAGAAGACTGACAAACGTAAAGAAGTTCAAAAATCGGCGTTGCATATTTGCGGGATGATTTTGCTAGTTTTGTGGGATGGGCATCTTGCCCGTCCCTTGTATTTCAGGGCGGGCGAGACGCCCACCCTACAAGAATCATCCCTTGATTCAGCAACGCCCAAAAATCAAATCGGATTGCTATAGGATTAAATTTATCTCAATAACTGATTAATTTTAATTTGCAGTTTTTCTCGTAATTGTTGTGCCTGCCGATAAGCTACTGTACGCCCTTTGTTTGAATAGTTGTGCAATTCTGCTGGTTCCAAAGGCTGAATAAAGTAATGCAGGCGAGTTCTCATTGCCCAAACTCCCATTGAAGGAAACAGAATTAAGGCAAGCATTAAAGGCGAGATAGGCAAAAATGGTAATTTGACTAGTCGTTGTAATTTTTTGACATTAACAGCCCAAGGATGTAAAGATTCACTACCGATGCAAACTACTGGCAGAATAGGAATTTGATAGCGATCGCTCAACTTAATAAAACTTACATCAAACTTTTCTAGTTGATAGCGTCTCTTCCAACCTTTCAGAGGGCCGCGGATACCTTCGGGTGCATATAAGAGAATTTTACCTTGGGCGATCGCTGCTTCAAAATCATCTAATTCGGCTCGCACACCACCCAAAACCTGCGACCATTTAGGTGGTAGCCACCAAATCATCCAAGGATGCTCAAATAATGCTGGACTTGCTACGGGTTGTAACACCCATCCTCTAGCTTCACTTAATAAATAACCTAAAGTCAAAAAATCCCAAGGAAAGCTCATCCCTGCATGGTTCATCGCCACAATCAATGGCCCTGTTTGCGGCAAGTTTTCGACTTGTTGTAATTCTCCACGAAAATAGTATTTGACGATGGGGCCGAGAACTTCTTTGCGAAAAGCTTGTTGATATTTGGAATCAAATTCACTAACTTCTGTTCGGGGTGAACGAAAACCAAGACGGAACCAACGACTCAGCAGCGCCAGATAAAATCCGCCAGGAATTAAAAATAATCCATATTCGGGCCAATTCCAACCGTCTGAATCGGTATGATAGTGCTGCCAATGACGGTTAAATATAATTAGCCAGCCTGGAGGATACCAAAGACAAAACCAATCAAACCAGCTAAATATATAGTCTTCACCTGGTGCATTTTCCAGTTGAGTGTTTAGGAGGTTTTCGGAGTGTTGATTAATCAAAACAATGATATTAAATAATTCGTAATTCGTAATTCGTAATGACGCTCGCGGACTCGCTCTAAGCGAAGCCATGCCGTTGGCGAAGCCTCTCGTTCGCGTTAGCGTCTCCCCTTGGGAGAAGAGAAGGCTTTACGCTGCGCTAACGTAAATTTTGTTTTGTAATGTGGATTTAACCCCAACACAAAACTTGCCGATTATAGAACCGGGGGACTTAAACCCACGGAACTAGTTAATTAGGCAAAAATTTTATTTAAATCTTATTGTAGCTTTATAGCTTTGCCATTGGCATCTTACCTTAGAAGTAAAATTAACTAGATGTTTTGCAAACACTTATAAATGCAAAGTATTAGATAAAACTTATGTATTCAGCATATCTGTAGCAATCCTATCTAAGTTGTTAAAATTCGCCGGATCTAACTTTTCACGAATGATTTAGGATTGCTGCTATATATACAGCAGAATTCAGAATTCAGAATACAGAATTCAGGAGTAAAACACGCTTTATACTTGGATAACAGACGCGAGCTTGTGTACCTCACTTTCCTTGAAATCTGCTGTATTATAAAATATTAAGTAGGTTACGAACTATGACATGTAATACACCACTCATAGATTTTTGGCGGTGCATGATCCTTGAAAATTATTAAAGCTCTTATAATATTATTTTGGCATCACGCACCTGACAAAAATTAATATTTATTTTATAGTTACCTTCTACAGTTATTTTGTCTCAAGAAGTTTTTGTCGCACCATGTTAAAACAGTTAACAGTTATCAAAAGTATGGTGAGGACTTAAATCAGTGAACAGGAATTCATGAGGACTAATAAATAATATTGGTATTTAGCCAAAAGATGAAATTGATAATAACTAATGACAGTTTAAATTCTTCCTCAAGCTGGAGACAAATGGCGAGACACCTGTCCTACTCTTCCTATTATGGAACTAGGAAAGTCACTAAAAATTTCAGATTTAATCCGTGAACTTCGGCAGCAGCTCGATCTCTCTCAGGAAAAGTTTGCAGCCAAGTTGGGAGTTTCCCTGCGAACAGTTAATCGCTGGGAGAACGGATCTACAGTGCCTTCACAGATGGCACTAAAGCTAATTGAAGAAATGTTACAGAAAATGGGCGAACCAGGTAAAAGACTACTGAACGAGTATCTCCTAAAGGCAAAGCAACGGGAGGACTCTTAAGATGATGGTAAAAGTACTCGAAAAAATTTTGATGATGCGCTCTTGGTTACTAACCTATGGTGTGATGATTCTGGCGGTCATGGCGGCACTGCTGCTGACGCGACTGTTGTTGCCAGTCTTCGATCCGAGCGTATTTACATTATTTTATGCTGCTGTGGCAATCAGTGCCTGGTATGGCGGCATGAGACTTGGAGTACTAGCGAGCGCTCTTTCTGTTACAACTGCGCTCTATTTTTTGATCGAGCCAGTCTACTCCTTCGATTTCCTCAGCCCGAACGTCTTGGTAAGATTAACCTCATTCTCACTAGTATCCTTCTTAATTACCGCCCTCTCTTCAGAGTTACGAACTGCCAGACGCAAGGCAGAGACAAGCTTAAAGTTGTTGCAAAATAGCGAAATGCGGTTTAGCCGCCTAGCAGAATCCAACATCATTGGAGTTATCGTAACTGATATGAACAACGGCTCGATCATAGAAGCCAATGATGCTTTTCTGAAGATGGTGGGCTATACACGAGAAGATTTTGCCGCTAACCAAATGAACTGGCGTGAGATTACCCCACACGAGTATCTTCTTTTAAGTGAACGTTCAGTAGAAGAACTTAGAACAACCGGAGTATGTAAACCCTTTGAGAAGGAATACATCTGCAAAAATGGCGATCGCATTCCCGTTTTGCTCGGTTCTGTCCTCGTGGGAGATACTCAAGAAAAGGTCATTGGCTTCGTTGTTGATTTGAGCGAACAGCAAGCTGCACTACGCGAACGCAAGCAAGTAGAACAAACTTTGCGGGAGAAAGAGGAACGCCTGAGATTAGCTAACGAGCGTTTTGAGTTAGCATCTGCTGCGGTCAACTGTCTCATTTATGACTGGAATATAGAGCAGGATACCGTTGAAAGAACCGAGGGGTTAACCAGAATTTTGGGTTATTCTCTCGACATCGCCCAACCAACAGGTAGTTGGTGGCGTCAGCTTGTCCATCCAGAGGATTTGCAACGTGTAGAAGAAGATGCGGCGATCGCTTTGGCAAATGGCGATCGCTATGCTGCCGAGTATCGCATTCGCAACCAATATAACCAGTACGTCTACGTATTGGATCAGGGAATAGTGGTGCAGCGAGATGGTGATGGAAAACCAGTCCGCTTAGTTGGCAGCACTACAGATATCAGCGAACGCAAGCAAGCAGAGAAGGCAGTCCAAGCAAGTGAAGAACGCCTCAGGAGTTTTGTAAAAGCGAATATAGTTGGCATTCTCTTTGGTGATGTGAACGGTAGCATCACTGAAGCCAACGACGAGTTCTTGCGAATTGTGGGCTATACCCAAGCAGATATCCAGGCAGGCAGACTACGCTGGACTGATATCACGCCTCCTGAATACCAATATTTAGATGAACTGGCTATTGCCGAGGCAACAGCAAAGGGAACCTGTACTCCTTATGAGAAGGAATGCATTCGCAAGGATGGTTCTAGTGTGCCGGTTGTAGTTGGCTACTCTCTGTTAGGCGAATCTCAACAGAACTCAGTTGCATTCATTCTTGATATTAGTGATCTCCAGCAAGCTAAAAAAGCGCTGAGTCAGAGTCAAGAGCAATTTCAAGCTTTTATGGACAATATTCCAGCCGCAGCATGGATTACGAATGCAGACGGACGTGTACTTTACCTCAGCCCCACTTATCTGAGTACATTCGATGTAGCAACAAATAAGGCGATTAATAAAAACATTTTTGACCTATACCCAGCCCAAATCGCTCAACCCTTCCTTGATAACATTAGAATGGTTGCCCAGACAAATCAGGTTATTGAAGCGATCGAGTCTGCTCCACGCACAGATGGTACTCTGGGGGAATTTTTAGTATATAAGTTTCCCATTGCCGATGCATCTGGGCAATGTCTGGTAGGAGGGGTTGCAGTTGACATCACTGAACGCGAACGCACCCTTCGTGAACGGCAGCTTGCAGAACTTGCCTTGCAAGAGCGCAGTGAAAGACTCAAACTGCTCTCTGAAACAACCAGTGATTTGCTTTCAACCGAGCGCCCCTTGGATCTAATGAACAGCTTATTTAGCAAGCTCTCGGCGCAGATGGATTTGCATTTTTACTTCCACTATTTAATTGAGACGCACGAGAATAAGCAGAAACTTCGGTTAGTGGGTTGGAACGGGATTACTGATGAAGTATTTCAAGCAATTCAATATCTGGAATTTAATCAAGGAATGTGGGGACTAGTGGCGCAAGAACGTCATCAAATTGTCCTCAATGACGTGCTGCACTCTACTCATCCAAATGCCGACATCCTTATTGCTTTGGGAATCACAGCTTATGCAGGTCAACCATTAATTGCTCAGGGAAAACTGCTTGGTGTCCTCTCCTTTGCCAGTTCCACCCGTACCCGCTTCACTTCTGGGGAAATTGCACTGCTGCAAGCAACTTCCGATCAGGTGGCGGTTGCTCTGGAACGCGCTCAGTTGATGGATTCGTTACAGCAGCAAAAAGAGCAATTAGTCCAAGCTAATCGGATCAAAGATGAATTTTTGGCGGTTCTTTCCCACGAACTTCGCACACCGCTAAACCCGATCCTGGGATGGTCGAAGTTACTGCAAACTAAAAAGTATGATCAAGCAACCACCACTCGCGCTCTGGAAACCATTGAGCGCAATGCCAAGCTTCAAACTCAACTTATTGAAGATTTGTTGGATGTCTCTCGCATTTTGCAAGGTAAACTCAGTCTGAATATTGCTCCTGTGAATCTGGAAACTGCGATCGCATCTGCAATAGAAACTATACGTCTAGCCGCCCAAGCCAAATCTATCAATTTGCGATTTACTATTTTAGACTTTCCTGCAGAACACTACGCAAACGGCTACGCCAACGACTTCTCTACGAGACGCTACGCGAACGCTCAGGAACCATCGAACGATTTTGGATTAGAAAATTCTCACAGAAATTTAGAATCTATCGATTTTAACAACCAACCTGACAATCTAAAATCCCAAATCCAAGTTGCACTTCCAGCGTCCCAAAGGTGCGATCCAAAATTCCTAGTAACTGGTGATTCCGGTCGCTTGCAGCAAGTTATCTGGAATCTACTTTCCAATGCTATTAAGTTTACGCCCCAAGGTGGACAGGTAGAAATCAGTTTACAGTCTGTTGGTTCTCAGGCTCAACTTCGAGTCAGTGATACAGGTAAAGGAATTAGCCCCGATTTTTTACCATTTGTATTTGATTACTTCCGACAAGCTGATGGCGCAACTACCAGGAAATTCGGCGGACTGGGATTAGGATTAGCTATTGTTCGTCACATCGTAGAGCTACATGGCGGCACAGTTAAGGCTGAAAGTTTGGGCGAAGAACAGGGAGCAACCTTTACAGTCATGTTACCTCTAATAAACATTCATCTCAATAGCCATCAAATTGATAGACAACCTGATAATTCGCCTGATCTAAATGGGGTGAAAGTTCTACTTGTGGATGATGAGCGTGATACGCGAGAGTTAATTGCTTTCATTCTGGAGCAGTCTGGCGCGGTAGTAACTCAGGCAGCATCTGCTATGGAAGCACTACGAATTATGCCTGAGTTCCAGCCAAATCTGCTGTTAAGCGACATTGGAATGCCGCAAGTAGACGGCTATATGCTGATGCGTCAAATCAGAGCCATGTCACAAGAGATGGGAGGGACAATTCCGGCGATCGCTCTTACAGCTTACGCAGCTGAGGCTGATTATCAACAGGCAATTGCCGCCGGATTTGGGCAACATATCACCAAGCCTGTGGAACCAGCTAAGTTACTTCAAGCGATCGCAAACCTGATTTATAGTTGTAGCAACCTGCAAACTAACTTACGATCCTTTTAAAATCTAAAAAGACATAATTAACTCGATCGCAAACCTGATTTATAGTTGTAGCAACCTGCAAACTAACTTACGATCCTTTTAAAATCTAAAAAGACATAATTAACTGAGAGACTCAATTAACTGCACAACTCGTTCTTTAACTTCATCTCGAACCCGCCGAAAAACTTCAATTGATTGCCCTGCTGGATCATCAAGTTGCCAATCTTCAAAGACATCTCTTAACACCCACTCTTCGGGTAAGTTAACACCACAACCACATAATGAAATCACAGCATTATAATCATCAGCATTGAAATTACTTAAAGCTTTAGAAGTCTGATTGCTAATATCAATCCCAACTTCTGACATCACTTTAACAGTGATAGGATCTACCTCACTTGCTGCCAAACCTGAACTAGCAACAACTACTTTACCTTCTCCTAATATTCGCGTAAATCCCTCTGCCATTTGCGAGCGGCGGGAATTATGCTTACAAACAAACATTACTTTTTTCATGATGTTGTTATTTTTTGATAAGTTGACAGAAGAAAAATCTGATAAACTTTAATTGGTATTCATTTCAAGCGCACTATTGGCTACTCTAACGGTTTCTTGTACTGCTTTTTCTTTACGTTCGCTGTAGCGGTCTGTTAGGTAGTCAACCTGATCGCGCAATAACACCGTAAATTTGTAAAGTTCTTCCATAACATCGATGACGCGATCGCGGTAAGGTGAATCCTTCATCGTTCCGTCTTCATTAAACTCTTGGTAAGCTTTCGCCACCGAAGACTGATTGGGAATCGTAAACATTCGCATCCACCGCCCTAAAATTCGTAGCGTATTAACAGCGTTAAAAGACTGAGAACCACCACTTACTTGCATGATTGCTAATGTTTTGCCTTGAGTCGGTCTAACTGCTCCTAAATTTAAAGGAATCCAGTCAATTTGGTTTTTCATAATGCCAGTAATATTACCGTGCATCTCAGGAGAAGACCACACTTGCCCCTCAGACCAGATGCTCAATTCCCGTAATTTTTGTACCTGGGGATGAGTATCTGGCACACTGCCATAAATGGGTAATTCATGAGGATTGAAAAACCGGACTTCTGCACCCAATCCCTCAATGATTCGAGCGGCTTCTTCTGCTAACAAGCGGCTATAGGAGCGCTCCCGCAAAGAACCATATAAAAACAATATTTTTGGTGGATGTTTGAAAGAGGTCACGTCGCTTCGCTCCGAATTCAAAATTCAAAATGACGCTCGCGGACTCGCTCATAGCGTTGCCATGCCGAAGGCTTTACGCTGCGCTAACAAAATTCAAAATTAATAATCCCCATAAAGAAATTTAGTTGCTCTGTATCCTTTTCTGTTTCAGTCATAGAAATAAAATCGCCATAAATCTTGCTCCTTTATTCTTTGAAATCGCTAAATCCGTTGAAAAGTTGTCGATATACTATTACTGCTAATTGCGCTCCTAAAATGGGTGCAACCCAATAAACCCAATGATGCAGCCAAATTCCTCCCACCAAAGCCGGGCCTAAAGAACGCGCTGGATTCATACTTGCACCTGTAATTGGCCCCATAAATGCTGCTTCCATCCCCACCGTCAACCCGATCGCTAACCCAGCAAAACCAATATGGGCGCGGCGATCTAGTCCAGAACCCAAAATTACAAACATCAATATAAAGGTGAGAACGAACTCCAACACCAAAGATTGCAACCAATTCCCATTCAGTGGTAGAGTCGCCCCTAAATTCGCAACTCGCCCTAAACTAATTAGTAGTAAAGCTGAAGCTGCGATCGCACCTACTAATTGTGCCAAAATATACGGCAATACTCGCTGTTTTGGAAAAAAACCACTCGTCCAAAATGCCAAGGTCACCGCAGGATTGAAGTGTGCGCCGCTCAGATGGCCAATTCCGTAAATCAACGCAGTCACGACTGCACCAAATACAAAACTGATACCGATATGCGTTATACTGCCACCACTAATCGAGTTCACCATGACTGCACCAGTCCCGGCAAACACCAAAATAAAGGTGCCAATTCCTTCTGCTAAAGCTTCTCGCCAGCAATACGCCAGCGATTTTTGTAAATTTGATTTCATGCCTCTGGTAGGCACTTTAGAACCCTTCATTTCAAGAAAAGTTGATGTATATATCTTATTTCAAAAAAAGTTGATATGTCAAGCAATATAGTTACAAAACAACCGTCTTGTAACTATATTGATACGTGAACCAGTTATATCATGTTCGGGTAATTAGTTATGATTCCCACAGTCATTGCACCCTACCCCCAGCCCCTTCCCGCTTGCGGGGAGGGGAGACAAAGCGTAGCTTTGGCGGGGGTGGGGTTCTTCGGATTTAATAAGCAATCAAGCGGACATGATATTAGACAATTACCCAAGCATAGATAAACTTGTCGCTAATCGCAGCAGGGACGCACCGATGAAATTACACCATTATGGTGAAAATCTGCCAAATATTCCTCTAAAACACTAAATTGGGGTAAATTCAAACTGTAGTAAATCCAGCGTCCTTCGTGGCGGGAGTGAACTAAGCCAGCTTCCTTGAGGGTTTTCAGATGAAAAGATAGTTTCGACTGACTAACCCCCAAGGCTTCGCACAAATCACATACACATAATTCTCGTTTTCGTAGCAATTCCAGCACACTAATCCTGAGTGGATCAGAAAGGGCGTGAAAGCCCGCAGCAATTAAATGAGGAATAGTGGCGGCGGGGGTTTGCATGAATTAGATTTCGATCGGGGTATGCTATCTCTATTGTGCAGCAGAGACTACAGTTTCAGAGATTCTAGCGTGGGCATTGGCATTTATGCTTTTATGGGTTTAGCAATTTTTGAGTGGAATGCTGACACTATAAGAACAGCGATGTCTGACGACAAGCCGAAGAAGCGTCTACGCACTAAAGATTAAGGAAGAATTCTTTTTACATCAGAATAGGCAAGTATTTTTTCATCTACACTCACCAAAGGAACATCATACATTCTTGCTGTTGAAACGATAATTCTATCGGCTGGATCTTTATGAAAATTTCCTGGAAGGGAGTATGAATCAATGGCAATTTGGGGAGTGATTGATAGAAGAATTACTCCCTCTTGTGCCAAAGCAATATCGAACCATTCTTGAATCGAACATGGAAGAATTAACTTATTTTGGGTAACAAGTCTGCTAATCTCTAACAAACTTATGGAGCAAACACCTAAACCATGAAGTCTTTCCCTATTTATTGCTTCACGGTGGGGAGGAGTCAACTTTGAATCATTGTGATTCCACCAAACCCAAATATGAGTATCAAGAATGATCACAAATCGTTCACTTCATAATTTTCATTCATTTCCCAATCATCATCAGAAATAACGGGTTCATTAGGATCTGCCAAATAAGCATAGGGTTGCATTTCTCCAAGAGGATTAACGGCAAATTTGCTTTTATTTTCCGAAGAATAGCTGATTTGCCCCAATTTTTCTTGGATACTTTCACTCAAAATAGAAGAAGCTAGTTCTTCAACAGACATTTTTTTTAAAGCCGCAGCTTTAATTAGAGATTCTTGAGTTTCTTGACTGATGTATATATTAGTACCAATCATTGTTAACTCTTTCTATTTTTTTACATTATACCAAACACGATCAGCAATCATTTTAGTCATGTAATGTTGGGTTTCCTTCCTCTAATCAACTGACGAGATCGGCGATCGCTTCTGAAGTAGAAACTACGCTTTCAGGTTGATAGCGGATGCCCGCTTGCTTGAAGCGATGTAAAGCTTCACCCAAGCGATCGCAGTCGGCAATCAAACTGATCCTGACATAACCTTCACCTGCAACCCCAAAGGCATTACCTGGGGTAAGAACAACGCCAGTTTGCTGCAATACATTCAAGGCAAAGTCCGTGGAACCCATACCCACAGGACACTTCACCCAAAGATACATAGTCGCCTTGGTTTTGGGGATATCCCAACCCAACTCTCCTAACCCTTGAATCAGGAAATCGCGGCGGGTACGGTAGCGTTGTTGTACCTCGTGTAAATACACATCTGGCAGTTGCAAGGCGGTTTCGGCTGCTGTTTGTAATGCGGCAAAAATGCCGTAATCCAAGTTAGTTTTTAGTGTCCGTAAACCTTGAATTACATGGCGATTACCCACCACAAACCCAACGCGCCAACCAGCCATATTGTAGGTTTTAGATAAGGTGTGAAATTCCACACCAATTTCTTTGGCGCCAGGAATTTCTAGCAAGCTAGTGGGTTGATAACCATCAAAAGCTAACTCGGCGTAACACAAGTCATGCACCAGCAAAATTTCATATTTGCGGGCGAAGGCGACGATTTCTTCAAAAAACTCGCGGGGTGCGGTGGCAGCGGTGGGATTGCTGGGATAGTTGAAATAGAGAATTTTAGCTTGTATTGCAACCTCGTCAGGAATTGCAGCTAAATCAATTAACCAGTCATTTTCTGGTTTGAGGATCAAGCTGTGAATTTTCCCCCCTGCAATCGCTGGCCCCCGAAAATGGGCGGGATAAGCTGGGGAAGGAACTAGAACTAAATCGCCAGGGTTAACGTAGGCAAGTGCTAAATGGGTTAATCCTTCTTTAGAACCGAGTAGCGGTAAAGCTTCGCTATCAGGATCGAGAACCACACCATAACGGCGATGATACCAGTTGGTAATCGCCCGGCGGAAACTAGCAGTCCCCTCAAAAGGAGGATAACCGTGATTGGCGGGATCTTTCAAGGCGGCGATCGCAGCTTCTACAACTGGTGCTGGTGTTGCACCATCGGGGTTTCCCATACCCAAATCAATTAAATCTAACCCTTGTTCCCGCGCTTTAGCTTTCAGTTCATCTAAACGGGCAAATACATAGGGCGGCAGTTTTTGTATACGTTCTGCTGGGACAATCCAATTTAAACTCATGCTTCAACCTCGTCACTGATTCCCTTGGGCGAAACTCGATTCATATCTTTACTATCTATGGGTGCAGTGGTAGAAACCATTGCCGCCATCAACTGTTCTGGCGCGACTTTAAACGGTAGTCGATGGATGTCAGAATTAGGAACTAGGGCAATTTCGGCCGCTGTTTGCAACTCGCCTAATGTAATATTGCCCAATCCCAGATCACTTAATTTTTGGGGCAGTCCAATTTCTGTGTAGAACTTTAACAATTGTTGTCGTGCCGATGCTGCTAGTTGATTGCCTTGTAGCATTTCTTCTAAACGCAATTGCACCAAAATTCCAAAAGCAACTTTTTCGCCATGAATACTGCCATGCCCTGAAATGTGCGTTAAACCATTATGCACGGCATGGGCCGCAACTGTGCGACACTGTGCCCCTCCAAGTCCTCCAACTACCCCAGCTAATAAAACAGTCGCGTCTACGACTTCTCGCCAAACCTCACTAGCTGGTTCTTTCAGGGCGGGGGCTGACTTTTGCAACAAGATATCTCGCAAAACTCGTGCTTGTTGCACCGCAGCAATAATTAAAGTGTCTTGCAAATGCCCACTGCTAACTGACGCTTCATACCACTTAGCGATCGCATCACCAATTCCAGCTACTAAAGTCCGTTGTGGTGCAGTTTTAATCAAGTCATAATCAAGTATCAATAAATCGGGACAACGAGACAGCCCCACATCGTAAAGAAACGCCCCCTCTTCGGAATAAACATTCGACAGGGCACTCCAAGCTGCACAAGTAGACGCTGATGTCGGAATTGTCACCACTGGTAACTGTAACTGATGCGCGACTAATTTCGCTGTATCTAAGGCTTTGCCACCGCCAACACCAATAATTACATCAGCTTTATGTTCTTTTGCTTTCTTCTGTAAAGATTTCAGGCTAGCTTCGCAGCAATCTGCACCATAGGAAGCTTGGGCAGTATGTAACTGTTGCGTTTCTAAAACTGGGAGCAAATTTTTTCGGCTGATGGCGAGAGTAGACTCACCCGCCACAATTAAGGGACGACTTCCCAAACAGGCGATCTCTGCTGCGGCTGCTTGCAACACCCCAGAACCACGGATTACCTTTGCTGGGGCAACTGTGAGCGTAAATAATGAACTAGAGGTTTGAGTAGACAAAGAAGGTTGAGTAGAAATTTGATTAGACATATAATCTAGTTTGCCAAAACCTTGATATTTCTTAATCTAATAGACTGGTGACAAGGAATACTTGTTGCCAAACTGGTTTTTGGATGGCTCCAACCTTACACCCGACTCATTTGGATTTGAGCCAAGCAATCAACTAGACAGAGTAGTTTCACGAAGTTGCTTGAATCTATAATGCCCATTAGCTTGAAATTCCGAACTATCAAAGTTTTGAATAACCGTATAATTAATTAACATTACCATTCTCAGATTCTCAAGAAAAGGGATTGAGAACTGAATAATCTGTCAATGGTCATTCCAGCTATGGATAGGTGCGTAGGGGCGAACATTTATCTGTACGCCCCGACAGCTAATTCATTTGCTGCAAAGACTTGTGAAAATGTCAACAGTGGTAATTAGAATAACAACTGACAAATCACAACTGCCAGTACCCATTACCTGCACGCTAATTAACTTTTTCCCAAAGTGTAACCACTAAAAGTGTGAATATCTTAATCTAAAAATAACTATAAATGTATCGGTAAATACAAAATAAATTATGTCATCCTGATAACAGGTAAATTATTTTTGTCCTCTTGCATGAGACAGGGGATAAGGAGAAACTTGTACAAAAATTCCCCCTGCCCCCAGCAAGAACTGCCTCTTAAGCGGTAGGTTTTGGCAATTGGGCGAATTTTTCTGTGTAAATTTCGATTGCGATCGCAGAATTTTCACGAGAAACGAGCGATCGCTTGGCCTCACCCAAGTAAACTGGTACAGAAGTCCCTGGCTCTGGGTGGATAATGGTACGAGCGCGAACTGTCAAGTTATCGTCTTGCCGTGTACCTGAGCGACCAGAAGAAAACAGATTACTAACTGCTTGACGTAAAGTTGCATCTAATTGTGTGGGTGTAATTTGGGGTGATGTGGCAATCACGGCTTGTGTTGACCCATTGTCATAAACTAAAGTGTACCGGGCTGCTCCTGGAATCACAGTCCGACTCAAGGGGACTATCGAGAGTGCAAATAAACCAGCCGTCACCACCAGCATAAAGCCAGTCGTACCCACCAAGCGAAAGCGGAGGCCCCATTTGAGAATAAAAGCCAAAACTGTTAAGGCAGCAAATAGCAAGGTAGCTATACCTGACCATTGGGTGTACTGAAGAAAGTTAGCTGTTGTGAGCATAAGGTTGGTTATGGATGCGTCTTTTTTTTCGTTACCGACACACCCATTTTACCGAGAGCTTACACCATACTGATTATCGTAGTCTTTAATGCCAATCAGAATCAGGACTTACGCACAAGGAACGGAAAATCGAACCACAGAGAAGCCAGTGCGCCCTTGCGGGTTCCCCGACTTGAAGCAACTGGCGCGACGCAGAGAAGCCAGTGCGCCCTTGCGGGTTCCCCGACTTGAAGCAACTGGCGCGACACGGAGGAATAAGAGTTTGAGAGGTTTTTTGAGTAAGTCCTAAGAATATTGGGTGCGATCGCAGTCATAATAAAGTTTAAACTTGGGTTTAGCCTAAGTTGAGCGGTGAAATGGAGCCAACCTCAGAACAATTGAAACAGTTATACCGAGTTACCTTAGATGAGCGAACAAATAACATCGTAGTAATAGCAGTGAAGAGACAGTTGTAGTAATTAATCCAGAAGCAGAGGTTGATTATGAATAAGCCTAACTTTAGAGAAATGACACGCAAGCAATTGCGAGATTATATTTTACAAAATCGTGGCGATACCGAAGCAATTCACGCCCTAGCATTACACGTTCAGTCTAATGGCAAACGTCTCAATTCAGTAGATGAACTACAACAAGTCATCCAAGAAAAACGTAACCAAGGCTTAGAGCCATAGCTAAAAAACAAATCATCACTCCGTTAGGGAGCAATGCGATTTTGTTAGGTTGTAGCGAATAAAGCTGGGAAAGAAATTGCTTAACCAACTTCCCCAGCCTCCACAATTTTTCTAGAATAGTATTGGCTCACCAGAGACAATATGGGAATTTTGAGATGTCTGCAACTTAGTTTGAACACTATCAATGATTGCTAGCCAATCGGCATCTCTGTTCCATTCAGAGCGAATCCTGGTTTTAGTCGCCGCGTCGTAGAGGTTACAAAAAACCACATTCTCTTTTCCAGCAATTGCAGCGATAATCAGGGGCTTGGAAAAATCCTGGACACATGATGCAGCTAAAAGGAAAGTTTTAGCAAAGTTCGTTTCTATCCCAGTCCTAACAACATAAATTTCATCCGCTCTAACAACGATGTGTAATTTATTGTTGACATTTCCCTTAAATTCTCCCGATTTTAATTTCAGTTCAGAGATATACCCAGTTAGCCCTGTTTTGTGGACAGGAATAGTTTGATCATTATTTATATCGTAGTTATACCATAGGTAGGATTCTCCGTTTAATTCTCCGCTTTTCACATGCAAATAAATAGGTTCTGGCGGGTTACAAAGACCTAATTTCATTTCAGTGACCATGTTTTACATTCCTTGATGAAAGATAAGATTTTTTTAGATATTCCGTCAAATCAATAGGTTTTAAAATTGTGCTTTAACTGAAGAGAAATAATAAATATATATACAAAAAGGCATCTACAAGAGATGCCCGTCATGCAGGAAAACCCCAAAGGGTTGTCCCTACACCTTCCCAACAATCAGCAACAGTAACTAATTAGGTATTAGTCACACTCACAGACGTGAATATAGTAATCTTATTAACTTGAAACTCTAAATGTCCCCAGTGCATACACTGAAAATGAAATGATGGATATTTGAAGTTGCTGTTTGTCATTTCCTGACTTGACTAATTTGGATGAGATGCAAGCCTGTCATGTAGGTTATAACGATGTACTACTCCACAGATGCCAGCCAAAATTAACCATGAAAACGCATTCAAACGAAAATCGAATATGGTTACATCTACTGTATTGAATAGAACCCACCCAACAAAAGCCAGAAGATAACTGAAAAATATCAATCTGTCTTCTTTATTTATATATTTTGACTTTCGCAGTAATTGGACACCTGTAATCAAAATCCAAGCGAGTAAGCCAAAAAATAACAGAGTACTGGGAAAACCAGTTTCAGCAGATAACATCAAAAACAAGTTATGGGGATGACCCAAGGGAATCTGCATCTGCGCTTGGTAGAGTCCACTAAAGCTGCGTAACCCCCAGCCAGTCAAAGGATGTTCCTGAGCTAAAGACCAGGCAAACTGCCACTGAGCTTTTCGCATTAAAGCGACTGGTCTATCTGGATACATGTCATCATTTAACCTTGCCCAAAAGAAGGCAGGAACGTACTGACGAAAAATTTGAGCGACTGGCGAGGGAGCAAAAGCTGCCAAAAGCACACTAGAGACGATCGCAGCGACGCCACCCACAAGAATGCGCCAACCTTGGTAGAGTGCATAAGCTAAACAGGCAAAAATAGCGATCGCCCACCCATTGCGCGAGTTGGTAAAAATCAAGGCGATGAAATTTGTAATCATCGCCACGCTTAGGAAGAGAAAGGGGAGTGGAGAGTGGCTAGAGACGCGATTAATCCCGTCTGTACTGGGGAGATGGGGGAGAAATGACTGTTTATTTTTGACTCTTAGTTGCTGATAGTTTTCTAGCCACAACCCTAAACCAAGAATGAAAATTATCGCTAGATAAGCTGCGAAGGTGTTAGCGTGCAAGAAGAGTGAAGCGATGCGACCTGGCGGATTTCCTCCTGGTACGATTATCCAATTCAACACAACCCATAAAATCTCTAAATTCAAACTCCAGCCTAAAAATAACTGCCCCAAGCCGATAATTACCAGGGGCATGGAACCGATCACCAAAACCCAAGCCATTTGCCGCAATTGGGTAAATGTTTGAATCAGGGCGCTATGGGCAACGAAAAGTAAAAAGAAGGGTAATAAATTAAATAAGCCGAGGAAAGCTGCTGTCTTATCATCGGCAAACCCAGCACTCACGATCAGCAAGACACTCAAAAGGGCAAATCCCCAGTTGAGGGGGCGGCGACTAATTTTGCGGGATTGTTTCAACCAAGTGATTAATGAGACAAAACCGATAGTCACAGCCCCCACCAAAGGACTCAATGGGAAGATTAACAGTGCCCATAGAGAGTAGTTCCAAGAAGATTGCCAACGAGACTTGAAATAGTCAAAAACCTTGTTCAAGCTGGCTCCCAACATTCCTCACGAGTGAGGCGAATTTGAGCTAAAGTGAAAATAGTCGGGATGATCCGACCATAGTTAGTGGCGATCGCTCTCCAACCTAAATCCGCAAAAAACCAAGTCCACATTATTGGCCCAATCACAGCAAACATAGTCCGGGCTGCCCCATAACGAGCTGCATTCACAGTCATACCCCGTTGCGCCATTTGCATAGCTACATAGCTTTGAAACTGCTTTGTAGCTGCTTGTGAGCCTGTAATCGCCGCTTGTTTGGCTACTTCATAAGTAGCAAAGTGGATGGCAAATTGACGGGCAATTTGTTTAAGTACAAGTGGCTGAAGCATAGAAGTAACAGCGATCGCACTACCGCCTTTGAAAAGTAAGCCCAAGGGGTCACGTTGCAATAAAAGTGGTAGCGGTTCTTTTAATTCTGATTTGACAAGCTGACGCTGCACTTGTAGAGTCAATTTTTGCTTTTCTTGTTCAGGCAATTTTTTCCACACTTGTCCTAGCAGATGCAAAAATACTTCTGATTCTAAATCAATGGTTGCCAGCTGATTAGAATAGGTAATTTTTAGATACTTACATACGTGAACTAATGCTTCTCGGTAAGTTACCTGGCCTGTGCGTCCCCGCAATACTGTCATCCCGTCTGCCGCCAAAAAGCGAAAGCGGCCCTCTAGTGCGTCTAGCCAAGCTTTGCGGTCTTGGCTTTGCACTTCAATGGGTTCGGGTGTGTGTACATAGTCTAGGGGATTGAACTTACGACTAAATAGAATTGCCGTTAAATCTTGTAATTCTTCTTCGGTCGCTAACTCTAGCGCCGCCCTCATTTCATCCAATTTCCCTTCCTCCCTTCTATGCAGCTTTGTGTACCTTATTCTACTATTAGCTTTCAGCAGTCATTAGTAGTAATTTTGTCCTTTGATAATAACGAATAACTAATGACAATTCAGAAGGCAGGAGGCAGGTGGTTGCCGAGCGCAGTCGAGGTGAGGCAGGAGGTAGAAGGTAGGAGTAACCAACACGCAACAGCGTGGGACATAGGCTGTGGACACTTTGTATCTTGTGGCACTTTCCGCTTATACCAGTGTCTTCTTTTTAAACTGGGTAATAGCTTTAGTTGTCGCCATTCCTGCACCTCAAGCTGTGATGCTGTTGGAACCTTTGGGTGAAAGTGTATTGGATGCAGTCTTTCTTGATGTCTTTAGCCGCACACTCGTGACTAGAAGTCATGAGTTAGGCGTTCTATATTGAGTGTGAGTTCGTGTTAAAATTAAAATGTATCCTAGTAATTGCAAAAAGTTGCCAACCATCCAAAAAGCATTTAAAGTAACTCTCATTCCCACCCACAATCAAGAAGTCTTAATCAACAAGACTATTGGTTGTGCCAGGTATGTGTACAACCGCTTTTTGGCATTAAGAAAGGAGTTATACAGTACCGAGCAAAAAACATTAAACTATCATGCTTGCAGTCAGCAGCTAACTGCACTAAAAAAAGAAATTGAATGGCTCCAAGAGGTAGATAAGTTTGCGTTACAGAACTCCCTCAAGAATTTAGAGACAGCATATAAAAACTTTTTTGCTGACCTTAAAAAGGCTAAAGGGAAGAAAAGTGTAGGTTTTCCTAAATTCAAAAAGAAGTATGGATGCAAGCAGTCTTATAAAACTAATCTCACCAATGGCAATATTCAAATTATAGAGAATCGTTTAAAGCTTCCCAAGTTGGGATGGATAAAGTTCCACAAATCACAAGACATTCAAGGTAAGCTTGTAAACGTTACCATAACTCGCACTTCATCTGGTAAATATATTGCTAGTATTTTGTGTGAGACTGAGATAGAAAAATACCCTCAAGTCACAAAAAATATTGGGCTAGACCTGGGAATTAAATCTTATCTTGTTACAAGCAGTGGTGGAGTTGTAGATAATCCCAAATATTACCGGACTCAAACTCGTAAGTTACGCTCATGCCACAAAAAGCTATCCCGCAGTATAAAAGGTAGTAATAATAGAGTCAAAGCAAAAACCAAGCTGGCTCGTACTTACGAACGAATTACGAATTTGAGAGATGATTTTCTGCATAAGTTGTCAACTCGTTTAATCAAAGAAAACAGTATTATCTGTATCGAGGATTTGCGAGTTGCTAACATGGTTAAAAATCACAAATTAGCTTTGAGTATTTCAGACGCTAGTTGGTCAAAATTCGTTACCATGCTTGAATATAAAGCTTTGTGGCATGACAGAATTGTGCAAAAAGTTGGGACGTTTTATCCCTCATCTCAGACTTGCAACTGTTGTGGTTTTGTCAACCCACTAGTTAAAGATTTAAAGTTGCGTGAATGGTGTTGTCCTAGTTGCAGTAATTACAACTTGAGAGACGTAAACGCAAGTTTAAACATATTGGGAGAGGGCTTGAGATTAATAGCCGCCGTGGGTATCCCGGAGGCTCTAAACGCTTGTCGAGAACTTGTAAGTCCTGAATTACTTCAGGCAGAGATCGTTGAAGCAGGAATCACGCGACTTTGAGTCGTGTGAGGTTCAAAATTTGCGTTCTGTAGAATTTTACCCTTCAATTAGTGCGTAGACGCAAAGCGGCTTGTCGTCAGACATCGCTGGATATTCTCCCACATCCCAACCACTCCCTCAGTGGAAAGCTCTAACTTTTGTGGATGATGCTGATTTAGCATGGATTGGTTTGGACAGTAGCAAGCGTCCAAACCCTCAACAACCACATTTTGTGGTGCAAAGTAGCGCTGATTTCGCTCAACGCCATCTAGAATCCCAGGATTTACAACCTGTCGGACAGCTTATGTTGCAACCAGCAGCTGAATCTCTGTCCCTTCCTTGGCTGAATACACCCGAATGGATGCAAGTACATCGTTGGCGTTATGCCTTTCCTAGCCGTCCTTGGCATGAAGCTTTTTTGTCTACCGGAACTCCCTTACCTTTAGTTTGCTGTGGTGATTGGTGTGGCGGCAATCTTGCCGAAGGTGCAATGCTTTCTGGATTAGCTGCTGCTGATGAAATTAATAATAAGTTGCATCATCTACCTTTAGATAATGTGAACTTTCTAAACGTTTTTGTCTGATCCCTTCATCTGTCGCTAGACTGATTTTGCCCTCTAGCGAGTCGCTATTTTTCTGAGTTACTAAATCAACATGCAACAAATAAGTTTTTTAGATGAAACAGCAAATTTTGCCGCAACTCTAAAAAGTGATGTAAATTAAAAACAGAGCTTAACTTCATTAAAAACTTGTTCCTAATTCAAGTTGTTTTATTGCCGTTAATCTTGATCCCCTAGCCTTGATGCTGCGTTTTATGTAGAAGATTTCTGCCAAAAAGGCAGAAATTTGAAATAATTAGGATTATAAATATAAAATGTAGCGAACTTCCCAGCATATTGGACGCTGCTCTAATAAGTCATGCTGTAAAACAGTATAAACTTTAACTAAAATAAGCGAAGCCAAATGTCTGATATTCGACCAAGATAAAAGGCTAGTTTCAGTGTCTATTGCATCTGTCAGTTGAATCACTTCTAACTGATTGTCATGACGACGTTGCCATCTAAAAAATTTGTTTTTTCCACCAATCATTGACTGGATTAAAAACAATACGATTCAGTTAAGACTTGATCCTCCCTAACCCTCCTTAAAAAGGAGGGAATTTAGCCCCCCAATTTATCGGGGGGTTGGGGGGAGCTTCCGGGGCAAAATATCGCGAACACCAAGCCTATTGGGATTAAAAAAGGAGTTTAAAAATCATGAAAACGGTAGTCAATTTAACACAGCAATCGATAGTAGGAGAGATTGAAAGCGTTTTGGATACATATCCATACCATCCATATCAACAAGCCTTTGCAATTCCTGACTTACGCCAAGAGTTAATTACTTTCGTTCTCAACCGTATTCCCTCCTTTTACAGCACGATGTCTGACGGACATATTCCGCTAGCGGAGGCTGAAGAAGGAAGCTTGGCTTATTACAAATTGCCTCGTAAACCCTTAGAGCAGCAACTACATTTACAGAATTTGATTCACCAAGGCATTTGTTTAATTGTTCAAGAAAAGTCAGATTGGATTAGCCATCATGTTTGTGAAACAGTTCAATCAGCTTGTGAACCCTCTCACTGGTTTGGTTAACGAAAATCTTTAGTCATTAGTCATTTGTCCTTAGTCATTGGTATTAATGGCTAACGCTCTTTTATGTCTCTGGTGAGAGAAAAATGCTCTGATTTGCTGAGATTTTTGAAATTCCTTGAAGACTGTGAACAATACAGGCGCTGCTATGTCGGAAATATTGAGAAGTAATCAAATATATCCGTGAAAAAACCAAGTCATGGCATAGATTAGAGGTAACATGATTTAGCCACAAAATCATGTTGAACGTGAATAAAAAAACTACTAAAAAAGCCTTAAACCCTAGCTGGGGAGGGTATAGAGAAAAATCTGGCAGGAAATCTACATGGAATCATAAAGAAACAAGCACAATCCGTATACCAAAAGCTTTTGAGGAAGAACTGATGAGGTATGCACGATATTTGGACACAGGATTCATATCAAACTCTTGCCACAAACCATACTTAGCCTCTTGCTCTGGCAAGCTAAACTCTCGATGATTACTTCTTATCGCTAATAAATAATGTTTTTCATACTTGGATAATACAGCAATAAATGTTGGACTTT
>NZ_JAIVFS010000099.1 GCF_020829645.1 Nostoc mirabile CHAB5784 | reverse complement strand
TGAAAAGTGTTGGGCGACTTTAAAAAGCAGAATTCGCAAGCTATTACTTAAATCTGATAATTTACGTGATGCTATGGAAATCGTTCTCAAGCAAGCTGCGTCCTAATTAAAATGGCTACGGCTATATTTTGGCATTTCTTTGCAATACTTAACTAACTTCTAATTAAAAAAAGTGAATATAGATAAAAAATGATAACTAACATCATAATTGATTAAGTTATCCAAGCTAAATTGAGACTATGCTTAATAATTGCAGTCTAGTTGATCATCTTAAGTAAATAGGTGCAAATGAACTTAAATATTTGTTGAGCTTTTTGTATTTTGTCATTTGTTTGAGTGTTAAATACTAAAAAAGAAAGTTTATTTGTGCCAAGTTACTGACTAAGTTGTTGAGCAAGGCAGTAAAAATCTGACCTGAGCCAAGTAATAACAGCGATAACTAAAGTAAACTTAACAACAATCACGTAAAATGATAAAAAAAATTTTGCTGGCTGTATCGGGATTAGGACACGCAGAAGAAATGCTCAAAACCCTGAGAGAAATTCCTTCTCTTGAATCTGCAAAAGTTACAATTTTGCATGTTGTTCAGGCACAAAATACTGCTGCTACCATGACAACTAAATGGGAAAATGGTGGTAAAATTCTGGCGAATGCCATTCAAACTTTGAACTTAGATCCTAGCCAGGTTTCTTCAATTTTGCGCGAAGGCGACCCCAAAGATGTAGTTTGCCAAGTAGCTGATGAAATCGATGCTGACTTGATTATTATGGGTTCACGCGGACTTAAGCGGCTGCAATCCATTTTATCCAACTCAGTCAGTCAGTATGTTTTCCAGCTATCTTCTCGCCCCATGTTGCTGGTAAAAGATGATATTTATGTCAAAAAAATTAAGCGCATTATGGTGGCAATAGACAACTCTGATTCCGCAAAAAACTGCTTGAAATTGGCACTGTTTTTACTGCGAGATATTCAGGGCGGCGAGTTAATTTTGGCAAATGTTACCACAGATTTAGGCGGGAAAAAATCCGAAATAACTGAAGTTAGTTCAAACAAAAATCCAGTTTTAGCAGCAGCAGTTGCAGAAGCTAAAAACCAGGGCATCCAATCTCGTTCTTATATCAGCAGTGGCAAACCTGGTGAAGAAATTTGTCGGTTGGCAGAGGAGTTGAATATAGACTTATTATTGCTCGGTTCTCCAGATCGTCGTCCATCCATCGCTAAGAGTTTTGTTGATATAGACCGACTCATCGGATCTTCGTTGTCTGACTATGTTCGAGTCAATGCCACTTGTCCGGTACTGTTGGCGCGGACGATCGCTTAAAGTCAAAATAGAGTTAGTGGTTGAGAAATAAAAACCCCTACACTAATGGTGCAGGGGTTCTTTATTTGATACACAAACTCTTAACTATCTTTTCCACCTTCGCGGCTAGCAGTTTGGATGTACAGAATTAGTAAAAACACAGTGGGGACTAGTACGAACAAAATGCTCGCTATGAACCCCAGGTCATTAACTTGCATGGCAAGAAAACCTCTCTTAAATTTCCAGTCAACAACATTAGGATAGCATCATCGACGACACAGTTATACCAATTCAAAATTCAAAATTCAAAATTCAAAATCAGGAAACTCAATTTTGGTAAGTATTTTGACTACTGACTGGATACAAATTGAAGCAGTGGCAGATTTGAAAACTTAAGGCTTGGTGACTACACTCACTGAGCCATTCACTAAAGTTTGACAGGCAAGGCGGTAATTTTCTGGCTTTTTTTTGAATTTGCAGTTTTCTACGTCTGTGCGGGGGGAAAGATTTTCTAGTCCTTCAACTATCTCCACAACGCAAGTACCACACTGACCATTACCACCGCAATTGGTCATCTTACCAATGAATTTATATATATCAATGTCATTTTGCATCGCCTTGAGCCGGAGATTTGCACCATCTGCCACCACTACTTCTTTATTCTCTTTAACGAATTTGATATTACCCATAACTGATTTCTCCTTGACTCTAAGCTTGACTTTCAAGGCTTCATATTGACATGGCTTGATTCACATCTTATTTATTATATTAAATTATTACAAATTATTAATAAATATTAATTTTATAAAACATAGTGCCACAAAAAAATAGAACAGGTATTTTACCTGTCCTATAAATTGAAAAATAGATTAACTTACCTAAATCCCACGGCTGCTTGCCAAACGAAAGCAAGCAACAAGAAGAATACGGGGATGACTGGGAGAACGTCCACCAAAGGATCAAAGATTTGGTATGCTTCAGGCAGTTTTGCTAATAAAAGTGCTGCTTCCATGTTTGTTTAAATCCAACTATCCAACACAGCGTTCATAATTGAGAAATATCTTAACATGGTTTGGCTATTGGTCATTGGTCAATAGTTATTTGTCATTTGTCATTGGTCATTGGTCATTGGTCATTGGTCATTTGTCATTTGTCATTTGTTCTCTACTCTCCCACTCCCCATCTCCCCACTCCCCACTCCCCACTCCCTCATTCAGTTGAGCCAGTGACCAAATTCTGTGACAAAGCGATCGCTTAATATTGCTTCTCTAATATGCTGCGTAAAGCGAATTAGTTCGGTAATGTTGTGAATGCTCAACAAGGTATAAGCTAAAATTTCCTGCGATCGCACTAAATGAGATACGTAAGCCCGGCTAAAATTTTGGCAAGTGTAGCAAGGACAAGTTTCATCTAATGGCGTAAAATCTTCACGAAACTTAGCATTTTTTAAATTCCAGCGTCCGCCCTGCACGATCGCTGTACCATGTCTCGCCCAACGGGTGGGAATTACGCAATCAAATAAATCTACACCAGATGCGATCGCGATCGCCATTTCCCGATAAGTACCGACACCCATCAAATAACGCGGCTTTTCAGGCGGTAGAAGCGGTGCTGTCACTTTCACAATCTCAGCCATCATTTCTGGTGGTTCTCCCACACTCACGCCACCAATGGCATATCCGGGCAAATCCAACTTAGCCAAAGCTTCCGCCGCACGACAACGCAAATCCAAATACACGCCCCCTTGCACAATCCCAAACAACGCCTGTTCACTGCGTTGATGAGCCGTTATGCAGCGTTCTAACCAGCGATAAGTGCGCTCAGTTGCAGTTTCAACCTCTTGGCGAGTCGCTGGGTAAGGCGGACACTCATCAAAGGCCATAATCACATCGGCCCCCAAAGTATTTTGAATCTCAATGGATAGCTCAGGTGTCAAGTTAATAATTCGTCCATCATGGGGTGAGCGGAAAGTGACGCCTTCTTCAGTAATTTTCCGCATCTCGCTTAAGCTGAACACTTGAAACCCACCCGAATCTGTGAGCATTGGGCCATTCCAACCCATAAATTTGTGCAACCCACCACCTCCAGCCACGATCGCTTCCCCTGGTTGTAGGTGAAGATGATAAGTATTGGACAAGATCATTTGCGCCCCAGTCTCTCGTAGCTGAGATGGGGTGATAGTTTTGACATTAGCCAGCGTTCCCACTGGCATAAATCTGGGTGTTTCTACAACACCATGAGGAGTGAAAAAGACTCCTGCTCTAGCTTTGGTTTGGCTACAGCAAGCGAGACATTCAAAAGAAAAATTCGCACTCATACCATTTTGGATTTTAGACTTCGGCTACGCTCAGTTGAACGATTTTAGATTTTGGATTGTGAAACACTAATTGGTAAAGAGTTTCACAAATCCATAACTAGTACAACGCGGCAGAAATAAACCTACCATTTCAAAACAGCCAGAAAGCCCAAAATGAAAGCATGAGTGACTTTTGACTTCCGCCTTGCGGTACTAGCAGCCATAAAACCAAATGGTATTAGGGCAAGATTAATATTATTTAGCTAAATTATGGACAAACATAAAAACTGGCAATTGAGTTTTCGTGAACACTTAAGCGTTCACTACTAACCTAGTTACCAACTTTACGAGTATATACTGTACTAATTGTTATTTAAAAAGAATCAGAACAGTCATCGTCAATTTCTGCATCCCACCTGGCAGAGAGGACTTGCTCCATCATCGCTTCTATGGCGCTGACATTGAAGTTTCGCTCTCGTCGCTCTTGTATGGGGGTTGAGCGGGGAATCAACCGCAGACACACTCCTTCTTGCATCAAATCAAAATAGGTTTCTTGTTGCGACGACTGTTTGAGTTCCAAGTAATCAAAACTACAAACATTCAGATATAGCGCGTGGTTAGCCACTAAGGTAGACCTTTGCGGATTGGCGAAAACTTCCATCACATCCCCTTCACCCTCGCTCAGTACCTTATCTTCTTGGGTGTAGATGTAGTGGACTCGACCTAAATCTGTCAGTAATCGCCGGATGTCGAGCTTATTCACAATGATGCCCGTGTTAATAATGCACGGAGCTGGTATCCTGATGTCGGGTAGATGGTGACTCATAGGAAAATAGCGATTGAGCTAAGGAGAGCGACAACATAGCTAAACTGTCATAATTGAATAGCTTGTTTACTTCCTACATTTAAAAAATATCAATTTTGTGGGGCAATCGTCTAAATAATTTGGAGTAAGTTTTTAGTTAACGAATACAAAACACTAATTTTGATCCCTGATGGAATTTTAATTTCCTGAATCATTCCTTATTTTGTATAAAAACTACGTTTGATTATTTATTTACCACTTAGAACAGCATAACAAAATTTTTAAGAAGAATCTCTAATAGAAGTAAATCTTATCTAAAGTTTTAAAGTATGCTCATGTTGGTTGTACTGAACCCAAGTCTATTATTCAGCAATTAACCATATATTAATGTTACTAAGATGACGAAACAGCAACAGTGGTGGAAAAAGCTGCTGTTAAAGCTGGCAGCTAGTATTATATTTTATACAAGTATTCCAGTACCGTATTTGGACGGATTAGACTTTCGGGGAGTGGCACGTCTTGCTTCGGTTGTAGGTTTAATAATTGGGGGAATTTTAGGATTACTGGATACGGGGATGGATTATCTGGGTATGCCAGTGTTAACTCGTAGTGCTTTAGTAGTCAGCGTTTGGATTGCCATAACTGGAGGACTGCACTTAGATGGGGCAATGGATACTGCCGATGGTTTGGCAGTAGGCGACCCAAATCGGCGGCTGGAGGTGATGACAGATAGTGCTACAGGTGCATTTGGGGCAATGGCAGCGATCGCCTTGGTGATACTAAAAATAGCAGCTTTGACGGATATGCCAGAAAACCGTTGGTTGCTGCTGATGGCTGCTTGTGGCTGGGGACGTTGGGGACAACAGGTAGCGATCGCGCGATATCCTTACCTGAAACCAACTGGTAAAGGTGCATTTCACAAACAAGCCATTCGTTCTTACAAAGATTTGTTACCAGGATTGTTGTTACTGTTTGGTTTGAGTGGTTTAGTTTGGTTCATAGATAAACAACAGCTATTTCTCGCGCTGGCAATGATAATTGCTGGAAGTGCGATCGCCACTTTAACTGGTGCATGGTTCAACCACAAATTAGGCGGACACACAGGAGATACCTACGGCGCAGTCGTTGAGTGGACTGAAGCCTTATTTCTGTGTGTATTGACTGTTTTTTAAGATGTGGGGAGTGGGATGAGGAGAATAACCCATGACCAATAACCCTCAAGAGTTTTGATTGCCCTGTGCTGTTAGCGGTAGCGGGGCGTTTAGGGACTTCCAAATAAAAAAATACCCAAAAAACTGGCGAAAAAACTCTCTTCTCCTCATTCCTCTGTGTTCTCTGTGCCTCTGTGGTAGCCTGCGGCAAGCCCTCCGGGTGACGCTCGTACCTCTCTACGAGACGCTGCGCGAACGCTAACGCTGCGCTAACAGCAGTCGCTCATGGGGGAAACCCCCAAGACCGCGCTGCTTCACCGCTTTGCGTCTACGTTTATTTGAGTAATTTATTTCTTGGAAGTCCCTTAGCCCGTGCTGAGTGGAATTGTTTTGCCCCACTCCCCACTCCCCACTCCCTACTCCCCACTCCCTTCATTTAATCGGTTGCAGCTTTGTCACCTTCAGTTTAAAAGCCCCAATCCCAGTTTCCCCAAAAGACCGGACACGAATCACATAATCCCCTGTCTCTACGATGCGAGTAAATAGTAGGGAATTGCTACTACCATCAGGGCCATCATCATTTTCTGCCAAAGTCGATCCATCAGGTCCTAGCAGGGTGATGATGCTGTCAAAGTTTTCCGATGACAGGTCAACTGCTAAATTATCGCCCTTCTCTAACTTCACTGTGTAATCACGGGCAAACCCACCTTGACCTGTGGGAATGTCTTTGTCTGAGAGGCGATCGGAAAATTCAGTACTGTTAGATAAAGGAATTGGACTATACAACTTATTTTGAGCAAAAGTTGCACTTGTACTTATGCCTATTGCCAGCAATGTGGCAGGAATAATGATGAGTTGTTTTAAACCTGCCGCAAAAACTTTATTCATACATTTCAAGCAATTTTGTCTACAAAAATAGGGTAATTCGGTCAATTTATGTACTTAATCTGCTAAAACCTGACCATTAATTTTTGATTTATCCGTCTTTGACGGCAGTGGCTACTGCTACTAATCCTAAAACCACAATTCCATATTGACGAAGTGCTTGCACAGCAGACCTAGCAGTAGCACCAGTAGTATAAATATCGTCCACTAACAGCACTGGGACATTTGGGGGACGATGGCGAAAAACTTGGCCAACAGCAAAAGCGTTAGCCAAGTTTTTTTCTCGTTTAGATACTGATAAACCAAATTGCGCTTCAGTTTCTCGCACTCTTGCTAAACCGTTTAGTTTCAATTTTAATCCAGTTATTTCGCAGAAGCTTTGGGCTATGAGTGCGGCTTGATTGTATTTACGTTGCTTTTGCTTGCTAGGGTGGAGTGGGATGGGAACTACCACAGGCTGGTTATCTCGGCTTGGTGAATTTAACAACCATGCTTCTCCTAACCAGTGACCCAAGGGACGAGCTATTTGGGGTTGATTTTCGTATTTCATCGCTGCGATCGCTCGTTTCACCGGGCCACCATACTCCCCCCAGCCAAATACTGGTATTGGCTCTTGCCACAAAGAAATCGGGTCTTGACGTTGACATTTTTGCAGTTGTCTGGTGCAATTTTGACAAAATTCTTGCGAGGTTGCACGTTGGCACAGAGGACAATGGGATTGGAGAAAAAGATTGAGTAAGCCTGTAAGATTTTTAATCCAAGTGTGCATTTAGGGTTGTCCTTTGTCATTGGTCATTAGTCATAAGTCATTTGTGTTTGACCAATGACTTAAGATACACGCGATCGCACCTTGTTGTTTTTACTCCCGTTGCTGGAGTGTAGCCGTTGCTTTCATAGAGCTTGACTGCTTCTACTAAAACGCTGGCGGTTTCAATCCAAATTTGCTCAAAACCACGCTCTGCGATCGCTGCTTCTAGCTGTTGTAACAAATATTTCCCTAATCCTAAACCCCTAATGCTGGGCAAAAGATACATTTTGCGGATTTCTACAGCTTTTTCGCCTCGTTGTATGGGGTAGTATGCTCCAGTACCTACTAACTGGCTTTGGTGTTCAATTACCCAAAACTCTCCCCCAGTAGCTAAATAATATTCCTCTACTCCCAGCACATCTCGGTCAGCGCCCTTTGGTTCCCAACCCAGACCGTATTCTGATAATACATAACTGATGACTTCGGCGGCTCTTGTGCGATCGCTTTGCACCCAATCACGAATTAAAAAATCTTGATAATAGTTTTTCATCACCATTTGCTGGTCAAGTTTACACAGAAAATATTTCTGGTTCTATATCTCAATTTACTCAGCAAATAGCAATTCTTGCACAGTCCATTTCAGGCGGTACTCTCAAGGTGTCAATGAAAAGACTTGGGGAGAGGAATTGTTTTCCCCTCCCCAAGTCTCCTTGTCAACGACAATTCAACGATATAGTAGCGATGCCTGCGGTGGTCACTGAGCGGCTGGTGAGCGGCTGGCCCTGAGCCTGTCCTGAGCCTGTCCTGAGCCTGTCCTGAGCCTTGGGAGAGCGTAGCCGAAGGGCGTAGCCTAAGAAGAGAAGGGCGCAGTCGTTCGCGTTAGCGTCTCCGACAGGAGAAGGGAGTCGAACCATGTCGTACCACTTCGGGGATCTTGCTACGCGCAGCGTCTCCAAGAGTTGTGCGGGCTATTCGGCGTCGCTGACGTTAATATTACAACTTGATATCAGTTATGACTTGTCCAAGGGCCCCAAATAGCGAAAGTAATACCAGGAGTTTGGATATTGACAAACAAAGTCTTACCATCAGGTGAGAAGCAAGCACCAGCGAACTCGTTTGTATTCAGAGCATTACGCGCGAATTGATAAAGTTCTCCTTTGGGAGTAACACCTACTAAGAACTGCTGATCATCTCCATCTTCACAAAGAATGAGATCGCCGTAAGGTGAAACAACTATGTTATCTGGATTTTCCAGTTCGGCAACAGATGTAGACTCTACAAACAGTTCAATTGTCTCTTTAGCCGGAATATAGCGCCACACTTGGCCAAGCCCTAAAGCACCACCACTTGTGCAGCAAAAGTAAAATTCACCGTTACCGTACCAGATACCTTCCCCACGAGCAAACTGGGCCGCTCCTTTTGCGAAACCTTCTACTCGTACAGTATCTTCTGGTGGATTTGGCTCAGTAATCGTCACCCATTCGACTTTCATCGGCTTTTGCTTGGGGAAATCCGCAAAGGTTTGTGCTTGAAAGATATCTTTGAATTTTAAAGCTTGGAGAGTGCCTCCTTCCTTTAACTTGCCACGTACTTTCGGGATAAAACGGTAGAAGAGACTATCTCCCGCATCTTCAGTTTCATAGACAATTCCTGTTTTGGGGTCTACGGCAACAGCTTCATGGTTAAATCTTCCCATAGCTATTAGAGGCTCAGGCTTTACAGGAGTAGTGGTGCTAGCTGGAACTTCAAAGTTATAGCCGTGGAACTTCGAGACATAGTTTCTATCTCCTAGCGGAAACGAAGTCGGAGTGGAGGTGTTTTCTTCACAACTAATCCATGAACCCCAAGGAGTTAGTCCACCTGCACAGTTACGAAAAGTTCCACTTAGAGAAGTGAAGTGTTTGATTAGCTGGCAATTAGGCCCAATAATCAAATTTGTTGTGCCACCTTTACAAAATGGATCGTAAGGATTTGTACCCTGAACTTGTGTATCAGAAGTAGGGCTAAGTTCGTGATTACGAACCAGAATAACTGTGTTTTTGGGGCCGGGAAAAGCTGCCATACCATCATGACCACCAGGCACTTTAGTGCCGTCGCTCATTAATTCACCTGTTAGAGAAAAAGTTCGATACTGAAATCCGGCGGGTAAATCTAACAAGCCCTTGGGATCTGCTACAAGTGGCCCATATCCTTTACCAAATCTTCGACCAAAAGTTTGTTTAGCAAGAAGACCTTCTAAAGGAGACACCATCAAAGTGCCGACAGCAGTTGTACCTGCTACTGCAAAGAATTTACGTCTTGAAAATGTCATGAGGATGGTTTGGTTACTTAAAGATAATGCTGAATAAAAAATATTTGATTTTGATTAAGTTTGGGTAATGCTTTATTTAATTTAGGGTTAGTTAATCCAATCTAAACCTATATAAAAATTTACCCAAACAAGTAACATTTCTGTATACAAGGTTATATAATACCACTACCTAAATCCTGGTACTGTCTGTATAAATAAATCTGCGATCGCAGTTCCTTTAATCGCACCCTTAAAAGGTAAAAAAATAAAATATAAAAGTGAATTTTATAAAATAAGTAATAAAAGCAAATTTGTATATGCTGGTACTAATGCAAAAATAAGTTCAGAAAATTTAAAGATATGTTTAAGCGAATAAATTATTTTATGGGAAAAACTAATCAGGAATTTTAAGGCTAATTCAAATCTAAATGATACAATTTATCTGAAGTTATTATAGACATTAACATTTTTGAGGGGTCTAAGTCCCTCGCTTCTAAATCGCGACAAGTTTTGCGGTGGGGTTAAAATCCCCGGACGCTCTCGAAGAGACGCTAAAAGCGAACGCGGACTCGCTAACGCAACTCTTAGAGACGCACTCGCGTTCGCTAATGCAAAACAAAATTTACGAATTACGAATTACGAATTACGAATTATTTTAATCAGACCAAAAATTGCGCCAATTCTTTATATTTTGGTTATTGGTTTTATGAATAGAGTGCTGAAGAAAAAGCCAGCATCCTATATATAGCAATCCTATCTGAGTTGTGAAAATTACTTTTTAATCGAACCACAGAGGCGCAGAGAACACAGAGAGAAGAATCAACAGAAACTTTCACAAATGATTTAGGACTGCTATAGACAGTGAACCTGAATAGTGGAAGCTAGCCTGATTAAAACTGTAATTAAACATTATTCTAGCTTTAATTACCAAGGAATTTGGAAGGCTAGAAATGCCTAAAATTGTAGGGGGACGTATTGATAGTGCAATAAGTAAGTGGGCAATAATAAATCAAACTAACAGCGAACTTTTAACTGACAATTCCTAAATTGTTGTAGATTTCGATGAGATTGCCATCAGGATCGCGAAAATGAGCTGTGCGGATTCCCCAGTCGGGGCGATCTTGTGGTTGAGTCACAACGATCGCATTGTGATCTTTTACTTGCTGATAGACCTCATCCACGTTATCGACTGCGAAAATCAAGACAATTTTATCTCGATTGGCAATATATGAAGGCTGTTCGATTCTTGGAACTACTTCAGCCATTAATTCTTTTTTGAACAAACCGAGCTTAAGATATCCGGTATTAAACTCAGCATATCCGCTATCTTCATCGCCCCAATCGACATCAAATTTCAGCAGATCCCGGTAGAACAGAAAAGAATCTTTATAGTTGGAGACAAGCAGTCTCAGGTGTGTTAACTGAAGCTTCATATCTGTTACCTTAGTCTACTAACTGTGAATTCTAGGTTCTGGGTGCAAAGTCGCCAGCAACTCACTTTCGACAATTGCTAATTCATCAAGCCGTTGCATGACAATTTCTTTGTCGAAATAAGTAGCAGCTAAAACCCAATATATACCGTAGTGACGCGCTTCGGATGCCATTAGCCCACGATAAAATTTTGCTAACTCTGGCTCTGGACAGTGAGCAGCTAATAGTCCCAGGCGTTCGTGAGAGCGAGCTTCTATTAAACCAATGACTAGTAAGGAATCCAGGAATCGCTCAGGTTCTTTAGGGCGGACAGCAGCTTTTAAAAGAGCGCCGTAGGGAGGCGGTGGTAGGGGAGCTAGGGGAATATTCCGGCGTTCTAACCATTGGTTAACTAGCTCAAAGTGTTCTAGTTCTTCGCGGGCGATCGCAGTTAGTTCCCGAACCATTTTAGTATTGGAAGGGTAGCGAAACATCATGTTCAAGGCTACGCCTGCTGCTTTGCGTTCACAGTGCGAGTGGTCGAGTAAGATGATATCTAAATTAGCGATCGCTTGTTCAACCCAAGTAGAGCTAGTGGGTTGTTTCAGGGCGTTGATAGTCGGTAACTGAGTAAGCACAGAGTCAATCAATTTTGGATTTTGGATTTTTCAATAGTTTAAACTAATAGTCCACCAAAGAAACTTTGCGGGATTTATCGTAAATATCCCATCGCTGTTAAGGCAAGGGGGCAGTTCTTGCTGTTCTTGCTGGGGGAAAGAAAGTCGTTTTGATGGCACGCATGAACATGTTGTGCCCCTACGATTATCTGTACCTCACGCCTGTTGCAATCTGCTGTAACTTAAACTATGTTGACACCAAGTTGCATTTTAAAATATATTTCCTCAGCCCCTCAGCTTAGGACTTCCAACTAAAAAAATATCCGATCGCAGTGTAGGCAGGGGGGCTATTAGCTCTTAGCAGGGGGAGAAAGAAAAATATTATCTGAGTAAATTGGATAATTTATTTTCTGGAAGTCCCTTAGTTAAGATTCTCCCATGACCAAAGTTACCAAGGCGCTGGAGATTTCATCGAGGCGAAGAATAAAATCTACATTGCCAGTTTGAATTGCGGCGGAAGGCATCCCGGAAAATTCGGCGGTTTTTACGTCTTGAACAATAATCATACCGCCCATTTTTTTAATTGCTTTTACTCCCATCGCGCCGTCGCTACCCGTTCCAGTTAGCACAAGGGCGATCGCTCTATTTTTGTAAGTGGCTGCAACCGATTCAAATAATAAGTCAGCCTTATGACGTAAAAAATGTACTAATTCCGACTGTGATAAGGAAAGCGTGCCGTCAACATAATTCGTAATTGATAATGACGCTCGAGGACTCGCTAACGTAATTCGTAATTCAAGCCCACGACTGAAGTCGCTTGCACGCGATCGCCACAATATCAAAGGCAGCATTATTAAAGTGAGGTAGATGATTTTTGGCATTTTCTGCCATCTGAGTCATGATTTTTTGCCTGTCACTATCAGACAAACTTATTTAGTTACAAAAATAATTAATTAATTTTATCTTTAATAAATAAATCATACACAATTCTGTGATTTTTACGCTTGATTTCTTAAATAAATAACTCAATCTTCCTGTTCTAAAATGCGTTTTGCCTGCAAAAGTTGCTGTTTATGTTCTTCACTAACTGTCGGGTATTGCAGATTTAGTTCTTGTAATTTTGTGCAGACGATATTGGCAACAGTCAGGCGTGTAAACCATTTGCGATTGGCAGGAATAATATACCACGGGGCCCATTCTGTACTAGTATTGTTGAAAACTTCTTCATAAGCATTCATATAATCATCCCAAAAAGCTCGTTCTCGGACATCGCTATCTGAAAACTTCCAATTTTTTTCAGGAAAATCAATCCGTTGTAAGAAGCGTTTTTTCTGCTCTGCTTTTGAGACATTCAGAAAAAACTTCAGGATAATTACACCGTTATTTACCAAATATTTTTCAAAGTTATTGATTTCTTCAAAACGCTGCTTCCATATCTTATTTCCTTCAGGTAAGTGGGGAAGTTGTTGTTTTTTCAGCATTTCTGGATGGACACGAACCACTAATACTTCTTCATAGTATGAACGGTTGAATATTCCAATTCGACCTCTTTCTGGTAAAGCCTTAGTTGTTCGCCACAGGTAGTCATGGTCTAATTCTTCCGCACTAGGCCCCTTGAAACTAAACACCTGAAATCCTTGCGGGTTCACACCAGAGGTTACATGTTTAATTGTGCTATCTTTACCAGCAGCATCCATTGCCTGAAAAATAATCAACAAGGCATAAGTGTTTTGAGCGTAGAGAATATTTTGGTAATTTGCTAGTCGTTCAATATCTACCTGTAATTTAGTTGCAGCATCAGCTTTTTCATGAAACTCAGTTTTATAGGCTGGGTCATAGTTTTTTTTCAGAGAAATCTTTGAACCTGGTGGAACGATGAAAGCATCGTGATTCATAACCTTTAACCAATTCTGAGGGTTTAAGTCCCTCTTCATCATCGGCAAGTTTTGTGGCTCTTTCTAAATCCCCGTTATAAAACTTAATGACCGTAGGCGTACCCTTACTCTTAAGCAAGGTAGGTGCAGCATCGCGTAGAGAAACCTTTCCTGTGAAACGCTACGCGAAGCCGTAAGGTATTACGAATTACTTTTACTCAGCACTTGCTATTTTGATTTCCGTCGCCTTGGCATAGGACGCATTGCTTCACGGCCCAACATAAACATTCCTGTAACACCCAAACTGACAAACCAAACATATTGATACCAATATTGTCGAATCTGCTCACCTGTACTGAGTTCTGGACGCAACGTGTTTAAGTACAGCAGCAGCACTAATATCATTAGCGCCCCAAAACCAACAAAGCTTAAGCCAACACCAATTCGTGCATGTCGCAATTCAAAATCACTAATAGTGTCTAGGTCAATTTCTGCCAATTCTTTAAAAGAATCATCTGCCAAAGATGACGTTGCTTGGAATTTATTGCTCAGTTTTGGTGGCAAAATCGGCGACAGTGTTGCTACCGTTGGGCGACGTAGCAAAGCCTCAGTATCTCGTAGCAATTCTAATGGCTTACGGGTAGTAATTGGTTGAGCAAACTCTATGTTGTCTGTGGGAGTTGGGGCATTGGCTTTGCTTTCAAAATCCATAGTACGCTTCAGAAGAACCAGGATATACATAGCCTAGCGAATCAGGAGACAAATACGCCAAAATAATTATGAATTACGAACTTGTACTCTCGCACTTGCCTTGAGCCTTGGGAGAGCGTAGCCGTAAAGCCTGCGGCATAGCTACGCTTAGGGCGCAGCCTAAGAAGAGAAGGGCGAAGTCGAAAGGAGCCGAAGTATTACGAATTATCAATTACTCGTCCATCTCTTTTAATGTAGCTAATGCCGACGGAGATAAGCGACTCAAATAGCTCTGCGACTCAGGCAAAACTCTATAAGTCTTACTTTGATAGTAGTTAAATTCTTATCGAGGTATCCTTGCCAATAAGACATCACATTTTCAGTATAATTTACTGATTGTGAAGATATTTTCTTGCCATCAAAGAGTAACTCTTGACAAATGACAAATGACAAATGACAAATGACAAATGACAAATGACAAATGACAAATGACTGTCCTTTATTAAAAACTCGCCTTATGATGGTCTGATGCTATATCGGCACAAAATAAAAGTTGGTAACAACAGTAAGCAAAAAATTTGAACCAGAATTGATTGGCAATATGAAACTCAGTCTGTGCATGATTGTGAAAAATGAAGCAGCAACACTGCCTAAATGCCTGAGCAGTGTAAGAATTGTGGTGGATGAAATGGTAGTCTTGGATACAGGCTCAATCGATCGCACTCCCAATATTGCCCAACAACTCGGTGCAAAAGTCTATCATTTTAAATGGTGTAATGACTTCAGTGCTGCCCGCAATGCAGCTCTAAAATATGTCACTGGTGATTGGATTCTGGTATTAGATGCTGATGAAACTCTGACACCAGCAATTGTACCGCAGTTGCGAGAGGCGATCGCAAGAGATGAATACCTGCTCATTAACCTCGTCCGCCACGAGATTGGTGCAGAACAATCTCCCTATTCTCTGGTTTCCAGGCTGTTCCGCAATCATCCAGATATTCGCTTTGACCGTCCTTATCATGCCCTAGTGGATGATAGTGTGTCAGCAATTATAAACAAAGAACCCCATTGGCAAGTAGGTTATTTACCAGGAGTGGCACTTTTACACGTAGGATATCAAAAAAGTGCGATCGCTCAAAATAACAAATATGCCAAAGCAGCTACAGCAATGGAAGGGTTTCTCGCTACTCATCCTGATGACCCCTATGTTTGCAGTAAATTAGGGGCATTGTATGTGGAAACTGGGAAAATTACCCAAGGTATGGAGTTGCTTAGACGAGGAATCATCGGTGCTGAAGAAAACTACGATATTTTATATGAACTCCACTATCATTTAGGCATTGCTTACAGTCGGTTGCAAAAATCCCCACAGGCTATTTATCATTATCAAGCTGCGATTAAATTGCCAATTTACCCCATGCTCAAACTAGGAGCATACATCAACTTGGGTAACTTACTCAAAGCAGCAGGAGATTTAAACGGTGCAAAAACTGCTTACGCCACAACTTTGAAGATTGACCCTAATTTTGTTTTTGGACATTATAATTTGGCGATGATATTTAAAGCTTTGGGTTTATTTATAGATGCGATCGCATATTATCAAAATGCAATTGAGTTAAATCCCAACTATGCCGAAGCGTATCAAAATTTAGGGGTAGTGTTGCTTAAAGTTGGCAATCATCAAGATAGTTTAACAGCTTTTAGAAAAGCGATCGCCCTTCACGAAAGGTATAATCCCCAAGAGGCCAAGAGACTACGCCAGGGGTTGCGGGAGATGGAGTTGATGTAGATGTGAGGGGGCATTGGGCATGGGGCATTGGGCATTGGACAAGAGAACATAAAACTTCAGGCTTGGAACATGAAACTTCCACCTTTGAACTCGGAACGCCGAGCTTTGAACTCGGAACGCCGAGCTTTGAACTCGGAACGCCGAGCTTGGAACTCGGAACGTCGAGCTTGGAACTCGGAACGCCGAGCTTTGAACTCGGAACGCCGAGCTTTGAACTCGGAACGTCGAGCTTGGAACTCGGAACGCCGAGCTTGGAACTCGGAACGCCGAGCTTGGAACTCGGAACGCCGAGCTTTGAACTCGGAACGTCGAGCTTTGAACTCGGAACTAGTAGCTCAGGACAGAAAACATAAGGCTGAGAACCCTGAACATCAGGTTAAAATACTTGCAATTAAAAAAATGTCCAGTAGCGTAATGCACTATCTTAGATATTGTGGTGCTTAAAGACAAATCGCCGTAAAGTTCCTTAGTAAGCCTGTATTATTTTGTATAAACACTCAACAATAACATTTATTTTTTATGTTATTTATAAGACAATTATTCTTTCCTCAATTGTCGATAGGGGTTGCAAAAACCTTCACCATAGCAACCTTGACTACATTTACCACTACTGCAACCATCAATCAGCCCAGTTATTCTAGCGACATAAATTTCTTGGGAATTCGTCTAACTGATGCTCCCAAAGTTGCAACACTCACGGCTGAAGACTTCTATAATCAGGGTTTGGATAAGCAAAAGAAAGGAGATTTGCAAGGAGCGATCGCAGCTTATACTGAAGCAATTCGCCTCAATCCCAACTATGCCCAAGCCTACAGCATCCGGGGCATTGTCCGCGCCCAATTGGGAGATAACAAGGGGGCAATCGAAGATTTCAACCAAGCTTTGCGGATTAATCCCAACTATGCCGAAGCCTACAACAACCGGGGTGTTGTCCGCGCCCAATTGGAAGATAAAAAGGGGGCAATCGAAGATTACAACCGAGCTTTGCGGATTAATCCCAACTATGCCGAAGCCTACAGCAACCGAGGAAGCGCCCGCGCCCAATTGGGAGATAACAAGGGGGCAATCGAAGATTTCAACCAAGCTTTGCGGATTAATCCCAACTATGCCGAAGCTTACGGTAATCGGGGTGTTGCCCGCGCTCAATTGGGAGATAACAAGGGGGCAATGGAAGATTTCAACCAAGTTTTGCGGATTAATCCCAACTATGCCGAAGCCTACTACAACCGGGGTCTTGTCCGCGCCCATTTGGGAGATAACAAGGGGGCAATGGAAGATTTCAACCAAGCTTTGCGGATTAATCCCAACTATGCCGAAGCCTACAGCAACCGGGGTGTTGCCCGCGCTGATTTGGGAGATAAAAAGGGGGCAATGGAAGATTTCAACCAAGCTTTGCGGATTAATCCCAACTATGCCGAAGCTTACAGTAATCGGGGTGTTGTCCGCGCTAAATTGGGAGATAAAAAGGGGGCAATCGAAGATTACAACCAAGCTTTGCGGATTAATCCCAACGATGCCAAAACTTACATCAACCGGGGAAATGCCCGCGATGAATTGGAAGATAACAAGGGGGCAATCGAAGATTATAACCAAGCTTTGCGGATTAATCCTAATGATGCCTTAGCCTACTACAATCGGGGCATTTTCCGCGCTGGCTTAGGAGATAAAAAGGGGGCAATTACTGACTTCCAGCAAGCCGCAGATATCTTTAAGCAACAAGGAAAAATAGAGGAGTCCCAAAAAGCGCTGGAAATCATCAACCAACTTCAGAAGTAGATACTTGAGGCGTTGCATCTGTTTAACCTTGCATCAAAATTCCCACTAAAATCTGCATTAATATTTCTAAATCAGTTGGCACTCGATACAACATTAAATCTTGACTGACTTTCCTCTCTTGACGATCAAAACTACCAAACTGCCAAATATCCCCAGTAGTTACAGCACCATACAAGATTGGCTCATTTGATTCTACCCATGTATCCAAGGCAATTAACTCTGTCGCTAACTGCGTAAATCCCCGTGTTAAATCTGCCTGTTTTGCTTCTACCACTAAAATATTGTGTTCTGACTGAAGATAGTAGTCTAAGTCACCTCTGAGATACTGATTAACTTCGATAGGGTACTCAATATTAACTATTGCTTTTGTGATATGGGCTACTTCTAATAAAATGGGTGCGATTAGTACTTCGCGTCTAGCTGCTTCACTAGTTAGACTAACACGAGCGATCGCTTCTTCTAGGCGTTGGCGTAAGTCTGATAGTCGAGTCAGTAATTCTGAAGCAGCGACAGGTAAATTAATTGTTGTTTTAGTTAAAGTTACTCCTAATTCCCGCAGAATATCGGCGGGAGCAAATTTCATTTGAAAATAGCTGCGGAATGTGTAGAATTCATTTGGTTTAAGTATCGGGGGACGCTGACGTTCAGTCATGATAAAACCCACAAACTAGCAAACGATAAAAGGAGGTAGGAGTAGGATAACGTAGATGCAACAAGTATTTGAGACAGTAATATCTATGCTTGAAACCCGTCCAATCCGCAACGAAGCTGATTATCATGCTGCGCTTGATGAAATTGAAAGATTGTTTGATGCAGAACTAAATACACCAGAGTCTGACCGATTGGAAGTTTTAACTACGCTGGTGGAAGCATACGAGCAAAGGCATTACCCAATCGAAGCACCAGATCCTATTGAAGCAATCTTATATTATCTCGAATCCCGTGGGTTGTCTGTAGATGAATTAGAGCCTGTTATTGGCAGTAAAGCAGAAATTGCCGACATTTTGCATCGCAAGCAGGCGCTAACGTTAGAGATGATTCGGGGTTTGCATGAACAATTGGGAATTCCGGCACAGATTTTGATTCAACCATACCCTTTGATGCAAAATTCAGCTTGATGGTGCTGGAATTAATTGACATTAACTAAGCCCAAAACCCAATTGACGTTTTTGCTCCCACCATTCATCTGAAACTTCAAGCTTAGAACTCGGAACTTGAGCTTCGGAACATGAAACTTCAAGCTTGGAACTCGAAACTTGAGCTTCAGAACTCGAAACTTCAAGCTTGGAACTCGAAACTTCAAGCTTAGAACTCGGAACTTCAAGCTTAGAACTCGGAACTTGAGCTTCAGAACTCGGAACTTGAGCTTCGGAACTCGGAACTTTGAGCTTAGAACTCGGAACTTGAGCTTCGGAACTCGGAACTACTAGCTCGGGACAGAAAACATAAGGCTGAGAACCATGAACATCAGGTTAAAAGACTTACAATTAAAAAAATGTTCACTAGCGTAATGCAGTATCTTACATATTGTGGTGCTTAAAGACAAATCGCCGTAAAGTTCCTTACTAAGCCTGTATTATTTTCTATAAACACTCAACAATAACATTTATTTTTTATGTTATTTATAAGACAATTCTTGTTTCCTCAATTGTCGATAGGGGTTGCAAAAACCTTCACCATAGCAACCTTGACTACATTTACCACTACTGCAACCATCAATCAGCCCAGTTATGCTAGCGACATAAATTTCTTGGGAATTCGTCTAACTGATGCTTCCAGTTATGCTGGTGATCAAAATTTCTTGGGAATTCGTCTTTCTCAAGCCCCCAAAGTTACAACGCCTACGGCTGAAGACTTCTATAATCAGGGTGTAGATAAGCTAAAAAAAGGAGATTTGCAAGGAGCAGTTGCAGCTTTTACCCAAGCTATTCGCCTCAATCCCAACTATTTCAATGCTTACAACAACCGAGGTTTAGCCCGGATAGGATTGGGAGATAACAAGGCGGCAATCGAAGATTTCAACCAAGCTGTGCGGATTAATTCCAACGATGCCAATTCTTACTACAGTCGGGGTGTTGCCCGGATGGGATTGGGAGATTACAAGGAAGCAATTGAAGATTACAACCAAGTTATTCGCCTCAATCCCAACGCTTTCAATGCCTACAACAACCGGGGTTTAGCGCGGATGTTATTGCAAGATAACAAGGGGGCAATTGAAGATTACAACCAAGCTTTGCGGATTAATCCCAAGGATGCCGATACCTACAGCAGACGGGGTTTTACCCGGATGTTATTGCAAGATAACAAGGGGGCAATTGAAGATTTCAACCAAGTTTTGCGGATTAATCCCAAAGATGCCCAAGCATACAAGCTCCGGGGTTTGGCCCGCATTAAATTGGGAGATTACAAAGCGCAAATCGAAGATTACAACCAAGCTTTGCGGATTGATCCCAACGATGCCGATATCTACAACAACCGAGGTTTAGCCCGCTATAAATTGGGAGATAACAAGGGAGCAATAGAAGATTACAACCAAGCTTTGCGGATTAATCCCAATTTAGCTGAAGCATACAGCAACCGGGGTTTAGCCCGCATTAAATTGGGAGATAAGCAAGGGGCAATTACTGACTTGCAGCAAGCCGCAGATATCTTTAAACAACAAGGAAAAATACAGGATGCCCAAGAAGCGCTAGAAAGAATCAGCAAACTTCAGAAGTAGGCACTTGAAGTTTTGTATTTGTGCAGGTGATTACAGAAAGCGATCGCTTTTGATTGTGGAGTGTCATATCATGTCCGCTTGATTACTTATCAAACCCGAAGAACCCCACCCCGACAATCGTCGCTTTGTCTCCCCTCCTGCTTGCGGGGAGGGGATTAAGGGGAGCCAGTGCGGTCTTGGGGGTTTCCCCCATGAGCGACTGGCGTGTGGGGTGCAATGACTGTGGGAATCATAACTAAATTATGCGGACATGATATCAGCATTAAAACACGAAGCTTCAGCATTGAAACACGAAGCTTGAGGTTTGAAACACGAAGCTTCAGCATTGGAACACGAAACTTGAGGTTTGGAACTCAAAATTTCAAGCTTGGAACTCAAAACTTCAGGTTGAAAAATCAACTCCACCAGTTCTGAGTCGAAAAGGTGGAGTTAAGAAGTTGGAGAGTTGATAAATTCTCCTCACAAATGACAAATGACAAATGACAACTGACAACTAACTAAATACGCGACTTGACAAATTTCTCTAATCTATCCATTCCCTTTTCAATCGTCGCCAAATCTGTGGCGTAGGAAAGGCGAATGTTGTCATCAGCGCCAAAAGCAATTCCGGGAATGACTGCAACTTGATGTTCTTCCAACAAAGCGTCACAAAATTCTAGGGATTTTAGACCGGTTTTGCTGATATCAGGGAACAGATAAAAAGCGCCATCTGGTGAGGCGGTACTCAATCCGGGAATGGCGTTGAGTCTGTCTAGCATTACCTGTCGGCGTTTGGCGAAGGCTTGGCGCATTTCTTCGACACAATCTTGAGAACTTTGTAGAGCCGCGATCGCACCATATTGGGCAAAGGTACACACGTTAGATGTACTATGCCCTTGGATGGTACTCGCTGCTTTAATGATTTCCACGGGCCCCGCTAAATAACCAAGTCTCCACCCAGTCATAGAATAAGCCTTCGCAAACCCATTACTAATCAAAGTGCGGTCAAAAATTTCCTTCCCCAGAGAACCGATGCTGATATGTTCTGCACCCTCGTAGAGAATCTTTTCGTAAATCTCATCAGAGACAACAAAGATATCTGCATCAACTACTACCTGCGCCAGTGCTTTGATTTCATCTGGCGTGTATACCATCCCTGTAGGATTAGATGGAGAGTTGAGAATAAATAACTTTGTCTTCGGCGTGATTGCTTTACGGAGTTGTTCGGGAGTAATTTTATAACCCGTCGTTGCATCTGTGGGCACAATTACCGAGACTCCACCGACCAAAGTCACCATTTCGGGATAACTTAACCAGTAGGGTGCAGGGATAATTACCTCATCACCTGGATCGATTAGCGCCACGATCAAGTTGTACAGAGAATGCTTACCGCCATTGGTGACGATGACATTCTCAGACTTGTAATCAAGACCGTTATCAATTTTAAGCTTGTGGGCGATCGCTTCCCTTAACTTTGGTTCTCCAGCTGCTGCACCATACTTGGTTTTGCCTTCTTCCAAAGCTTTTTCTGCTGCGGCTTTAATATGCGCTGGGGTATCAAAATCTGGTTCTCCAGCGCTAAAACTACAAACATCTATTCCCTCTGCCTTCAGTGCCTTAGCCTTGGCTGCGATCGCTAAGGTTAATGAAGGTGTTACCTGACTTACTCTTGCTGCCAGCTTCATTCTTACTATTTTTGGCAAATCTTTCACTTATCTAAGGATATCCCAGAATCCCTACCAAGATTTGCTTTTTCTGAATTCGTTAGGGATTGGGGATCGGCAACTGGGGAGTGGGGAGATGAGGCAATACGGTTCGATTAAGGCAAGAGACGCGATGAATCGCCGTCTCTACAATGATTTATCGCATCTTTGTGATCTAGAATTTTCATCAAAAAACCTTAACCGAACCGTATTGCGAGATGAGGGAACAGGGGAGAGATGCGATTAATCGCGTCTCTACTCCCCACTCCCCACTCCCTAAGCTATTGTCACATCTGGCGACAAATAAACATCCTGAATGGCGTGAAACAGTTTTACACCTTCCTCAAAGGGGCGCTGGAAGGTCTTTCGCCCAGAAATTAATCCTGAACCACCAGCCCGTTTATTAATTACAGCCGTGCGTACTGCTTCGGCGAAGTCATTTTTACCAGTCGCGCCACCAGAATTAATCAGTCCCACACGCCCAGAGTAGCAATTCAGCACCTGGTAACGAGTTAAATCAATTGGGTGATCGGTTGTCAGTTCTGTGTAAACCCGCTCATCAGTTTTGCCGTAACTCTTACCAGTGGCTTTAGCAACTCCTCCGTAACCATTGTTATTTTCAGGTAACTTTTGTTTAATAATGTCGGCTTCAATGGTTACACCCAAATGATTCGCCTGTCCGGTGAGGTCAGCAGCAACGTGGTAATCTTTATCTTGTTTAAAAGCATTATTCCGCAGATAGCACCAGAGAATAGTCACCAAACCGAGTTCATGGGCGCGTTTAAAAGCTCGGCTGATTTCTTGAATTTGCCTGGTAGATTGCTCTGAACCAAAGTAAATTGTCGCACCTACCGCCGCGGCCCCTAAATTCCAAGCTTGTTCGACATCTGCAAACAATACCTGGTCAAATTGATTGGGGAAAGTCAGCAATTCATTGTGATTAATTTTGGCAATAAAGGGAATTTTGTGGGCATATTTCCGTGATACGATGCCTAATGTTCCCAAAGTGGTTGCAACAGCATTGCAATCTGCGGCGATCGCTAGCTTGACAATATTTTCTGGGTCAAAGTAAATCGGATTGGGCGCAAAAGACGCGCCAGCTGAGTGTTCAATCCCTTGGTCTACCGGTAGAATCGAGAGATAGCCTGTGTTTGCCAGACGACCAGTAGAATAAAGTAACTGAAGATTACGTATTACTTGCGGGTTGCGATCGCTGTTGAGCCAGATTCGATCTACAAAGTCTGGCCCCGGCAAATGTATTAAATCACGAGAAACTTTTGCTTTGTAGGTAAGTAGGTCTTCTGCCTCTTTACCTAGCAATGACTCAATAGAATTAGCCTCTTTGAGCGTTGTAGTCATAGTATTATCCTCAAAATTTGAGCAAATGACCTTGCCTTTAAGATAGCATTTCTAATATTGCTAACTTGGTTGTACGGAGATTAGTGATATGTCTTCTTTCTGAAGATATAGCAATCTTATTGTATAAGTGAAAATCAAAAGGCTTAGATTCCCTACTTACTTTTTATAAGTTGGGAATCTTGTTGTGAATGATTAAGTAGGGCTATACTACCGGAAGTATTCAATCAACTTTCGGAATTAATGTTTTCAAATCAGTTATCAACTTCAAACAGTACAATCATACTATCTTGGGTTCATAGGTGAAAATTGAAAACCCATCTTCCTCCAATTGTGGTAATAATTTTGAACAGAATAAATACAATTTTATGAGTAACTTTCAAATCGATATCGACTTCAGCAATATAGATTTAGCTTCCCTTGAGACAGAAGAAGATTTTCAACGAGAGGCAAAAATGTTACTCCCAAAGGCACTGGTCAAACTAGGTGAAAGTGTGGGTGAAAAGACTTGGGAAGAATTACAGCAAAAGCTGCAAGGAACTGGAGGTAAACTCAAATCTTCTCCCAACGAAAAACGTAGGTTTATTCAAGAAACTAGAAGAACTTATCAACGAAATGCTAGTAATAGAGAAAAACAAGAACTGGAAGAATATATAGTAGAGCAATTACGTCAGCACAAATAGTATTTGTCAAAAGTTAACTTATCAGACATGATTCAAATAAACCAGCGGCGAATCAACTCCACTTGGAAGCAATAGCCGTTGTCAACTTCTTCAATTAACTCACGTTGCAACAGCAAGTTGAAAGTAATATCAGCATCAGGGAACAGTTGCAATAGAGTTTGGCGGCTAACTATAGCCCCTTCCCCTTGAGCGGCGATAAAACGTAGAATAGCTTCTCCAGTAGCGTCTACTTGGTTGTTTTGAATATCAGCAAAGAAAAAACCACCACTTTGCAAAGCTTCTGGTATTGCTGCTTCCACATCCGCTAAAGTTGCCAATCGCCGGATAGAGGGGTCTTGCTCGTTCTTAAGGACAATAATTTCCGCACACAGTAGTTGTACTAAGAATGGGTGACAGCGAGTGAGTTGTAGCACTCGCTCAACAGCGTTAGGTTCATAGCGGAGGGTAAAATCTTTGACGGGACGTTCAATTAATTGTCGTGCTTCCGTTTCTTTGAGGTACGAGATATGCACTACTTGGACATTAATGAGATAACTAGCCCAGCGCTGATATTCTTCGATAGTATGAGAGCCAGCCAGTAAAATCTTGAAGCGGGGACGATGTTGGATGAGGTGACGCAGCATTCCCAAAACATCCTGTTCATCAAAGCGACCTTTGGCTATGGCGTTATCTAGCACCTCAAATTCATCTAGCGCTAGTAAGGCGGTATTTTGTTCTAAAGCCTGTTCTACTTTATCTAGCCATTCATAGAAATAAGTGAAGGCGTCAGATTTTAACACTTCGCGGGCTAGGGACGGTAGAGTTAAACCTTGCTTTTTCGCTGACTTCTCCATATCTCTAGCCAGGTTGTAGAGAAAACCTGCATAGTCACTAGCTGATGAAGGTGCGCCTTGCAAGTCTACAAACATGGGGATGATATTACTAGGTAGTAACTTTCCGATGTTATTGAGGAGGGAAGTTTTACCCATACGTCGCTGACCGTATAGTAGCAGAGGTGGACGACGGCGATCTAAAAGTAACTGCTCGATGCGTAAGCCGATGTCATCACGCCCCGTGAAAATTTCTTGCTCTAGTGCAATGGGATTCCCCATAATGTAAGGCAAGTCAATCTCTTGGCTGAGTTCAGTAATTTTAGCCAGTTCATCTATATAGTTAGTTACTATCTCACGCCAACTTTTGATAATGGGGTAGAAACGGACTGTGTATTTGTCGCTGCTACGAGCGAAGTTCTGCAACTGTAGATTTAATTTATCTGCAACATCTCTGAGGAATAAGCGCTGGTTATAAACACTTGTTTGATTGAGAGCAGCATCAACATCCTCGCTGATACGGCTAAAGATTCCTAGTAGAGGGCTAACTTCACTCTCTAGTCGCCACGCCGAACGCCACGGCTCCCATGCCTACCGCCACGCCGAACGCCATGCTTTACCTTGGTGCGATCGCAATCAAATCGCAAAGGCTGGGATTGCTTCGTCGTTCCTCCTCGCAATGACACACTCTGTCATTGCGAATGCAGCGTTAGCGGAATGAAGCAATCGCAAAGGCTAGGATTAGTAAGCTTTACCTTGGTGCGATCGCAATTGACACCAGTAAAATTTACAATGCATCGTATAAATCTCTCCATTCTTGATTGATCCTATTGACTAAATCAATTTTCTTTCGTCTGGAACCTGCCTTAATCTGTTTTTCTCTACTAATGGCTGTATAGGCATCTTCAAAAATTTCATAATAAACTAATTTAGTAATGTTGTATTTCTTAGTAAATCCTTCTATCATTTTCTCTTTGTGTTCATAAACTCTTCTTTGTAAATTGTTCGTTACTCCTGTATACAGCACACTATTATAGTTATTCGTCATTATATATAGATAATATTGCTGGCTCATTTTCAATCCTTGTTTTGGATAAGAAATCAGTCATAGCAAATGTTTGTTATATTTGTCACTGCAAAATTATAAATAATAATCATGTCCTCGAAGACTTGTCATTGCGTAGTTCTTTGGAGAACCCGTAGGGTACGAAGTGTTCGTTAAACGTCTGTAGAGAAGCAATCCCAAAACCTTGCGATTGCTTGTCTGCGACACGCTGCGCGAACGTCGTTCCTCCTCGCAATGACATATTACATTTAATTATGGTTGCCTACTTAATATCTAGAATTTTCAGAAACGGGGATTGCTTGGCTTCACTGAGGTGCGATCGCAATGACAATTTAAATTTATCATTGCAAGACTTCCCAATCTTCCAGAGGCACAGCAGGTTCAAAAGGATCGTCATAACGGTATGGTTGTTTGCCACGCAAAGGATACAAATTCGCTTCTTGGGGATGAGTGTGACTTTCTAGAATGATAATTTCAACGGCTTCGCCAGCCTGAAACGGTAAATCCTCAAGAATCAAGGTTCCGTTTTTAGTTAACTTTGTTTCAATTCGGTGTGCTTTCATAGTTACTCTACTAGTTATGAATCTAATAAATGAGCAAATGATTTCATTTGTTGTAATCCTTCCTCACGCCAATTATCATTATTCTCTCCTTCTTCTAAGTTAAATAATCTTTCTCTACACAGAATTTGTAACAACAGTGGCCAGCGGCGACTTTCTGTTAAAATCCACTCTACATCTTCGTCGGTGAAGAGAATGGGCGAACTCGCTATCAATTCCCGCGCTTCTGTCTCAGTTAATGCTTCCAGATATGCGGTATAGCCGAAAATATTGAAAAAAGGTGAACTGTGTCCCGTGTTGTGCGCCATGTCAATCGGTGATTCGGGGGTAGCTAAGACAAATGCTAGATTTCCCCCTGTCTGGTTAGTCGCCAAAGACCGCAAACATTCCCAAAAGCCATCATCTAATTCTGTTTCTGGTTCTTTGTATACAATATCTTGCCACTCAAACCCCAGTTTTTTGGTAAGTTCTAGGAAATTCAGATAGTCAACAGGTTTACCAGTGAGGAAGCTTTTGACTGTGGAAAGAGAAAATCCTATATCAGTAGCTAAGGACTGCTGGCTGGGATAGCCGTTACGCCCAAGTGCTGACTTTACTTTTTCAATATACTCTGGGGCTACTCGGAGCGATCGCCCCATCATTCCTTATGGAGAATCTGCTGTGAGTATATCAGGTTTTTATACTAGCTAAATAGCCTTGCTATTCAGTGATAACGTCTTGCACTCTAGAAATTATAATCATCCTAAAGTTAACCGATAATCAACTAACAACTCGTCTAATGGATGACTATTTCTCAACTCCGTTCTCAGCCAGCACCAAGTTGTAATGGGAATCTAAGGGATTAGCGCTCTTTTATGTCTCTGGTGAGAGAAAAATGCTCTGATTTGCTGAGATTTTTGAAATTCCTTGAAGACTGTGAACAATACAGGCGCTGCTATGTCGGAAATATTGAGAAGTAATCAAATA
>NZ_JAIVFS010000098.1 GCF_020829645.1 Nostoc mirabile CHAB5784 | reverse complement strand
GTTGTTCCTTATCTTGTAGAACATCAAAAACTCTTTGGATTAGTCAAAACCAGGCGTAAGCGTCATCGAGAGATTGACGCTTACACTCAACAAATTTGGGCAAAATCTTCTTAAGTTGACACCAATGATCATATATCTACCCCTAAAATTTAGAACTATACTAACTTGACTAGTTAATTCTCTAGGAAAATTTATCTGTGTTCAGCCTAGCAAGTGTCTCCAATACCGTGTCCGAAGTGGAAAGTGATTGTTTAGGTGAAATTGACAACCTTGATAGGCAACTGTACAAGCGCTTCCAGAATAAATTTTTAGTTCATCCTTCATTGACACGACTTATAGTTAGTTTTCAAGCTAACAAGACTAGACCTATCTATCGATGGTATAAATACAAAGAAGCTTTTTCTGCATCTCTTATAGAATATCTATTACAACAATATAAAATTACTCAAGGCAAGGTTATAGACCCATTTGCAGGCAGTAGAACTGCGTTATTTGCTGCTAGAGAAGCTGGAATTGACGCTGACGGTATTGAATTATTGCCCATTGGTCAACAAATAATTAATGCTAAAAAGCTTTTAGATTCTGAATTCACTACTGAAGATTTTGATAAGATAAAAAATTGGTCAAATTTACAGGTTTGGAAGCAGTCTGAGCAAAAAAAAGACTTACCAGAATTGAGAATAACAAAAGGAGCTTATCCTGAACTAACTATAAATGCAATTGAGCAGTATCTTGCAGCTTGCAAAAGAGAAAATAATAAAGTCCAGGCAGTTTTAAACTTTGTCTTACTGTGCGTTTTAGAATCCCTAAGTTATACACGTAAAGATGGACAGTACCTCCGTTGGGATTATCGTTCCGGTCGTGGACAGAGCAAGAAACCTTTCAATAAAGGCGAAATTCTAGAGTTTGATAATGCGATCACCAATAAAATAAGTGAAATTATTGATGATTTACTGCCTTCTACACAACAAATTGAGCTTTTCCCAATTAAAAATTCTCAAGGCCAAATTCATCTTTATGAAGGATCTTGTCTTGAGATTATGCCGCGCCTAGCCAATTCCGTATATGATGCAATTATTACATCCCCACCCTATTGCAATCGATACGACTATACTCGCACTTATGCACTAGAACTAGCTCTACTTGGTATTTCTGAAAAGGAGTTAATTAACCTTCGTCAGGAAATGCTAAGTTGTACAGTTGAAAATCGCCCCAAAGATTTATTGACTATTAACTCAGACTGGGAAAGAGCTTTAACTATTGCTGATTCACAGAATTTGTTGCAGGCTATCTTGAAATATCTAGATAACCAAAAAGCAAAGGGTGCGTTGAATAACAATGGTATACCAAGAATGGTCAGAGGATATTTTTATGAGATGGCGTGTGTAATACAAGAATGTTTTCGTGTTCTTAAACCAGGGGCACTTTTATTCATGGTTAACGACAATGTTCGTTATGCAGGCGCAAGCATTTCAGTAGATATGATTCTCTCTGATTTCGCCGAACAGCTAGGTTTTGTTATTGAAAATATTCTTGTTTTGCCAAGTGATAAAGGTAATAGTAGCCAGCAAATGGGAAATCATGGACGCGATCCATTGCGGAAGTGCGTTTATGTCTGGAAAAAGTCATAAATTGAATTCCTATGTGTTCCTATCAAAATCATCTTCAATGCATTGATGATCTTATAACAAGATGAACATTGGAAAACTGCACAAGCAGCACTAAATCGTATACGTGAAGCATTTTCTAGAGTAGGGTATTCACCTCTGACTTTCTTCGTAGGATCAGCGATCGCTAGAAGGATGGCAGGCGAAATCTGGAATCAATTGCAAAACGGCACTCTCAGCAACGCTGCTAACCTAAATCAAGAGAACCAAGTCGCATCTATTTCTCGTTGGTTGTGCAGTCTATAAAGACGTATCTGAGTGTGTTGATTGTGTTTTTGCATCATGCGTAGGCGAAGCCCGCACAATGGCCGCGCTCAGTGACCATCGTAGACATCGCTACAAGGGGTTACTTCTTGTGCATTTCACAGATAATAGGCTAGAAATAGGCTCTTTTTTCTCCCACCACGAAAAAAACTTTGCATTATTATGATGTTTAAGAGCGTTGGCGTAGCCCGCCGGAGGCATCGCTAATGGAATTTATTGGTGTTTTAATTGAAAACTGCGAAACTCAACGCATTCCGAAGTTGAAGGTCAGAACTACTAAGCTCTATTTTTACAAAACGACTACTGTGGCTTGTCCTTTAACTGCCGTGGCTAAAGTAGCTAAGACCTTCGGTACGAGAGGTTTCATATCTATCAAACGGTTAGATTGTGCTTGTAAAACAATTACCGCAATATCGAACTGTGGTAGATTTTGTTGAAATGACAAGTTGCGATCGACAGTGATGAAAACATCAAAGTCTGCTTCTGCAAGGGCAAGAAGTTGACCATTCTTTACTCCTGCCCATCCCATTTGAGGAACAGTTTTTACCTCATAGCCAACAAACTCCCTCGCTAGTTTGCGGTCAATACACTCATTCAACAAGAGTTTCATGCTATGCCACCATGCTAGCAAACTGCTTTCCAGCCTCCTCAAGCAAGGCGATAACTTGCTCTTTGGTAACAGTCGGAAATCCATCCAAAAAATCGTCGATAGATTCGCCTGCCTTGAGATAATCCAGAAGCGTCTGCACGGGAACCCTAGTTCCAGCAAAAACTATAGTACCACCCATAATTTCAGGAGATGCGCTAATAATTGGGGAGTCTTTAAGCATAAGTTTTTGATCTCCAGTTTCGTACCTAATAGTTTATCAATTCTCATAAGATATAACGGCTCTTGCGTACCTTAAGCATATTTAGGTTTGATACACTCCATCTCGCTTTTGCTAATTGCACCTCAATAATCTTGTCGAATAAAAGCGATGTCTACGACGGGCGTAGCTGCGGCACCATTTAATCTAAAAAATAGTCATTTAAAATAGTCTTTTATTTAACAGTTTTTCTTTGAGCAAAATGCTTTTCAAATCTAAAAACCAGACTGCATAAGAGTTATACTATCTAAAGCATCAAAACAGATGGTTCCTAAATAACCCTGGAAGTTGCATTTAGGCTAGAAATAGACTCTTTTTTCTCTCGACGCGAAAAAACCTTGCATTATATGATGTTGAGGAGCGTTGGCGCATAGCCCGCCGTAGGCATCGCTAGGTTCGGAGTAATCCCAAGAGTGCATTTGACGGAAAGGTAGACCCATCTTTTGGAAGACGTACTTCTCTTTCACACCAGAAGCTACGAGATCAGGCTTCAGCGCTTTGATAAATTCCTCAAATTCGTAAGCGGTAACGTCGTCATAAACGATGGTGCCGTTTTCGATGTAGCCAGCGGTACGTTTGTAGTCATCGTTATGAGCGAACTCATAACCTGTACCAATCATCTTCATGCCCAAGTCTTGGAAAGCTGGGACAACGTGGCGAGGACGTAGACCACCAACCATGATGGCAACGGTCTTACCTTCCAAGCGGGGGCGGTACTTCTCAAGAATCGTATCCATTGTGGGCTGATACTTGGCGATAACCTTCTCAGCGTTTGCTTGGATTGTCTCGTCAAACTTGGAAGCAATTTCCCGTAAGGATTCAGCAATCTTGGTGGGGCCGAAGAAGTTGTATTCCAACCAGGGTATACGCTAGGTTGAAGCCTAAGATTCTTGTATATCAACGGTTTTGCAAGTCTGCGTTTTATGTGGCTTATTTTTGTCTTAAAGCTTGTGATTTAAACATCTAAAACTCTAGTGAAATGGTAACTTGATTTGCAAATTGTGGCTTAAGGGGTGTGAAGTTTTAGCTGTATAACCAACAGAATTAGGAATCGAGCCTTAACCCTCGACTGGAGATACAACAGTGGTGCATAAGTCAAAATTCGCAACCGGATAACATAAGGTTGTCCGGCAAATTTTTGCAAAAGTTTGCAGGGTGTCTGTCAAAGTTTATACACTAGGCTAAAACGCGAGTGTATTAGCATGGAAGTACTGGGAAGGCAGATAAGCGAAAACGGAGTGCTGCACCTAATGGATAGTGAAAATCCGCGATCGCAAAGTTGGTTGACTTTGTGCGGTCGTAAAATTCGCGCCACTCATGCTCTACCGTTGCAAAAATTTGATGCTGGCGAGAACTGCTGTACAGTCTGCGTGAGGATGCAACGCGGTAATGAGTTGCTGCACAAGAGATTAGCTACAGCGTAGCCGCACGGTTAAAACCCTATTGTCAAGCAGATTGTTTCACCATGCAGACGCTAAGAAGTCGAACGACAACCAGAAGCGGGTGCTAGTTGATGCATCTGGTTTACAAGTAAATCCCATCTTCTCTGTTTGAAGTGTTCAATAACAACGAAGCCCTATAGGGTTCCGGAAATGTTGAAATGTTTTCTCGAAGTGTTAAACCAATGAAAATGAAGTATAAAATAAGACTTGATGCTTCCAGAGAAATTGACTGGACAACGAGCGGCTTTCATACGTGATAAATGTTGAAGAGGACAAGTCAACTTGTCTGCATAAGCTGCGTGATGGGTGAAAACAGCCGACATTTTACGCTGATCGCTTACTCTCCCTATCGAGCCTTAACCCTTGATCGAGTTTCACTCAACGACAATTGCACGACAATTGCGCGATCGCTTACTCTCCCGATGGAGTCTTAACCCTCAACTGGTTTGTCGTTAACTACAATTGCATGTCTGACTTCGCTATATATCCCGAAGCATTGTTTGCGTTGCGGATGTTCGCCTGCGCGGGGGTTAAGGCTTCTAAGAATGCGATCGCGTTACGGGCGATTTACGGCAGGTGCTTTTTTAACGCTTGTAGAGAAAGTTTTGCTAACACCTTAAGGTAGTAGCAAAACTTTCTCTACTTCAAGAGTTAAAACCCGATCGCAGCAAGTTGCACTTCGATATACTATCCCGAAGCATTGCTTGCATTTTATTGATGTTCTCCGACCGGAGGGGTTAAGCCTCCGCCAGCGCGATCGCGTTGCAGACAATTTACGGTAGCCTTCAGCGATCGCCCGACGTTTTTGTACGCAATCGGCGGCGGCTGGTCTTGCTGCTGCACGTTGCGGTAACTTCCGACTTCAACTTACAACTTCATTAGCTAGCTGGTGGAAGTTGGAAGTCAGAAGTCGGAAGTCGGGAAGCGTTGCAACGAGCGGTGAGCGATCGCGCACAAAAACGACCCCCGGTCGTTGACCAGGGGCCGCTTTTGCAATCCACGCGCACTATCTCAAAGAGCTACATATGACTGCCACCTTTGTTTCTTACCCAATCATTAATTTCTAGGATGAAATAGCTAAATAAAGCAGTTTCATCTTCTACTGAGATAATTGAGTGTAGTCCTGAAGGTAGCTCAAAAACTGTATACGCGCTCTGATAAATGTTAGAGTATTTCTCTTTCAAAAAGTCTTCCAACAAGTCTAAGGTATCTTGACAGAGTGGAATACCGAAAACAAGTTTTTCGCAAGGTAATCCAAACTTTTTGTTTAAAAGAGACACTAAATTTGACACGGAAAGCTTCTCTCCCCACTCAGGTTGTCTTCTGAAGTAATCAAGCGCGATTGGATTTGTGAAACAGATCCAATCGCGCTTATAAATGAAGCTGTATCGCTTCTGAACTGCCTCGTTGATAATATCCAGTCCTTCTACTGTGTTTTGGCGTGAGGCAATATCAGCAGCGAGAGTTGGGTCAGCCTTGGCATACCTGATAAAAGTCTTGACTACATAGTTAGCGAAAGCTGGATCGAGGTAGCTGGCTAGGTGAACTGCCATGATTGGGTGAACCCAAGTTACCCAAGTTTTACCTACGCGCTCAACAATCCAGGGTTCAGCATTTGACTCTGTAATTTTCAAATCCTCTAATCTAGCTTTTGTTTCTGGCAATCGTTTCCAGTTACTCAAGTCATGCCCAAAATGCTTACACCACTTGGTAGCATTGATGTATTCGTCATCTCGTTGTGCATCTTGCACCAAATTACCAAACTGCTCTATGTTTGAATTTGACATATAAATTTCTCATTGTTTTGAAAATGTTAAACAACTCCAGCTTAGGCAGGGGTTGTTTTTTTTGTCTACGGACACTAGTACTGCACGGCGAAAATAAGCAGCCATTCAAAGCTATGAAAATTTGACTGACTAATTTTGGTGTGTCAACTTCAGGATTTGACACCGTGGAGATTTGACACCGTGGATACACGTTGTCAAATCCCCTCCGTGGATCACCTTTGTAAAGCAGCTCAAATGCTTGCCCAGAGCAATCAAGCGCTCAAATATAAAGTGTGTATCAAAACGATGGATCACCTATGGATCACCTTATGATCACCTTGAGTGATCACCTTCTTAACAATTCTGAAAGCCTTATGGGGTAAGATTTTTTGTCCAATTGTAATGAAGGTGATCCGATCTAAGTACACAAAATTGCAAAAAAAATAGAATTGAAATCAGAAAAAAAAACGCGAAAAAACGATGATCACCTGATCACCTTGCTTTACAATTGAACTAAAGTTCTTGCTCCGTAAGGTTTTCAGGATTGTTAAGAAGGTGATCCGCCAAGGTGATCCATAGGTGATCAGGGGTGAGACCCCTGATCACCTTCGTTACAATTGAACGAAGGTGATCCGCCAAGGTGATCATGAAGCGATCCAAGGTGAAGTCGATCGCCTCAATGACGATCGCCCCTGCCAAGGCATTTTAATTACATCGGCTCTAGCTCCCGGTCATCAACCCATTCCCGCTCATTGTCATCTGGCTCAAACCAAGGGTGGTCTTCTGGCAACGAGACGTTGTACTGCCAGTCCATGCCAGTCCAGGAAAGACCAAGCACTGTTACCGGGTACAAAATCTCACCCTGCCTCACCTTTATCTTGTGCAGCACGGTTTGACCAATGTAATATTCGGGTTTGTCGAATTCTTTGCTCACCCGCAAACGCCAAAACTTTGACGCTTGACTAAAAATGCCCAAAGTGGGCGCGTCTGACGCTAACATACTAAATTGTCTCCTTGGATGTTAAGGATGGAAGTCGTGCTGGTAGCAGAGGCGCAATCTCTGTTACCAGGGCGCATTTAATAATTCAATGAAATTCATTGAACTTACATGAACTCATTAAAACATACTTTTATAAGTCATAGACGGTTATTATAGTTAAGTGATTGTCTATGACCTTATGCCAATAGCTAAAGACAAAAAGCAAATAAACATACTGTTGACAATTGAAGATGCTGAAAGACTGAAAGCAATTGCTGATAAACAAGAGCGCTCAGTCAGCCAGATGGCTGCAATCTTTATTAGAGAATGTCTGGACAAAGCAGAAGCTACTAAGGATAAGGGGGCAGCATGAGCGAAGTAACCCCAGACCGCCTAGACCGCATCGAGCGCATCCTTGAGCAAACAGCATCACGGCTAGATCAAGTTGCCGAACTATCCCAACAAACTGCCCAGTTAGCCCAACAAACCGCCCAGCAGCAACAACAGCTAGCATCACGCTTTGACAGCCTGGTATCTGAAACTCAACGCCTGTTTAACCGACTGGGAGAAGAACAATCTCGCACCTCAGCAGCGGTTGAATCTCTCTCAGATGCAGTCACTCGCCTAACTCGAAACGCAGAAGCTGACCGAGCTAATTTTCTTCAAAAAGCTGAAGCTGACCAAGTGAGATGGGCACAAACCCAAGCTGAAATTCGCCAAATTTGGGAATACCTGCTAGGGCAACAGCGCGGCAATGGTCGAGGTGAATCATGAGTCTGTTTCCTGAAACAGATCAGATATTGAACCGACTGGAAGAACAGCAAGCCCGCACCTCAGCAGCGGTTGAATCTCTAGCAGATGCCGTTACTCGCTTGACCCAAAACGCCGAAACAGACCGACAAGTATTCCAGGCTGAAATTCGCCGCATTTGGGAATACCTGTTAGGGCAGCAGGGCGGCAATGGCAGAGGTGAAGGATAAGTCAGGATTTTTAGGCATCAGGTACTTGAAATTATTGAACCAGATTTGACCCAGGAGCGATCGCGCTATTTCTGGGACAGATGATCGTTTATCCATCTAGTGTGGGTAGGGAGCGAGACGACGCTACGATTTACTCGCTCAACCTTTGTCTACAGATGTATTCACTTTGCATACAGATAGATAGCATAAGGGTACTGAATACAAATGTCTACAGATGTAGACAAATAACTAATAAGCATCGTATACTGTAGACAGATTGTATACATTAGTAATTTTATGGTTAGTAAACCGTTTTCTTATCGGTTGCCAGACGTAGCAGTGCAAGCGTTAGAAGCATTGCAATTAGAGGGTGAAACCTTAAACCAGACAGCACAGCGAGTAATGATGGAACATCTAGGGCTGTCTACAGAAGCTCCTAAAATGCTATCTACAGTATCGTATACATCTGTAGACATAAGGGAATTGGTTAAGCAGGAAGTAGAAGCAAGCCTAGCTGAAGTGCGATCGCAACTGGAGGAACTGCGGGGAAAATCGAAAGCCCGGTAGTAGAGGAGAATAGCGCTACCGGGCAGCCAAGCAATATTGAGTCAACTGTAGCGAACAGTGAAATCATCGACCAGTTACAGGAACGAATTAGAAATCAGGATGAGAAATTAGAGCAAACTGAAACTGAAAACCAGCAACTCAGGGAGCAGTTACAGACAGCAGGTCAATCCCTGCAACCAGACTACGAGGCAACCCGCGATCGCACTTTGAATCAGTTAAAAATGGGCAGACAATCACCAGCAGGTAAGGCAATTCAGGCTTTTATCAAGGAACTAAAGCACGCTTTGTAGTCAACTTATGTACGGTTTCAACTCGGTTTCAACCCGTCTACAGTTGGTCTACACCCTAACAACAGACGGTGACAAGTGCGCTTTGTGTACCACGATCGACGGTGATAAAGGCGGTTGCAGTGCCACGATCAACGGTGACAAGTGCGGTTGCAGTGCGGCTTGAGTGTGCCTACAGTGTCTACAGTTGTACACGAAACTGTAGACGGGTAAAACCCGCTCTGGATGCCGTTTTTAGCAACTGTAGACAATTTTTTGACTGGCTATTTTTTAACATAAATTACCAAAAAAAATAGGCATTTTATCTAATATATTGCCCAAAAATGTAGCAGGAATATTTTAACAGTTTCAAAGCTAAACAGATAGAGATGCACCTCTGCTAATAAACCGCACTCTACGGTGAGTTAAGTAGACAGCACCTCACTGATTTGATGCCGCGCCAGAGCTTGCCTGAGATATTCCACCTCAGCCCTTAGTCGTGCATTCTCCTGTATCAACGTATCCATGTCATCTTTTTTATCCACCGCCTGCTTAATTACCTTCCTCCGGTTCTCCAAGCTGAACCACTTCTGATAAATTTCAGTGTGAATCTCTACAGAATGCCCCAAGTTATCAGCAGCAGCTTTAATTGGAATGCCCATCATGTGCGCTCGAATAGCCCAAGCATGGCGTAAATCATAGGGCGTAAACGGAATATTTACGCGCCTAAACCATGATGAACAATTAACCCGAATATTGTTGATATCTGTAAAACTAGTTCTGTCATCAGTTTGAGCTTTTAACAGTTCCAAAGGCTTTAATTTTTTTAAATCAAACAAGTAAACCCATTCAGGATGTAGTGGTAAAGCTTCCCTGTAACCAGTCTTAGTATCTGGGTGAACCTTCCATGTATTATCTTTATTTTCAGGACTCAACCACCAATCAATTTCAGGATTTACAAACAGTTCTCTTGGGCGTAGTCCATAGGTAGCAAGCATTCCATATACCCATTCCCACATCTTCCAACTGTCTAAACAATTCTTTTTAATTGTTAGGCTTCTAGTCAAAGAGTACTGATGAAAGGATTCATAATATTTGATAATATCCTTATCACTGGGAATGTCCCTAGCCTGACTTTTAGGTTGTGTAGCTTTAAATTGTTCGAGGGTGAAACCAGTTAAATTAAGAGTTGATTTTAAAACCTTCAACGATTTAACAGCACTGTATTTGGCGGAATCACCCGTCAGTTCTACAAGCTTTTTATCAATCTCCGGTTGAGTCAACAAAGTATCTAGCCCAATCAATCGCCGTAAAAACTCCTTGTAATAGAAAAAGGTGTGTTTACTTTTTTCTGTTAACTTGCGTGTTTTGAAATACTCAGTTTCAAACTCTTCTAAAACATCACCAAGGGTTTGGGATCTGTTGCTGACCTTAGCGGTTTTACCCAAATATTTGTCAGTCCATTCAAATTGTTTACGGGCAAGCAGCTTGCCTAGCTCGTTTGCCTCTTCCTCAGCTGTTCTCAACCCGTCCAAGCTTGCAGGGATATTTAGCGAAATCTTGTACTGCTTAAAACCAGTTCCTTTAGTGTCGCGATCGCCCGGCTTGATTGGTAGGGATGCTTGCAGTTGAATAGTGTCCCGTGCCACGACCAAACCCACTTTCACCTTAGCGGCTTTTAGACGGGCCCTAGTGTCTGCCAAGCCTTTCTCAAATTTGCGTTCCAGATGCTGCCGAGTAGCCTTCATGTGTTTCTGCGTTCCTAGATAGCTGCCATCGGTAGATGCTGGCGGAGTGAAATCCTCAAAAACGTCCTGTGCCTTGCTTTTCATTGTGTCTTAAATGTGTCTTAAAATTTAGTCCATTTAGAACAATGTTTAAGTTGAGCAAAGTTAGACGTGGACTAAATCCTGGTATCACAATATATTAAATCATACTTCGCACAGGGTATACCGTAAGCTTCTTCCATGTGACGGCTGATGTAGTTCATCGACCGATAGCAGTGGATGAGGTTCATCTTCACATTGGGGGTCATCAACATTTCGTTGATGGTGCCATCACCTGACCACTGAGCGACTACGCGCAAGCCGAGTTCTTCTAACAGGATGCGGCTAGCCCAAGCATCACCACCGATGTTATAGTCACCAATGATGGCTACATCATAAGGAGTACCTTCAAACTGAAGTGTACCGTCTTTCTTGGCTTGGTCGGATCTGGTGAACACCCAGTCACGAACCATGTCGTTAGCAATGTGGTGTCCCAAAGATTGGGAAACACCCCGGAAGCCTTCGCAACGCACAGGTACAACTGGCTTGCCAATTTCTTTCGATGTCTTCCGAGCAACAGCTTCGATGTCATCCCCAATTAGACCGATGGGACATTCAGATTGAATGGAAACACCACGGTTGAGGGGGAAAAGTACATCAAGTTCTTGGATTAGCTTGACAAGTTTCTTGTCACCACCGAAAACGATATCTCTTTCTTGGAAGTCAGAGGTGAAGTGCATGGTACCAAAGGTATCAATACCTGTGGTGCCGATGTAGTAGTTACGACGACCAGACCAAGACCAGTAACCGCAACCTACAGGCCCGTGGCTGATGTGGATCATGTCCTTAATAGGACCCCAGACCACACCTTTAGAACCGGCGTAAGCACAACCACGAGCGGTCATTACCCCAGGAAGGGATTTGATGTTAGACTTAACGCCGCAATCGGACTTACCTTCTTCGTATACGTTTAAGTGTTTTTCGCGCTTCTTAGCAGCTTTTTCAGGATAAGCACTGAGAACTTCTTTAATTAGTTCTTTTCTTTCTTCGATGATGTTTTGATTTTCTGGAGGTGTCATATTTAGCCTCTGTGACTCGTAAGGATCGGGGCATAGGGGGACTAGGAGTCCCCTCTAAGGTTAGGGGGGAGATGCAAGAGAGAGGAAAAGGTAAGATATAAAACTCTTCCTTTTTCCTTGTGCTAAAGCGTTATTTCTTAGCGGCGACTTATACTACAGGAGCTTCAGCAGCAGTCTTACCAACCAACTTGGCAGCATTTTCGTCGCTTTCGAGAATACCGAATTCAATCAACAATTCTTCTAGTTCTTCCATTTCGATGGGTGTAGGAATAGCTAGATTCTTGTTGTCGATAATTTTCTGAGCCAAAATCCGATATTCGTTAGCTTGGTTGCTTTCAGGTGCGTACTCGTTAACAGTCATCCGGCGCAATTCTGCGTGTTGAACAATGTTGTCACGGGGTACGTAGTGAATCATTTGGGTGTTCAACCGTTTTGCCAAGGTTTCGATCAATTCGATTTCTCGGTCTGTGTTACGGCTGTTACAAATCAAACCACCCAAACGCACGCCACCTGTGTGAGCATACTTAAGAACACCACGAGCGATGTTGTTAGCAGCGTACATCGCCATCATTTCACCAGATGTAACGATGTAGATTTCTTGTGCCTTACCTTCGCGGATAGGCATTGCGAAACCACCACACACAACGTCACCTAATACGTCGTAAGATACGAAGTCTAGGTCTTGGTAAGCACCATTTTCTTCTAAGAAGTTGATGGCGGTGATGATACCACGACCGGCGCAACCTACACCGGGTTCTGGCCCACCGGATTCTACGCAACGAACGTTGCGGAAACCGGTCAGCATTACTTCTTCGATTTCGATATCTTCTACTGCACCACGTTCTGCGGCGAGGTGAAGAACGGTTGTTTGAGCTTTGCTGTGTAGCATCAAACGGGTGGAGTCAGCTTTAGGGTCGCAACCGACGATGAGGATGCGTTGACCCATTTCTGCCATAGCTGCCAAGGTGTTTTGGGAGGTGGTAGATTTACCGATACCGCCCTTACCGTAGAAAGCTATCTGTCTAATGTTTTCGTCAGTCATGGTTGTGTTTCCCTGCAATTGGTTGGTTGGTGGGTATGCGCGTTTGTCAGTTGCGTTCACGCCAGTTGAGCGACAGTAGTGAGCGCGTGTAGAGCATCGTTGGTAGCGTTGGCATAAATGCCTGCTGGGGGCGATCGCTCCACAGCTAAAATGATTGAAAGCAAGTACATATATTTCCTGGTTAAATTTCTTTTCTTTTTGTCCTTTGTCCTTTGTCATTTGTTTTGACAAAGAACAAAGAAAATTACGCAATTTACAAATACGTCATAATGTGTTTCAGCTTGAAAAACTAAATAGGACTTGACGTTGTTATTTGTCAACAATCAATGCATGAGTCCTATTACTTGTTCAAAATAGCGCCCTTGAAATTTGAGACGCGCTCTAGTGCAGCTTTGGTGTCTTCTGGCGACTCTCCACGCACAGCCATTGATTCACTCAGGAGCTTGGCGATCTCATCGAAGTGTTGTTGCTGTAAATTCATTCCAGCGTGTGTTTTGTCCATTGGACGACCGCCGTATTGCTTTGGCCCCTCAAAAATCTCAGATAAGAAAGCAACTAGATGATTACGCTGCTTGGCCATATCTGTACCAGCAAAAAAGTGATTGAGGATGCTGTCTGTGGCAATGCGTTTGTGGAGTTCATCTACTATTTGTTCAATAGCTGGTTGTCCGCCAAGTTTGTCGTACAATGTGCTCATATCCTGTTCCTTTGAAGCGAGTTGGATGATGAAAGAAAGCAAGTAGGCACTTAATGTCTTTGCCTATATGCTGTTAGCCGTCATAGTGGTAGGACTGATACCAATTCGTAATTCGTAATTCGTAATTCGTAATTAAGAAATAATTGGTATGAAGCATTGAGTGGAGACAATGATTCGGTTCAAATCCTACTTTCTGTTCCTGGCTGAATGCATATTAGGGCGTATTTGTAGAGTACGTTAAGTCCTACAGCAATTCCTAAACTGCTTCGACTACAAGGTTCTTGCTGACACGATCTTGTAATCTGGCTTCGATCGCAATTTTTAGGGTTGCTGTACTACTAGAACAGGAACCGCAAGCACCTTGCAATACAACTTTAACGCGATCGCCTTCGACATCATAGAGTTCTACATCTCCCCCGTCAGCGATGAGTACGGGTCTGACTTCTTCATCGAGAACCTTTTGAATTAGAGCAATCTTTTGCACGTTGGTTAGCGATCGCTCTTTAGACGTAACAATTTCTGTGGCAACTTTTACGCCGTAATTGTTGAGAGCAGGTGAGGCGTATTCCTGTTGAACTGATCTAATAATATCATCGATGTTCGCCAGACAGGAACCGCATCCGCCACCAGCTTTCACATAATTTGTTACTTGTTCAGCATCCGTGAGATGATTTTCTAGAATCACGCGACGAATTTTGGACTCGCTGATGCCAAAGCAACTGCAAACTAACGCGCCTTCATCATCGTCATCATGGGTAGCTAGAGGTATGCCACGATAATTGTAGATAGCGGCTTCTAGCGCTTCTTGTCCCATGACAGAGCAGTGCATCTTTGCTTCTGGTAAACCACCCAAGTAATCTGCAATGTCTTTGTTGGACACTTTCAGGGCTTCATCTAAGGTTAAACCTTTGACCATTTCGGTTAATGCACTAGAAGATGCGATCGCACTAGTACAACCAAAGGTTTGAAAACGAGCATCTAGAATCTTATCAGATTCTACTTCCACTTTCAGGTGCAATCTCAGAGCATCACCGCAAGCAATGCTACCGATTTCGCCCGTTGCAACCTTAACCCCTGGTTCGCTCGTTTCTTCGATTGCTCCCTGATTCTTGGGATCGTAAAACAGTTCTAATACTTTATCAGTGTAGTCCCACATAACTTTTGTCCTTTGTCCTTTGTCATTTGTCCTTTGTCATTAGTCATTAGTCACTTGTCCTTTGTCATTAGTCATTTGTCACTTGTCACTTTTCCAAAACTAATGACTAATGACCAATGACTAATAACCAATGACTAATGACTAATGACTAATGACTGTTCTTGCAGCCAACCCGCATCATCATTTTTGAAGGGTGAGAGGGCGCGTAAACGTTCCACAATACCAGGCATTACTTCTATTACTTGCTCGATTTCTGCAACTGTTGTGTAGCGACAAAGGCTGAAGCGGATGGAACCGTGCAAAGTTGTGTAGGGTAAGCCCATTGCCCGCAGGACGTGGGAAGGCTCTAGAGAACCAGAGGTGCAAGCAGAACCGGATGAGGCACAGATACCGTATTTATTCAAGGATAGTAAGATAGCTTCACCTTCAATATACTTGAAGCCGATATTGGTGGTATTGGGCAATCTCTGCGTAAGGTCACCATTGACTACACAATCGGGAATTGTAGCGAGTAAAGTTTGTTCTAGGCGATCGCGCAGCCTTCTTTCTCTTGTGGTCGCTTCTTCTAAGTGTAACAGTTCTAGTTCCGCAGCTTTGCCCAAGGCAATAATTCCTGGAACATTCTCTGTTCCCGCCCTACGTCCGCGTTCTTGGTGTCCCCCAATCATGAAGGGACGGAACCGAACTCCGCGCCGGATATATAAAGCACCAATTCCTTTCGGCCCGTGCAGCTTGTGACCAGACAGGGTTAACATATCCACCGTGCTAGTCTTCATATTCAAGGGGATTTTTCCCACTGCTTGCACCGCGTCTACATGGAAGATAGCACCATATTCTTTTACGCGCAACCCAATTTGCTCAATCGGGAAAATCGTGCCGGTTTCGTTATTAGCATACATAATTGTTACCAGGGCGGTGTTACCCGTCAAGGAAGCTTCTAGTTCATCTAGATCCAACTGCCCTTGATGATTTACTGATAGATAGGTAACACTATAACCTTGGGTTTCTAATTGTTTGCAGACATTGAGTACTGCTGGATGTTCAACTTGGGTGGTGACGATATGTCGCTTTTCTGGTTGTGCCAACAGTGCGGCTCGAATCGCCGCGTTATCTCCCTCAGTTCCACAACTTGTGTAGACAATTTCTGACTCATCGGCTCCCAGGATGGCTGCAAGTTGTTCTCTTGCTGTTCTGACTGCTTTACCGACTTGCCCACCAAAGGTATGCATACTGGAGGGATTGCCGTAATAGTCCGTCAGGTAAGGTAGCATTACCTCTATAACTTCTGGGTCTACCTTAGTGGTGGCATTATTATCGAGATAGATGCAGTTATTTTGCATTGTTGTCTTCAATTACGAATTACGAATTACGAATTACGAATTATTTGGGGTTGACGCTTTTGCAACTGTTCGGAGTATTTCTGAGAATAGGTGTTAAACCAACGTTCCCAGTAATCTTGTTTATTTGTTAATTTAGCAACTACGTGGTTGTAATTGGTAAACCAGCTTTCCCAGTAATCGCTAGGCTGCTTAACGCAACCGTCGCAAGTGGGACAACCAGCTTTACACTGAGGCACGGTATGAATACTACCAATACAGTTTGTACAAAGTTCAGGGTCAATCCAGTGCTGTCCGTCAACCACTTTAACTGCATTTGTGGGACATACCGTTAGACAGAGATTGCAGGAAATACACTGGCTAGTAAGAATTTTGTAAGCCATGATTTATTCTCCTTTTGGGCGCGGGGAGTGGGGAGTGGGGAGTGGTGAGTGGTGTTAGCGGATAGCTAAGGTTTAGCCCGTGGTGAGTGGTAAGTGGTGAGTGGGGAGTGGTGAATATTGAAATTCCCTACTCCCTACTCCCTATTCCCTATTCCCTATTCTCTAATTCCTTAACGTATTGCTCGTAGAACTCCAAAGCAACCTTCTCAATCACGTCGTAAGCTTCAATAGTCTGTATTCCAGCTTCTTGCAATTTTTCTTGAGGACAGTTACCAATCTTGGAGACTAAAACTGCTTTGCAATCTGCGATCGCTTTCATAATATGCTCAAAAGAAGCTTCTTCGCCGTATCCACCTTGGCAATATTGGTCAATTTTGCGATGACTGACAAAGCGAACTTCGTCCCCACCCACTTCGTAAATTTGGAATTCTTTGGCATGACCGAAGTGTTGGTTAACCAATCCGCCGCCTTTAGTTGCTACTGCAACTAGGATTTTGGGACTGTTGGCAAATTTCTTGCCGGCAAGTGCCTTGTCTTTGGCTACTTTAAGTTCTTCTTTAAACTTCTCAATACCTTCGTGAACGGTAGCGCGTTGTTCCATGTCATATTCTGGAGTCATTTCCAAGAATTTCTCTTTGGAAAATTCCTGGCTGCGGTCTTCTCCCAATAATCCGACTGCATCGGCGCGGCACTGGCGACAGTGACGCATCATTTTCATGTTACCGGAGCAATTATCTTGGACTTCTTTGAGTTCTTTGGGTGTGGGGCCACGTTGACCGGTTAAACCGAAGTGTGTGCCATGTTCTGGTGCAGAAATCAATGGCATGATGTTGTGCAAGAATGCACCTTTTTCACGAATGACTCGATTCACTTCGACTAAGTGATGGTCATTAATTCCGGGAATCATCACGGAGTTAACTTTGCACAAGATGTCAGCATTTTTGAGGGCTTGCAATCCTTCCATCTGTCTTTCGTGGAGAATTGTCGCGCCTTCAATGCCCTTGTAACGCTTGCGCTTGTAGTGAACCCAAGGATAAATCTTAGCACCGATCTCTGGATCTACCATGTTAATGGTGATCGTAACGTGATCTATATTTAATTGTTTAATGCGATCGATGTAATCCGGCAGCATTAAACCATTGGTTGATAAGCATAGCTTGATGTCTGGTGCTTGCTCTGCAATCAACTCAAATGTGCGGAAGGTTTTTTCTGGGTTCGCTAATGGGTCGCCAGGGCCGGCAATTCCCACAACTGTCATTTGGGGAATCTTGCCGCCAATGACTAAAGCTTTGTGTGCTGCTTGTTCTGGTGTTAGCAATTCGCTAACTACTCCAGGACGGCTTTCGTTAGCGCAATCATATTTGCGGTTGCAATAGTTGCATTGAATGTTGCAAGCGGGAGCAACTGCAACGTGCATCCGGGCGTAGTGGTGATGGGCGTCTTCGCTGTAACAGGGATGTTTAGCAATGCGTTCTTCGAGCTTTTCGTCCCTTTCCACGGTGGCGCTGGTGTTGCTGTCGCAGCCGCAACCACCTGATTTTGCTTGGGTTGTCGATTCCGTAGCAGGGGAGTTGAGGAGTCGTGTAGACGGTGATGTCATTGAGTTTCGCAAAAGGTCGGTGGACTTGGCTGCCACTGTGGGAGATGCTGTTGCTACTCTCTATGCCCAGGAATTGAAGTCGCGTCTTTCACACTGCCTGCAAACCCTTGGGTTCGGGCGACTTGTTTTCAAGTAAGGCAGGCAATAGATATCTGATGTTCGGCTGGTGTGTGTCAACGTTCGGTTCTTGGGTAGAATTGGTGCTTACAGCCGCGACTTCTCTTCACTTCAGGCATGGTGCTATGTCATCCCTCCACTCACTTTTCGCTTTGTTTGTTTCAGAGCGTTAGGTGATTGGCGATATAAGATTTATAGCAGCCGTCTCCTAGCCAAACAGTGCGTCTCTCTAGGATAGAATTTATTGGATTTATTACGGTTGTACTCAAATACTAAAAACCCTAATTATTCAAGCATTACAAGAATTAAAAAAGTTTTTTTCGGGTAGGGGTTCTAGTATTTTTTGGTTGGGGTTCTAGTGTTTATAGATAGGGGTTCAGGATTTCTTTGTACTCAGCCACAACCCAATCCCAGCAAAGACTTTAATCTACTTGCAACTGGGTTTTGGTTATTTAAATGTGTACTCACATTGCCCTCAATTTGCGTCAAAAGCAAGAAATGCCAAGGGTTTGAGGGTGAAAAACTGAAGTAATCTATATTGTTCTACTCCATAAACGTGCGAAATCCAATTCTGTATCTAACATATCATTTTTTTGAGGGTAAAAATGCACTTCATATTCTTTTAATTTTTCTTTGACAATGATGTTCAATTATGCCTTTAAGCCTTATCTGGTAAGCCATATAAGCTAGTGGGAATAGATGTGTTCCTACACATAATTTTCAAAAAACTTAACTTTTCAGTTCTTTTTTTTTCATTCCCACAATGAGGAGATGGGTAGGAAACTCTGGAATTTTGTGTTTAAGAGAAACAACAAACTATAATCTAACATGATTGAGCGATCGCAATGAATTTTCTGAATTGCTCACTACAAACCTTAGCGAAAAACCTAACCCCCTAGTGCCGCAAGGCGGAAGTCAAAAGAATTTGATTCCGAGCTTCTTGCGTCATTTGAAATGGTATATTTATTTCCGCGCCCACTGTACTAGTTTTTCGTTAAATCCCATGCGACGCCGATAGGGAGTCTTGTCTGCGACAGGCTCTTGCGTTCGAGCCTCATAACCCGTCGTAGACATCGCTACACTGTATTCATAAGCTGTCTAAGTTCATTAACGAAAACAGGGTAGCAGGAGGAATGCGATGAAAGCAGTGGTTATCCGTCGGTATGGCGCGGCTGAAGTGTTGCAGTACCAAGACGTAGAGCAGCCGAAAATTGAGCCAACGCAGTTACTTGTGAAAGTTCGTGCTAGTAGCGTTAATCCCATTGATTGGAAAATTCGCCAAGGAATGTTGAGCTTGATTAGCGGTAGCAAATTTCCGAAGATTCTCGGGTTTGATGTGGCGGGAGATATAGTAGCAGTTGGCTCTGGTGTCACGCACTTTAAACCTGGAGATGCTATTTATGGCAGTACTAGCTTTCCTGGAGGAGGTTATGCCGAATTTGCAGCCGTTCCAGAAAATTTGGTGGCTCTCAAACCAACAAATCTAAACTATGAAGAAGCTGCTGTTGTGCCATTAGCAGCACTTACGGCTTTGCAATCGCTGCGAAATGAAGGAAATATTCAAACAGGACAAACAGTTTTAATTAATGGTGCTGCGGGCGGTGTAGGGATTTTTGCAGTGCAAATTGCTAAAGCTTTAGGGGCAGTAGTGACGGGAGTTAGCAGTACTAAAAATTTGGATTTAGTGAAATCTTTGGGAGCAGACCGCGTGATTGATTATACGCAGCAAGATTTCACCCAAGATACAGTGCAGTATGACATTATCTTTGATGCAGTGGGTAAGCGATCGCTCTCTCAAACCAAAAGAGTCCTCAAACCAAACGGAATTTATATCACCACGTTACCCAGCCCCAAAGTTTTGTTAGAGAGCGTCTTAACAGCGTTTCTTCCCGGACAAAAAGCGAAATTTATCCTAGAAAAACCCAATACTCAAGATTTGGTTTATCTCAAAGAATTGATTGAAGCGGGTAAAATTCGTGTGGTGATTGATCGCACATATCCCTTACCGGAACTAGCGGCGGCTCATGCTTATAGCGAAACTGGGCGTGCAATGGGGAAAATTGCGATTGCTGTTTCTAGTTGATTGGAGGACAATAAGCCAAAAGCAGCACAGGTAACTCAATTTTTGATGTTGGATAATAAATAGGAGAGCTTGTAGATAGTGCCGCTGTAGTCATCCGAAATTAACAAATTACCTTGGTTATCAACTACCATATCCACCGGTCGTCCCCAGACTTCTTGCGTTCTTGGAACTAGCCAACCGTTGACTAAATCTATCTCCTGTCCTAGACTCTTTGTTGTACTGTTCCAGGGAAAGTAAGCTATTTTGTAGCCCGTTTTCCTCCGCCGATTCCATGAACCATGCAGCCCCGCCACTACCCCACTTGAGTACAGGCTGGGAAATTTGGTATTTTGTAAGAATGTTAGTCCCAAGGGAGCCGAATGGGCTTGAATACCCTTGTTAATTCTGTCCATTGCATTGCAATTAACACCTCCATCAGCATTGAACTGATAGTCGCGGTCAAACGGCATATTGTTGAGGCCAGTTGACGTGTCAGGATTGGGGTTGCAGAATGGCCAACCGTAGTTACCGCCATCTCGGACTTTCGTGAACTCCTCTGGCGGGTGGTTGTCTACGTAAGAGGGAATAATCTTACCGTAATTGCCACTGCTATCCTTGAAAGGATAGGCGATGTTGTCTCGATTATTAACGACTACCCAAAGGTCATTTGTGCCAGGTAAGAATGCTAATCCTTCGGCATTACGTAAACCTTGGGCAAAAAGCCGCTGATTGGTTCCATTGGCGTTGTACTGGTAAATCGCACCACGCTTTGGGGTACTGACAGTATCTTCCTTGCAGGCATTGCACGTTGAGGCGATTGACACGTACAGTTTGTGGTTGGAATCAAGTGCGATATTTTTTAGTTCATGCCCATAGGAGCCTTTGAGTTCCGATGTGCTGTTGTCTGGTAAACCAATTACAACGATTTGACGATTTTTGGCGATTCGATCTCCAGATTTGTAGATGAAGCGGTTAATTTGATGAGTCTCAGAGATATAAACGTATGTGGTGTTGCCAATCTTATGAAACACAATGTCGTGTGGTTTGCGTAGACCGGTCACGAAGTCAGAAATAATTGGGTCTTTGCTGCCATTGGGTCGGACAATTAACACTTTACCTGTACTGGGCTGTGACACGAGAAGATCCCCATTGGGAGCAACTGCCATAAAGCGAGCTTTGTTAATGCGAGCATAAACAGAGACGGAGAAATTGGGCGGCACTTTCAAGTAACGGTTAGTATTAAAGGGCGCAAAGGCCATTGTACTAGGCACTTTCAGCTTGGTCTGAACAGACGCAGCAGGCGGGTTGCCAAACGCTGCGGTGGTAAGAACCTCTAAGGACATCAGACTCAGTAGCCATGTGGATAATATGCCTCCAATTATCTGTGTTGGTTTTAAAGCAAATGCAACCATTTTAAAGTTCCCTCTAGCTTTGTAGTGATTTATATTACACGTAACTCTCGGCTAGCCGATTGTACCCGGAGTTTGAACAAAGTTAACTCAGAGATACTAGTTTTTTAAAATACTTCAAATATCTTTATGTACTATTATTTTTCTTAACTCCTCAAAAAATGGGTGAAGCGAAAGTTACAAACAAAGGCACGGCGATCGCTCTTTCAAACCAAAAAATTCCTCAAACTTAACGGAATTATCACCACCCTATTTAGCCGCAAAAGCATTGTGCAGAAAGCTTTAACAGCGTTATTTCCCCGTCAAAAAGCCAAATTGGTGTTTAAAAAACCCAACACTGATAACTTGGTTTTTCTCAAAGAATGAATTGAATCTAGCAAAATTACTATGGTGATTGATCGCACATATGCCTTACAAGAACTAGCGGCGGCTCATGGTTGTAGCAAAAGTGAATGTGCTATGGAGGAAATTGCGTTGGCGCAGCCCGCACTTCTCTACGAGACGCTGCGCGAACGACATGGTTCGACTCCCTTCCCTACGGGACGCTACGCGAACGGCTACGCTACTTCGGCTACGCTCAGTACAAGTCAGGGCAAGCCGCTCACCAGCCGCTCAGTGACCATCGTAGACATCGCGGTTAGCAATTTCGCCAGTCCCAACAACCGCCTGGGAATGAATTCCCAGTCTCATGGCTAAAGTCTTCTAAAGAAGACTGAACTAAAGTTTTAGTCCACTGAAGTGGAGTTGAGCTATTAGCCAGAGAATAAATTCTCTGGTAGGATGTGGGGTTAAGTGCGATCGCGCAATATATTTCTGCAATAACCCTGAAATCTGTAAACATTATTCAAGCTAGTGGATATACTCGTAATCAAACTCTCAACAGAAGCGAGTATTATGCTGGACTGGTTAGCTATTTGGGGTGTAACTCAGGCCGCCGGGTTTATTTTTAAACCCATTCTGGAAGACTTAGCCAAGGATGCTGCTAAAGATTGGGCTAAAGAATTATTAAAAGGCATTCCTAGCAAGATTTTCCAGAAACTTAAGAAGGAAGACATAGAAATTGCTGCTGGTAAAGCGTTAAAGGAATTTTTGCAACTCATGCAGCAGCAGTTAAAGGTTCGTTGCAAACTTGCTGAAACTGAGATTAAAGAATACACCAAAGACATCCAGAAATTTATCAATGATAATTCAGTTGCAGAAATTCTTGGTAAGGCTTTTGATATTAATTGTGAATCTCTAGACGCTAAAACCCTAGAACATAGTTGGAACAGGCTGCAATTAAAACCTCTGCCATCTAAGTTTAACTGGGAATCACTTACAGAACAGTATTTAACACAAGTCCAAGAACTTCTTTTAGATTCAGAAAAATTACACCATATCCTAGAATTACAAAAGTTATCTGATATTGAAATCAATACCAAAGAAATTGCTGGTGTTATTGTAGATTTTAATTTAGTTAAATATCAAGAAGGAATCCGCGAACGTTATGGCAATCTCAAATTAGATAGCTTAGATACTAGCGGCTATGCCTATAACGAACTTAAATTATGGCGAATTTTTACTGCTCAAAATGTTCGGCAAGCTCATCAAGTTTTACCACAAGTTCACGAACTGCCTAAAGAACATCTGAGACGGCTGCGAGAAAGTGACCAAGTAGAAGCAGAAATTCAATTAGAAGAATTAGAACGCAATAAACAGGCTTATTTGGAACAGCCGATACTTTCAGTATTAGATGTTGTCAATAAAAAGCAAGATTATAAATATCTTGTGATTTTGGGCGATCCTGGTTCAGGTAAGTCTACATTATTGCAATTTCTGGCTTTGAATTGGGCTGAGTCTCCACTGGATAATGTTATCTCATTACCAATTCCGTTGCTAATTGAGTTACGCACTTATATGCGGCGACGGGAAGATAAAGAGTGCAATAATTTTCTAGAATTCTTTCATAAATGTAGTGGTGCAATTGCTCATCTCAATCAGCTTGAGCTAGATAAACAATTAAAAGCTGGTAATGCGTTAGTGATGTTTGATGGTTTGGATGAGGTATTTGACCCTGGTAAGCGAGAGGATGTAATTACTGATATTCATCGCTTTACTAATGACTATCCTAATGTGCAGGTAATTGTCACTTCTCGGATTATTGGCTATAAACCGCAACGATTGCTTAATGCTGAGTTTCGTCACTTTATATTACAAGATTTAGACTCAGAACAAATTCAGGATTTTATCTACCGTTGGCATGAGTTAACTTTTACCGATGCAGTAGATAAAGTGAGAAAACGGGAACGGCTACAAAGAGGAATTGAAGCTTCCAAATCTATTGCAGAATTGGCAGGAAATCCTCTACTGTTGACGATGATGGCAATTCTTAATCGGAATCAAGAGCTACCAAGAGATAGAGCGGAGCTTTATAATCAAGCATCGCGGGTACTGCTACATCAATGGGATGTGGAACGCGCTTTGACAGAAGATCAGAGGTTAGACCCGAAGACGATTGATTATAAAGATAAGCAAGCGATGCTGCGTCAGGTTGCTTATCTTATGCAAACTGGCGATAAAGGTTTGGCTGGTAATTTGATTAATGAAAATGATTTAGTCAAAGTTCTGACTGATTATCTCAAAACCATAGAATTTGAGAAACCCAGAGAAGCGGCGCGGGTGATGATTAATCAACTGCGGACTCGCAACTTTATGTTATGTTTCTTGGGTGCGGATTATTATGCTTTTGTGCATCGGACATTTTTAGAATATTTCTGTGCTTGGGAGTTTGTCTGGCAGTTTAAAGAAACGCAAACGCTGACTATTGAGGAACTTAAGGATGAAGTTTTTGGCAAACACTGGCAAGATGAAAGTTGGCATGAAGTCTTGCTGCTAATTACCGGAATGATTGAGCCAAGATTTGTTGGGGAAATTATTGATTATTTAATGATACAAGATGGCGAAGAGGAAAAGTTTGTTAATCTTTTTTTAGCGGCTAAGTGTCTTGTAGAGGTGAGAAATCGCTCGGCGATCGCGTTAACGGCTAATAAATTACTTGACAAACTCAAAGACTTAACTAAATATGACCTCTGGTACTATTACGACAACTCCTATTATCCCTATTATGATGAAGGAATTGAGCTAGTTCAAGAAATTCATACTCAAGCAGTAACAGCAATTGCAACGACCTGGCAAGAATCTACCGACACCAAAACTTTCCTCAAAGAACGCGCTACCCAAGATGAGCACGAAGATGTGCGACGTGCAGCAGTCGAAGAATTAGCGAAAAACTTCAAAGATGACCCCGACACCAAAACTTTCCTCAAAGAACACGCTACCCAGGATAAGCACGAAGATGTGCGAAGTGCAGCAGTCGAAGAATTAGCAAAAAACTTCAAAGATGACCCCGACACCAAAATTTTCCTCAAAGAACGTGCTACTCAGGATGATCATGAGTATGTGCGAAGTGCAGCAGTCAAAGGATTAGCGAAAAACTTCAAAGATGACCCCGACACCAAAACCATCCTTAAAGAACGCGCTACCCAGGATGATTACTACTTTGTGCGACGTACAGCAGTCCGAGAATTAGCGAATCACTTCAAAGATGACCCCGACACCAAAACCTGGCTCAAAGAACGCGCTACCCAGGATGATCACTTTTTTGTGCAACGTGCAGCAGTCGAAGGATTAGCGAGGAACTTCAAAGATGACCCCGGCACTAAAACCTGGCTTAAAGAAAGTGCTAACCAGGATGATCATGAGCATGTGCGAAGTGCAGCAGTCGAAGAATTAGCGAATCGCTTCAAAGATGACCCCGACACCAAAACCTGGCTTAAAGAACGCGCTACCCAGGATGATCATGAGCATGTGCGAGGTGCAGCAGTCAGAGGATTAGCGAATCGCTTCAAAGATGACCCCGACACCAAAACCATCCAAAAAAGTGCTATCCAGGATGATCACTGGACTGTGCGAAATGCAGCAGTCAGAGGATTAGCGAATCACTTCAAAGATGACCCCGACACCAAATACATCCTCAAACAACGCGCTACCCAGGATGATCATAAGTATGTGCGACGTGTAGCAGTCGAAGAATTAGCGAATCACTTCAAAGATGACCCCGAAACCAAATCCATCCTCAAACAACGCGCTACCAAGGATGTTGACGAAGATGTGCGAGGTGCAACAGTCCAACAATTAGTGAATCACTTCAAAGATGACCCCGAAACCAAATCCATCCTCAAACAACGCGCTACCCTGGATGAGCACGAAAATGTGCGAGGTGCAGCAGTCCAACAATTAGCTAAATACTTTAAATATCAGCCTGAGTTGTTTGATATCTACCACAACTGCGCTGTTAATGACCCGTTTGAGCGCAAGGAAGAGGATGAAACTAATCCTCGGCGCATTGCACTAGAGATAATTATCAAACAATTTCCTCAGCATCCCCAGACTTTAGCACTGTTGCGCGATCGCGCAGAGAATGACCCAGATGAGCAAGTGCGGGAATTTGCTCAGAAGAAGTTAAAGCAGTGGGAAGGGTAAATGTAAGCTGATTTATTATTTACAGTAGAAACCGCAAAAGAAAGGCTTACTATTATCCATGTCACAATTGAGGAACAGACGATTTACCCAACATACGCACAAGCTATAGCCTGTCTACGTGTCTGTCAGATGTTGTCAAACACCTATCGGAGTATTGAGCTATTTCGCTTTGATGACCAAACCGGAGTTGTATTTATTTTTGTCAATGAAGAACTCCAAATCATTGTACCCGCTAATGGAAACTGGAGGTTTTTAAATGCGACCGAATTTTGAAGCAATGACTAACAAAGAATTAATAGCTTACGCACTTGCACATCGGGAAGATGTAGAGCCTTTGCGTGTTTTGTATGACCGCCGCACTCCTGATTCAGAAGCAACATGGTATGGGCCAATGGTAGCTGAAGACGGTACGCCAATAGAAGAAAATATTCGCATTGCAGAAGAAGCAATTAGGCAACGCATTGAGCAAGCAAATCAAAACAAGCAAGATTATTAGAGTTAAGAATAAAAATGTAAGCTGAGGTTATGCCCAAGAAAATCAGAGAACTCAAAAGCTTGTTGTTCCAAGCAGGATTTACTTATAAACCTGCAAAGGGTAGCCACAGTAAATGGATGCATCCGCAATTGCCTAAAGCTATCATTATTGCTGGCAAAGATGGTAGCGACGCCAAACCTTATTTATAAAAGCAAGTCAATGAAGCACTTGAAGAACTAAATAAAATGAAAGAAGACGAGGAGACAGAAGAATGAAATATACAATCTTGATTCAATGGTCACAAGAAGACCAATGTTATGTGGTTTTGCTACCTGAGTTTACAGATATAATGCAGCCTTGCACTCACGGAGAGACTTACGAAGAAGCTCTTAAAAATGCTCAAGAAGTTTTAGAAATGCTGATTGAATCATCTTTGGCTGACGGTGAACCTCTCCCAGAGCCTAAGACGCTAGGAAAGTTTTTGGAAGTTGCATAGATTAGTGGTAAATCAGAAGTGTGAAAATGTAAACAGAGGCTATGCACAAGAAAATTTACTATTCACAGTATAAACCGCAAAAGAAAGGCTTACTATTATCTATGTCACAATTGAGGAACAGACAATAAACCCAACCAATGAACAAGCACAAGCCTCTGTGCGAGTCTGCCAAATGTTATCCAATACCTACAAAGATATTCACCTGTTTCGTTTTGATATCCAAACTAGAGACATATATATTTTGGCAAGTGAAAATCTTCAAATTATCATACCCCATAATGGAAACTGGAGGTTTTTGAATGAAACCGAACTTTGAAGCGATGACTAGCAAAGAACTAACAGCTTATATACTGGCACACCGAGATGATGATGAGGCTATTCGTGTCTTGTTTAGTCGCCGCAATCCTCCCGATTCGGAAGCAACTTGGTACGGGCCAATGGTGACAGCAGACGGTACACCAATTGAAGAAAATATTCGCATAGCAGAAGAAGCAATTAAGCAACGCATTGAGCAGGGAAATAAAAGAAAGCAAGATTCTCAAAGTTAAGGCTTACTCATCTGGATTAATAGATGTTACCCAAGAACTATTTGATGTCCTGAAAAAGATGAGCAAAGCGCCTAACGTACCGCTATATAAAATGGTGCGTTAGGCTAAAGCTTAACGCACCCTACTTAAGACTAGGAAAGTCATTAAAAGTGGCGTTGTAAATCAGTAAAATTAAATAAAAATAGGTAATCTCATGACTACATCTGTAAATACTACCAAAGTCTACGACGAAATTATAGACTTTATTGCTGCTGGAACCACTCCCCAAAGTGTTATCGATTTCAAACTCTCGGATGCAGCCAAAGACCGTTTAGAGGATCTCGTTTACCGCGCAAAAACTGAAGGTCTTACAGGAAGTGACCAGCGAGAGTTAGATCATTTCCTCACGCTAGAGCATATTATGCTACTAGCAAAAGCAAAAGCTCGTCAGTATATCAGCGCGGAGTAAGTATTCAAAATGTCTCGTCCATATATTAATGCAGAATTGCGGCGTTTAGTTGCCGATCGCGCCGAGTATATTTGTGAGTATTGTCTCGTTTCTGAAGTACATAGATCGTCGGGTTGTCAAGTTGACCATATAATCAGTGTCAAACACGGCGGCGCTACAACAGCAGATAATCTTTGTTATGCCTGTATCTTCTGTAACCTGCAAAAAGGGACGGATTTAGGGTTAATTAATTGGCAAACTGGCGAACTTGTGCGGTTTTTTAACCCACGCAGAGACTTTTGGGGTGATCATTTTCGACTAGATGAGGCTGTAATTCAGCATCAAACAGACATCGGTGAAGTTACCGCACGCATCCTAGATTTTAACGGTGATGAAAGGCTCATAGAGCGACCTGACTTTTCCCGTTAAGTCTTGAAAGGCTTACTGATAAAGGATTTAACAAACAGCACAGCATATACGGTAGAGTAATTGAAATCGGGTGCTAAAGGTAACAAGCAATGCTGGACTGGTGGGAGA
>NZ_JAIVFS010000097.1 GCF_020829645.1 Nostoc mirabile CHAB5784 | reverse complement strand
TTATTTGACCCTAGACTTCAGTTGAACTCTAGGCAAATTTGATGTATGTAAATTTCCACATCGCATAAATCTTTACCATTTTTAGTGTTTCCAGGCTCTAAGTGTGGAGTAAAGAGTTTCTCAGAAGAGGGTTAAGTAGGAATGGCACGCTTGTTTTCGCCAAATCCATAAGTTATAAGGCTTTTGGGTGAAAGTCGGTGAGGGGGTAGGGGTGTAAGGGAAAGACTTTGAAGCTTTTGAAGAATACAAAACATACAACGTTTTTCCCCTACACCCCACACCCTTACCCCCCTACCCCCAGTCCTGACAAGGGTTTCACGTTTTCAAGCGTGCCATTCGGTTAAGTAGGTAGGCACAAAAAAACCAAACTATGTAAAGATAAATAAATACGGAGAATCCATCTACCCAGGTAACTTAAAGTATGGGCGCTCGTCTAAGAGTATTTTTGACTCGTGAGGAAAACCAAACCCTATTAAATCTGAGAACAGCAGAGGTGTCACAGAAGGTTAAAGACCGAGCAGAAATAATTAGGTTGAACGCACATGGCTGGTATTTGGAGAAAATAGCTGCTCACTTTAATTTAGCTGTTCAAACGGTAAGAGAGGTTTTGCATAAATGGGATAAACTTGGACTGGAAGGGCTTTGGGAACTACCAGGTCGAGGAAGAAAGCCAAAATGGACGCTCTGTTGATATAGTGTTTTTGGAAAAATGCCTCAAAGAATAACCACAACCCGAAAACCCACAACGATGTCCTTAACGTCACGCGTGCGCCCGTAGCGATTAGCAGAACGGCAGTTCCTCGGATTGTTGTGCCACGAACCACCACGCAGCAGCCGACTATCATCATTTTCACTCATCCAAAGGCTGCCGTCTGCTGGCGCTCCGTTATAATTTTCGTGCCAAGCATCCTGACACCATTCCCATATATTACCATGCATATCAAATAAACCAAAGGGATTTGGTGAAAATTTTCTGACATCTGTTGTTTGCTGACAATATTCCCCTTCTGGTCCCGAATTATAGGTGTAGTTTCCGTCATAATTAGCCAACTCAGTTGTAATTGTCTCACCAAAATAAAATGGGGTAGTCGTTTCTGCACGACAGGCATATTCCCACTCTGCCTCACTAGGCAAGCGATAGGTTTTCCCAGTTTTGTTAGATAATCTGGCACAAAACTCAATTGCATCATTCCAAGATACACATTCAACAGGTCGATTAGCGCTTTTGAATTCGGATGGTTCGGGATTTAAATCAATATTTACCTTTTCCAACTCGGCAACAATAGCCCATTGGCTTTGTGTAACTGGAAATTTACCCATGAAAAAGGGTTGAACGGTGACAGTGTGCTGGGGACTTTCATCACTGTATCGTCCTGGCTCATTCTCTGGGGAACCCATCAAGAATTGACCACCAGGAATTGCAACCATTTCCAGAACTACGTCATTATCCAAATTTTCTGAGAAAAACTCAGATCGTTTGCGACTGTAATTAATTTCACAGGTTTTTCCCAAGCCAAACAATCCTGATTTTACGTAATTTATGGTGGCGGTGTCGAACTCAAACGGCTGAGTTTGAATACGTGGAGGAGATTGTGTTTTAGATGATTCTCTTTCTCGTTGTTTTTGTAAATCTGCTTGCCGTTTTTGATACTCTTCCTCTTGTTCTTTCTGTAAGCGAACTACATCTTCATCCTTAAGCACATAGTATTTTTGTAATTTCTTTAATTCATTTTCAGCTTTTTCATCCAATGGATATCCTTGTTCATCTACAAAATTAGTCAAAAATAGCCTGTATTTGTCTATATTTTCCTTATATATGCCGTAAGGCTCTAATGCTTTCTCTCGGACTGTACTGGCTTCTTGATCTGTTAATCTTAACTTTTCCTGTAAGTCTTTCAATATTTCCGATTCCACAACAGAAATCTCGCCATTAGACGCAAATTCTTCAACCTGCTGACGATACTCAGCTATGGCGGCTTCTCTAGTTGCCCGTTTTTGTTGACGCTCCTTCATTAGTTGTTCAGCAGCAAACTTAATTCCCTGAGCTACATTCGTGAATGCATCGTCTCGATTATTCCAAGACGTAACAGGTTGGGCATTTTTGGGCAGAGCTTGTAGTTTAGCAAATGGTGCCGATTGCCAAGAAACGTTTCGCAGAATAATTGGAATGACGCAAGCCTCTCCAGCTTCGTGGCGTTCTATTGCTTTGGTAACTTCAACATCCCAGCAGTATTTAGAATATATAAAGTCTGAACTGACGAGCAATAAAATGATATCGGCTGTGTTCAAATTTTCATTAATCTGCTGATCCCATTCTCTTCCAGGTGGTATCTTGCGATCGTGCCAGGTTGAAATTACACCTTGCCGTTCCAACATAGTCAAGTGTTTAGCTAGTTCATCCTTTAGAGATTCGTCGTTGTGAGAGTATGAACAGAATACCTTGAGCGACACTAACGATACCTCTGTCATTTTGTGTCTTTAGGAGTGGGATAAATTAGGCTTTTCACAAATTATAGTGTGTTTGCCTACTGCACTGGGCGAATAGAATTCGCGGCTACACAAACAAAACCCGCTTTGATTTCTGTTCACGCAATGTGGGGTAGCCATAATTACTTGGCTTGGTAGGCAAGAGGTAAGAGGATTTTAGAAGATTAAGGTGTACCGAGTTTTTTTTAAAATCAAATAGGAGTCCCATAGCATATAACTAGACTAGTAAAAGGTTCGCCATGACCCCACAACTCGAAGCTGCGATCGCCGCCATCCAACTGCTCTCATCTACAGAGCGCCTACAACTACTACAAATCCTCACCCAAATCGATTCCGCCTCAAATTCCCAAACCGATCTCAAAACCCTCAGTACGGAGTTCTGGCATGGCTCCACGCTCAAGCAGCTACTCGCCACCCAAACCCCTACGACCGTTCATAACCTCAAGGATCTCGCCGCTAACTTTTGGCCCGAAGAAGACTCCATTGAGGACTTCCTCACCTTCCTGCGACAGCAGCGCCAAGAGGTAATCTAATCAAACTCCTATGAGTCTTCTGCTTATCGATACTGACATTGCCTCCTTCATCTTCAAAGGTAGTGACTATGCTGACCCTTACTTACCACTTTTGAGTAGTCAGGAATTGGCACTGTCGTTTATGACCGTAGCCGAACTTCTTCAGAGGGCAATTTTGCGTCAGTGGAGCGATCGTCGCCTCACACAGCTAGAGCAATACCTGTCAAATTACCTCATCATTCCGGTCGATCAAACCCTTTGTCGGCAATGGGCGCAGGTGCGTGTAGAGCGACAAAGCGCAAGACGATCGATTTTACCTCAAGACGCTTGGATTGCAGCAACGGCTCTACGCCATGACTTACCCTTAGTCACTCACAACATCAAAGATTTTCTAGGAATTTCCAATTTACGGCTTATTACTCCTTGAAGGGGAGAGTGACGATGTTGTAAATCTCCCGTTGGGTAGGCATTGGTTTTCTATTGTATTTTAGCTAGCTGACGATCGCACCCGACACCCCATTCATAGATCCATTTACAGAAGAAGGCTGAACAGAATCGGCTGCTAAAGGATTGGTGACTTTGGAATTGTCTACTACAATTCGCTTCTTTTTGGTATTACCTCGTCTAGCACCACCCGCCATCTCGTATTCCTGGCTGATTTTACCATAACGACTGGCAACTCCTAGTAACATTTTTTCTGACATTGCTATTAGAGTCTGTTCTGCGTTCTTCACATCATCTGTGAGTTTGTCAATGGTAGATAACGCAGTGTTGTAGGCAGCAAGGTTAGACCGGAGATCGTTAATTGTCATATTATAAGCTTGTATAGTCAGTCCTTGGCCAAAGTCAAGTTCTACGCTGATAGATTGTAAACTTTCAATCCGGCGATCAGCTCGTTCTAAAATGGTGGAATTTCTTTTGCGACGTGCCATAATCCATCTCTGCTACTAGGTTGATAGTACTGTTTTATACAAAACTGCCTTTGATTGTCATGGGAAAATATAGCAAATAAGTTGCGATCGCATTTCCAAAACTTTAGTTAATTTCACTTAGACTGTTTTGAGCTTCAAATAGCAAATCCTTTTATAAGTTCATTACAACAATTGCTGTAATCATTTAAACGTTTCTCATACATGGAATAGCATTTGTTGCAAAGTATTAAACAATTGCTGCAACTGATTATACATTTGCAAGAAATACTTAAGCGTTTCTTATACATGGAAGAGCAATTGCTGCAACTGATTATACATTTGCAAGAAATACTTAAGCGTTTCTTATACATGGAAGAGCATTTGTTGCAAAGTATTAAGCAATTGCTACAACTAATTATACATTTGCAAGAAATACTTAAGCCTTTCTTATATATGGAAGAGCATTTGTTGCTAACGTTTAAATTTTGACAGCCTGAAGCGTAGGAGCGATCGCTTTTGCCTGTTGTCTAAGATAAAACCTCTAGCATAAATCAAACAATTTGAACCCCACCCCGAGAATCGTCGCTTTGTCTCCCCTCCCCAAGGCATCGGGGAGGGGTGTTAGGGACTCAGCAGATTCACATCGTAACCAACCGTTTAACCGAGTTTTCTACCCTTAAGCAACAACGCCCGGCGATGTCTATGCCTATGCCCTAACTAAAAAACAGCGATCGCATACTAACAATAAGGGTGCTAGGATATCTTTCACCAGCTGAATCTGACTTATGAAATTAGTTTGCTCCCAAAGCGATCTCAGTACAAACCTCTCACTCGTTAGTCGTGCAGTACCCTCACGACCAACTCATCCAGTACTTGCCAATGTGCTGTTGCAAGCGGATGCCCAAACTAACCAAGTAAGCTTAACAGCCTTTGATCTCAGCTTGGGAATTCGTACCAGCTTTAACGCAGAGGTATGGCAAAGTGGTGCGATCGCACTTCCTGCTAAGTTACTTGTAGATATCACCTCTCGTCTTCCAGAAGGCGAAATCACTTTAGATGATGAATCAGCCCTCACAGGTGTTACACCTGGTGGAGAAGGTTTAATAGTCACACTCACACCCAAAAGTGGACATTACCAAGTCCGCGCAATGGGGCCTGAAGAATTCCCTGAACTACCTGTAATTGAAAATACAGAAGTAATCCATCTCACCACCACCGCATTAATTGAGGGATTACGCGGTTCATTATTTGCCACCAGTGCTGATGAAACTAAGCAAGTACTTACCGGAGTACATTTAACAGTTAAACAAGATACTCTAGAATTTGCAGCTACCGACGGACATCGCCTAGCAGTGGTAGAAACTAGCAACGAGCGTCCTTTAGGTGGAACTAGTCAATTAGAAGTGACAGTACCAGCTAGAGCATTACGCGAACTCCAACGGATGCTAGCTCATAGCGCCTCATCAGATGAACCTGTAGCTTTATATTTCGATCAAGGTCAAGTTGTGTTTGCATGGCAAAATCAGCGCTTGACTAGTCGCACATTAGAAGGGCAATATCCTGCATATCGACAACTAATTCCGCGCCAATTTGAGCGACAAGTAACAATTGAACGGCGACAATTCGTCAGCACTTTGGAACGGATTGCTGTACTAGCCGATCAGAAAAATAATATAGTTAAGCTCAGTATTGATAGCGAAGCCCAAGAAATTACTTTATCTTGTGAAGCTCAAGATGTGGGTAGTGGTAGAGAATCAATGCCTGCACAAATTTCTGGGGATAACATAGAAATTGCCTTTAATATTAAATATTTGATGGAAGGCTTGAAAGAGTTACCATCTTCAGAAATTCAAATGCATCTGAATCAAAGTCTAACTCCAGTGATTTTTACGCCATTAGGTGGTTTGAAAATGACCTATTTAGCTATGCCTGTACAACTTAGAAGTTAAAAAGAATGGTATAAATCCAACAAATGCTTTATTACCCAATACGCTTGGGTTAAGATTTGATCCTCCCTAACCCTCCTGAAAAAGGAGGGAATTGATCAAGCCTTTTTAACACTTATAAATTATAGGAATCCGATTTGATTGCGTGAAAAAATCTAAGAGGATGTTTTAAAAGTCGAAACCAGTCAAAAATTATGCCAGTCGTCTGACCATAATAGACTTCTCCGTAAATGGGAAATGTATACGCTAAAAGTATTTCAGCGATTATAGGGGAATGTGCGATCGCTAGACTAGGTATACGCAAGAATAGGGCTTTGAGCATAACTTATGGCTAAATCATCACTTTAGAGGCAAAATATTGGTGGGAATAAAATTTATTTTTTACTGAACAATTTAAATATTAATGGTTCGTTAAACCAAACAGTCTAATTTTTCCACTCCTGAACAATCACAAAGATGGAGTGATTTAATGCCTCTACTCACTTGACTGCTCAGAAAACTCTCAATCGTTTCATGGCTGAACTAATCGGTTCAGTTTAGCTATTTTGAGAATTCGCCAACGGTATCCGTATCCCGGCTGTACCCCTTTTTTGCTCAAATTTAAAATTTATGGTGACATAATTGTTTTAGTTTTATCTCTTTTTACAGCAGTTTTCGATCAAACCCGCCACAAAAATGAATCCTAAAACAAAGCCCAGCATTGGTTTTAGTACTTTTATCTGTGGCACGTTTGATTGCAATTCGCTGTAAGATACTCTATTTCTACCCTACAGTTGTTGGGTACTAAAATGTAGTATTTATGTCACTTTTATGCGGAAAAAACTCCTTGAATTAATAGAGTAAATCACAGATTATCATCGATGATGAAATGAAGAAGTACAACTTCTTATTCCGTTGTTTTCTAATCTTTTTGATTTTTTGAACCAAGGATAAACCAAGATGGCTAAGATTCAAATTGCTGAATTAGCACAAGTTCAAACTGAGTTTGATGAATTATCTGATTTGGAACTTGAGGCTATTGTAGGAGGTAGAGCTAACACCGATGATATATTGGCAGGTGCCATAGCAGGTGCTGCAGGAGGTGCCGCAATAGGTGGCGCAATAGGTGGCGCAATAGGTGCAGTCATTGGCGGCTTACTTGGTCTTTTTTCATAAAATTTAAATCACATAATTTTATCTAGGTAGTGCTATGAAAGTAGTGATTTTCTGTTGTTAGGGATTTCCAAAAAATAAATTATCCCAAATTATGTGTACATTTGTAGGGGCGCACAGCTAGCTGTGCGCCCCTAAGATGGGATGTTTTTTTCACTAATGGATTTTGTGCCTCAAACCAACCAACGGGAGTTAATGCTGCGATTTCGTGATTTGTTTAATCGGAATTTCAATCCAAAATTCTGTAGCTAACCCCGGCTGAGAATCACATTTAAACGCACCACCGTGTTTATCTACGACAATTTGATAACTTATTGACAACCCCAAGCCAGTGCCTTTCCCCACTGGTTTAGTAGTGAAAAATGGGTCGCAGATTCTTGCTTTTAGAGGCTCCGGTATTCCTGGGCCATTGTCTGCAATGCGAATTACTACGCTCTTAACATTGCCTTCAAGCTTTCCAAGAGTGGTACGAATGGTAATTTGACTGGTAGCAGATTTTGATTGAGATTCCCTATAATCTTCTAGAGCATCAATCGCATTGCTTAAAACATTCATAAATACCTGATTCAGTGGGCCAGCATAGCACTCTACGAAAGGCAGGTCGCTGTACTCTTTGACTAATTTAATCGCCGGACTTTCTGGTTTTGCTTTCAAGCGATGCTGCAAAATTAGCAAGGTGCTATCAATGCCCTCGTGAATATTAACTGGCTTCATTTCTGCCTGGTCAAGGCGAGAGAAATTCCGTAAACCTAAGACAATTTGCCGGATGCGATCAATTCCAATTTTCATGGAAGATAGAGTTTTGGGCAAATCCTCAATCATAAATTCTAAGTCTATCTCCAAGGCGCGATCGCAAATCTCAGGACTGGGATTAGGGGTATTTTGCAAATAGAGGTTTAGTATACTGAGTAAATCTTCGGCGTAATCGTTGACATGATTGATGTTGCCATAAATGAAGTTCACCGGGTTATTAATTTCGTGAGCAATACCAGCTACCAGTTGACCCAGTGAGGACATTTTCTCAGTTTGGATCAGTTGGGTTTGAGTTTGCTTTAAATCATGCAAAGCTTGAGTCAGCTTTTCGGTCTGCTCTTTGGTTTGATTATGCAATTGCGCTTGTTGAAGTGCAACCCCAAGCTGATTGGCAATTTGAGTGATGAACTTAATTTCCGAAGTTTCCCAATGGCGGGGTGCAGAGTTCTGGTAAGCTGCTAGTAAGCCCCATAGCTGTTGTCCGATAAATATAGGTGCGATCGCATAAGCCCTTGCCTCTAATTGCTCCAAAACCGCAACGTGGCACTCAGAGTGGCCGGCTTGATAGATGTCATCAATTGCAAAGGTTTCATTGTGACGATATCGCCCACCTTGGGTTTCCTGCAAATAGCTATCTTGCCAAACTGTATTGATATTATCATTTACTAGCTTTACCCAGCGATCGCCCACAAACTCGGCGATATATTCACCACTCCAATCTGGATGAAAGCGATAGACAGCTACACGATCTGCTTGCAGTGATTTGCAAATTTCTTGAGTAGTAGTCTGAAAAATCATATCTAAGTCAAGAGATTCCCGAATTTTGGCGACAACTTCAAACAATACGCGCTGTTGTTCTGCCGCTTGTTGCAAATCAACAGCCTGATGCTTAGTTTGTTCAAGTAAATCAGTTTGTTCAAGTGCTACAGAAAGCTGTGCAGCAACTTGGGTAGCGAACTGGATTTCTGAGGATTGCCATTCACGCGGTTGGTCGCACTGGTGAATGCACAATAAACCCCACAGTTCATTACTTTTAGCCAGTGGCAAAACTAAATTGGCTTGAATCTGGAGTTGCTGTAGCATTTGGACATAACAAACATTCAGTCCAGAGTTGTGGATATCAGCGATCGCGTGGACACGTCCCTGATAATAAAGGGCAGCATACTTCTTCTTAAAGCAATTGTCTTGAATTTTTAATGTTAAACCAGAAGTAAACTCTGGCAAAAGATCCTCTGAAACAATTTCACCTTCATCGAGTTCGGAATTCGGGTCAAAGCGGTATACTACCACTCTGTCAGCATTCAAAGAGCGACGGACTTCACACACAGTTGCCGCAAAAACTGTCTTTAGATCAAGAGATTCCCGAATTTTGGCAACAACTTCAAACAATACGCGTTGTTGTTCTGCTGCTTGTTGCAAACTTAACGTCTGCTGTTTTGTTTGCGTAAGTAATTCTGCTTGCTGAAGTGCTACTCCCATTTGACCAGCAATCTGACTGAGAAAGTTAATTTCGTATTTTTTCCATTGACGGGGCCCAGTGTGTTGATAAGTTGCTAGCAAACCCCAAAGTTTTTGCCCAACAAAGATCGGAGCAAGCACAAAAGCGTGAATTTGAAACTGCTCTAGATTGTCGATATGACACTGAGCAAACCCCATCTTATAGATATCATCGACTGCAAATGTTTCATTGTTGCGGTAGCGTCCTCCCTCTGTCTCTTGTAAGTAGGTGTCATTCCAAATTGTATTAACACCTAGTTCGGACTCATTCGACCAGTATGGACTAGCAGCCTCAAAATCTCCGACAAATTGACCACCCCAATTAGAATCAAAACGATAAACAGAAACGCGATCGGCTTTAATTAATTGACAAACCTCTTTAGTGGTTGTTTGAAAAATGGTATCAGTGTCAAGAGACTCACGAATTTCAGCAATAACTTTAAATACAGCCTGTTGTTGTTCAGCTGTCCGTTGCAGTTCAAGTGTGCGCCTTTTGACTTGTTTTTCTAAATTTTCATTAAAATTTTGAACCTGTTGGTAAAGTTCATACTGCTGAATTGCTGAAGCAAAGTGTTTACCAATGTCTCTAGCCAGTTCAATTTCTTCAAGCGTCCATTTGCGAGCTTGTGCCTTTTTAGATTCGCGCCAAACTTCAAATGATAGACGGGGGTACAATTGCCTTTGATCGCTGTCATATTGCCCTGCCCATAGGGTTTCTGTGTCTATTTCGTTTCGGAAAATGCTTAAATAACCCAGCAATTGCTGACGATACTGGAGTGGGATCATCAACATACTACGAATTTTTGTTGGTTGAAAAGCAGGTTGCAAACTTCGTAAGCTAGGAGTTTGATATATGTCTAAAATCGGCCAAACATCATAGTTACCAGACTTGTAGTGTTCTTGCCAAACGCTATATTGCTCTATCAGTGGATAGATAGTTTGTTCTGGCATCAGAGGTTGCTGTCCACAGATATAAAGCTTGGCACAAGTGTTTCCTGGTATTAAGCATTCTGTTAAGCTGGTCAGGTTGCCATTGTGGAAATTAAAAGCTGCATTTCTAATGCAAAGCCTGCCACCAACACCATCAAATGCAGCAACAGCCGCTTCTAAGGCTGGCTGTAATACAATTGTTGGTAATGAGTGCAGTAGTGTAGAAATGCGATTAATGATAGCTTCCCGTTCAGCTTGTTCACGGACTTGAGTGAGAAGGGTACTTTGAGCGATCGCCACTGACAGCTGCTCGACTACCATCTGCACTGCTTCTAGTTCATATTCTGAAATCAAACGCGCTTGGGAATTATGAGACACCAATAGCCCCCAAAGTTGATCTTGATAGAGAATAGGCGCTACTAGAGAGGACTTTACCCCCATTGCCGTTAAATATTCAATATGGCAGGAGTCTACAGGACGGTAACGGATCTCCTCTGATATAGTTTCTCCATTTTCCAAGTCAAGGAGGTGACTTTGACCAATCTCTTGAGTATCAACATTGACAACAGAACGCACCCGTGATTTGATAAATAGTTCACGGGCGGTGGGTGGAATATCGTCAGCAGGGAAATTCAGCCCCAGTAGTGACGGTAAACGATTGTTGTAAATTGACTCAGCAATCACTTGACCACTGCCATTGGCATGAAATTTGTAAATCATCACTCGGTCAGTTTTTAGGAGCGATCGCACTTCTGCAGTTGTCACTGTGATAATTTCTTCAAACTCTAAGCTTCGCCGGATACGGTTTGTAATGCGGCGTAGTAAACTTTCTTCATGACGACATAAGGGCAAATCTTGTTCGGAGTTGGAGGTCATTGCTTATAGCAAAATCAATTAATAATTTGCAAAGTGACATAATTAAATCTAAAGCCATTTTGAAATTTATTTAATCAATTTGTCTTCAGTAAAACTACGGGCAAATCATTAATAGAAATATTTATTTACTCTTTATAAAAATTCACCCAATTATCACAAAAACAGACGCTAAAAAATTGCGTCTGTACTAGCTACAAGAAAAGATTCTTGCCTTTTAATTTTGACTTTTTGTCGAACATTGCCGTAGCAAAATTAAACTTTTATATTGTCAGCAAAACGAATTTTAAGATAGTCGTCTTCCATCTTTGCTCCTCCTGGTTGTAGCGCTGCTAGAGCTTGCGGTAAAACCAAGTTACGACGGTGGTTGCCAATAGTAATGTTTAATTCGTCTCCATTTTTACTCAGTTGAACTTGGTTTTTCGGAATCCCAGGTAAATAAATTTCTAAGCTGTATTGGTTTTGCTCTTGTACGACTCTCATAGTCGTTTCTTTGTAATACACCTGAGTCGGATCTTCATCTTTATAGAGGGTTTCTTTCAGGCGTTCTAAAGCCGCCAATCCGCACATTTCCTCAGAAAATAGTGGAACTTCTTTCACAGGTAAAGGGTGGAAATTATCATGAATTTCCTGGCGATATTGCTCCTGACTTTCCTTCCAACGTTGGAAAAATGGGTCTTGGACAACACTAGGAATAATTCGATTAGCCACAATTAAATCTGTTGCCACATTATACAAACTCAGATAAGCATGGGCACGCAGAGACTCTTTAATCACCATCTTTTCGGGATTAGTTACCAGACGCACTGAGGTTTGAGTATTGTCTGTTAATACTTTTTCCAGAGCTTCAATTTGTTCATAAAACTCATAAGGTGCATCCATCACCTCTTTATCTGGTAACGAAAAACCAGCAATTGGTCTAAAAAAAGGTTCAACCAGAGGGCGAAGTGCTACGGAGATGTTTTGGAATGGTTTGTAAAAACGGCGCATATACCAGCCACCGACTTCAGGTAAACTCAGCAAGCGCAGTGCAGTGCCCGTGGGGGCTGAGTCAATAATTAAAACATCAAACTCACCTTCATCGTAATGGCGTTTCATTCTTACCAAGCCAAAAATCTCATCCATGCCTGGTAAAATTGCCAATTCTTCTGCCTGTATGCCGTCTAAACCCCTTGCCTGTAAAACTTGGGTAATATAACGTTTTACCGCACCCCAGTTTCCCTCAAGTTCTTGCAGAGCATCCAATTCTGCACCCCACAAATTTGGGCGAATTTTTTGGGGTGCATGTCCCAGTTCTATGTCAAAACTGTCTGCCAGCGAATGAGCGGGATCTGTACTTAAAACCAATGTCTGATAGCCTAGTTCCGCACAACGGAGTCCAGTTGCAGCAGCAACGGAAGTTTTGCCCACGCCGCCTTTACCAGTCATCAAAATTACACGCATAGATGCTTCTGTCCTGCCTGAGGATTTTATTACATTTATTTACATTATCGACTGTTTAAGAAAATAAATGCTGTTTCACTGCTTCTAGTACTACAACTTGGGGAGAGAGGCTGCCGTTGGCAGCTTCTCTCCCCTTAATAATGAGGAAATTTTAGCTCAGAGGTTGTTTGAAAAGTGTTTCGCTGTGACTTTAGGCACTTTTAGATCCCCCCCTAACCCACGCCAGTCGCTCCACTTGAGGAGACCCCAAGACCGCGCTGGCTCCCCTTAAAAAGGCGAGAGCCGGAGTCAAAGTCCCCCAATTTATCGGGGGATTTAGAGGGATCTAAAACTTTTTATACGGACTTTATAACGTTCCTGGTGACGGGCGTGCTGGTTGTCAGTAGTAAGTACCTGGACATAAATGAATGGCACTAAGAAAAGCTCTAAGATATGACAGATAAAGATTTGAAGCGTCCCTCTCGCCCGTCAAAGAAGGACAGACTTCAACTAAAGTTCAAGACAGGGAGAGGTTTGTCGAACTCATTTTAAGATCCAGAAGCCACCACTAATGCAACGCAAGTCAGTGGTAGATATTTTACTTCTTATTCCAGAGACTAATAAATTCTTTATAGATGGCTGGGGTGATCTGACTTTGTAAGTGAGTTAGTGCATCACGATGGTTTTGATTGTTGTCATCATAATAAGTGAATAGATTAGTCAGCTTGACAATCTCAGGGTTTTGATCGTTTGTCCCCCTCCATTTGTTAGTAACTTTGTGCAAAACGTCCTTGGGTAGATTTTGTTGTAAGTTATTTAGGGCTGCGATGTAAGAAGGATTTTGAGGATTCTTTTTGAATTGAGATAATAAATCTATCAGCTTGAGTTGTGACTGTGGCTGCGACTGAGGCTTATTTGTGAGAGTAGGTTGCTGTAGAATTTGACGCTGTTCAATAGTGGCAATGCCATTTTCAGTTAAACCCTGAGATTTCTGAAATTTCTTGACTGCTGTATAAGTGGCTGGCCCATAAAAAGGCAAGCCTTTTGGAATTTCGGCATTGGTTGCAAAACCGTGAAACTTCAATCTATTCTGAAGTCCGATGACTGTATCTTCCATTACACTTCGAGTCTCGACATCAGCGTTACCATTTACCACAAGTTTTTGTGAGTACTGTTTCTGAAACTTTTTAATCGCTTCTTCGGTAGGATCATCTGTCAAGGAGTTGTTATTCCGCTTCCAGGGAGCAAATTTAGTTAGATCCGGCTTTGGATCTATCTCAGGAGCTAAATATCCCAGTCCAATCAATACATGACGGATGACTTCAGGGCTACTAACAGCCATACTTTTTGGTTCCTTTGCTACTAAACTACCATTTAATGTATCTTGTTGTACAAAAATTATGTAAGTAGAAATAAATAAATCTAACATGTTTTGTTTGTAAGGCGTTCCAAACTTTAAACTATGTGTGACCCAAGGTGAAACTCTTTGAGACGTTTAGCGTTGGTGGGCGATCGCTTCGGGTTGTTTCTAAATAGCGATCGCATATATTACATGCCATTATAACAACAATGCTCCAGACAAAATTACGCAGCAATAATGCCGTAAGCTCGTCATTTTGATAGTTTAAGTAGCGCGATCGCACTTGTAGAATTAGTGGTTTGCATATATCGCTGAGTATTAAATTGGATAGTAGTGCGATCGCTCTTTATTGATTGTATGGTTCGCAGTTACTATATATTACTGAGTTGGAAGTAGTTTAATATTAAAATACGGCAAGAATCTATGCTCTCATAAGTGGTAAAATTTGAGGAAGACTCATCATGAAGTCAGTTGCAAAGATCCCTTTAGCCGAGTTTCTCTCTCAACCCAACATTGAGGCTTCCCCCGCATGGGAGTTAATTAACGGGCAAGCGCTGGAAAAACCAATGCCAACCCTTTTTCACTCGCGGCTACAACGCAATTTAGTGAATTACATAAATCGTCATACTGAGCGGTTTGAAGCCGTGCAAGAACTGCGTTGTATTGTACCTCCCTACTCCCCAGTACCAGATATTTCCGTTATAGCTTGCGATCGCCTTGACGATAAAGATGGCCCTCTAGAGGGAGCGCCTGACTGGTTAATTGAAATTCGCTCTCCTGATCAAAGCACCCTAGAGTTGCAAAACAAAATTCTCCACTGTCTCAGCAACGGAACGCAATTAGCTTGGCTAATAGATATAACTCGTCAACAAATTTGGGTATGGCTTGGAGATGATCTGCCACTGGTTTGTTCCGCAGAAGACATTTTACCAACTTTGGGGGATTTGCCAAAGCTTATGGTTAACGCGGTTATGGCTATGACTCGCAGGCAAAGCTAAAGTAAAAGTAATGTAACCATACACTTTAGACGTTACTCATTGCTCAGAAAACCAAACTCCGATTTAATATTCCACCGCTTACCATCGTGAAGCAGTAATGTTAATTTGTCGGCAGTAAACTCAAAATGCAACTGGCGCTTTTCAAATTCTGGCCAAGCCGCTCTAAAGTTTTGCTTTGTTAAATCTCGAAACGCAACCGTTATATGGGGAGCAAAAGGGCGAGTTTTAGAAACCTTGTCAACGATTCCCAAGTTGCTTTCTGCATAAGTCATTAAATCAGCTTGCAAAGTCAAAAGTTCTTGACTTCTGACTACATTAATGTATATAACACGAGGCACAAAGGCATCAAACCCCTTGAGTGTAATTGCTACTGGTTGTTGTCTACTAACAAATTCCTTCAAGGATGCTTCTAACAGTGGCAAGTTATCATCTGCCCATTCAAAGGGTGGTTGCAGGGTAATATGAGGCGGAGACTTTAGCGCCCCGCTACTACCATAATGATCAGCAAAGTACTGCTTAATCTGGTTGGCGTAGTCTTGAATGTCTTGTGGTGGTAAAAGGGCGACAAAAAAACGGCTCATCTAGCTTATTATATTAATTAATTTTATTTTGACTTCTGAGTGGCGATCGCTAACGCCGAGAAAATCTTACAACTATAATTACAACTGCAACAAATTACAACCAGTTGCCAATCAATACATAAGCAGACCAAGTTCAATTCTGCTATTTGGAGTGCTTCAATGCGCTCTCGTGCTTTCTCTAATATTTTTTCATCTGGTGATTTTCCTTCTTGGGATTTCAGCAGTAACTCTACTGACTCTCGGTAGACGGGTTCCACGCTGTCTTGGAAGTTGAATTGCACATCCTGCTTTACTACATCTTTATTGGCTACTAAATCTCTGCGAAGAGACTGGAGAGTTTCCACAGCACAATCATAAGCCGCGATCGCACCATTAATATCTTTTTGTGCCCAGAGCAATCTGCCTAATTGCCACTCTAAGGTATAAATAATTTCTGGTGCATTGCTGCTCTATGCTAAAGCTCAGCAATCGTCAGACTTTCTTCTAGCGCCTGACGCGATTTTTCCAAATCGCCCACTCCCAAAAGGGCATCACCGAGCGATCGCAAACTTACTGTCTTTTCTATAGAGTATGGTTGAGATTTTAAAGTCTGACTAACCTCTTCGAGTGTTTTGACAGCGCGAGGGTAAAATCCTTGGGTTTGCCACGCCTGTGCTTGATTGATTAGCGATCGTACCACGCCGCTTTGATTATTTGCTTGCCTGTAAACTTCTTCTGTCTGCCGCCAAGTTGCTAAAGCCGCCTCGGCCTGTCCCATTGTCAGTTGGAGACGACCTTGAATATCCAGTGATTGGGCAAATATTTGCAGATTTCGGTTTTCATCCTGTCCTTCGAGCAAATTTAAGCTTTCTGTAATTGCCTACTGTGCCTGATTCCATGCACCGAGTTGTTGGTAAGCTAAAGAAAGATTACTCAGTGTCGCTGCCAGTCTGAGGCTCTCCCCTTGCTGCTTATATGCTTGAACAGCCTGTTGTAACACTTCTACCGCCTTGGCAAAGTTTCCCACATTGTATAAAACTTTGCCCTGTTGTAGTAGTGAGTCAGGGTTAGCGGCCACAGCCAGCGACGTAAGACTGTTAATTGATAGTTGGGATGAGGAATTAATTGAGCTAGGAACTTTTGCCAGCACGGGTGAACCAAGGATGCATAGCAGAGCTATCAGGAAGTATAAAGGCAAACGTAAAAACTGAGCCAGCGTAGTCTTTTGCCAACGCTCTGGCTGCTTTTGCCTTTGAAATTTTACAGAATTCGCTCCAAAAATCCTAGTTGTTTTAGCCATAAGCATGACAAGAGATCAGTGATAGCCAGTAACGCACAGGATTAACTGTAGGTATTTAGACTACCAGCGTAATGTTACCATTTGCATCCATTGCTCATGCCGTAGCTCTCACAATCTTATTCGAGTTGATATTGTAAAAAATCAGCCCACTAAGTAGGCTGATTTTTATAAGTAAAATAAGTGAAGTACCCTAACCAAAAGGTCTTAGGTTTCTTGGGCACATTAACTGTCTTTTGTTAATGTTATCCTAGTCTCACAACTAGCTCCTCAAGCGTGAATTCCGGCACTCCGTGCCGTACTCAAAAAATTTTATCACAATAAAATACCAAAAACCTGGTCGAGGTTGACCAGGTTTTATCGAGTTTACAGGTTTCAAATTGTTAAACTAATTAAGTAATTGAAAGTTAATAACTAAGGTTGACTAAACAACGAACAAACTCAGCATTATTACGTTTTTCCGCTTTAGGATTTGGCTTTGCCTTCTACATTCGGCTTTTTACCACTTCTATATTTAATATGCTGAAATTTGCTTGGCTTCATGACAGGGGACACTAAGTCATTTACCCTTTTAGTTTGGTTTGGTGTTTGGTGTCCTACTATTTAAGTTAGCACTTAAGTTTGTGAGTCACAACCCTTCGTTTACTAAAGTTGACGTTTTGTTAGATTTTGCAATCTAGAATCATACATTTGATCCCCAGCCCTCTTTTTAAGAGAGTTAATGGGATCTTAGATAGATAAGCATGGCTAACCAAACTGCATTGTCACCAATTCCACATAATCTGGCTGTTATCCAGATGGTCGGTGACAATACGTCCAATGGCATCAATTTCTGCCAATTGAGCAGTGGAAAGCTGAATTTGGGCGGCTAATGCGTTGTCTCGTGCTTGTTCGGGATAACGCGCGCCGGCGATTGCATTTGTTTGGGGTTGAGCAATTAACCACGCTAAAGCTAACTGAGCAAGTGTACAATTATGAAGAAGGGCTATGGGACGCAGTTGTTGTAACGCTTGTTGAGCAAGTTCAAAGTTTTCCCTTTGAAACAGTTTATTTTTAGCACGGTTATCTGCTGGGTCGAATTCTCCCACCCACATTCTTTTACCAGCTTGCCAAGTTCCCGTAAGGATGGGTGTGATTTGGACATTAGAAGTACTTAGCGTAGGCGTAGCCCGTCGTAGACATCGCTTTTCCATAACTGCTTGCTTTCTAATTCATTCCCCTAGATAGTTTCACACTTTATCGGTCTTAGCTAGAAATTAAATCAGAGTTACAGTAGATGCAGATGGAATTGACTACAACTTTTCATGCTCTCAAAGAATGGGCAGTTGCCATAAATGCTTTGGAAAGTGGCAAAACAATTATGCTGCTCCGTAAAGGCGGTATCCATGAACGAAATGGACATTTCCAAGTTGCCCACAAGCAAATTTTGCTTTACCCTACTTATGAACATCAACAAGCTTTTATGCTGAAAGCTGAGTATGCCAATCGTGTTTATCCAGTAACATCAGGTTGGCATCCAGAGACAGTTCCCATCGGCAGTTGGGCTGAAATTACAGATATTTTGCCAGTTAGCGATGAGTCTATTGTCAACACCTTGCTTCCCTTCCATATTTGGAACGAGCATTTTATTAGCGATCGCCTCAAATGGAAAGCACGCCAGCCGCTTTATATTCTCCTCCTGCGGACATATAAACTACCCCAACAAGAAATTCCCTATCACCCTAAATACGGCGGTTGCAAATCATGGATTGATTTAGATCAACCAATTCACTTGCAAGGAGCAAAACCAGTTTTATCCGACTTTGCATACACTCAACTAGTAGAGACAATTCGCCAGATTGTCGGCGATAAGTTGTATGCTCCATCTTTGTGATAACCCAAGTTACGGGTTATCAAAGACTAATTTCTTATTGAATGCGAAGGCGCACTAAGCTGTTCCACATTTAAATTGCATAAGCTGGGCGGGCTTTTCGGTCCACCCCACAAGAATTATATTCAATTCGATTATGCAAATTAAATGTTTTTTAGCTTAGGAGATGGCGGTTGCGCTAGGCGCAACTGCAACTCCGGCTTAATCAAAAGTGCTTTTCAAACATCCTCTTAGGCGCTGATATGATGTTTTTGTTACGAAACATATCAAGATATACGGCTCACACAATTTTATTTTCACTTCATAAATGATCTTTAAGGAACTTTTGTTGCGGTTTACGCTCTCTATTAACTTAACAAAGCTTTAACCTTGCTCCGTTTGCTCAATAAAAGCTTAAAGCCATCAAACATAATTGTGAAAGCTTGGTACACACGGTCAACGATATCACAAATTCTTTTCTCTTCATCTTCAGAAATATGAATACGATTTAAAAAATCTTGCATTTTCTGCTCAAAAATTTCGTGATTATTTTCAACATCTAAATGATGTATTGAGAAGTACTTGAGGTGACTAGAATAACTGACTTGTTTCACCAACCTTGCAGTGTACTCAAAAAAGATGTGACCTGTAGACTCAAGACTCATTATCAGAGCAATTCTTTCAATATCACTACTTGCTCGAAAAACCTCCGACATTATGGCATAAGTAGCATCGCGGGTGAAAATATAATCCCGGCTATATAGCAGTTTAAGATTAGGTTCTTCAACTTTCATCTCTTGAAGATCGCTTAAAAACCATTGTTCGTGCCCCATGTCCTCGACTAAATGATGGTGAGCAACTTTACGGATTTCACTATCAGTAATTTGCATCTCGTTTATTCGTATTACATCCTGAAAAGACATAACCCAGAAGCTCAAGTATTGAGCCAACAATTTTATACTTTCTAGAGAATTTTCTCTAGTAATTTGGTTGAAAAGTGGGTGTCTAGCTAGTTGAATTTGCTTTTGAATTATATAATTATCGACGGTTTTCATATTAATCCAAGATTTCCTTAAAGAATATATTCGCGATCGTCAATACCTTCGCCAAAAAAAGAGGACGAAGAGAGAGGGTCGATATAAAGTAAGTCGGTGTTAAAAAATTAAGCTATGCGACGAAACGTAAAATCAGCCAATAGCTTAGGAATTGGTCATTACACAGTTTTTACAAAACTAAACATACACGGGTTTTATCATGCCGACTTATCTAGTTTTATAAGTAATTTCCGAAATCGGCAATAGGCTGTATGTATCTAATCAGAAAAACAAATAGTCTAATTACGAACTTCAGCAAAAATAGTAGTTATTGTTACACACAATCCCAAAAAACGCGGATAACATTAGAAAAATCTCACCCGATAAAGAAGGTGAGGTAAAGCTGTTTATCTTCGTGTGCCTCTAGCAGATGCCTTCCAAGCTATGACTTGTTAAGTAATTATCTTGAAATGGATAAAACTTAATTACTCTTTGTCTAAAGTCTTAGGCAAAAAAGTATCCCTGAAGGGTGAGAATTAGCTTGACAAAATTCTGCTATTATGCATTATTACCTAAAAGTACAAGGAGTTTGCAATGCATCGACAAATGTGCTGGTTACCTAAGTTTGGTGGCGACGGAGAGAAAATTTTGTATTTGCAGACAGAACCTAATCAACCTTGGCGTCCTTACACAGCTTTTAGAGGTTTTACAGTCCCAGATTATCAAATACCAGGTGGTTCTAAAGGTTGGGCAACTTATCAAAAACTTCTCAAAGCAGGTTGGACACTAGTACCTAGCGCACGGGCAAATGAGTTTGGCAGCAGCAGCTACGTAGAGTCAACAGCCCAAAATCAATAGTCATTGGTCATTGGTCATTGGTCATTTGTGATTCTCGGCGTCTCTACGTCTTTCTAGTCCCTCACTCGCTCACAAACCTCTGGGGGAACCTTCACCGCGAGGATCGGCGGCCCCTTCTAAAGTTCCATCAGATGTTACAGCGATCGCGTTACCATTACCCCAAGGAGTAGTTTCCTTTATTTTGTGTCCCCGACGGCTTAACTCTTGCACAGTGAGAGCATCCAAACCCCAGGATTCGACGCGCAACTGATCTGGAAGCCATTGATGATGTATGCGTGGAACAGAAACAGCTGCACCAACATCCATGTTGTATTCCAGCACATTTAGGATTACTTGCAAAACCTGGGTGATGATAGTGCTACCACCAGGCGCACCTACTGCCATACGGAAATGACCGCTTTCTGTGACAATTGTGGGAGTCATGCTGGATAAAGGAGTCTTACGAGGTGCGATGGCATTGGCATCATTACCAACCAAACCAAAGGCATTAGGCACTCCTGGCGCAGAAGCAAAGTCATCCATCTCATTGTTGAGGACAATTCCAGTTCCCGGTGTCACTACACCAGCACCAAAACCAAGGTTAATCGTGAAAGTCAGACTTACGGCGTTGCGTTCTTCATCCACAACCGTAAGATGACTGGTTTGAGGAGATTCATGCCGAGGACAAGGGGATGAGGCAGCATGGGGAGATGAGGGGAGACGAAGACATTTTGAATTTTGAATTTTGAATTTTGAATTCAAATCTCCTGGCTTGACCTCGGTCGAAGGTCTAGCCACTTGCATATTAATTTCTTGACGGCGTTTTTTGGCGTAACCTGGACTAAGCAGTTCTTGCACAGGAACTTTGACAAAATCAGGATCGCCTAAATATTCTGAGCGATCGGCGTAAGCAATCTTCATTGCTTGTACCATTAAATGTATAGCGTCGGGATGATGCCATCCCAAAGATTTCAAATCAGTGTCACCAATAATATTTAAAATCTGCAATAGATGAACGCCTCCCGATGACGGTGGTGGCATTGAGCAAATTTTAGCTTTACGAAAATTGCTACAAACTGGAGTCCGCCAGATTGGTTTGTAGGCTTTGAGGTCTTCTAGAGTAATTAAACCAGCATTTTTTACCATATCAGAAGCGATCGCACGAGCAATACTTCCGGTGTAAAAACTTTGGGGATTTTGGGCAATTTCTGTTAAAGTGCGTGCCAAATCACGCTGCACCAGCTTCTCTCCTGGTTGATAAAACTCACCATTGCGAGTAAAAATTTCCCGCGCTGCTGGATTGTTGAGAACTACTTGCTTGCGGTTTTCGTACTCTGGGAGCGAACGCCAAGTAATTTGAGGACTGAGGACAAAGCCATCTTTAGCGAGTGCGATCGCAGGTTTCATTACCTCTTGCCAAGAAAGCTTACCATAGCGACGATGCAGTTCATAAAGTCCCGCCACCGTTCCTGGTGTGCCTACTGCCAAATAACCATTAATACTTGCATTGGGGCGCACCTTTCCTTTTGCGTCTAAATACATATTTCTTGTAGCTTTCAGGGGTGCGCGTTCGCGAAAATCTAGGGCTTTGATGTCGCCAGTTTTCTCAGAATGCATCAGCAAAAATCCGCCGCCGCCGATTCCGGCTGAAAAAGGCTCAACTACCGAGATTGCAAAGGTTGTGGCTACGGCTGCATCCACTGCATTACCACCTTTGCGTAACATCGAAATTCCCGCTTCACTTGCTAAGGGATTGGCCGAAACCACCATCCCCTTTTTGCTGCGTAGGGGTAAAGTTAAGGCGGCTGATGCGACTTGGGTGTAAAGGAGAACGCCGAAAGAAAAGATTGCGATTGCAACTCGCTTGGGTTTAGCAACAGTAAGCATTTTTATACCATTTCTCCTAAAATCTTATACTTGTTTATAGCCATTTTCAATCCGGTGAGGTACAGGTATGTAAATGACCTAACCCCCTAACCCCCTTCCCGAAGCGGGAAGAGGGAAAAATTCAAGCTACGGTGTACACACAAGTCGAATTACCCCTTTAATCCCCCTTTCCAAGGGGGGAAACAGAAAATCTAATTCCCTCCCCAATACATCGGGGAGGGTTAGGGAGGGGTAAAACATAACCGCTATAGCATCTTGGTGTGAGATTATTAATATGATCTGATTTGAAAATTTTACAGCACTTGTAAGCGCTATGTTGCGAAAAATAAGTAAAACATTTTTCAAAGCTTTAACTATTGGATTATGCATCTCTAGCGGAAGCGTTCTTTCTCAAACATTACCGCTTCCCTCTAACTTAATAGGTTTTAATACACCTGAAGGTGAAAAATTATTATTTCAGAGTAAGTCAAATGAAGACTTCTTTCCACTGAGTATACAATTCACCACTCAAAATAATCAGGCATATTGTGGTGTTGCAAGTATGGTTATGGTACTGAATGGTCTACAAATTCCAGCACCAGAAGCACCGCAGTACAAGCCATATCGAATATTTACTCAAGAAAACTTTTTTAGTAATGATAATACAAAAAAAGTCCTAAGTTCTAAAGTTGTTTCTCGCCAAGGTATGACTTTAGACCAGTTAGGGCAATTACTAGCCAGCTATGGCGTTAAAGTTAATGTTTACCACGCTGCCGACACTAGTTTAGAGCAGTTCCGCAAACAAGCGGCAGAAAATTTAAAGCAGCCGCAAAACTTCGTTTTAGTAAACTACTTACGCAAAGAAATAGGTCAAGAGAAAGGTGGGCATATTTCCCCTTTAGCAGCATATAATGAGCAAACAGATAGGTTTTTAATTCTTGATGTTTCTCGTTATAAATATCCACCAGTTTGGGTAAAAACAGCAGATTTATGGAAAGCAATGCTCACAAATGATCCCTCAGTAAATAAGACCCGTGGCTTTGTATTTGTAAGCAAAAGTCTTTGATATAAGAATCTGTTCATTGAATTCATGAATCCTGCGATCGCCCATCTTCGATGTAAATAATGCGAGCTAATTATGGATACCGTAATTACACCAGAAAGAATCGAGTTACCACCTGGCGCGGTGTTGAAGCTTTTGGGAGACTGGAAAGACTATCAAGTATTGAGTCAGCAACTAGGCGATCGCTCCTCGCCTCGCATTAAATATCGAAGAGGAGAAATTTTACTGATGGCACCGCTACCAGAGCATGGAAGAGATGCGAGTTTGTTGGCATTGATAGTAATAGCTCTACTTGACCACTTAAACCGCATATATGAATCATTTACGCCCATTACCATGAGCTTGCCAGAAATTAGTGGTATTGAACCAGACTTTTGCTTTTACATTGAAAATTGCAGAGCAGTAGTAGGTAAAAAAAGAATTGATTGGGAGTCAGATCCACCACCAGATTTAGCAATTGAAATAGATGTGACAAGCTACACCGACGTTAATGATTTCTTGCCTTATCGAGTGCCAGAAGTTTGGATATTAAAGAATAATCGGTTATTAATTTATAGATTGCTCTTAGAAAGTTATGTGCTTACAGAAAGCAGCTACTTTCCTAACATGAGAGAAATTGTGCAGCAATGTCTCCAAATGGCCAATGAGCAAACAACAAGTGAAGTCATTAGGTGGTTAAAGAACTTTTTGCGTGAACAACACTAGACAGATGGTAGCACATCCTACACCATCTTCTAATTATTCGCGCCTACTTCCTTATCCTTGAGATGAACCTAATCCTTTAAATTTCCGAAATTCCTGGACTACATCTTTAATATTACGTAATTCACCCTCGATTAAACAGCTTAGTCCGTCAAGGTGCAGTGCCCCCGTACAGACATCCGTAAATTTTTGATAATTATAACGAGTAATTATACATTGATAAAATCAATATAAAAAGGGTTGCTGAATTCAGGCATGAAAATGGATTTTGCGTAATTTAAAAACTTTTGTAGAGACGTTGCAATGCAACGTCTCTACACCCAGATTCATACATTTAATCAGCAACGCCATATAAAATTACTTAATTTCAGTAAAGATACTGAACCAGCAAGCAAGTTGCTAGATTTAAACTAACTTACTAAGGCTGGTGGCGCTAACAACTCTGTTGAAATACACCAACTGCCCTAAGTTAATATCTGAATTTTCTAAGACGCTCTTCCTTGAACTGAAGTTGATGAGTGAGAACAAGGCATTTGCCTTGAAATCAGCACTTTGGCGGGGCAGGAAACTCAAAATAATCAGATATCGAACAATTCTGCTGCATAGAACACTTATCCCTCTTGCTCACTTTGGGTAAAGAATAATCAAAGGCAACTTTATGACGACTACTCAATCTTCTCAAAGCATAAATTCTCAAGACTTTTCTAACATAAATTGGTTTTATAACCCGCAAAACTTACCCATCAATGAAGCCTTGTTACTAGGAGCAAAGGAACTTCTTAAGGCTGTTTATGATTATTCTGAAGATGCCCCTGATTATTTACCGTTTTCTTATAACAATAAAAACAATAAAACAGGCTATGTAGTTCATGCAGTAAAGCAAACCCATGTACTTTGGAAACAGATAAAATGGCAAACTCAGCCTGAAGGTTCTCCCAAAGGATGGAGCGCTACTGTAACAGATGCTGGTCTTGTAACAACCCCCAACACTCCAGAATGCTTTACAGACTGTAGTGGATTCATTACAGCTTTGTTCTGCTATGCGAATGCAAATTTACAATATCCTACCCAATTTCATCTCTGGATGAAGGGAGAATCCATTCCTGAAGCTGGATGTTTCAACCCAGATAATGGGTGTGACAAGCCAAACCCAGCTAATTATTACCGCTTGTTTATTCAAGACCACAAATCGTTTAAAAACGTCACACTAGAGAACCTCATGCCGGGCGACTTGATCGCCTATGCCAACACAAAAAATCATAATGACACAGGGCATATTATGCTTGTAGCTGCCGTTGGAGATTGCCCAGATGATTCTCAATCTAAACTCGTTGTTGTCATTGACGAAACAGGAAGCCTTCACACTTGTGACACTCGCAAAGCCCAGTCATCAGGAATAGGAATGGGTATAGCTAAACTTAAACTGTCTAATTCCGCCGAGAATCCACTCAAATTCTATTGGAGCGTCTATTTACCAGATTCACAAGAACAACCAGAACCAGAAATTGGAGCTATTGCATTGGGACGTGCTCAATAAGATTTGCTATATCTCAAGAAAGTGGTCAGATCGCAATACGGTTCGGTTAAGCCCAAAAAATGAAAATGTGTAGGTTGGGTTGAGGAACGAAACCCAACATATTGTGGGGTTTGTTGGGTAACACGAATGTTCAACCCAACCTACAAATATTTTTAACCGAACCGTATTGGGTCAGCTCGGTATCGATAACTATAGTTTAGCTAAACAGATAAGTTGATGCCCTAATCAGAGTGCACTTGTTCACCTGTTGGTTGAGGTCAGTGCGATCGCTTTTTTGATTGCATCCTTCCTTTATGGTTCAAGCGCAGTTCATAATTAAATAAGTGAGATTTTATTAACAATCACAGATGGTTGACATTTAAGTTGGAGAACGAATCTAATCCTTTCGATTTGCGAAACTCCTGGACAACATCTTTAATCTCACGTAATTCCCCTTCAACTAAATAGTTTAATTGTTGCATTTCATCTGCCGAAATCTTTCCAGCAAGTGAAGCGATCGCTGTTCTTAATTCCGGGTATTTTTTCAATGTTTCTTGTCGAACAATTGGCACAGTTTCGTAAGGTGGAAAATAATGTTTATCATCTTTTAAGACAACTAAACCCAAGCGAGAAATCTGCCCATCTGTGGAATTACCCGCCACCATATCTACCTGTTTTTGAATTAAAGCACGATATATTAAACCTAAGTCCATGATTTGGGGTGGTTTTGCAAAACGTAAATCGTAAGTTTTAGCTAATCCTGCAAAACCATCTTCCCGTTCTAAAAATTCGTAGCCGAAACCGCCGCGCCACTGCGGTGTATATTGAGTAGCTTGGGTGAGAGTTTGAATGTTGTAGCGTTTGGCATCATCACCCCGAATAATCATCGCAAAAGTGTTTTCAAAACCTAAGCTTGGCATCACTTCCAGATTGAATTGCTGGGCATAAGTTTGTTTTACTATTTCATAAACTTCTTTGGAGCCATTAACTGGTTTTTGCTTTAAAATTGCAGTCAAAGCTGTGCCTGTATACTCAATATAAGCATCAATTATGCCAGCATTAATAGCATTATGACAAACAAAAGAACCACCCAAACGAGGGCGGCGAACTACTTTTAAATTAGTTGTTCTCTCGATTTGCTGCGCTAAAAGTTCACCTAAAATATCTTGTTCAGTAAAATCTTTGGAAGCAACGATAATATTACCATCATTGCTACTACTATTTAAATTCGGCGTGCAGCCAGTGATTAACAAGAACACAGCAAAACTTAAAAATAAAAATGTCAAAAATCTTTTCATTATTAACTTAATTTTTAATTTTTAATTTATTCTCCATCCAGCCAATTGCAAAGTCAGCTAGTAATGCAATTACCGCCGCCGGAACTGCACCAGCTAAAATTAACTGATTATTCACTACTGATATGCCGCGAAAGATAAAGACTCCCAAGCCACCAGCCCCAATCGCTGCTGCAATAGTTGCAATACCAATGGCAATTACCGTTGCTACTCGCACTCCTGCTAAAATTACTCCCAATGCTAAGGGAATCTCAACTTGCAACAACAATTGTCTATCTGTCATTCCCATGCCTCTCCCAGCTTCTCGAATCGCTGGATCTACGCCACTAATACCTGTGTAAGTGTTACGAATTATCGGCAGCAAGGAATATACAGTCAAAGCAACAATTGCTGGTACTGCGCCAATTCCGCCAATTATAGGAACAGGAATGAGTAAGCCAAATAGTGCCAAACTAGGAATAGTTTGGAAAACATTTGCTATACCGAGTATTGGTTGGCGGAGATAGGTTTTGCGTGTAATCAAAATACCTAATGGAATGCCTATAACTATAGCAATTCCAATTGCAATACTTACCAAAAATAGATGTTCTAGAGTATGCTGAAGAATTTCTGGGGCATACTTAACAAGGAAGAAATTTTTCATAAAGTATCTTGTAGAGAACGCAGACATTGGAGAAAGGCAAGGCTTTCTGGATGTTGCGATCGCATAAATTCATCCTTTGCCTCCAATACTACCAATTCTCCCCCATACATTAAACCAATTCTCGATGCTAAAACAAAAGCTTCTTGAATATCGTGGGTGACAAACACAACTGTCTTGCCTAATTCTTGCTGCAAATGCCGAAACTCTTGTTGAAGTTCTAAGCGCGTAATTGGATCGAGTGCGCCAAAGGGTTCATCCATCAACAACACTGGCGGATCTGCTGCTAAAGCCCTGGCTACACCGACTCTTTGCCTTTGTCCTCCCGAAAGTTCGTGCGGGTAACGCCCGGCGAATTGTGCTGGTTCTAAACCCACCAATTGCAATAATTCATAAACCCGCGTTTTAATTTGTTTCGGTTGCCAACCTTCCAAAGCGGGGACTAAACCCACATTGCGTTCAACTGTAAAATGGGGAAATAAACCAACTTCTTGAATGACGTAACCAATTTTCCGTCGCAGTTTAATTTCATCCCATTGAGTTGTGGGAATGCCATTAAATAAAACTTCGCCTTGTGTAGGTGTAAATAGGCGATTAATTAACTTCATTGTTGTGGTTTTACCGCTACCACTGCGCCCAAGTAATACCAGTGCTTCTCCTTGGTGGATGGTGAAATTGAGATTTGACACCAATGTGCGATGATTGCGGCTAAAGGTGACATCGCGGAATTCGACAGCAGTTTGGTTATTTTGCGGCATGAGTGGCTTTTGATGGACGCTAGCTATATGTAATATTATCTGCTGATTTTGCTAGCGTGCTAACCCCCGATTTACCGTAGCCTAGCGTTAGCCAGTATATTATATAGAGTGAGTTATAGCGTTAGCCTTTGGCATAACACACTTTACTATCAGTAGATCGAAAAGTTTTCCAGAATCCTTACCAGCCGTTCATTTGAATTTAGAAACACAATTTGCCACAATCCTGTTAGAGTCTGCTTTTCAAGGAACGGGCGTTGTTGGTTGGTTAAGAGTGCAGTGAGTGGAAGCGATGCCTACGGCGGGCTGCGCCTACGCGATCATCAGCCCCAAAGCGTCGGCTGAAACCCTGATTATTTCGTCAACTTACAAAAGTTTTCCATCTACTGACTATGGAATGGCACTTACTTAAGCGATCAGCAAATGCGAAAGAATAGGTTAAAAAAGTCTCCAAGCCCTTATTAAAAACCTGACTTTTCCCGTTAAGTCTTGAAAGGCTTACTGATAAAGGATTTAACAAACAGCACAGCATATACGGTAGAGTAATTGAAATCGGGTGCTAAAGGTAACAAGCAATGCTGGACTGGTGGGAG
>NZ_JAIVFS010000096.1 GCF_020829645.1 Nostoc mirabile CHAB5784 | reverse complement strand
TGGTTAGAGACTATGAATTATTGCCTGAAACATCGGAGACATTTATCTACCTTGCTATCATCCGTATTATGGTAAGGCGACTAGCATAACATTTAACTTCTCAAAACTTTTCAAACAGCCTCTAAGTAATAAAGCACCTAAAGGATATTGGAAGGTTAATAAAAAACCTGTTATTCCACCTCCCCTAAGTAGCGGTGTATGTTTGTCGGATAATATATTTTTAGTTCGGTGGGGGTGGTGGCGATGCTTCTGCCGCTAATCAAGCCACACAAATCACACGAGAAACTGAGATACGCGATCGCATTGGGGATACCTCCATTGATGGCGTAGCAATGCCAATCGGCGGCGTAGGATTATTTGGTTGGTTGTCTGCAATTTGGAAATTAATTAGCGATCGCATTCCTTTTTTAGGTGCAAACACTGCTGCAAATGCAATACCAGTTACTCTTGCCACTGACGGGATCTTTGCCACCTTTGCAGGATTAGCTAGTGATGCAGCTAGTATTACTGGTTCTATTCATGCAAAATTAAGATCCGTAGCTACCACTTTACAGTCTATCCTCACTGCAATACCATCAACGACAAACCCAGTACTAGTTAGAAATATTTCTAATAAATTTCGAGAAGACTTTGCTGGAAGCTCTTTAAGTTCTACCGTTTGGCAGACTATTCAGACAGGGGCAGGACAAACAATTACTGTTAGTAATTCTGAACTATAGATTTCTGGGGGAACTACTGCAAATAGTGAAACTATTATTAGGTCATTAACTAGTTTCACTATTCCAATGCGAGTATGTTTTACTTTTTATATTAGCCAAAAGATTGTTAACCAAGAAATTTATTTTGAGTTAACTGATAGCTCTGGGAATAATGTTGCTAGATTATTATTCAGTGGTACTGCTAATACTAATGTACTTGCTCAAACTCTGAATAACTCTAATGCAGTATTCTACGAAAGCGATGGCCGATTTAAAATCACCTTTTTTGAACGGCTTAATTAAAAATTATTGTGTGTAATAATTCAGTGAACGATCGCTTCGGTAATATTCAGTGGACAGAAAAAGATAAAGTGCGTCGCTTCTTGTTTGAAGAATTACCCGCCGAAGTCAGCAAAGACGAAGAATATCAGAACGCCAAGAAATACTCAGACCGCCAAAATGCCAGAATCACCTTCGAGAAAAAGCTAGTCAATAAGTTTCAGGAGTTCATCTTCGACCATACATAAGCATACCGTAAATTTACTGATGATCCTGAATTTAAAGCATGGTTAGCCAATATCTTGTTCGATAACGATTATGACCAAGGAGCAGCATAAGGCAGGCATAAGGCGAGGCGATCGCGCTCTTAGAGATGATGAAGTGTAGTAGTGTTTGCTCATCACAAATTATATCCTGAGAGAATAGTCAATAGCTAACTCTTAAGTTCCTCATCTGCACTTTATGGTAGGTGTCAAATTCACTGATTTGAATAAAACTTCTACATAAACACACACTGATGCAGCTTGATTTGCTTGAATAGCTATATTGATAGGACATTCATACCAGACCAATTCACAATCCTGATTATGGCAAGTAAATTCATTGATGTTAGGGAATATACTGTCAGGGCGCACAAAAGACAGATTCATACTCGTGTTTTCCAGTTTGTCTGTAAAGAGTGTAACGATCTGACAAAGCGCGAGACTTTCGGGCCTCGACCTTTATATTGTGAGAGATGTCGCCCTCCCCAACCGCCTAAGAAATCCCAGCCAGCATCTCACAAAGCAAAACCCAGAGCAATGTCTTACAAAAGTGACATCGATTTAAATTAATTAAAGCCTTATGACTCAAAATGGACAATTAGAACCACCTCCTGGCACCTTTGTCTCACCACTGTTGGAATTACGAGACTATTATGCTCGCCTCACAGAAGAGTATGAACGCCTCTTTGTGCAGGCGCGGGAGCAGCTGGCTCATGTAGAAGCGTTGTTGTCTAACTGGTCTTTTTCTGATGCCAACAATCAGATATCAAGTCTGACGTCGGCTGATGAAACCTCAAATGTTTCCCAAGAAGGCCCTCTGCGGTTTTTATCACCTCTTGATGACATCGACGAAATCAACTTGGTGGAGTCTGTACAGTCAGAACTTACAGACAAAGACTTGGTTGAGATCGATAATTCTTTTTCTGCTGTTGATACAAAAGAGGGTCAACCTTCAACTACATCGCCAGATCCAAAGATCGCCCCAGAGAACAACGATAGTTCAACAAAGGTGGCAGAAATCCCCATGCTACCCCAGTATCAGCACGCTCTTTCACGAATGGAAGCCATAAAACAGCTATTGCAAGAGCAGATAGGTACTGTGTGTCATATCGATTTTATCGTGCGATCGCTTTATGGAGAGTTAGATTCCAATCTATTCAAAGTAGTTAAAGGTAGGGTTCAATCTTCCCTGACCCAAGGCAGAGAAAGGAATTACTGGGTAACTATTCCTGATGAGCCAGGTTGTTATACTCTGGATTTAAGTTTGGTAGCTCCAAGTAACCGCAATGCTGCTTCTAGGAGCATCAAAAACAAAAACAAGAAGCCTTTTGTACCCCCGACAAAAGCAGTACCGATGCTCAAAGCCTTTGAGGGTCAATTCTTAATTGATGCCCTCACCTCTCTGTTTGAAGAAAATCCAGGTCAAGTTTTCAGCGTTGCTGAAGTCATCGCCGGAATTTATGGAGAACTAGATTCTCAGCAACTTCGAGAGGTCAAAAATAAGGTACTGAACGAATTATCTAGAGGCTATCGAACAGGCAGATTCTCTAGGGTTCCTAACCAAATTGGCTTCTATACTTGGGACTCCAATATGATATTGGAGGGTAGTTCTCGCTAAATTGGTATGGGCATGGGGCAAAACAGTTCCGAGTTCCGTTAGCGGATAGCTAAGGTTTAGCCCGTTCTGAGTAAAGAAGTGAGATTCCCTACTCAGCACTCAGCACTCAACACTATTGAGGAGCATGGGGTATTGGGTATTGGTTATTAATTCTTCGGCGTTGCATAGTTGCGGGATGATTTAGCAACTTCCAAAATTCTCCCTCTGCTTCCCCTGCCTGCCCAATCCATCCCACTGTTATGCAACGCCAATTCTTCTTCCCGTACTCCCCTGCTTCCTCATCTCCCGTATATTTTCTCTACCCCCTACATCTGTCTTGAAAAAACCTGAAGAGGGACATTTATCGTTGAAGGCAGGAGTTAGGGGGCAGGAGGCAGGAGGAAAACTGACCCCTAACTCCTGCTGTGACCGGAAGGGAACAAGGGTTTAAGACCCCCACCAAATTTTTAATTTGGTGGCTCTTATTCAGGAGGGGTCTGAATCCCCAACTGAGGTAAAACCTTCTGCCTCCTGCCTTCTGCCTCCTGCCTCCTTCAATTGTTGAATTTACAGACACAACCTAGCTTTTTACACCCTCCAAAAGGTAATACACTGTTGAATTGTTGTGGATGCTAAGAAGTGTATCTACTCTAAATGAATCAAAATACTGAGCATATCTGTCATAAACTTCCTGAACACTATTAAAATAGCGTACATGGGATATCCAGGGAAAATTTGGTACGCTTCCATAAAAACGTGTACCCTTGCGGATATTTTCAATTACTTCAATATCACGTTCAACATGTTCTAGAAATTCAGTAGTTACTACTGTATCATAATCATGAGTGTAGAACAGGTCTGTCTCCAAGGCATTAGCTATAACAAAATCAAATTCAGGACAAGCTTTTCTTGCAAGAGCAATCAAGTTAGGACTAAAATCTAAACCTATATATTTAGTAATCCCTTTATCGCGAATCAAAGCAGCTAATTGTCCACTTCCACATCCGATCTCAAGCAGAGATTTTGTATCTACACGCTGGATGCGGTCGACTATGACTGACCACAGTGGGTAATATTCACTTTTTGAGTAGTGAATACGCCAACTATCGAGTTCACGAGACTTATTCTCGTAATACTCATAAGTCTGCTCAGAACCATTTTCATACTTAATAGGTTGAGAATTACGAAAAGACTTGATCAACTTAAGCACAATAGGTGGTAAAAGCTCTTTAGTTACCGTTTTTAATTTCATCATCATTGTTCCCTTTTGAAAGTTTATTTTCTAATGTCACTCAATAACTAGTGAGAAAAATCAAACAAGCAGACTTTGAGGTCATAACATTACCCTAAAAATAACATCAAAATTTAGGTAGCATACAAGCCTAATCAAGTAGTTTTTATCAAAAACTTTTCCCTTTTGAAAAAGAAAATATTATGCATATCCTGAATCTCAGATACAGCCATGAATTGAACAATCACACCCCAATTTTTTATTTAAATGTTATTAGTTACAAAAGTACATAAAACTAACAGTGATAGATTATTCTCTGCCGAAAGTCACAGAAGAGGTCTATCCCAAAAACAGCTTGTATGCCGGATTCTTGTTTTCATCCCAATAGCGATAGCCCAGGTTATCGAGAAAAGCTTGCCACTCTTCCATCTCGTGCGGGGGAACCTGGATACCAACAACGATTCGTCCGTAGTCTGCCCCATTGTTGCGGTAGTGAAAAAGACTAATATTCCAGTCAGGACTCATGGAAGTAACAAACTTCATCAATGCACCGGGACGTTCGGGAAACTCAAAACGGTAGAGCAATTCATTATGAGCCAGGAGAGAATGCCCACCCACCATGTGCCGCAGATGTAATTTAGTTAGTTCGTCGTCTGTTAAATCAAGAGTTTCAAATCCTTGAGCTTCAAAGTTTTCTACCATCTTTGCAGCATCAGCACGATTTTGAATTTGCACACCGACAAAAATATGGGCTGTTTTTTCATCGGCAATGCGATAATTAAACTCTGTAAGATTACGGTTGCCAATACATTCACAAAACTGGCGAATACTTCCCCGTTCCTCTGGAATTGTGACTGCAAAGATGGCTTCGCGGCGTTCGCCCAACTCTGCCCGTTCTGCCACAAAGCGGAGGCGATCAAAATTCATGTTTGCACCACAGGCGACAGCAATTAAGGTTTGTCCTTCGATTTGCTCTCGTTCGGCGTAGGCTTTGGCAGCTGCGATCGCTAATGCACCGGCTGGTTCTAAAATTGATCGCGTATCCTCAAACACATCTTTAATCGCAGCACAAGTATCGTCTGTATCCACCAAAATAATTTCATCTACATACTGCTGACACAAACGGAAGGTTTCTTCACCTACTTCTCGCACCGCCACGCCATCAGCAAATAACCCCACTTGAGACAAGCGCACGCGATGTCCGGCTTTTAGCGATTGAGACATCGCATCAGCATCTACTGGTTCAACGCCAATAATCTTGATTTCGGGACGCAAGCGTTTTACATAAGCCCCAACCCCAGAAATTAATCCGCCCCCTCCAATCGCTACAAAAATCGCATGGATGGGTTGCTGATATTGTCGTAAAATTTCCATCCCAATTGTTCCCTGTCCAGCAATGACATGAGGATCATCAAAAGGATGAATAAACGTCAAACCTTTTTCTATTTCTAATTCACGGGCATAGCTATAAGCATCGTCGTAGGTGTTTCCATGTAAGACGACTGCTCCGCCCCTCATTCTAACCGCATCCACCTTGACTTGGGGCGTGGTTATTGGCATAACGATAATCGCTTTGGTTCCCAAGCGATTGGCTGCAAGGGCGACTCCCTGAGCATGGTTCCCCGCAGATGCTGCGATTACACCCTGTGCCAATATATCTGGTGGTAGCTGCACCATTTTGTTATAAGCACCACGCAGTTTAAAAGAAAATACTGACTGCATATCCTCACGTTTCAGCAGCAGTTGATTATTCAGCCGCGCAGACAAATTTGGGGCATACTCCAGTGGTGTTTCCTGGGCAACATCGTACACACGGGCAGTCAAGATTTGGATGAGGTAGTCGCAAAACATGGGCGTCAAGGTGTTAGCAAATGCCGGATGGAAACTAATTTTACGTTACAAGCGATCGCACTGGTTTTATTTAATTGCACTTTCTCAAAATTTTGAGTGAATAAAATTTACAAATTACTACTGTTTGAAGAGAAATAAGTTCAGTAATTGAATTTTTTTAGTGACGTCAAATTCAGTGCGATCACTGGTAGATTTATTTTAAACGAGTTTCGCTAACTGTCCGATAAGTATAATGTTGCTTATGAACATAACTTCTCAATTTATGTTAAAGTATGCGTGAAAGATTAAATTCGGCTGTGTAGTTTGTTTTTATATATACTTGTATTACAGACCTCTCCGGATCTAAATCTCTACACCCCCTGATTCTGGAGACATTCTATGTCAATTTACGTCGGTAACCTATCTTATGAGGTTAAAGAAGATGACCTCCGGCAAGTCTTTGCAGAATACGGAACGGTAAAAAATGTTCAATTGCCTATCGACCGAGAAACAGGTCGGATGAGAGGTTTCGGCTTTGTAGAAATGGAATCAGACGCACAAGAAACAGCAGCGATTGAGGCCCTTGATACTGCTGAGTGGATGGGTCGGAGCTTAAAAGTTAATAAAGCCAAGCCCAAAACAGACGGAGGTTCCTCTGGCGGTAGACGAGGTGATGGTGGTTCTTCTCGCCGCTATTAAGGTTTAAAACTAAGAATTTAACTCTAAAGTCTTGAGGGCAGACAAGGCGTCTGCCTTTTTTTGTGCTTTGGTTGACTGGAGTATTTACCAATGAACCCAGAAGCTAAACATATTGTTAGCGAACTAAGGCGTGAGTTCTACTCTAACTTTGCTGCTGCTATGAATATGCCGGTGAGCATAACTGGTACATCTTATAGTAGTAATTCACCGATCGCATCTTGGATGGATCATAGGCAGAGACTGAACTATCTAAATGTATACGCTTATACAGCACCTGATGAATTTGTCCCATTCCGCCCATTCATTCTTCGACTGGCTATTAACAAGAGTGCTGGTAGAGTCACGACGTTCAGAAAAGGACAAGTCTGCCGAGGTCTTAATTTGATGTGGGACTTTGAGTTAACTGTACTACCAAAAGAAATTTTAGACTTTCTTCCCTGGATAGTTAATTTAGTTGAGTCCCATGACAAAGGTTCGCCCTTGTTGCTACAATCACCACCCCATTCATTTGAATTAGAAGTGCCAGAAGTCGGGTTATTTAATAACGCATGGACTCAGAAAGCTTGGCTCCTTGCAAATTCCACAATAGACTTATCCGAAATATAATCTGTACGCATAAAAAATGGTAGAGCGTAAATTTTAACGTCTACCATAATGAAAAATCATAAGTAAGTGGGCAAGAATAAATCAAACTATGTTATGCAATGTAAAATTAATTTAATTGGCTTGTAGTAAGGGCTTTAGCCCTATTTTCAGGGCTGAAGCCCTTACTACAAACCTTTAATTATTCACGCCTACTTACTTACAACTTTAATATTTGCCTACATATTCTACATATACAGCAATCCTATTTGATTGCGTAAAAAATCTAAGTATATGTAGGGTGCGTTAGTACGGAGTCCGTAACGCACCAAAATCTTCGGACAGTGCCGTACTTTCGTCTAACACAACGCCAGTTCGCTCAAGTCGGGAAACCATGAAGGCAGTTCCTCCTGGGGGGAACCCCCTCTGAGCGACTGCCTCACCGAAGAGGCAGGGGGGAAGGGAGCAGTTCTTGCTGGGGGAGCAAGCCTATCCCTTGAGCGTGAAGCGGAGCGAAACACGGGTACGAAGCCCCGTCATAAAGGACGCTTGAACTGGGGCGGAGTACAAGCTCCGTCTCAGTCTTTCCCCTAAGCAAAGCGCCCCCTGCTCCCTTGCCTCTTTTGACCACACGACTGGCTCCCCTACGTGTATTTCACAAATAAAATATCAGTCCTATATATATTCAGATATTTTCTGAATTATCTTCAGATTCTTTATGAATAAATAATAAAGATGTAAAGATGCCAGTTGCACAGCATTAAATCTAAATTTTTTTAAATTTTAATAGCTTTTTCCTATCTTCAAATTGATGCAATTAATACATTTTTTTTGTAAAAATAATTTCTGAGTACTACATAATTTCCAGCTTGACATGCCAAGCTATGCATATCAAATGCGTAGGTAAATAAATCAATGTCTACTCTCCAAAAACTATCATTAGCCTTAGTTGGAACAGCAGTTTTTTTCATGAGTGCTAACCCTGCTGGCGCTGTTAGCCTGACTAAAGGAAATTCCACATCTGTTGCAGGAGAAGGTCAAAAGACTAATACTCCAGGAACTACAACGATCGACTTCAATTCAGGGACAGCAACTGATCCAAAAGGATTTGCTACTTACTCTGGAAGCAATGGAATTGTCAAAGGAAGTGTAACTAATCAATATGCTACCCCCTTGGGTGATAACAGCTATTACCTAACAGTTGCGCCCTCAGGTCTTCAGAATATTCCAGGAAGTGGTAATGAAACTATTACCTTTGCTAATCCTATTGATTACTTTGGCTTTTACTGGGGGTCTATAGACGCATATAACTATGTTTCGGTCTATAGCGGAAGTAATCTAATAGCAACATTTAATGGCAGTTCTGTTCCAGGCGCTTCAGCCGATGGTAATCAGACTAGTCCTACAAATAATGTCTATGTTAATTTGTTAGCAGATACTAGTAAAGGAGAGACTTTTGATAAAGTAGTTTTCAGTACAACTGGTATTGCATTTGAAACTGATAACCATAGTTACAAGCTAGCTAGTGTCCCCGAACCTACTGCAATATTGGGCTTGTTAGCGTTTGGTGTTGTGAGTGCTGGTTCATTTCTGAAACGGAAATCAAAATGAGTTTAAAATAATCTATTCACACCGATTTAAAAAATAACAATATCTTTCTCGTTTTAAGATATAAAACCCAGCAAAAAATGCTGGGTTTTAATTTTGATATCATCAAAAAAAGCGAATACGCAAAAATTAGCAATTCAAAATTCAATGCAAATCGGCGGGAATCCCATACCTTATGCCTGATAATTAATAAAGCAATCTACAGAGAGCAAAGATGCAAACTCTCCAAAAACTCTCCCTCCCAAGTATGGGCTGCGGGACTTGGGCCTGGGGCAACCAACTGCTTTGGGGATATGACGAAAGTATGGATGACCAGTTACAAGCGGTGTTTAACCTTTGTGTAAGCAACGGTGTGACTTTATTTGATACAGGTGATTCTTACGGAACTGGGAGATTGAATGGTCGCAGTGAGCTACTCCTGGGACGATTCAGCCAAGAATATGTAGGTTCAGGCAAAGAAAATATTTGTATTGCGACTAAGCTTGCTGCTTACCCGTGGAGATGGACACGTCAATCGATGATAAAGGCTTGCAAGTCATCTGCCCAACGCCTGGGAAGAAACGTAGATTTGGTACAGATGCACTGGTCTACAGCAAACTATGCTCCTTGGCAAGAAGGAGGGCTGCTGGATGGTCTTGCCGATTTGTATGAGCAAGGACTAGTCATTGGAGTGGGACTATCCAATTATGGGCCTAAACGGCTTAAGCAAGTGCAGAAAAAGTTTGCTGAACGAGGCATTTCTATTAGTACTTTGCAAGTTCAATACTCTTTGTTATCTACATATCCTGTCACCCAACTAAAGCTCAAAGACCTTTGTGATGAGTTGGGAATAAAACTGATTGCTTACAGCCCTCTAGCTTTGGGACTACTGACAGGAAAATACTCTGAGCAAGGCCCTTTGCCCAAAGGCATCCGAGGTCTGCTGTTTAGGCAGATATTACCAGGAATGCGATCGCTTTTGGCATGTTTACAAGAGGTGGCACAGTCCAGAAACAAAACTATGTCTCAGGTAGCAATTAATTGGTGCATCTGTAAAGGAACCATTCCTATCCCTGGAGCAAAGAGCGTCGAACAGGGGAGGGAGAATATTGGTGCATTGGGTTGGCAATTAGACTCCAGTGAGATTGCAGAGTTGGATAGGGCGGCGGCGAATGCAGACAAAAAAATGGTACAAAATATATTTCAAACTAAGTAAGATTTCAACGTTGCTGAATTTGAATATGAATCATTGCAAAAACCTAGTTTAAGTGGGAGAAGAAAAATACTTGGATTTTACAGAAATTCCGACATAAAACAGGAGTCAGAATACAGAATTCAGAATTGGTGAATACTCTACCCATAAAAGGATAGAGTTTTAAGGCGAAAATTTTTAACACTACTTTTGCCCACCCTTTGACAAGCTCAGGACATCGCCAGGGACGAAAGCGCGTAGCGGGGCGAAGTATGGTTTTAAACCAATATTCAAAACCCAGTGGTCACTGAGCTTGTCGAAGTGTCGTACAGAATTTATACTGAATTCTGACGCCTCCGCGGAGCGTCTCCGGCTCCGCTCCTGAGTTCTGAATTCTTCTCATAAATCTCTTAATTATGTTTAGCAAAAGCCAAGTCACTTTCAATTAACTTAGCACCTGTTAGGTTCGCCCCACTCAAATTGCAGAAGTGAAAATTTGCGCCTCTGAGGTCAGCTAGCGATAGATTAGCTCCTGTTAAATCTGCATCAGTTAGGTTAACTTTCATTTCTATAAGTTTTGGGGCGTTAAGTGACGATTACGGCTCTAACTTCAAGATATTAATAAACTCTGCTTACTCTATCTCTGCCTTGAATAAATAATTGAAAGTTAGTTCTACCAGACACTATTACAAAAAACTGGGCTTCGTTTTTTAAGACTGCCTCTTTTCCTTTTGTGCGCTAGCTAGTGACAGAGCGCTGCACAAAGACTTACAACACGCTTTGCAGCCCATCTACAGCGCCCAGTCACAAGGGAGTTACAATCAGTTTAAGTACAAATGCAAGAACTAAGTTCTAAGCAGCTGAGTCTGAGCGTTCTATTTGCTGCCGAATGGTCTCAATAGAAGCATTAATGCCAGCCAGTCTAGACTCTAAATCATCTCGCATCCAAATCAAGAATTTTAATTTCCGCTCTAAGCCAGCTTTGCGCGAAATGGGTTCGCTTCCATAACAGGCATTACCCCAAAAAGGAAACATAGTTTACCTCTGTATTTAGCTTTTGTAACAGCGCGATATATTGCACTACTACACTACATTATGACTAATCACAATTAGACTGGTGTGTGTAACAACCGACCTAAATTTGACGTGCTTAACGAACTTTGCTAAAAGTTATCTATTCAACTGGCATTTACCATACTGCTATCAACTCTTTGCATTTTTATTTTAAGAAAAAGTTGAAGTTAAGGCAGTATTTCAATAGAAGAAAGAAATATTTTGCCAATTCGGCATTACAAGTCTCTGTTTTGCAGTTTAAATATGAAGGGCGATCGCAACACAACCTTGGTCTTCCGTGGAATTGACCTATCGCCGTATTTATACTATTAAATTATACTCAATTTTAGATTGTGGTCTATCAAATGTGGTGAGGGTGCGATCATATCCCATCAAATGGGAACCCTGTTATCAAAAAATTGGGTTTAAAACCCCGTCCTTATAGGACGGCTTTGATGGTAAAATTAGGTGAACAGGAAGGGTAATCAACCTGTCTAAAAACCCAATTGCTACCTAACACGTAGACGCTGTACCTTGACAATTGAATCTAAGGGGTTCTACAAGTTGTTCTAGTAGTGCTTTTGCACATCCTGAAAGTAGGTAAAAGATTCACAGGGGCAAGACTTGCAGCACTGAGCCAAAACAAATTTTGCACTCTTTGCAACTATGGTCGGGCAGACCAAAAGTTAACGCTTGGGGAGAGAACCACCTCTGGCTTAGGTAACGTAAGGAACCTATTCTAAGTGGACTCGTTGAACCAAGAATCACCGCGCCTAAAGGCGCGGTGAGTGTCAAATAATTACGTTCCTCACCGCCATGAAATTATTGCATCTTCTCAAGTCCAAACTAGCTATTACAGCCTTAGCGATCGCAGTAAACATCACTATGATTGTCATTGATCTACATTCTTACAGTTCAAATTCCTCCATTGTCAAGAGTACAATTACTCAGTCCGAAATACATAGCCATTTATGGCTGGGGTGAATGTCAATTGCTGTAGCTGTGATGCACTGAATATCATACCTAATAAGGACTATTTTGATTTTCGTGCCGATTTGGGCGGTGTTCGGTGTGCGCCAAAGTACTTCTCACTGCGATAGCGCAGCCATACCCGCAACACTTGCGGAATCTGCTCTTTTTGTTCCTTGCTCAGTGTATTGTAAAGGAAGATTGCGCGATCGCGCTCACCCCGACAGGCAGCGTTATTGTGAGCATCCCAATAGCTGCGGGCTACCCGAATCCGCCGACAGACTTCTTTAATTAGCGCTTCTCCTGTGAGTGGAGCGTCCTGCTTTGCCATACTCAGATGCGATAAATTTCTAATGCGATCGTAGCGAGTCAGACTCATTCTCACAATTACAACCTAAACAAGTCAAACCCGCAAATCGATTTTACTAGACTTTAGACACAGATTGCAAAAGTAACTCAGCAATTAAATTCTGTGAAAACATAAATTTGTTCACTCCTAAGTATGGTGATTATTCATATTTTTTCATCTTTAAGAGAGATTGATGCTCGGTAGAATAATTTATGCGTATTCATCATCTTAATTGCGGTTGTATGTGCCCGATTGGTGGGGCACTCTTCGACGGTTTTAGTCGTGGACTAACAGCCTGTCTCGTCTGTCACTGTCTGCTCATTGAGACAAATCAGGGACTCGTTCTTATAGATACAGGCTTCGGTCAGCGCGATGTCAAAGCGCCATTATCAAGACTCAGCCCCTTCTTCATGAATTTGAATCGGATCAAGTTTGAAGAAAAATACACGGCGGTTGCAGCTATTGAGCAGCTCGGTTTAAACCCGCGCGATGTCCGCCATATAGTGCTTACTCACCTCGATTTTGACCATGCAGGCGGGTTGGAAGATTTTCCCGAAGCAACCGTGCATGTAATGCTCAATGAGATTGAAGCAGCGAAGGAACGGCAAGGCTTTGTTTCATCTCGACGTTACCGCCCTGGCCAGTGGGACGAAGTAAAAAATTGGAAGTATTATTCGCCTGGTGGTGAACCTTGGTTCGGCTTTGAGGCAGTACGTAACCTCGAAGGACTACCGCCCGAAATTCTCCTGATACCGCTCGTCGGTCACACACGCGGTCATGCAGGTATCGCTATTGAGACATCCGAAGGCTGGCTCTTACATGCAGGCGATGCTTACTTTTACCGCCACGAAATCGGCTCTCCTAAACGAGTTTGCACACCTGGTCTACGTGCCTACCAGTGGTTCATGGAGGTAGATCGCAAGGCTCGACTTTATAATCAAGAAAAGTTACGTGCGTTATCGCTCGACCACAGTAGTGAAGTGCGCCTCTTTTGTAGCCATGATGCAATCGAGTTCAAAACCTTCGCTGACCAAGATAATTCGCAATTGCAGAAAGACAATTTGCGCTCAACAGCTTCCAATTAGCTCAAAAACTCAATGCATCTCAACGGAATTATGCGGTTTTTAAGGTTCTGCTGAGATGCGTTGATGAGTTTTAATTCAAAGTAAAATATCTTACTTAAGCTTGTCAAGCTTTTAATACCTGCTCAAGTGGAATTCAATAAGCATTAAGACCAAGAAACAGCAGAATCTTTGCTAGAGGCGATCGCAATCTCCAACTCCTGCTTTTACCCTGATGCGATCGCAAAAGTGGGAAACCACAGTCCGGCGTATAGCAGACGACACCAAACGAAGGATTTTTAAACCTAAACTTTTAAACTTTCAGTTACCCTGAATGGCTCAAGTATGGTTACACTACCGACATAGTAATTAATGTTGGTGGAATACCGAGTGATGTATAGAAATGCTAAAAGATTGACTGCTATTTTTCTGTTAGTTTTTCTGTTGATTGTTACTATCAACTTTGCAGTAATTGCTCAAGATAGTTCAGATGGCCCTTCTATAAATTTGCCATCGCCTCAGCTATGTTCAGTGCCTCCTGCCCTGAGAACTCAACAAGTCATTGCCGACAATGGTCTTAACCAAGTTAAAATGGGCGATCGCATCAGGATAAGAGTTGAAGGATTATCAGCAGCGACCAGAAGTACAACGGCTAATGCCACCAATTCATTTGATCCTCGACAATTAGTGTTGTACCTGGATGGCTATGAACTAGAGGATGTCCACGGAGAACCAGTCACCGTTATGGTTCCGGGTAAAGATCAAAGGAAATTTGTTGATGATGATTGGTTAGCCTTTCGACTTGAACGCACCGACTCGTCTCAAGCTGCATGGAATGCCCTTCTTGGCAGAGGAAGCAGATACAGTATTAACGTGATAGCGGGAGTAGGCTGTCCCAAGAAGCTTGCAATTCCGGTAAGCGATCGTTTCTCACCTCCTCAATTAACAATAGTTCTGTTTTCGTGGCGATTTTGGTTGTGTCTGCTTCTACTTGTGGCTGTTGTATTAATGTTCATTAGGTATTGCCGAAACACTCTTCGTAGCTCTGGAATCGAAGGGGTTTACTCTCAAAAAGAAGTGATTGGTGGACAGGAACTGTTGATCACAGAAAAGGTTGCTCTTAAAAACGAATATCGTAAAAGCCGAATTGCTCAAATTTTTCTTGGCAGGAAAAAATTAAATAGAAACCCGTTCAGTCTATCGATATCTCAACTTGCTTTTTGGACATTTCTAATTTTTGGTTCTTACCTGATTATCTACGGCATAACAGGAGATTATACCAATATTTTGACTCAACAATCACTAATATTATTGGGAATTAATTCTATAACCACCTTTGGTACTTCGTTAATTGATGGACAGGGGAATGAGAAGAAGAGAAAAGGTAGTCAACGCGTTTCTGAAAGTTTTTTCTATGATATATTATCGGATATTAATGGAGTCAACTTTCATCGGTTCCAAACATTTATTTGGACAGTTGCGATCGGACTATTCTTTGTTTGGGAAGTCCTTAAAAATCTGGCAATGCCGGAATTTGATGAAACACTTCTTGCACTACAAGGAATCAGTGCCGCAACATATCTTGGGCTTAGAGGGCAAGAACAGCATGGTATGATAAAAGAGCCAGAATCTACATCCACAGAAGATAATTCATCTGAACAACCGCTTCCACCAGAACAAGATAATCCACCAAAGAACGATTCATCGATTCCTGGTGGCTAAATTCTAGAGAGTCACGTTGCTCCGCTCCAAATTCAAAATTCAAAATTCACGCATTCAAAATTAATAATCCCCATAAATCAATTTAGTTGCTCTGTAATAATGACGTAGTATTTCTCGCGCTCTGCGTCACTACATACATTTTTTCTGTTCTCCATAAATAAATTTACTTGCTCTGTACCCTTTTCGTTTTCGGTCAAAATAATTCATAGGAATACGCGGGATGCGGGAAACGAGCGCGGCTTTAGCCCTGAGAGGGAAGCGGCACGAGCGGTAATAAAGGCAGTGGCATTTCTTTTTAGTTTGAGGCGTGATGAGGATCTTCAATATACTTTCTAACTGCCTCACTACTTATATTACCAGCAGTACTTACAAAATAGCTGCTTGTCCATAGTGAGGGAAGTTTTAAAAGGGCAGGAAATTCTTTTCTTAAAAGATAACTACTTCGTCCTTTAAAAGCCTTAATTACTAAATGTGGTGTATCTATGGGCTTGACGCTAACAAACAAGTGGATGTGGTCAGGAGCTACTTCTAAAGCTAGAATATCCCAATTTTTCTCTATAGCTAATTCAGCAAATATCTGCCTAGTTCTAGTTGCTATCTCTCCTGTCAAAACTTTTTTCCGACGTTTAGGTATAAATACAAAATGATAGTTAATTAAGTACTTGACGTGGTTGTGGGTATTGTAATCTTCCTGAGTCAGCATCCTAGATTAGTAGATATGTATTGACTTATCTACTATAGTCAATTACTATATATAAGGCAACTAAATCTTGTAGGCGCAAGTAGTGACAAAACCCAATAAAAGCATGGGTGTGCAACAATGTTTAATTGATGCAGATAAAGAAACTTTATTCATTTTAGAATACCTCTGTGAGCAATCAAGCAAACTTTATAACAGTGGAGTTTATTTCGCTCGTCAAACGCTTTTTAAGACAAATAAGTTATTAACAGGCAAGTTTGACTTAGCTTTTGAACCATCAGTTGCAAAGTCAATGGTTGCTCAATCTCTGCCTTCTACGCCAATGCAACAAACTTTGATGTCAGTTACGGAGGCATTTAAATCTTTCAAAGAATTGAGAGATTTATATATCAAGGGTCAACTACATTTCAAGCCCAAAGCACCGGGGTATCTCAAGGGTTCCAAGTTGTTCAAAGTTGCGTATCCTAATTCAGGAGGACAGAAACCAGTTATTGTTAATGGGCAACTGAGATTTTCTCGCTTGTTTGACGGTTAGAAGATGGTTTGGAGTGTCTGAGTTTTTTTTGCCAATGCCATCAAATATTAATTATTCCAAGGTCAAAGAGTTTACAATTTTACCTAACAATGGTGCTTTTTACCTGGAAATTTCCTATGAAGTAGCCAAACAAAAACACGACTTAGACATAAATCAGGCATTGTCTATTGACCTTGGAACTGCTGATAATTTAGCCGCTTGTGTTGATACATTGGATAATTCCTTGTTGATTGATGCTCGTGTGATGAAGGCGATGAATCAGCTATGGAACAAGAAAGTATCGACACGTAAGGAAGGGAAACCAGAAGCCTCCAAAGACAACTGGCTAGACCGAGTTACCCGTAAGCGCAATCATCAAATGCGTGATGGGATTAACAAAGCAGCAAAGTTAATTATTGACCACTGCCTTAGATATGGTATTGGCACTCTAGTAATCGGGTGGAACGAAGGCTTTAAGGAAGCCGCCAACATGGGTAGAGTGAACAAGACGCTCGAAGACTCGCTACCGCTTCGCTATCAGAAGTTTGTTCAAATGCCTTTGGGTAAACTGAAAGACCGATTAAAACAACTATCTGATTTACACGCCATTAGATTTCAAGAAACCGAAGAAGCCTACACTTCAAAGGCTAGTGTGCGATTCGTTCTGAAGAAACCCAGTAATGGGAGGATTTCAGGCTTTAACAAGGTAATCCAATTCGGATTGAGTTCGCACTTTAATCCCTTGTTAAATGACAACTTGTTCGTTTTATGGGTGAGAACGTAGCGAGAGTTAGACTTTGGATTCTTCCGAATTCTCTTTTGTCCGCAGAATCTCAGTGGCTTCAGCCCTGAGAGTGTCAAAATTGATATATAGCAATCCGATTTGATTGCTTGAAAAAACCTAAGTATATGTAGGGTTTAAAAACCACATCTATCATAAGGGCACAGCAAAGCTTAGCCCCTACAGCATGGTCTATTTAAGAAAAGCCTGAAACAACCGGGAGCATCGTTAATTCACATCACGATGCATTTGTACAGGGCGTAAGTCCTAAAATATTAGGATCAACTAGATTTGCAATCATACTTTGTATGGTAGTTCTGCACGTACCTTCAGATTTCATCGACTGCGATTTTGCCATAAGTAGCTTATCTCCTAGTTATTGGTACGAGGGGCGTTGTCTCCAAAGTGGCGTAGGCGTAGCCCGTCGTAGACATCGCCTGAAGTTACCCCGCACCTCAATATCTGAAGCGATCGCTCACGGACTCATGCAACAACTTACCAAAAATGACTGTTATTCTCGTGAAGGCAAGATGTATGGAATACTATTAGTTGAACTGCCTAATGGCGAACAAAGGGTACTCAAAGCCTTCTCCGGTCTTTTGAATGGTTGCAGTGTAGTTGAGGGCTGGGTTCCACCAATTCCAGGACGAGACGAAGTTGCTTTGGAGTCAGCCCGCACTTTGGCACAGTTGGACGCGATTAAGCAAGAACTCTTTACCTTAAAGCAACTAACCGAACGTCAGCAGTATGAAACCCTGTCTGATGAATTTGAGCAACAATTGCAAGCAATGAGCGATCGCCATCGCCATTGCAAACATCAACGGCAGGAAAAACGTCAGCAAATCTACAATACACTTACAAAAGAAGCACTCACTATTGCCCTTGAACAACTCGACGAAGAGAGTCGTCAGCAGGGAATTGAGCGGCGACAAATTAAACGCCAGCAAAATGCGGTATTACAGCCTCTTCAACACTTAATTGCAGGGACGGATGCGCGAATTAACGAACTGAAACAACAGCGTAAAGCACTGTCTCGTCAATTACAAGCTCAGATGCAGGCTACCTACAGCCTGACTAATTTTTCCGGGCGATCGCTATCATTACAGCAATTGATGCCAGGAGGTTCGCCCACTGGCACAGGAGACTGTTGTGCCCCAAAGTTGCTCCATTATGCGGCAACACATAATCTCAAACCACTGGCAATGGCAGAATTTTGGTGGGGTGCGTCTTCTGTAAATCAAGATAAAATCCAGGGAGAATTTTACGGAGCGTGTGCCGAGCGATGTCAGCCATTGATGGGGTTTTTGCTCTCCGGGTTAAAACCTATTTCAATTCCTAATAGGGATTTTTATATAACAACTCCACTCTTACTAAATACATTAACACATTTGCGTAAATCCAATGTGTTTGAGTCCAATGAATTCCCAGGTTTCTCCCCAATCAAGGAAGAGATCCCGATTATTTATGAAGACGAATGGCTGATTGCTGTGAACAAACCTGCTGGGCTACTTTCGGTGCCTGGTCGTTATCGCGATCGCCAAGATAGTGTCTTGAGTCGCTTACGTCATCTGTTACCGGATGGCATGGCGCTTGCATCTGTGCATCGCCTAGATCAGGAAACTTCTGGGATTTTGTTGTTGGCACGCGATCGTCAAACCCATCGGCAAATTAGCCAGCAGTTTCAGCAACGCCAGGTTCACAAGGTTTATGAAGCCATACTTTCCGGTGCTGTGACAGTTGAGCAAGGTAAAATTGAACTGCCACTGTGGGGAGATCCTGAAAATCGTCCTTATCAAAAAGTTGATTGGCAGCACGGCAAACCCAGCTTGACACACTTCCAGGTAATGGCGAGAGAACAAGATTACACCCGCGTAGAATTTACGCCGCTAACAGGGCGCACTCATCAATTAAGGGTTCATGCGGCTGATGCGCGAGGGCTTGGGGTAACTATTTTAGGCGATCGCCTTTATGGATGCTGTGCAGTTACCAGTCGCTTACATCTGCACGCCAGAGAACTTCGCTTCGAGCATCCGCAGTCAGAAAAAACCCTGCATTTACAAGCAATTACGCCCTTTTGACGCTCAACAAAGAGGCAGAGGGAAGACGACTTGGGGACAAGGAGAAAGACTTGTTGCAAGTACTCATACCATTTCACGAAATAATTAATACAAATCCCTTTTTTTGCCTCCCCTGCCCCCTGCCCCCTGCCCCCTGCCCCCTGCTCCCTTGCCTCTTTTTCAACTCTCACCTGGGTATGAGGAAACGCACTGGCTTCCTTGAATCTCCTCCCCTAACAGTTAGCCTATTGCTTTTTAAATTTGTATATGATAATTTCTCCTTGTAGTTTATTGAGCGGTTATCCGACCAATTTACCGTACTTAAGAAAATTGATATCACAGCTAAGGGATTTTCCAATAAAAAATATCCAAGGAAATCCCTAATGATCTGTAGGGGTAAGAGTGCTGGAGTTTACCTCTAGACTCTCATTCTTATCTTTTTTTATTAAAAAACGAACCGCAGAGGCACAGAGAAGCCAGTGCATTGGGCGGGTTCCCCGACTTGTAGCAACTGGCGCGACACAGAGAGAAAGAGAGAAAGATTCTAAAACTTGGTTTACTAAGCATTGTTGACTTGATAGACCACTAGTACTGCAAGGCGGAAGTCACGCATTCACGCATAATTGTATTCCGAGCTTCTTGCGCTATTTGAAATTTTGAAATGGTATGTTTATTTTTGCGCCCGCTGCACTAGTGCTGATGCTGTTGCCAAAATGCAAAAGACTGCTGACTGGATGCCGGAGCAAAAGATTCTACCGAATAGGATAGATGTTGCTGTTACTATTTGTCCCACAATTCAAAATTATATGACCAAAGTATTCATTCTTAATGCCAACCAACAACCGTTATATCCAGTACGTATCAGCCGTGCTAGGCTGCTATTGTCACAAGGTAAAGCTACTGTATTTCAGCGATATCCCTTTACTATAATTCTGAAGGAGTCCCTTTCTCATCTAAAACTTGAGCAACTTGGCTTCAAAATTCACCCTGGTATTAAAATAATTCGTAATTCGTAATTCGTAATTCGTAACTACGAGTAATTAGTTAATCTTAGTCGCCTCCCAAACGAGGAATATAGATGACAAACCACACCATCTTAGAACCATTGCCAGAAGACGAATGGTTTATTGAGAGCCAGGAACTACGATCTTTTGTCGCAACAGTGCGTGAAATTAGCGCTAACACTGTTGACGATCGCACACAAACTCTCGCTAGACTAGAACCCTATTTTCAAGAGCTGCTTGCCCAACAGGAATGGCTACCCCAAAAGTTTGCCCAAGTCAATCCCGAAAGCAGGATGGGCGGCGGTATTGGCCAGTGGCTACTTTATCGCGCCAAAGACCGTTCCCTGTCAATCTTTAGTTTGGTGATTCCCCCAGGTTCAACGACTCCCGTCCATGACCATTTGGCCTGGGGGTTGATTGGTTTATACAAAGGCAATCAAGAAGAAACAGTCTATCGCCGTGTAGATAACGGTGATGCCCAAGGACACGCACAATTACAAATAACTGAAGTGCGATCGCTTCAAACAGGGGATATTTACCGCCTGTTACCCCCAGATGGTGATATCCACGCCGTCAAAACTACATCCCAGAGCGTATCTGTATCCATCCATCTTCTGGGTAATGATACTGGTTGCATCTTGCGTCACCAGTTCATCCCAGAATCTCACAGCGTCAAATCCTTTCGCTCTGGATATTCCAACGCTCCTTGTAAAGAGGAAGAAGAAAAAGAACATGCCCAGGTACGATAGACCACAACCCCCCGTATTCGAGCGAGTCGAAGACGAACGCCTGCACCGCAAACAACGCCTAGCTGCTGCCTTTCGCCTGTTTGGTAAATTTGGTTTCAGCGAGGGAATCGCAGGCCATATTACGGCTCGTGATCCAGAATTTACAGACCATTTTTGGGTCAATCCATTAGGAACATACTTCGGTCACATCCGAGTTTCTGACCTGCTCTTAGTTAACAGAGAAGGTGAGGTGGTTAAAGGCGATGCTGAAGTGAATCGAGCTGCTTTCGCCATCCATTCTCAGATTCATGAAGCTCGACCTGATGTAATCGCGGCGGCTCACGCCCATTCACTTTATGGTAAAGCCTGGTCTAGTTTAGGTCGTCTTCTTGACCCCTTGACTCAAGATTCTTGTGCTTTTTACGAAGACCATGCGCTATTTGATGACTTCACAGGTGTGGTTTTAGAAACTTCTGAAGGTCAGCGACTGGCGCAAGCCTTGGGGTCAAACAAAGCCATAATCCTGCGTAACCACAGCATTTTAACTGTGGGACATACGGTAGATGAAGCTGCCTTTTGGTACATTAACTTAGAGCGATCGTGCCAAGCCCAACTACTGGCAGAAGCTGCGGGTAGACCCACTACTATCAAACATGAAACAGCCCGTTTAACACAAACTCAAGTGGGATCACATACAAGTGGGTGGTTCAGCTTCCAGCCACTTTACGACAGGATTGTGCGCGAAGAACCTGATTTGCTGAATTAGTGATGTGTTTTTTGACACTGGGATAATAGGCGGGGAAGTATCAATTTACCCCACTTCCCGCTATTTTTATGTCAATTTAACCTGAATTAATTTATATACTCCGGTAAACCTATAAGTTTATAGTATTTGTATAGTTCGGAGAAATCATTTTGATGATTAACCAAATCTTTCGCGGCCTAATTACCAAGTGGATATCGTTGATAAAATTCAGGAATATCCCATTTAACAACCAACAGAAATTATTCTTCTCTTCTTCTGTTTTGCCAATAGTGGGGGCTTTTGTTACAGGGCTGTGTTTGAGCTTGCTATTTGCCGCCTGCTCATCGACATCAACTGTTAATTCCCCTAATCCCAGTGCCACATCTGTTGGCAATTCTGCTTCCAGTAAAGCAACAGTAGTTAGATTTGGCTATCAAAAATCGACTATTCTACTTAGAACTAAGGGTGTTTTAGAAAAGCGTTTGGCACCAGAAGGTATCACTGTACAGTGGACTGAATTTCAAGCGGGGCCCCAACTACTAGAAGCCATGAATGTGGGTAGTATTGACATCGGCCCTGTAGGAGAATCACCGCCAATATTTGCCCAAGCAGCCGGAGCATCACTAACTTATGTTGTTGGTACTGCTGCTAGTCCAGCCGGTTCAGCAATTCTTGTTCCTCAAAATTCACAAATTCAAAAACTTACTGACCTCAAAGGCAAAAAAGTTGCCTTTCAAAAAGGGTCTAGTGCCCACTTATTGTTAGTCCAAGCTTTAGAAAAAGCTGGATTGAAATATACAGACATTGAACCTAAATATTTAGCACCGGCTGATGCCCGTGCTGCATTTGTCAAGGGTAGTGTAGATGCCTGGGTAATTTGGGACCCATTCTATGCGGCGGCTCAAGAGGCAACTAAAGCCAGAGTTCTAATTGATGGCACAGGAATTAATAAACAGGGAGGATATTATTTGATGACTCGGAAATTTGTCACTGAAAATCCTCAAACTGTCAAGGCAATACTGGAGGAGATTCAAAATTTAGAAGAATGGTCTAAACAGAATCGAGAAGAAGTAGCAAAAACTCTAGCACCTGTGTTAGGAATTGACCTAGAAACGATGAGAAAAGCTACCAATAGGCGGACTTTTGGCGTTGTGCCAATTGACGACAATCTGATAAATCTACAACAAGGTGTTGCGGATACATATTATAAATTAAAGTTAATTCCCAAAAAGGTAAGTGTCAGGGATGCAGTATTGACAAAAGAACAATACGCTGCATTTTCACCAAAAACTTAAACTAGTTCAATGAATCGGCTGTAGGGACGTACAGATGTACATTGGTGTCAACTTAAGCTAAAAATAGCAAAACTTTCGGCTTGACTCACCCGCCTTGAACTAAAGTTCTTTGGCTTTTAGCTAAAGTCATCTAAAGATGACTAAAGATTTGGGGAATTTAGTCATCTAAAAGATGACTTTTACTATTAGCAAGGAACTTCAGTTCCTTGCGGGACACCACTTTTACGTTAAGTTGACACCTATGACAAATGTATGCCCTTACAAATGGAATTGGTATTAGTGGCAAAACAACTGGCAATTTTGGAATCTTGGAATTGATTATGACTAATCCTACAGAACTATTGCGATCGCGCTACGGTGAAATTCCCTTCAATCCCGAAATTGAATGGAATGATTCTCTAACAGCACTACTATCTCACCGTTCAATCCGGTCTTATCTATCTCATCCTCTACCGCCGGGAACTCTGGAGTTACTAATTGCAGCCGCCCAATCTGCATCTACTTCCTCTAATTTGCAAACCTGGAGTGTGGTAGCAGTCGAAGATCAACAACGCAAAGAGGAGTTATCTAAACTAGCGGGGAACCAAGCACATATTAAGCAGGTTCCTTTATTCTTGGTTTGGTTAGCAGACTTGGCGCGTCTAAGTTACGTTGCTGACAGTCGCGGCATATCTCATGATGCACTGGAATACTTGGAAATGTTTGTGATGGCAACAATTGATGCAACTTTGGCGGCACAAAACGCAACAGTAGCAGCCGAGTCACTCGGTTTAGGAACAGTATATATCGGTGGAATCCGCAACCACCCGCAACAGGTAGCAGAGATATTGAATTTGCCCTCCTCTGTGTATGCTGTATTTGGGCTGTGTGTAGGCTATCCGAATCCTGAAATAGAAGCAGCGATTAAGCCACGGTTACCACAATCAGCTGTGCTGCACCGCGAAACTTATAAATTGGCAGATCAAGAAGAAGCGATCGCTCATTACAACGAGATCATCAAAGAATTCTATACTGAACAAAAGATGAATGTCCCAGGCGATTGGTCAGAACACTCAGCCCAACGCATCGCAACCGTAGAATCACTGAGAGGACGCGATCGCTTGCGTGAAGTTCTCAATCACCTTGGCTTCAAGTTACTGTAAACAAGAAGAATCAAGATTATGGATTTGCAACTCCGTGGCAAAGTCGCCTTAGTGACTGCTGCTAGTAAAGGTTTGGGCAAAGCTACAGCAAGGCAATTTGCCCGTGAAGGTGCAAAAGTTGCCATCTGCGCCCGCAGTCAGTTAATTGACAAAACTGCTGCGAAGATTGCAAGCGAAACAGGTACAGAAGTGCTATCTCTGCGTGCAGATGTTACCAGTCAAGCAGATATTGAGCGGGTAATTAATGCCACAGTGGAAAAATTCGGCGGGTTGGATATCCTCGTTACCAACGCCGGAGGCCCGCCCTCTGGCACTTTTGATGATATCGATTTGGCAACTTGGGAAGCTTCCATCAACTTGACTTTGCTGAGTACAGTACGTTTGGTAAAAACCGCTTTACCTCACTTACGCATTGTGGCAGCATGTACAGCAAAAACTACTGCTTTTCCATATCTTGCACCAACAGTTTTTGCTGTTGCAATATCCTTCGATAAATGGACATGATGTCGTGACATTTTGCAAAGTCCTGTTTGCAGAATTGACTCTACAGATTTGTGTCCCGTGCCATGATAAAGCTCATCTGGGGGAACAACAGCTTCTAATTGTAAATCGACTTTTACACTATGTCCTTGATTAGCACGAATCAGAGTACCTGTAGAATCAAAAGAAAAGCGTTGTTTATCGTTGGATTCAACTACTGTCTCTAATTCCTGACGGGTAATCGGAAACTTGTTTTTAGCACAAACAGTAAGTAGTTCATCAACAGCAACCCAACCACTGGGAGCAAGTTTAATTCCAATTGCATCCGGTGTGTGCCGCAAATATTTGCTGAGATATTTGCTGATTTTGACGAGGCGAGAATCACTCATTTGATTGTGGTTGGCACAGTTTCTACTACAGTTATATATTTATAATGTTACATCAAAACTTTAACTAGTTCCGTGGGTTTAAGTCCCCCGGTTCAATAAAAAAGCAAGTTTTGTGTTGGGGTTAAATCCCCCTTACAAAACTTAATTACGAATTACGAATTACGAATTACGAATTATTTAATTGATGGTTTTACTGTATGTAAATTGACCGAATTTGTCTTCCTATCATGGCTAATGCCACTCCAACCATGACAATGAGTGTCACCTTTCCACCAGGAACGAGTGGTTGATTTATACTATCTGAGTTTTCTTGTTCTTGACGTTGCTTCCAACTCATTAATGCCGGAATAATTCCACCTAGAACTGAAATACTAAATGTTCCAGTGTAATCTAGGGCAGTAAAAAAGATGCTGGGATTGAGCGTTCCAAGAGTCATCGGAGGGAAAAGAACTAGCGAATAGAGGGGTAGGCGACTAAAAAGTTTGCCCTGTGCAATTAGGAAAATATCTTTGAACAAATCCAGCAATCCGTACACAAATCCAATGAATGATGTAGCGATCGCAAACTCTGAAAAAATGGATACTAGCACTCCTAACCATTCCCCCGCGCCACCTGCTCGGAGAACTTGCAGTGGGTCAAAAACACTTCTACCGTTAGATGTACTATGTAGCATATCGGGATTGACGCTTCCTAAAATTACGGCATTCCACGCCAAGAACATAATTAGAGGAATCACTGAACCAATAAAGATGGACTGACGAATTTTGCGGGCATCCCCTTCGAGTTGCGTCACAACTAACGGCACAACGTTTTGGAAAAATAGCGCCACAGACATCACTGAAATGGCACTACCAAGGGCACTCCAGTTCTGAAATAACAGTTGGGTACTCTGAATGTGTCCTCCTGCCAAAAACAATAGTCCTAAAAAGGAAACAATGACAATTCCGACAAAGGCGCTGTTTAATTTCTCAATAAACTTTTCTCGCCCAAGATACATAATGCCACCAAATAAGAGCGTGAAAGTCGTTGTGCCCACCCACGTAGGCAATATCTGCACACTCCAGATTTTTGCCGTCGCAGCTCCTAAAATCTCGCCACCTTGGGCGATGTATGCCACCAAGAGAGCATAGTGCATGAATAAATATGCCCCACCTGCAAGTCGCCCTCCCACCTTACCAAGGATCTTCTCAACAACTGCCAAAAAACCTATACTTGGATGCCCTTCTGTTCGCATTGTATTTAAGGTTACCTCTGCAACCAGTAACCCTGAAACTAAAGCGTAGAGCCAAACAGCAATCAGCCCAGATGTGGATGGCACTATACCAGACGGCAGAGTAACGGCTGGTAAGGCGAGAATCCCAGCCCCAACGGTGGTTCCCGCAATTAATGCAGTACTCCCAAATACACTACCCGGTTGATGATTGAGCTTTTTTCCATCAAATTCCAGATGAGAAAACAACCGAGTGGCTTGCTCTGAATCTTGGAGAAAAGTCTTTATGGGAACCATACTGAATATCCGTACTTAAACCAAACAATATTAACATATGTAAATATTATGCGTAAAACCCCTGACTTACCTGCTTTCTCAGCCAGATTTTCGTGGTAAATAAGCGATCGCTACTTCATTATCAACACAACTTTTAGAGTATAAATGTCACTTATTGCACTTTATTAATTAAACGTGAATTCGACAGACCTCTCCCTCCCAGCCTCCCTCTCCGAAGCGGAAAGGGAGGAGCAACGCAAAAATTAGGTTTAGGTTCTTAAGCCTCTCTCCGTTTCGGGGAGAGGAATGGAAGTGGGGTTATTCAGAATCTACCGAACTCACGTTAATTAAATAAACCACGCAGTAAAGAACATTGTCCTTACAACAGATGTGGTTTAAATAAATGAAAACTTGTTTAAGAAGACGTTTGAAAAGTATTATTGCTAACATTAAAACCTTAGAAACCTAACCCACCGAGCAAGCTTTCTCTACAAAGAAATGGCAGGGTGTTTTCATCCAAGCAGAGAAAAACTAAAACTGGGTTTCAAAGCCTCTACCCCTGTGGGAGAGAGAAATGGAGGTGGGGTAAAAAGCCATGCCACAGTTTTACTAAATATCAGATGGCTCAGTTTCACCAGGGATAAAATTTACGTTTACAGATACTTAGTTTTGGCTTAGTATCAAAAATAACTGCATCAATACCTGATTTAGCGTTGAAACTGGCTAATTTTTCCACAAAGCATATTATCTTTTGAAAGCCAGTTATTGAGAGGTATTGGCATTTTTTAGAGATGCTGATTGGGTTAAATAAAGAAGTTAGCTTGAATAAAGTATGATTTTTATGCATATTTTATTTAATTTGTCAAGCTTAAATTGTTGTTCCACAACTATCTTCTTCTATTTTCCTTTGAGAATTTCCTCTATGGAGATGTATCTACTCGGTTTTAGGTGACGTTGATGAAACAACCAAGCAAACGCAGACGGGGTGTAATCCTTACCCTAAAAGGCTGGGATAAATTTCGAGATGCCAAAACTCAAGTCGAATTTGATGAAAATGGTGGAGATAGCTTTTCTTTAGAAGAACTGAGCGATCGCACCCGTTTAGCTCTACACACTATATCAAGAATTTTGGCACGTTTGGAACCTGTAGATAAGAGTTCTTTGCAGTTTGCCTTCGCGGCCTTTAATTTAGAGTTGTGTAAAGAAGATTATACTCGACCTAGCTCCCCATCTGGGGATTTAGAAATCCGACGCACAAATCCACAGTGTGACTGGCAAGAAGCCCCGGATGTATCTGTGTTTTATGGTCGCAGTGAAGAATTATTGCAGCTACGACAGTGGATATTAGAAGAACGATGTCGTTTAATTGGACTGCTGGGAATTGGTGGTATTGGCAAAAGCACTTTAGCAGTCAAGTTGGGGCTGCAAATTCAAAGCGAATTTGAGGTAGTGGTGTGGCGAAGCCTAGTAAATGCACCACCAGTAGAGGAGCAAATAACAAACATCCTGCAATCTTTGCTGTCGGCGTTGCGAAAGGAAATGGTAATACCGGAAAGCTTTGATAGCAAACTAGCAAAGCTGATGGAATGTTTGCAATTAAACCGATGTCTGCTGATTTTAGACAATGTTGAGACAATTCTCTCTGGTGGCCAAGCAGGGCAATGTCGTCCTGGTTACGAGGGATATGGTCAATTACTGAAGCGCGTTGGCGAAGTACCCCATATTAGTTGCGTTCTGTTCACTTCTAGAGAAAAACCCAGAGAAATTGTACCGTTAGAAGGAGACAGAACAGAAGTGCGATCGCTCCCATTAAAGGGATTAAATTCTACCGAGGGACAACAGTTATTCCAGCAAAAAGGGCAATTCACGGGTACAGAACGAGAATGGCAAGAACTCATTGAGCATTATGGGGGTAATCCCTTAGCGCTCAAGATGGTAGCAGCCGGGACTCAAGAGCTTTTCGACGGTAAAATTGCGCCTGTTTTGGAGTATGTAGAACAAGGGATACTAATTTTTGAAGACATCCGCGACTTGTTAGAACGGCAGTTTCAGCGTTTATGGGCGGTAGAAGAGGAAGTGATGTATTGGCTGGCGATTAATCGAGAGCCAGTATCCTTTGCTGAATTAGTTGCTGATGTCATGACATCTTCTTCTAAACGTAAGTTACCGCAAGCAATTAAATCCTTATTACAACGTTCTTTAATTGAAAAAAGCGACGAGCATTTCTTCCTGCAACCAGTCGTGATGGAATATGCTACACAGCGATTGGTTGAACAAGTTTATCTAGAATTAGTAAGAGAAAAGACTGTCCGTTTACGCTTATTTCAAACCCATGCTTTAATCAAAGCAACAAGCAAAGATTATATTAGGGAAACACAAAAGCAACTAATTGTGCAACCCTTATTGGAGCAATTGTTAATAGAGTTGGGCAGCCAACAAAAGCTGGTAATTTTGTTGCAGGATGTAATAGAACAGCAAAAACATCAAGTTGCAATATTAGCAGGGTATGCGGGAGGCAATGTCATCAACTTGTTAGCGCATTTGCAAATAAATTTACAAGGCTATGACTTCTCAAATTTGACCATTAGGCAAGCTGAGTTACAAAAGGGAAATTTAGCTGGGACTAATTTCCAAAATACGTCTCTAATCAAATGTGTGTTTGCAGAAAATCTCAATTGGATTAGAGTGGCAGCATTTAGTACAAATGGCAATTTTTTTGTTGCAGGTAATGTAAATGGTCAAATTTTCTTATGGCGAGTCAAAGATTATCAGCATTTTTTAACGTTAAATCACCCTACTACGATATCGGCAGTTAGTTTTAGTCCCGACAGCAGTATTTTGGCAAGTGGTAGTAATGATTCTTTTATTAGACTGTGGGTAAGGATTCAGGTCTAATATTTAGGAAGTAGAGATGGGGGAGACAGATAATTATTAGAATCAACCAGTAGTGCTTGTACAAAAAAATCAATAATAGACTTGCCTTGACGACGACAAGTCTGCACC
>NZ_JAIVFS010000095.1 GCF_020829645.1 Nostoc mirabile CHAB5784 | reverse complement strand
TGGGAGGAACAACGTAATCAGCAAAAAGCCAGTGTCTATTGGGGTTTTCAAACCAAAGATGCTCGCCGAAAAATGCAGCGTTTATATCCAAATTTAACCTAGCAAAGTTGGCTTGGCAGACTACTAGACAAATATGTGTATCATTTGAGCCTGACTCAACTGATGAATCACAGCGTTTTTTCACAGGACAGGAATCCGGCAGGTCACTGATTATTTCTGCCGAAGAAAGTCCAGTAACAAGGGATTGATCTGATCGGCGTGAGTCCAGTTGATGGCGTGCGGCCCGCCGGGAATGACAACCAGTTGACTGTTTTTGATCAGCTTCGGGAGTCTTGCTGCGGTGGACTCAAGCGGCAGAATGCGATCGCTATCTCCATGAATAATCAGAGTCGGCACATCAATGCGGGGCAGATCATCGCGGAAATCGGTGAGCCAGGAGGGTACACAGTCCAAAGTCCCTTTAGCAGAAGCCCCTGCTGCTACATTCCAACTGGCTTGAATCGCTTCATTGCTGATGCGATCGCCAAGCAATACATCAACATTGAAGAACTCTTTGAAAAAGGCAGAGAAATAAGCTGGACGATCGTCAACAATCGCTTTCATAATGCCATCGAAAACGCTTTGATCAACACCCTCTGGATTGTCGTCTGTCTTTAACAGAAACGGTGGAACGGGAGCCATCAGCACGGCTTTCTGCACCCGCTCTGAGCCGTATTTGCCAAGATAACGTGTGACTTCACCTGTTCCCATTGAGAAACCGACCAGCACGGTATTTTGCAAGTCAAGCTTGGTCATGAGTGTATTCAAATCGGCGGCGAAGGTATCGTAGTCATAGCCAGATGAGGGCTGACTGGAGTTGCCAAATCCTCGGCGATCGTAGGTAATTACTCGATATCCTGCATTCAGTAAAACTAAAACCTGCTTCTCCCAGGAATGTCCGTTCAATGGAAATCCATGAATCAGAACAATCGGTTGTCCTGTCCCAAGATCTTCGTAGTAGAGATCGATGGTTGCAGAGTTTTCTTGACCAACGGTAATGTAAGGCATGAGAGGTTTCTCCGTTGTAAATTGATGATGTGTTTTTGTCTGTTGCATCACAATTGTTATGCAGAGATCGAGCACCGTCTTAACAATGCTGCGTTAAGCAGACTTCAAAGATGGGGCAAGCATCCATTGCGTATCATCGGCGCAGAACGACAAGAATCCTTCATTGTTACCTGAGCGCGATCGCCGCGGTTGCCTCTTCTAAGATGGCTTTAATTCTGCTTCGGTAGCCAGCGCGGTACTCAGATTCTTGTGCAATCACCTTCAAGACGCAGCGTGAAACCGAGCGTTCTGTCGAGGAACGCGCAGATCAACGTTGCCACCTCCTCTGCATGAGTCTCCAGCGCGAAATGTCCGGCATCGAGCAGGTGAATCTTTGCATCCGGGAGATCGCGCTGATAAGCGGCAGCACCAGCGGGCAGAAACGCCGGATCATGACGACCCCAGACGGCGAGAAGCGGCGGACGGTGCTCGCGAAAGTAGGACTGGAAGGCTGGATAGAGCGCGACGTTACTGCGGTAGTCGAGGATCAGATCGAGCTGGATCTCCTCCGCGTCTGGCCGCCCCATGTAGGCGATGTCGAGTTCGTAGCCGTCGGGCGACAGAAGGGTTGGATCGGCTCCAGTACCATACTGCCAGTTCCGGATTGTGTCCGGCGCGAGTGAGGGTCGGCAGGCTTCCCGGTTTGCTGCGCTCGGTTCGCGCCAATAGGTCTCCCACGATCCCCATTCATCACTAAAACCCTCAAGGTAGGCGTTGCCGTTCTGCGAGACAATCGCAGATATCCGTTCAGGATGGCGCATCGCCAGACGCAGACCTACTGGCGCACCGTAGTCGAAGATGTAGAGTACGTATTGATCGAGCGACAAAGCATCGACGAAGCCCTCGATTACGTCGGCAAGGCGGTCGAACCTGTAGTCGAATGCCCCGCGTGGCGGTGCCTTGGTCTGTCCGAAACCAGGCAAATCCGGCGCGACGAGCCGAAAGCGATCGGCGAGCAGAGGGATCAGGTCGCGGAACATGTGGCTAGCGGTTGGAAAGCCATGCAACAGCAGTATTACCGGCGCATCGCTTGCCCCCGCTTCGCGGTAGAACACTTCGACATCACCAACCTGTCGAAACCCATAGCGTATTTTCATCTTTTTTCCTTTGATTGCGCGTGTAAAAGTTTTGATCTGCTTCGGACTAAACTTCGACGCTCAGATTTGGCATCCGCCGGACACATCCACTACATTGCCGCTGATGTAGCCAGCATCTGAACCTGCGAGGAAGCAAACGGTCGCCGCTACCTCCTCCAAGGTTGCGATCCGGCGGATGGCGTGAAGATCCATGATCGCTTCCGCTGCTTCCGGCAATTTGTCGGCTGCGGCTGTTGCCATGTCCGTCGGCATGATACCTGGCTGCACACAGTGATGTTGCGCGGATCAAGATCGCGCTGGACACCTTTCGCATACCCTACGATCGCCACTCCTAAACCGCGAGAACCACCCGTTACCAGTGCAACTTTGCCTGCAAGTGTTGTCGTCATGATGGACTCATTTAGATGTATTACTGCTCAATCAAACACTGCGTACTATCGGTACGCCCCTGAGAAACCAACGGCACGGAGAGTGATCGAGCGGATGATGCAGGTCGATCGCCACTTGGTCGCAACATTTCGCACTGTCGTTCGACTACTGCGCTAAATACCCACCATCTATCATCAACGTTTCACCTGTTACGAACGATGCCATGTCAGATGATAAAAACAGGACTGCATTTGCAACTTCAAGCGGTGTTCCAACTCGTCCGATCGGGTGAAGTCCTGCCAAGTAAGCTTTGACTTCATCTGTAGCGGCTTCAAACATATCTGTTTTAATTGACCCTGGTGCAACGACATTGATGCGAATACCCGCTTTGGCATATTGGAGTGCAGCAGCTTTTGTTAAACCTACTACCGCATGTTTACTCGCGGTGTAGAGGAGTATGTTAGGAAGTGCAACGACTCCAAGCGCAGATGCCATATTGACGATCGCACCACTTCCCTGTTTCAACATCTGAGCGATTTCATATTTCATCGACAACCAAACGCCTTTGACATTGACGTTCATAATATGCTCGTATTCAACTTCTGTTTGCTCAATCAATGAGGGATTTTCGCCGACAGTTCCGGCATTATTAAAGGCAATATCTAACCGACCAAAAACGCTAACTGCTTTATCAACCATTGCTTTAACATCGGCTTCTTTCGTGACATCGGCTTGCACAAAAATCGCCTCTCCGCCAGCTTCCTGAATCAATCGAACCGTTTCTTCACCTTCATCCATTCGACGACCCACCACCTTTGCTTGTTGTTGAGCATAAGCGATCGCTGTTGCTCGACCAATACCCGTTGTGCCGCCAGTGACTAACGCCACTTTATCTTGAAGTATCATTCTGTTTCTCCTGTTTCAATCAATAAACACAGTTGCAAATCCTGCGGCTAATCGCGTCCTGCCACGATAATTTTTTCTGCTAAACCGATCGGATTAGAAAATATCACCTCGTGACTACCGGGCATTTGTACAAGCCGAAATAGCCCCAAGCGGTTAGACATTCTCGGATGCCAACCCCACTGTTCGCCTTGAGGGAGGACATTATCTTCTGTACAGTAGAGGTAACTTTTAGGAATGGGCAACGAGTAAAACTGCTTCAAGTCCAACTTGTCAATTAACGGTTGATACGGTTCGGGCGATAATTGTGCGTAACTAGATTTAGCCAGGTCGAGGTCAGTGTCGTTGAGAAACGTTTCTCGCCAAATCTCAAAAGGTAGCATCAGCGTATTGTCGTCCGATGTTCTCGCTAGTTGGTCGTTTAACGTTTGATAGTCCGGTGGGAGTATATCTCTGAGGCTTTCACCATCATTGAGGACAAAAGCATCTAAGAAGATGAGCCGTCGAATGCGCTCATGAATTGCTTCGGCAACTTTCGCAATAATCGTGCCACCGAAACTATGTCCGAGTAGGACGATATCGGTTAAGTCTTTGTCAACAATGTAATCGACGATCGATTGTGTACATTGAGCATGGTTAACATTCTTATTCGCGCCTTTGCCATGACCTGCGATCGTGGGAGCAAACGCTTGATGCCCTTTAGCTTCTAAATGTTTGATGACAGGTTCCCAAGCAGAACCGTCATGCCATGAGCCGTGAACTAAGACAAAAGTTGACATTGGATGACTCCTACATTTAGTCGCGATCGCTAAGTGCGATCGATTAGTGTGTTTGAGGGTAAGTTGGGATCGATCGCCTTACGCGCACTGTCAACACCGACAACAGGAAGTGTACCAGGATCGAGTAAGCCGACTTGAACCAATACACTCGCTTGATCCCAGTAAATGTGTTCGTGGGCTAGTTTGCCATCACGGAACTGGACGATCGCTACTACTGGCACTTCCACCCGTTTTCCGGTGGGAACAACGCCGGGTAATATCCATTCCATCCAAACAGTATGAGTGAACTTAGCTACCATTTCATCCACGAGTTGATCTGTCCCGATCGTGCGCGAGATTGGGGTCAACTCCATGTCCGGCGGCATCTGTGGAATGAAGTATTTGGAATAAAACTCGCGCAGTGCTGGTTTCCCGACTCCCCCAGTCATTACCGGGATGTGGTTAACGTAAGCATCTTCAACCATCGTAGCGAGGGCATCTTCAGTACTGTGAGTGCCAAACTCGTACTGTAAATGCTCTTCCCAAAGTGCTTGCAAAGACTCCTGGGCTGGTGTCAAATTGGTAGTTGCTTGTAAATTTGCTTGTCCGTCTACAGTTTGCTCTTTGACCATGATTAAATACTCCTGGTTCTATCTAAAGTGCATTGAGTTCCAATGCTTGACTGCTTTCAGATTCTTACAATGATTTGTCAGATTCTTGTGATGTTAGTGAACTTGTTTCAATGGACGTATAAGCATTCAGCACCTGTTTCACGAATCAGTTTGGCAGTTTTTTCACCTTCTGCATCGCGTCTCCCTGAGAATACTACCTTTGCTCCAGCAGCAGCAAAGGCGATCGCAGTTGCTCTGCCAATACCCGCTGTTCCTCCAGTCACTAACGCCACTTTATCTTGCAGTATCATCCTGTTTCTCCTGTCCCAATCAATATTGACCTTCAGCACACAATCAAACTCCGATCCGTTTAGCAATTACCAACGCCGTAAAGCTGGTCTAATTTTCTGTAAACTTCAGCACAATTTTACCCCGTGTTCCTCCCTGCTCTAGACGCTGATGTGCCAGAACGACCTGATCCCAAGAAAATACTGAATCAATCACTGGGCGAAGCTGATGACGCTCGATTAGTTTTGTCAAAGCCTCTAATTTTGCTCGGTACTGGGGTGAAAAAACAAAATGAATCGTCAGATTCTTGCCCCATGCTTCAAGAAGCGATTGCGGTATTGCAATGTCTACAATGCTTGTAAGCCTACCGAAGGGACGAATGATTTCTAGACTACGCTGAATTGTTTCTCCGCCGATCGTATCTAGAACTAAATCCACACCCAGTCCATTTGTTTCTTGACGAATGACTTCTACGTAATCTTCATTTTTGTAATCAATCACTCGATCTGCGCCCAGTTCTGTCACGAAATCTCGGTTTCTAGAACTACACGTTGCAAAAACGTATGCCCCTATTGCTTTGGCGAGTTGAACTGCGATCGAACCCACTCCACCCGCACCCGCATGGATGAGAACTGTTTCACCAACTTGTAGATTGCCCCTAGTCACTAGACAATCCCAAGCAGTTCCGCCTGCAAGCGGAAAAGAAGCTGCTTCAATGTGCGATAGATTTGCAGGCTTCAATGCAACAATCGCTGCATCAGCCACATGATACTGAGCATAGCTACCGAATTCTCCAAAAACTTGCGGCGAGTAATACACGTTGTCTCCCACCTTGAAATCAGTCACAGCTTCGCCAATTGCCTCAATCACCCCTGAAACATCGACTCCAAGGATGGCGGGTAATCGAACCAGTTCCTTGTAATCACCACGACGAGTTTGGTAATCGACCGGGTTAATCGAGGTTGCACAAACTCTGACTAACACCTGATGCGCCTTCAGTGTTGGTGTGGGAACAGTTTGAATCTCAAACTTCTCAGCATCACCAAACGCAGTTAATACGGCTGCTTTCATAGATTCCATCTGTGCCAACTCTCCTTGATTTAGAATAAACAGTGACGGGATTTCGATACCACTCAGCGGAGGTAACTCCCTAACTTCGCAATAGCCCGTTGCCGCTTGTGCAAAACTCACGGAACAATTGCAGTCACGCGGATTTCAATTCGCATCGTTGGAAGTCCAAGAGCCGCGACTCCTACCTGTGTCCAAATTGGGGCATGGTTGGGCAATACTTTTATCAGCGCATTGCTTTCTCAATCCGGCGATCTGGAATCAACCACATCATTGCTACTAATACATAGAGACTAAAAGCCAACCATGAATTAGCAAAGGCGAGGAGAATCGATACGGCATAGATCGCCACTGATACCTTGCCCTTAAAATCTCTCCCGATGGCAGTCGCGATTACCGAGCCTTGACCGTGGTGAACAATCAGAGTCATAGTCAGAATTAAATAAGCAATTGCGCTGAACAACAGCACACCACCATAAAAGGCAACAGGTAACGCGGTGAAGTAATTTTCGCCCATCCAGGCGGTGACAAAGGGAATAAGCGATAGCCAGAATAACAAATGCAAATTAGCCCATAAAACTCGACCGCTGACATATTGCGCTACCTGAAATAAGTGGTGGTGGTTATTCCAATAAATTCCCAAATTGATAAAGCTAAGGATGTAGCTTAGAAATGAGAGCATTAGCGGACGTAATGCAGCTAAATCATCTCCGTGGGGGACCTTCAATTCCAGTACCATAATCGTGATGATGATGGCGATGACACCATCACTGAATGCTATCAATCTTCCTTTTTCCATATCAACACGCCCCTGTTAAAATCATAGATTTAACAATCTACAATTCTTAGAATCTATTAGCACAGCGCAACACATCGCCTCCGATAGCACGAGTTTGGATCTCAACACACCAGAGTCAGCATAAGAAACAATTTGTCTACTCTCTTGAATTGTCTTAGTCTTAGTTCACTTGAGTGTAGTTAGTTCCAACACTCAACTTCTTTCAGATTCTTATGGAGTTTCTTTCGGATGGCGCTTGGCAAAATTCCAGATCATGGCACTGGCATCGGGACCGGCGTGATCGATGTAAATGCCGTCTCCAGCAGGACCTGGCCAGACATGTCCCATATCCTCGACGAGGTACAACTCGACGACAGACGTACCATCCGGCGCGGTGATGGTGGTGTGTGTACGAATGCCTGCTTTGTTCTGAAGGCACTGTTGTCGTCTTTTCGATGAGGTTTAGGCTGTCGTTGAGCAAACCATCATCAACAAAGTCACCCACCGCAGTCCAGTGTGCAACCAGACGAGTAGCAACGAGGGGCGGAACGACGGCATCCTCCTCGCCTTGGATGACGAGCAGCGGTACCTGCCGCGCCCGATCGCCCATCTGCGACCATGCCTGACGTGCCGTGTAGTCGGGTGGCGTGGAATCGGGGTCGTTCGGGTTCACCTGGTTCAGTCCGTACTCACCACCCGCGATGGATGTCACTGTTGCGAAAATATCGGGGTAAGTCGCAGCCAGAATAACGGCAGTCCCCGCACCCGACGAGGCACCCGCGACATGCACTTGGGCTGGGTCTGCGTTATACTCCTCGACCACCTGTCGGGCAACGCCAGCCAGCAGCGCAGGTTCTCCGCTGTAGCGGTGCTGCTCCCGTGGATCAGCCGAGTTCCAGCAGTTGATCGCGCTGCGGAACATCCGTTGCGTCGGGTAGACGACGATGAAACCTTCGCGGTCGGCCAGGCTATTGAACTGCGTCGTGGACTTCATCGAGTTCCATCCATAACCCGTCATTCCGCAGCCGTGAATCGATCACGGGCAGTTGAGTCGTGCCATCGTGCTGAGGCGGCAGGTGAACCTGATAACGCAGAGAACCGGTATCGCTTTCGTACAGGTGATTGTGGTCTCCCGCCTGCATCCACCAGGGCAGTCCGAACTGGAAAGCCGCAGTGCCAATGCCGATGATGGTTACGACTGCGACGAGGATGCCGGAGGTGATCCAGGGCGATCGCCGTCGCCTACGAGAGCGGTCTGACCGGGACTGAGCGGACTGGACCGCCTTGTCCAGATTTTGTTCTCGCGAGTGATCAGAAAAATCTTTCATAATGATCGCTTCTTTTCATCTAGGTGCTGAACGTTCAGGACGCGCCCGCGAACACCATCACCGGAACCGTGGGCAGGTTGACAACAACGTGAACATGGAATTAGCGAACCTATTTCAGTGTTACTTTAGTGAGTCGCTTGAAGTGCTGTATCAAACATTTCGCACTGCCGATCGCCTACTGCGCTACATACCCACCATCGACCATCAACGTTTTGTTGGGCATAAGCGATCGCCGTTGCTCTAACGATTCCCGATGTGCCTCCGGTGACTAACGCCACTTTATCTTGCAGTATCATTCTGTTTCTCCTGTTTTAATTTCATCGGTTTGTCTCAGGTAAGTTTGTCTCAGCAACTCAGTAACTTCTTGCGCGATCGCAATCAGGGCATGATTAACTGAGGAGTCCTGAAGAGAATCAGTCTGAGGTGTACCTTCATACCCAGAATCATTCTTGCCTTGTACTAGTAAATGCGTCATAGAATTATCCTCAATGAAATACTGATTTGTAATTGACTAAATCAATACGCAGGAATTCAGTTGTTGGCATGGTAACTGTTGTCATGGTTCAAAAAGCGGCAATTTTATTCAGTGAAACAGGCAAAATCTAGCCATCGAAATTAGATAGCTTACAGCACTTACAGACAAGTCAGATATGAATTGGGAGCAAAGATCGGGGAACTTAATGACTTGCAGCAATCATGGCTGCCATCAACTCCGTCGTGTTCCAGTGCCCGGTATACCGAATTTCATTGATAAACAGAGCTGGGGTAGTCGTCACTCCACTCTGTATTCCGCCTTCGATATCTTCATTGATGCGATCGACATGCACTTGTTTAGACAACTCTTTGAGAAATTGAGGAATGTCAAGCCCTAAATCATTGGCGTACTCGACAAGATAACCGTTCTCCAACCTTTGTTGATGGTCAAATAAAGTATCGCTCATTAACCAAAACTTTCCTTGGGCGGCGGCGGCTTCGGCGACTTGGGCTGCCCGTTGTGCCTGGGGATGAATCTGGATCTGTGGAAAATGGCGGAAGATAAAACATAAATAATCCTCTCCAAAAGAAACCGTAAGCTCTTGCCGAATGATTTTAATCAGCTTGTAAACGGCTGCACTTCTAGGACATTGATAATCCCCATACATCACTAATACCACGGCGGCACTTAGCACACCTTGACTGTGATCTTGGGTTGAAGCTGGCACAACTAAAGAACTGGAACTATGGTCGTCGATCATCTTTCTACATCTGTATCAAGCATGGAACCTTGCGATTCACTTGCTCAATCCACATGAATTCAATATAAGCAATTGGCTTTTAGTTGTCGTCTACAATGAGTTAACATTTTTAGGCTGTAATTTGATGGAGCAGCCGCTCCTTCTTAAGATAGAAGGCTAGCTATAACTTAAGTTAGAATCCGAATCTGATCGAAAGCACATCCTACAAACTTACAATGCCGCGTTTAACGGCAACAATCACAGCTTGAGTACGATCGCTGACATCTAACTTATTCAAAATCCGATTGACATGAGATTTAACCGTGCCTTCACCAATACTCAAAGCAGTCGCAATATCAGCATTACTCATCCCCTGCGCCAGTGAGCGGAGTACTTCTAGTTCTCTTTCACTCAGTTCTGGATTGCTGAGACGTTGAACTAACTTTGCTCCCACATCGGGCGGAATGTACTTCTGACCCCGATGAACGGTACGAATGGCATTCAGAAGCTCGTCCGGTTCAGTTTCTTTCAACAGGTATCCTTTTGCGCCTGCCTGCAATCCCCGGTAAATATCTTCGTCACTATCATACGTGGTCAGTACAATAATCCGAGCAGATTTAACGATCGCACAAATTGCACCAATGGCGGTAACTCCTTCCACTTCAGGCATTCGCAGATCCATTAGCGTTACATCTGGTTGGTGTTCCCGAAATAAGGCGATCGCCTGTTCACCATTTTCAGCTTGGGCAATCACCTGCATCTCTGGGTCACGGTTAATAATCGTGGCTAAACCTTGCCGAAAAATGGCATGATCGTCTGCAATCAGAACCCGAATGGTTATGGCTTGGCTCATCGTGACGCTACTCCCAATTGACGGTGACAATCATCTCTGTTCCTTGTCCGGGTTGACTCCTAATCGTGAGTTGTGCGCCGATGCGCTCTGCTCGCTCGCTCATGCCGAGTAAGCCAAATCCCTCAGAGGCTGGAATACTGCCAACTCCAAAGCCCTGTCCATTGTCTTTCACGCGCAAGCAGAATCGATCGCGATCGTAGACTAGTTCTACTCGGATTTCGTCAGCATTGGCGTGTCTGATCGCATTGGTTAATGCTTCCTGCCCAATCCGTAGTAGGTTATTCTCGACTTCAGTGGGTAGAGAATACACTGCACCCTCAATCTCATAATATAAGGTGGTGTCAGTTGCAGCAGCCCTGATTTGAGCGACGAGACGATGTAGAGCGCTCTGTAAACTGCCTTCCTCCAAAAGCTGAGGACGGAGCGCTACTACCGATCGCCGGGCTTCAGTCAGTCCAGTTCGTGCCAATTCTTTGATCAGATCCAGGTGTGCCTGAGCTGCTTCTACATCATCCGTTAGCACCTGATTTGCCGCTCCTACCTGAGCTAGAATGCCTGTAAACGCCTGAGCGAGTGTGTCGTGAATCTCGCGTGCCATGCGGTTACGTTCTTCCAAAATCGAGGCTGCTTCTGCTCGCTTTTGCAGCGTAATATCTCGCGCTATCCAAATGACCTGTTCGTGCTGAATCGGGGCAATGCGAGCCGAAAACCAGGCTTCTCGTCCATTTAGAAACGCACTATACTCGACTGTGAGGATTTGTTGGGTTCTCAGCACCTGCTGAATATAACTTAGAAATTCATCGGCTTGTTCCCTTCCAAGTTGATGCATGGTTTTACCAATCATCTCCTCATAGGGTTGCCATAGCAGATTTGGTTCCTGTACGATCATTTCAAGGAATCGCCCTTCAGCAGTCAGTACAAATAATGGATCGGGAATTGCCTCAATTAGAGCCCGTAGCTTTGACTCTGAGGCTTGTAGGGCTTCCTCTGCTTGTTTGCGATCGTCGATATCCGTAACAACTCCCAACGCTCGGATGGGTTCACCGAATTCATTCCAGGTAACAATTTTGCCGACAGCAAGAATCCATTTCCACTGACCATCCTGGGTACGATGGCGATACTCTGCTTGATAGCTGGGGACTTCTCCAGTAATACAAGCATGGTAAACTGCAAGCACTGATTCTCTATCGTCAGGATGCAAACTCTCAATCCACCTAGATTTGGTTACATGAAATGTTGCTGGATCGTAGCCCAGCATTAAAGCGTATTCTGGGTTAATCACGACTTCTTCAGTTTTGATATTGAGATCGTAGAGTCCTTGATTTGAAGCGGTTAATGCCAAGCGTAGTCGTTCTTCACTTATTTGTAGAGCGGCTTCTGCCTGTTTGCGATCGCTAATATCTGCAATCACACCTTCGATGTATCCATCGGCTGCATTCAGATAAGAAGAGAAAAGTACCCAAAACAATGTCCCATCTCGTTTCCGCATCTGGGCTTCAAAGTTTCGCACTTCCCCATCCCGCTTCAGCAACTCAAGGAATTGTTGGCGATCGCTGGGATTGACATAGTAGCCTGCGGTGTGTTCAATCCCAATGATCTCCTCTGGTGAGTCAAAGCCATACAGATTGGCAAAGCGTTGATTGGCATCGAGAAGTAATCTATCCGAGAGGCGGGACCGGTAGATGCCGACCTGCGAGTTTTCAAAGATAGCTCGGAACTTGGCTTCACTGCGTTGTAATGCCTCTTCTGCTTGTTTGCGCTGGGTAATGTCATTGCCCACCGATAAGATTTCAACGACCTCTCCCTGGTCATTGAAGATGGCTTGATTCGACCAGACCATCCAAACTCGCCGACCGTCTCGACACAGGTTTTCACCCTCACCTTGCGGGTACGATTGAGGATCGCGAAGCAAATTGTGGACAAAGGGTCTCATATCGCGTCCAGAAAGTTCGGCTTCTGGAATGATGGTTTCAAATACGGTTCGCCCTAAAATCTCGTGTTCTTCATAACCAAGAAGTCTTACCCCATAATCGTTGATGTAATGAATCCGTCCTTGCGGATCATAGCGAATGATGACTGAATTCGCGGTTTGTAGCAGGTTGCGGTAATTGGCCTCACTTTGTCGTAACGCAGCAGTTCGTTCTGCGACCTGTTGCTCTAAAGTGCAGTTGTAGTCGGCTAGGAGTTTCTCGGCTTGTTTGCGCTCTGTAATGTCCTGAAAGGTAGCGATCGCATAAGTGATATTGCCCTGTTGATCAAAAACTGGTGTTCCCCGTGCCTCAATTAGAATTGTGACATGATCTCGACGAATTTCTATATCTTCAGTCCTAATGCGTTCGCCCCTTAATGCCCGCACAGCAGGCAAGCTCTCCGCTGGATAGATTTGATCCGTTCCCGCTACATAAAGCTGATAAGCCTCTGAGATCTGCTCCGATGCTATGGAAGTATCAGTTTCTTTGCCCAGGAGTTGATTGCCGCATTGGTTGGCATAGTAAGGGCAACCCGTCGCATCCACGATCGCAATTCCCACCGGAATCGCTTCAAGGAACTGGGTGATCTTGCTTTCCTTAGCCCGCAGTTCTGAGCAAAGGTTGGCATTTTCGATGGCGATCGCTGCTTGAGTCGATAATAGCTGCAAGACTTGCGATCGCTCTGGTGTAAATACTCCAGTTGCTAACCGATTTTCTAAATACAATACACCGACCAGCTTGGCTTGATTCAGCAGCGGCAAACAGAAAATAGATTGAGGCTGGTTCTGTTGAATGTATGGCTCATTAATAAAAGCACCTTCACGAGTCGCATCATTTAAGGTGACAGGCTTCAGAGTCCGAATCACATATTGAATGATTGATTCTGGCAATTGATCGGCAATTGGAATAGACTGTAACACCTGAGTCGCACAAGCATTCTCATTGGCATTGAGTTCACAAGCCGCTTCAATCGACCATTCTCCTGAGTTTTCTAAAATCAGATATCCGGTTTGTGCGCCAGCATTCTCAATTAAAGTTTGCATCAGTGATCGCAGCAGTTGCTTCAGTTCAATTTCACGAGAAATCGCCTGTGAAGCTTTCATCACTGCTGCTAAATCGAAAGCGGTATGGAAGGGATTAGGGATAGTTTCAGCAGTAATAGGAATTGATGTGGAAGCGGTTCTAGACGACTGAGAAAAGAACTGTGGATAGCGTTTTTCTAAGTCTTTAACTTTAGCGGTTGCGCCCCAGCGATCGTAGCAATAGTGCGCCTCTTTCATATAGGTTTGAGCAATTTTTGACCGACCTCGCACCAGATAATGTTTAGCCGCTAATTCATAAGCTAATGCTTCTTCCTGGATATACTCATTTTCAGCAGCACCTGCGATCGCCCGTTCATAAAACTCTTCAGCCTCAAGAAATTGCCCTAAGACTCGCGCTTTCTCTGCCTCGACTAGATAAAATTTATGTAAATAATTCATCGGGGCGTGTTCTGCCCATTTCCGCATCTTTCCTTGGTTGGAGCTAACACAACTTAGCCAAGCTGTTTTTTCAGAGTTTGAAGCATCAGGCGATAGGCTCAAAAGCGCCAAAGAATGATAGAAACAGAATATAGGTAGAACCGTTATTGCTGTCACCTCTTCAAAATGTTGCCTTGCCAAAATAGCAGTCTGTACAGCTTGATGATATTCTTCAAATAGATAACACAGTATAACTTTGTGCAGGTACAGCATTTGAATTGCAGTTCCATCTTTAACTGCAAGGGCGTGTGGTAATGCCTGCTCTTCATTATACACCCGACCAACTAAGCGACTGGGATTAAGAGACCTATCTAACAAATTAAGAATGGTCTGCCACACTATTGCAATCCAAGTCGAGGGGCTTTCCCGTCTGATTCGATCAACCGCTTTGCTGTATGTTGCCGTTTTCTGTTCCAGTTGGGCGAGTTCCTCACCGACGAAAAACGAGTTGTAACACACGTCATATGCAGCATAACCAGCGGTTTCAAAGTCTCCGGTTTCCACTCCTTCCTGATAAGCCTCAACCAGCAGTGGTATCGTCTCCTTAAGATGTACTTTCCATTGCATAACATGGTCACTAAATAAATCTAATGCTTTAGCCTTGCCTTTTTTGGTATTCAATCGTTCTGCCAAGCTAAGAGCCAATTGACCAAATTTATAGCCGAGTTCAATGTCTTGAACAACTCCACATAGAACAAACCCATAGCAAGCATAATACAGTGGTGACCAGATAGCATTACCGTAGTTGATTGATAAATTGACCGTTTTGCAAGTAATCAGTATCACCAGTGCTGGTGATACTATGAATGCAGCAGCCCCTATATTCGCTAGGATTGACATTGCTGCTAGCGGTTCTGGTGCAGTCATCTCTGGTAAATTAACCAAGTCTTCAATTTCTCGTTCAGCCAATCGTGCAGCCGTTTCCTCCAATCCGCCTCGAACATCTAACTCACTTGGATTTTCTGGTAAGATTACTCCCAGGAGCTTCAACACTTCCAAGCCAATTTTGAGTGCTTCTTTCAGGTTGCCCTGTGACAAATATCCTTGAATTCTGCTATCGTAAGCCTGCACTTTGTCAACCACTGTTTTGGCACGAGCGAGTACCACTTCTACCAACTGTTCCATCTCATCAAAGCAACCCTGGAGATACGCCGCTTCTGCTGCTTCTGAGTACAGCGCTAAGGTAAGGTCATACTCACTGACCCAACTGTCTGTATCTAGGAGTTTCAGTCCTATATTGAAATACTGAAGAGCTGCTTCATAAGCCGTTGCACCTTTTGCTTTCTGACCTGCCATTAAATTCAATTTGGCAATTTCATTTCGTTCTACTCGAGCGGTGACAAGCTTAATTCCCTGATTGAGATGATCCACAACTTCAAATAGCCGATTGGATAGTCGCTCTGGTGAAGTTTTTTCGAGTAAATTGCGACCGATTTGGAGATGAACAACTTGTTTTTGCGGCTCATTAATCAAAGCATAAGCAGCTTGCTGGACGCGATCGTGCGAAAACTTATACTCTTGAACTAGCAAGTCTTCGTCCAAGTCAGACAAGGGTTGAATTAATCCAGCTTGTACTGCTGCTAGTAAATCCTGGGAAATCGCTTTACATGATTTTTCGCAAACGATCGCTAACGTCTTTAAATCAAATTCAGCTCCAATACAAGCGGACAGACAGAGAATTTGCTGTGTTGCTTCCGGTAATTTCTGCAACTGACGCAGCAGCAACTCCACCACATTGTCAGTAAAATCTTGAGCTTCAATCTCAGCCAGGTTCCATTGCCAGCTCAACCGTTGTGTATCAAAGACTAACAGATTTTCGCCATACAGCAGTTTCAAAAATTCACCAACAAAGAACGGGTTGCCCTCGGTTTTACGTGACACAGCTTGGGCTAGGGAACGAACAGTTTCAGGATTGTGATGTAATGTCTCAGCTACCAATTGACTCAACGATTCCAATGTTAAGGGGGTCAGAATGATTTCCTGAAGTATTGCTCCCTGTTTTCGCAGGCTCTCTAGCGTCAAAACCAACGGATGCGTTGAGGTCACTTCATTATCTCGATAGGCTCCGATCAAAAACAGATATTGGGTTTGCTCATCGAGTAATATTAACTCGATTAACTTCAGCGTTGCGGAGTCGAACCATTGTAAATCGTCTAAGAAGATGACCAGTGGATGTTCTTTTGAACAAAACACCCGCACAAAATTTTGAAAGATTCGATTAAAGCGATTTTGAGCTTCCGTTGCTCCAACTTCGGGTACGGGTGGCTGTTTGCCAATAATTAATTCAACTTCCGGAATGACATCAATGATGATTTGCCCATTGCTTCCTAAAGCTGAGAGCAGACGATCTCGCCACTGTTGCACTTGCTCATCCGGTTCTAAGAGAAGTTGCTGCACCAACTTTTGCAGGGCATCCACAATGGCGCTGTAAGGAATATTACGCCCTAATTGGTCAAATTTACCAGAGATAAAATAGCCGCGCTTTGCTGTGATGGATTTGTAGAGTTCCTGCACCAATGCTGATTTGCCAATTCCCGCATAGCCAGAAACCAGCATCATTTCGACTTTGAATTGAGAATTTCCTATGCTTTCCTCTGGTCGCTGGGCTTCGCCAACATTCCCTGTTCCTGCCACTCTGTCAAACGCCGCCAATAATGCTTTAGTCTCCGCTTCTCGTCCATACAGTTTCTGAGGAATGCAAAACTGCTCTGAAACATCTTGCAGTCCCAACGACATGGCGTTGATCTGACCCATTTCTGCCAGTTGCCCGGCGCAGCGTTCTAGATCCGCTTTGATGCCCCAGGCACTTTGATAGCGATCCTCCGCATTTTTCGCCATCAACTTCAAAATTATGCCTGAAATGGGTTTGGGAATCGTGGCGTTCAATTCATGCACAGGAATCGGCGGTTTGGCAATATGGCAATGAACTAGCTCCAGGATGTCTTGAGTAGGGAACGGTAGCTGTCCAGTTAACAGTTCGTAGAAGGTTACGCCCAGCGAGTAGAAATCGGTGCGATAGTCGAGCATCCGGTTCATCCGCCCGGTTTGCTCTGGCGACAGATAGGCAAGCGTGCCTTCTAACACATGGGGACTTTTGAACGTCGGATTCGTGCGGTTAAATTGGGTTGCAATCCCAAAGTCAATAATTTTGACAACGCCAGTATCCAGATTAAAGACTATGTTTCCTGGGTTGATATCTTTATGAATGACATTGGCTGCATGGATTCTGCCCAGAATGTCGCAACTAGCGATCGCAAGACCAAGAAAAGTGGATAAAGGCATGGGGCAGAAAATATCTGGGCGCTTGTGCATCCATTGCTCTAAAGACTCTCCCCCAAAATCTTCTAAGAGAATCACCAGAGTCCGTTGATAGTCCTCCTGGCTGTATGCCTTGACAACTCCTTCCAGATTTAGAGAGCGAGTAATTTTATATTCCTGTCTGTAGCGGGTTAGTTCTTGAGGTGAGGGATAATCAAGCTTTAACATTTTTACGATGAGCGCTACTCCATCGTCTCTGATGCCCCGATACACTAGAGAATTAGAACTTTCATATATCTTGTTTTGGATGGCAATACCAGGTGGAGCAATCATAGAGCAACTCTTGAGAGGATAATCTGGTACACCTCAAACTATACAGCAATCCAGCTATCTAGATTTTTCATCTTCTGAAATCCTATTTGGTTTTGTTCATTTCTAGCCAGTTGCAGAGTGATGGCGTTCACTTACAAGCGCTGTATAAATTATGTAGAGCAGTTCTACAGCACTCATTTGACAACTGGCATAGCACGGGACACCAGAAGCGGAAAGTTTTGCCCTATCCCTCGTACAACTTCTTGACTGTCCCGTTGTGGTGATATCTCTATTGAAACTGCGACCCAAAGACATTAGATGCCAATTTGCCAAAGTTGCTTAGGGCAGTATCTTACCCCCGTATTCAGACTCCAAAACACTTAATAATTTTTCTTCCACAGGAGTCAGATAAGGCCGATTCACCTTCCCTAATGACTGCAACAGACTTTTGACTGTCTCCTCCAGTGAGTCTGAATACACTCGACTGATGCGATCGCTAATCTCCTGAACCTGCTGACACTCCGCAGGCAGGTAATTGAAGGACTTCAGGTGCTGCAACCCAACTGTGTACTCGCCATCCCACATTCTCACGGTGCAACTAAAGTCATTCACTACGCTAACAATCGCCCAACACCCACCCTTTCCTCTCAGTTCGGGATTATCCTTAGCAAGAATTTGGCACACTTCACCCAACTGGTAGGTGTTGGGTACTTTCGTCCTTTCCATGATGCGCTGCACAACATCTTTGACGATTCTACCAGTCGGCACTTTCCCACCAGCAAGTTCTACTGCCTGTTGCCATACCTCCCACTGTTCTTGAGGTTCTAGCTTTGTAATGGGTCGGACTTGCCCTTCACTAGTGGGTAAAATTTGTGATCCATTTGTTGTCAAATCTTCAGGCGGCAAATTTTGACAACAAATTGTTGTCAAATTCTCGTAGACATCAGCTGCGGCAATCAGATAATTTGACTTCTGGCGACTATGACCAAAGCGATCGCGACAATAATCTTCAAAAGTTTTGTGCGTGGAACGATATAATCTGCGATCGCGCAGTTCCATCAAAGCTTTCCCTGCCTCAAAAAACGCTCTTTCCACACGGCGCTCTAGGTGAAGGCGATCGCGCTGTTCTTCCTCTGTCAACTCTGGAACTTCGACAGCAGTAACTGTAATTGTTGCTGAACCTGGGTCTTCTTCAAGGTCTTGGTCATCTGGTGGCGTGTCGTCACTGGATGTAGCAGAAGTGGCTTTATTGCGGTTCGAGGATGGTTTAGCCATTATTCCACCCCTAGCTGAACAGTACTTGAACGAATATCGAGTTGTGCCATGATGGAGGTGTAATTAAATTGATATTAATTCCCCAAACCTTTTACTGAGGTTGGGGTTTTTCCTTAACTTGTTTACATATATATTTGCATCTGCGGTAATCATCCTTGTTGCTTTGTCGGCTTTGGCATTATCTCTACCTTCCCGTATATAAAATGTCCATGACAAGGAAAGCGGCAGGTAAACTCATGCCGCTTTGAAAACCCCAAGGTGTACTTGTGGAGCTATAACCGTTGCCAGTACAGCATTTTGACGCGCCAACAGTTGCTTCTCTTCGTTAACTGAACCGTGTCGCAGTTTATGTATGGCTTGGTGCAGCCCACTGTGGGCATTTGTTGCACCATTGATTGCTGGAAAGTATTACTTGTGGGTCTGTCATTTTTTAGAACGCCCTTCAGACTAAGAACTCTCAACTTACTTCCTAAAAGACAACACGAATTTAGAGCGATCGCTTTCACGATTTAGGCTCTACGCTAATACTGCTTAGGTTTTACATACTTCATAGAAGAAGTACACCACTATTTCCACACATTATGTAAATATAGGAGTATCAGTGAGAGAAATCGTAATGCAAGGAATACCTTTGGATTTGGTATCCCGGATTGACTGGGATCAGGAATATGGTGAGTTTTTATTTCAGCAAAGAGAAGACAAGAAACTTTCTAGAGAAGAAGTAGCGCAAGCAATTACAGGGCTTGGAGAACCTTGTTCTCAGCAGTTAATTCATAAAATAGAAAAATGGAAGGGTAAAGGTGATCGCTCTGTTTCTTTGTCTCTTATCTTGAAATATTGTCAAATTTTAGGGATCGAGCTTAGGCAATTTTATCCTGTTGTAGCACAAACCCTTAGTTACCCATTGCTACAAAAAATCTCGTCCGTAGTCGTTGACTAATTTCCATAAAATATGTAAATAATAAGAGATAAAACAAAGGACAACCGCTTCAGCCTGGAAAACTTGTGCGATCGCCCTTTGACCCTTTTACAAGGAAATCTTATTATGACCTATCCAACGTATACACAGCAAGCCCTTTGCCGTTATAACCTCCCCCGTCTCAAAAGAATCGCTGCCGAATTAGGCGTTACACCCACCGAAGACAAAAGAGCGGCCCAAACCTGGGTAAACGCAATCATCGCCCATCAATCCACCCAGCTTCAGAAAGTTGACAACCAAGCCACAGCCCAAGCCGAACTCGACAGTTACATCGCTGACCAAGCCCAAACCATAGCCCCCGAACCCCTCACAATAGTCGAAATCTCGTTTGACCATCACGAATATTACGCTGATGACAAACTGGTAGCCAGTATAAGCCATGACGATAACCATTTAACGCAACGCTGGGTAGTAATGGTCAACGATAAAGAAGTATTTCGTGCCAACACTCTAATGCGTTGCGATCGCTTCATCTGCACTCACTACAAAGATGGCACACTGCCAGTAAAAGCAGAGGTGCAGGGGAGCAGGGGTGCAGAGGGGAAAAACTTACAACAGCTTTCTCCTCTGCCCCTCTGCGCTTCTGCCCCCATGCTTTCCTCTTCTACTGAAAACCAAATCATGGCGCATATCTTCAACGAGTGCCAGAATTATGGGTTTGAAATTCTCGATGATGGCATTTACAACAACAACGGCGTGAAACTGGGGCAAGTCGGATGCACTGAGGGTAACTGGTGGGTGAAGAGGCGTTATTCGGGTCAGCAGCAGTATTCTAACTCGGTCTATGATGCAGTGCGATCGCTGTCGATTCCAATTCTCTGCCAAGGTTATTCAAACACTGCTGGATAAAGAACTAGTGCAAGTGCAGAACACAGGGCGCGGCTTTTTGTTGGAGATTGCCGAGGATTTTTAGGTTATTAATCCCAGAGAATAAAATCATGAAACTTTACGCAAAGACCATTTCAGCTACTCTGCCAGATTGGGCAAGCGTCGTTACAAAGAGCGCAGATTTATTTGAAATTGAAATTAATGATGAACACCCTGATTTTCAATCTCTGCTTGAAGAGTTAGAAACTGAGATTGAACCAGGAACTTTTGGAGTGAAAGCAGAAAATTTATGTTCACGGCTTGGTATTGAAATGTCTAACCCCAATCTCTACCAGTTAGTTGAACAAGCTCAAACCCTGATATCCCTTATTGCTATGCACCCAGACTACAAACAACTGCTGGAATTGGGATATCAACCTGATTTAAACATTGCGGATGCTAGCACTGCACTCATTTATTTGCAGTGGGAACTAGAGCGCAATCAAGAGGGGGAAAAGGGTAAGGGTTAAAGGGGAAAGGAAACATCCATATTCAAAAATGCTTGCTCTGTACTGTATTGAGAAAAGTCTTTCCTCCTCCTTCCTTTACCCCTTCCCCTTTCCCCTTTCCCCCTCCAATTCACAGCTTTCTGTTTAGTACAAAAGCGTTCATCTAAAGGAATGCCATTACTTCAGATGAACGCACGGAAGTTTTTCTTCCGCTACAGAATTCCCATTATTGCACACAGAACACTAATCAATAAAATATTAATCGAGGTAAACATGGTTACTGAAATCAAACTAGGTTTATGCAACCCTCCCGAACCCATCTATTTATATGTCAAAAATGCCGAGTTAGGTGGAGAATCTTACCTGTGGTATCACTACGATATTGAACGGGATAAAACCATCCCTGTTTCCCAAAGAGCATTAACTGGCTACTTGTCAGAACTGCGATTGACCACTAAAGAATTCAAAGGCAAAGACAATCTCAAACTCGATATTGTCGTGAGTGCAGATGAACTTTATGTTGTCAGGACTGGTGTTGAAACCAATTTCGCCAAAAGCTTTCTTTTAGCGGCTTCATTAGTCCAAGACTTTTCCAAACCACTGATTATCGTTGCGAATGCTGGTGACGAGAATACAGTTTTCTGTAATCTTTACGATGCTGCAAGTAAGACCAAGATTTACAGGGAATGGAGTAGAGATTTGGATTGGGCAACAATCATTCGTGATATTCAATCTCTTTTAGGTGGCACATCCTCAACTATCCCATCTACACCAAAACTCAGCGTAGTCCCTCAACCAGTACACCCTCAAGATTTACGAATCAAAAATATTCGCACTTTGCTTGATTATCCCCTTGATTTGGTCAAAGAGTGGTTGCAATTTCAGGATGTTGACCGCCCAAGTCTACTTGATATTAACCAGATTAATGAACTAATCAAAACCATGTGTTTAGCTTGGGCAGCAGGTAAGTGTGAATATCCAAATGAAGCTGAATCTTTGTATCAAAATCTTGTTGTTGATGCTGTTGCTAACGGCGCTGATGAGTTAACAGCAATCAACGCATGGATGCAACAGTTGCAAGCAGTAAAGACTGGAGCAGTGTAAATCAAAAGTCAGAAGTCAGAATTCAGAATTCAGGATTCAGAATTATTCTGATTTCTGACTCCTGACTCCTGAATTCTCAACATCCGAGGAATTACCCATGAGAGTCATCGTTACAGTAGTCGAAAAAATCGTCAGTGAAGCGCACATCGATATCCCTGATGGGCTGAATCAATCTGCTATCAAGCAGCACATCGTAGACCGCTACAACACTGGGGGAATGCAAACTGAGATGAACATTTTTCAAGTGGATTTTGAATCTATGAGCGCTCGGATTGTACAAGGACAATCTGATGCTAAATCTGCATAAATATGGGAGTAATCAGATGAGTATCAAATGGACTGATGAAGAACTAGCAATTATTGAGGCGAAAGCTGAAGTCTATACAGTCAAACAAATAGCTTCAATCCTAAAAAGACGAGGATATCAACGCACACCAATTGCAATTTATCTGAAGTTAAATAGCTTAGGTTATTCCGCACGCCCCACGCTTGATAACTATTCTTGTAAAGAGATTGCTCACGTTCTTCAATTGAATTTCTCAACTGTAGCTAGATGGGTAAAAAGAGGATGGCTCAAAGCTACAAAACGTTCTGCCAGACATTACCAAATTCGGAAATGGCATTTAAAAGAGTTTTTTGATAACCCGCCACAATCAATTAAAAAACGCATTGCCGCTCTTGATGTTGAAGCGATTAATTACCTATTAGGGAGAAAAGCATGATTGACCATATTAACGCACTTCAAACAAGTTGGTATCTTTCTCCACCTTGGCGTGGAACAATTCCACCCATTGCAGTTAATTTACTAGAGAGAGTTTTCCTACGCACAACAAGAACATTTGGTTACTGCTGCGGTATGCAATGGAAACACGAATGTTGGATTTATTCAATTGATTGCGGTAAAGAAATACTCCATGCCACACAAAACCAAATCATCGGGACTGGAGAGTTAGAGGCCATCACTGTGCAAAAACCCGCTTTTGTCTTGGGCGAACGAGTGATCCTCTGTTCTCACGACAAAGGAACAAAGCAACGGCTGATTTTGGGGATTGCGCTGGTACATAATTCTTGGTTTTACTTTGTTGAATTAATGTCACCAACGTTAATTAAGACACCAACTATATCGAATCGTTTCTCATTAGTTGGTGAAAAAAGTTTGATGCGGGTGAAAGTCTGATTTGTTTGGCACTGTGACGATAAATTGTTGGCTTTACCGAAAAAAGTATCACCTGTTAATCAAAGTCAGCAATTACTTCTACCACCATGAAACAAAAGGTATGTCATGACTAAGAATGAAAATCTCCATCAACTAAATAACAGTAGTCCTTTCGATGGCATCCGTCAGTTCGATGAACAAGGACAAGAATATTGGACTGCTAGAGAGTTAATGCCATTACTGGGTTATTCTCGGTGGAATGAGTTTAAACCCGTAATTGAAAGAGCAACTTTTGCTTGTAAAAATACGGGAAATGACGTAGAGATGCACTTTTCAGGGTCAACCCTGAAAAGTATTGGGCGACCAGGACAAGATTACAAACTATCTCGTTATGGCGGATATTTAACCGCAATGAATGGCGATCCACGAAAACCAGAGATAGCAGCAGCACAAAGTTATTTTGTTGTCAAAACGCGAGAGGCTGAAACCCAAACCCAGTTAAAAGCCATGACACAAATACAGTTACTCGCGGCGATCGCACAACAACTTGCAGAACAAGAGCAGCGTTTTTTAGAACAACAACAGCAACAAACTGAAATCTTGGCGAGGCTCAAAGCTGTTGAAGTTGAGCAGGACAGAGTGAATACACCATGCGGTCATAAATATAGTGTTGTTGGTTTCGCTAATCTTCAAGGTTTAGAAATATCGGTTAAAGAAGCGGGTACTAAAGGTAGAAAAGCAAGTGCATTGTGTCGGAAACAAGGGATAGAAATAGAACGCATTCATGATCCACGTTTTGGAAAAGTCGGCTTGTATCCAGAAAGTGTGTTAATTGAGGTTTTCTCTACTGGTCAAAATTAACAGCAATTGTCTTCAGGATACTTTCAATAGTAAGAGAAAAGTACTATGCAACAACTTAATTTATTTGCTGAATCAACCCCAGTTTTACCTATCACCTACTATCCCGATTTCTTAAGTCTTGAACAAGCCAATGAACTCTACCAACACTGCTTGAAACTGGAGTGGCAGCAAAATCAAATTAGGATGCTGGGTAAAACAATGCCTGTTCCCCGTCTTGAGTGCATTTATGGTGATGCCGGATGTGATTACCTTTACTCCAACAGCGTATTTTTAAAACCACTGACTTGGACAGAAAAACTCGCTAACTTGCGGGACAGAATCACTGCGCTAACTGGCTATAAGTTCCGCATTGTCATTGGCAACCAGTACCGCACGGGGACTGACTCAATCGGCTGGCACGCAGACAATGAACCATCGATGGGACTTAACCCGGCGATTGCATCAGTCAGCTTGGGGTCATGTCGCAAGTTTCAAATTAAACCGAGAGATGGCAGACCAACGGATTTCTGGCTGGAACACGGGAGCTTACTTCTGATGCACCCTGGCTGTCAGTCCACACATCTGCATCAGGTTCCCAAAACAAACAAAGTCATTAGTACACGTATTAATTTAACCTTCCGACCACACACAGGAGGCGGGAGATAAACGCAAGGGGAAAGGACAAGAGGCAATAAATAAGAGATTTTTTCCTTTTTCCTTTCCCTTTTAACCAAGCTAAAAGCAAATCACGAGTGGTATGGCTTCATACCGCTTGCTTTGCACTGCGTCAAAATATCGGAGGGGATATGAACATAATTGATACACATCAAACAAATAATCAGTTAGCTCCAAACCACTGGCATGAATGGGTAGTCAATTCCGCTGTTGACCCCGAACTCACTGCCCTAAATGTCCGCTCTTTAAGTGGTTCTGAAATCTATGAGTACCTTTTATACGCTCTGCCCCAAAACGCTCGACGCAACGATGGGCGACTGCGCGATGGGTATTTGAAAAGATATGCCCATGTAGAGTCCGGTGCATGGTGGGTTAGCGGACTAGATCCCTCAATAATTGGCTACCGATGGACTGGGGACGGATGAAACCAGATTACCCAAGGCTCGAATGGGACAAAACAACCCAAGAGCAAACTCAAAAACCTGTCAAATACGAATCGCCCCCCAAAACTCCCAATCGAGTTACCTATTTGAGAGTCCCCCTGCACTTATGGCGGTTGATATCGTTGAGGTACGATGTGCCAATGCCAGAGCATATTACCGTTACCGAAGATGGTGAAGCACTCTTGTTCTGGGCTTGGGTAATGGCACACCCCGAAATCCCTGTATGCCTTACGGAGGGCGAGAAGAAAGCCGCTTGTCTCCTAACTTTGGGGTATGTAGCGATCGCACTCCCTGGAATCTGGAACGGTCGAGTCGGCAAGGAAGACTTGGAATATCTGCACCCCGATTTAGTCCCAATGGCTCAAAAGGGTCGCAAATTCGTTATCCTTTTCGACTACGAAACCAAACCCAAAACCAAACAGCAAGTTTTTAGTGCTACTCGCCGTACTTGTCAAGTTATTCTCCAACTTGCCTGTCAATGTGAAGTGGCGCTGCTGCCTGGGCCAGAAAAAGGAATTGACGATTGGGTTGTGGCACTGGGGAAAAAAGCTGAGAAAGCAGTCAGCACGATGATAGCTGATGCCTTGAGAGTCAGCGAGTTAAACCAAAGATTTTTCGTAAATCGCGCCAGGGGGCTTCGCAAATTTAAACCCGATGTGATAGTGAATACCCGCTATCTTTCCACAGTCATCCGCTCACTGCCTCAATCGGGGTTAGTGGGTTTGGCTTCCGACATGGGGACAGGTAAAACCGAAATCTTGGCAATGATGAGATTTGATAACCCAGACTTGAGCTTTTTGAACAATGGGCATCGGGTCACTCTGTTGAAAAATCTTAGCGATCGCTTGCAAACTGCCATGTACTTTGCGATTTCTTGCGGCGACTGGGCTAAAGCAAAAGCACTGAGTATCACTGTAGACTCACTCTATAAGATGGCAAACGATTTACAGGCTTATGACATTCTATTTATTGATGAAGCCTGCCAGTATCTCGCTCACTTGCTGAAGTCCAAAACCTGCAAAGAACACAGGGGGGCGATTCTGGAAGTACTGGAGTATCTGGTTTACAATGCCAAACTGGTAGTGTTGGCAGATGCTCACCTGGATGATCTGACCATTGAGTTTTTTATGCAAATGCGACCGGCGGATGAAAAACCCTACATCATCAAAAATGAATATCGTTCAGGGGGTCGTCAGGTTTATTGGTATGAAGGTAAAAACAGCAGCGCAATCGTTGCAGAGTTTCACGCTCAGTTGATGCTGGGTAAAAAGTTGATGATGGTCAGCGACAGCAAGCGGTTTATCAAAAAGTTGGAACGAGCGCTCAATGATGGTTCAGCAATTGATGATAACGACGAAACACCGGAATCAGCCGAAGACCGCAAGTTACGGGTGTGGGCTATTCATTCCGAGAACAGTGGCAGTGAAGAAAATGTCATCTTTATCAGGGAGATTAACATTGCTATTAAGGATATTGATGCTTTTTTAATTACTCCCAGTCTCAGTTCAGGGGTTGACATTTCCAGCTATCATTTTGATGCCGTGTTTGGCGTGTTTCATGCTGTTTCACAATCGGCTACAGAATGCGCCCAGCAATTATGGCGGTATCGTCCAAATGTCCCCATGTATGTTTGGGTGGCTCTGCGTCCTCCCTTTGGTTACGCCGAAACCAATGCCCGTCGGATCAAGGAAAGGATTATCCAGAAGAATGAAATGACTGCCTTTCTCATCCGCATTGACAGAGAGACAGGCAGACGTGGTGCAGAGAAGGACTGGGCATTGGATGCTAGTTGTCAGATTGAGGGGCAGCGCAACTGGTCTATCAATAATTTACGGGCTGATTTGCGATCGCTCTTAGAGGAGATGGGCAATACTATTGTGTCTTTGGGCGACGGTGGTGATGAAGCGACTTCGCGCTGGATGAAGGCGGCGGGTATCGCCATCGATGAGGAGCATTATCGCAAGGTGGCGAATGCTAAAGATATTGATAGAAGGACTTACAACAGCAGGCAGCATCAGGATTATCTCAAGCCGGAGGAGGTGCTGGAGTGTGAGAAGTTCCGCATTCAGGACACTTACGGGATGAGCGTAACCCCGGAACTGGTTGAGCAAGATGACGGGGGGCGGTTAATTAAAAAGATTGTCGCGTTGGAGGCAATATTGGCAACGCCTGGGGAAATGGTCACTGATGACCAGGGGCGCGAGTTTGTTCCACCGCCGGCTATTGTTGTGGAAAGAGACTTGGGGGAAAGAGAGCGGTTAGCTATTTGCACAGACTGGAGCAATCATTCTACCGCGTGGTTGATGCGTCATCGGCTGGGACTCAGGGCAGTCTTGATTGATCTGATGGCTGGGGTTGAGATTAAAGGCGACGAGGCGATGATTCAGGCTTTGGCTGAGTTTTCCAAGCGCAATGCCTCTCACGTTAAAGGCATTCTCAATCTGACCATCCCGCTATCGGAGTCTCCGATGTGGATTTTGGGGCAGTATCTTTCACAACTGGGCTTGTCCACTGAATCGCGGCGACCAATGGAGGATGGGCAGCGTGTTCGGTATTATCGGCTCAATACTGAGGATGTTGAGTTTATCCAGAAGGTGCTGGATTATCGCCAGAGGCAACGGGAAGAGAAGGAAAGGAAGCGGCAAGAATCACTTGAGCGAGATGCGGCTTATGCGGCTAGAATGCAGTCTCAATATGGAATTAATGCTCTGTCCACACCCCCCATTAATGAAGATGGAAGTAATAATTGGGTGGGTATGCACATAGAGGCAGAACTCAGTGATTCTTGGTGGGAGCGGGTTAAATATTATGCTCGATTGGCGATTGAGCGGGTGGAGGATGGAGTTGACAAGGTTAAGGAATTACTCAGTACGCTAACGAGTGATGAGCGGTTGGGTGTGATGCTGGAGTTTGAGGATGTTGACCCTCAAAAGTTTGCTCAATTGGTGACAGATGCGCCCCAGTGGACTGAATGGATGGCTTGATTTACACCCAAGCTTGGTATTAGACCAATAAACTATTGCTTGCGAAGTGTGTCTGCCACTTCAAGATATAGCTATACCCTCATTACAAGCCAAACTTCTCATTACCTCTGACGGGCGTTGGGAAATCCTCCCGCCTTGCGTGGAACAGAGTAAATCAAAACGCTACACTCAATTACAATAATGATTGATGCAAGTGGCTTTATACGCAACAGTTCTGGTTTGATTTCAAAAACTCAAACCGACTCAAAAGGATAAAATCCTAGAAAACTGGAGCTGGGTGAGCTCAATTCCTGTAATGAATATGGCTAAAACTAAAAAATCAGAAAATGCTTCCAAAAAAGCGACTAACCCTTCTCCCAATGCACTATATGTGCTAGAGGTGTTTTTAATTGATGGCCCAATTACAGAGGAATTTGCAGCAGAAAATCCAGTGGTGTCTAGAACCATCGAAATTGAAAGCAGCAATACTTTGCAGGATCTGCATAAAATCATCTTCAAAGCATTTGACCGAGAAGAAGAACATATGTATGAATTTCAAGTAGGAGGAAAAGGGCCGCAAGATCCAAATGCAAGACGCTATTGCATAAAACAAGCATTTTCAAGTTCCGATTTGACACCAAAGCCTACAGGAGATGTTTCTAGTACTTCAATTGCGTCTTTGGGCTTATCTATAGATGATGCTTTTGGTTACTGGTTCGATTTTGGTGATGATTGGTGGCATCAGATTGATGTTATCAGCATTATAGATACAGTTCCATCAGGCAAATATCCTAAAATTACTCAGCGAGTCGGGGCTAGTCCTCCGCAATATGCGGATTTTGAGTAGAAGAAAAAGCAAGACAATCGTCATTGCCTTGCTACGATAGGCTATTTGATAAATCAGAATATCACTCAAGCAGAGAAGGTTTTTAAAGAATCATGGCAGCTAAAAAAAATTATTTACTTAATCATGGATGTTTCCTTAATTCCACAAATAAAAAAATAGTTGTCAATTTAGCCACCGGTGATATCTTAAATCTAATAACCCAAGAATTAAAAACTCGCTATTCACCAGAAACTCAAAAAATTGTACTCGAAGAGAGTTCAAAGCTGCTACCTGATTTGGTATTTCAAGAAATGTTACAGCGCCAACAGCAAGTAGTGAATGTTAACCCTGATAGCTTAGTTGTGGTTAAATGTGCGATCCAAGAGACAGAGCTTGATGAGTTTGGGTTTAATTTAAATGTCGAAGTATATTTTGTGATTGCAGATGTCAAAGGTCAAAATCATTTCCGCGCTAATCGGATAGTCCTTTGGTCAGATATCTGGGGCGATGAAGAACAGCTTTTTGATCTAGAAGATGAACTAAGTGAGCAATTCTGGACAGATTATCAAATCCAGTTACTCTTTGATGATAAAAATCAGCAAAAAATTGAATTAGAAATATCACAAACAGATGATTATGGAGCAAGGTTAGAATTTTACCCATCTGCCCAAAGATTTTTACCATCCATAGTTCCCTTTACTGATAATAACTTTTAAAATCAGCAATTATGGCAGTAGCTTCTGCTGCTTGCAGGAGTCGAGATGACGGGAACTGAGCGGTGTTGTTCAAGCGGAAGCGTTAGCCATACCTTTAAATGATCGCACAGTTCTCGAAACGCAATGCACTTGTTCATTGTTCAGCATAGCGTGATATCGCCTCTTTTGCTGCTTGCAAAACGCGATCGCGTAATTCTAATGGCTCAATTACCTCCATCTGTGCGCCGAACCCCAGCACATAAGCACAAGCCGCTTCTTCTATATCAAACCTCAGCCAGACGCGAGTCCAGCCATCGGCATCGGGCGAGTTAATCTGTTCTATTCGGGCAAAGTATCCGGCATAGCGTAACCGAGGCATAACCTCTGGAGCAACACGCACCGTTACGCCATAGTAAGGCAGATTGGCTTTGAACTCAACAATCGATTGTTGCCAATAGTCGGCTAAGTTGAATTCAACCGGACGAACACAGGGGTAATCTGTAAGCATGGCATCCCGCACTCGTGAAATCCGGTAGGAGCGCACCTCTGACTCTACCGAGGCAACGAAATACCAAACATTGCCTTTGGCGACCAATCCCAGTGGGTTGACTAATCGTTCGACCAGTTTGCCATTACCGCGCTCATAGCTGAGGTTTACTTGCCGCTCTTGCCAAATCGCTGTTTGTAGAGTCGCAAATGCCGACATTTCCTCGTCCCACCGATGCCAGCCTGTTGGATCGACATGAATGCGCTGACTAACCATTTCTGCTTGCTGACGATTTGCGGCAGGTATTGCTACCAGAAGTTTGAGCAGAGCCGCTTCAAATGCTTGACTCCAGCCTAAATCGGCTAGCAGGTTTGCGGGCTTTGGCAAAAACAGCGCCTGGATCTCTGCCAAGTTAAGTCCTGTCAGCGTAGTTTGATAGCTGTCGAGTAAACTCCAACCACCTCCTTTACCGCGTTCTGCCATCACCGGAACTCCGGCACTGCTGAGGGCATCCATGTCACGATGGATGGTGCGCTCAGATACCTCCAATCGTTCTGCTAAATCTCGCGCTGTTAGCTGACGATAAACCTGCAACAACATCAGGATCGAGAGGAGGCGATCGGCACGCATAACTATCCCAAGACCAATCGAAACTACTTTTTACTTTACTGCCTAAATATGACAAGGGATGTCAGGAAGTTCAGCTTATGCTGCATAAAGATGGTTTGGAGTCATCGATTTCTTTAAGCTACCTCGCAGGATTTAAGGAGGTCAATTATGCAACTATTGAAGAATAAAATTGCGCTTGTAGTTGGGGCAACACGCGGTGCAGGTCGTGGCATTGCTGTGGAACTTGGTGCAGCAGGGGCAACCGTTTATGTCACCGGACGCACCACTCTTACTGTGCGTTCGGAATACAACCGCCCTGAAACGATCCAAGAAACGGCGGAATTGGTAAACCAGGCAGGTGGGAAAGGAATCGCGGTTGTAGTCGATCATTTAGACCCAAAACAAGTGCAGGCGCTTGTTGCTCGTGTTGAGCAGGAGCAGGGTCGTCTGGATGTTCTGGTCAACGATATTGGTGCAGAATATCTGGCGGAGTTCAACAAGCCTGTGTGGGAGCTTTCTTTGGAGCGAGGATTACGGATGCTGAGATTAGCGATCAACACCCACCTGATCGCTAGCCACTTTGCATTGCCGCTGTTGATCCAGAAACCCGGTGGATTGGTGGTCGAAATTACTGATGGGACTGCCGAATATAATAGCACAAACTATCGGCTGTCGATGTTCTATGACCTTGCTAAAACCTCGGTAATTCGCATGGCGTGGGTATTGGCGCAAGAACTTAAACCGCATCAATGTACTGCCGTAGCGCTGACTCCGGGCTGGTTGCGCTCGGAACTCATGCTCGATCATTTTGGTGTGAGTGAAGCCAACTGGCAAGACGCAACAGCAAAGGAACCGCACTTCATCATTTCTGAAACGCCCCGCTATGTTGGGCGTGCAGTTGCTTATCTAGCTGGCGATCCACAAGTAGTGCGCTGGAATGGCCAATCGCTTTCCAGTGGGCAACTAGCACAGGTTTATGACTTTACCGATCTTGATGGCTCTCAACCCGATGCGTGGCGCTACATTCATGAAGTGCAGGACGCGGGTAAACCTGCTGATGCGACCGGATATAGGTAATGCTCAAGTCACAACACATCGCATTTTCAACCTCGCTTTATTGCGCTTGGCTCCATGTAAATAATTTCCCAAATATGACGGTTTAACTCAGCAAACCCATGTCCGTACATAAAACTGTGGTCTTGTGGTTCATTGTAGGTTGCTCCACCGGCAGCAAGTGCAGGGAGCAACCATGCATCAACTTTTTCTCGGCTTGATGAAGATAAACATACAAACCTCATCCCTAGTAAGAGAGACTCAAGCTTTCGCCAAAAACTCATCTAGGCAGTCAAAAGTCGAGTTCCACCCTTCGATCACACCCATCTGTTCATGCTTACGCCGATCCTCAATAGACTCATGCATAATCTGGAGCGTGAGTTTGGTATTGCTATCTAAATCCTCGAAAATGGCTGTTACAACCATTCCCTTTGGTAAATCAGCATTTACGACTTTTTCAAAGCCTTCATCAAATTCATCACTGGTAACAATCCTCTCAAAGGGTACGATTTCGCGAAAAACACCTTTGGCCGGGTACTCCCTGCCGTCTGGGCCAGTCATCACGTAGCGCCATTTCCCGCCTGGACGCAGATCCATCTCAATCACACGGGTTGTGAAACCTTTGGGCCCCCACCACTGCGCGATGTGTTTGGGGTCAGTCCACGCTTTAAACACAACTTCGCGCGGCGCTTTCAAGATGCGAGTAATGACGATCTCACGTTGGAATTGAGCATCAATGGAATCCTCAATGTTACTCATCTTGTTCCTCCTGGGTTTGTAATTCTTGCAGGTAATCATCAAGCTGATCAAGCCTCTGTTCCCACAATTGACGATATTGCTCAATCCAATCCGCCGCTTCTTTGAGCGGCTGTGCTTGAATCTGGCATGGTCGCCATTGAGCTTCGCGACCCCGCACAATCAGTCCGGCACGCTCTAGTACCTTTATATGTTTGGAGATTGCAGGAAGACTCATCTTAAAAGGCTTGGCTAACTCACTTACCGATGCCTCACCTTTGGCGAGGTGAGCCAGAATTGCACGCCGCGTAGGATCAGCAAGGGCAGCAAAGGTAAGGCTCAGTTGCTCGGTAGACATTTTTATTTAACCTAATGGTTAATTAACTACTAGGTTAAATGTACTCTTGAATCATGTCAAGCCCCCACTTAACTGGAGTTTAGACTAAAAGCGATATGAGAGAACGCAAATCAAATGGAATTAGAGATTAAAAATATTATCTTGTCAGCCTCAAAGCATCCGCGACCTTTAACAATTCTGTAGTATATCTGCTCC
>NZ_JAIVFS010000094.1 GCF_020829645.1 Nostoc mirabile CHAB5784 | reverse complement strand
CGACCGTATCCACCGAACAGGTATGCCTGTCAAGCATCAAGAAATTGAGGAGCCGAATGAAAGCGAAAGATTCATGTTCGGTTCTGAAGACCAGTAATCACGGTGACGGGATTACTGAGTTCATCTATAAAAAAGGCACGCTTGCTACTTTTAGTGGCAAGAGAATCAAACGTGGTCTTTACAGAGCAAGTGGTAATCAGCTAATCAATGCAGACGTAAATGGATCTCTGAACATATTGAGAAAAGCAATCCCTGAAGCTTTTGCCCAAGGGATAGAGGGGATTGTAGTTTCCCCAGTGAAGGTTAAACTTCTAAACTAACATAGTGGGCATTTGTCCATATTGTTAGCAACTATGAATACCAATAACAAAAGTTCCTCTAGCTTAAAACAGGAGAATCGGGGCTTGGTAATTGATCGCCTAAAACAGGACTTAAAAAACGACCTGATCGCTGGTTTGTTGGTAGTAATTCCCCTAGCAACCACTATCTGGCTAACGATTACCATTGCTAGTTGGGTAATCAACTTCCTCACCCAAATTCCCAAACAACTGAATCCCTTTGATGGGTTAAACCCAATTTTAGTAAATTTACTGAATTTATTAGTAGGGTTGGCTGTACCACTACTAAGTATTTTATTGATGGGCTTGATGGCTCGCAATATTGCTGGTCGGTGGTTGCTAGATTTTGGTGAGCGATTATTACAGGCAATTCCTTTAGCGGGACAGGTATATAAAACCCTTAAGCAGCTTTTAGAAACAATACTAAAAGATTCTAATGGCAAGTTTCGCCGTGTAATTTTGGTAGAGTATCCCCGTCGAGGAATTTGGGCGATCGCCTTTGTTACTGGTGCAATCAGTAGTGATATCCAAGCCCAGATGCCTCGCCCCGTGTTAAGTGTTTTTATACCTACTACCCCGAATCCGACTACCGGATGGTACGCAGTAGTTCCTGAAGATGAGGTGGTAAACCTCTCCATGTCGATTGAAGACGCTTTTAAAATAGTTGTATCAGGTGGCATTGTCGCCCCCAATACGCCCTTGGTTTTCCCTAAAGAGTCCACGCTGGAAGTGAAACACAACGAAATCAAGCAGCAGGTTATTCCCGTTGAAGAAATTTAACAAAACAGAATTCAGGAGTCAGAATTCAGGAGTCAGAATTCAGAATTCAGAATTGAATTCTGTGTGACACTTCGACCCTTCTCTACGAGACGCTGCGCGAACGACAAAGCTCAGGGCAACGCAAGCTCAGTGACCACTGGCGGATAGCGCACCATTAGCTAGTCCTCGTACTTCTGCAAAGAAGCAAGCTAGCAAGAGCGTCTGAATAAACGGTGAAACACTCGCGCGTAAATGAAAATTTGGTGGTCTACAATTTAGTGGCGGGTCTGAATCCCCCACTTTCTTGTTCTGTATTCTGTATTCTTCTTCAAAATCAATCTGGCATAGTCACAAGCAAATGCGTAATGTTGTTGTTTGACTGTGCAAAAATTGATATTATAGTAAGTTTGTCCCGTCTAGTTAATCAGTTCTCGCCCAATCACCCCTCGTTTTATGCAACCTCGTAAACCCCAGCAAATTGCTCGTGAATTGGCGCTTTTAAGCCTTAGCCAATTGCCAGTCAACCCGAAGAAATTAGATAAATTGGAAGACGATCAACTAGTATCCAAGTTGGTGCTAGGAGCAGTACGCACTCTGACCTCAGAAGTGCAAGATACCCTCGATAATGCCGCAGGTGAACTGCAACGCAGTAACGATCGCCTTTTAAGTAGCCAAACTCGGGCCTCCGACCTCAATAGTGCCAGAACAATGCTGCAAGAAGCGATCGCCTGCACCCAGACAGCAATCAATCAGTTAGGTACGGCAGTTGATTTCCCAGTATTGATTCAGTTAGCCAATCAGGACAAGGGAGTACGGAATTACGCTAAAGAGCTTGTGATTACCGTCAACGAAAATCGACAGATTATAGATGAACTCCTTTCTACTGCCTTAGTAGATTGGCAAGTAACTCGCCTCGCCCAAATTGACCGCGATATCTTGCAAATCGCTGTGGCTGAAATGAAGTTCTTAGGAGTTCCAGACAGTATCGCCATCAACGAAGCTGTAGAGCTAGCCAAACGCTACAGTGGAGACGATGGTCATCGGTTTATTAACGGTGTTTTGCGCCGAGTAACTGAGCAGAAAAAGACAGCATAGCCTTTTTTACTTGCCAAAGTGAGGGGGATAAGGGAGCAGGGGAAGCAGGGGAAAAAGAACTATTGATTATTGACCAATGCCCAATACTTCTCTTCTTAGGCTGCGCCAACGACTTACTTCGACTACGCTCAGTACAAGTCGCTCAGTACAAGTGCCCAATGCCCCAAGTTAAATTAAACTCATAACTTATAACTTAATATAATTAATACTGCTGCAATGGTTTTTAATTGGTTCCGTCGTAAATATAACGATTCCTCTGACACTCCCTCTGATAATAAACAGGAAGAAACTCTTCCTGCACAAGAACCTCAGCCAGAGCCAGCCGAAACGTCAACACCAACTCCTGAAACTGCACCAGACACAACGACAGACTTGTTAGCGTTTGCTAAAGCTGCTTACAAAAATATTCAGCAAAAACAACAAGCCGAGGTAGTAGAAACCCCGGCTGATTCAGCAGATGCATCACCAGCATCAGCACAACCTGAACCCGCAGAAACGGCAATTGGGGAAATTACCGAACCAGAAGCAATTGAGGAACCTGTTAGTACAACCGTAGAAACAGCACAGCCAGAAGTTATCCAAGTTGCTACTGAGGAAGAAAGCACAGAAGATTCCTCAGTGGCAGCAATTGCTGATCAAGATGTCTCCAGCCCAGAACTCACGGCAAATGAAGTTGAACCAACGCCCACCGAACCAGTAGCTACGCCAGAGGCAACACAGCCAACAGGACTATCCTTCTTAGAACGGGCGGCTGCAGAACGGCAAGCCAAGCTGGAACAACTAATGGCCACCGCCATTGAAGTTCCAGAACCAGAGGTAGTACAGCCAGTAGCTGCAACTTCAGAGACAGGAGAGGAAATTCCTGGACTGGTATTTGATGATGGGTTTGTCTGGTCGGCGAAAGTTTTAGCAGCTCAAGGTAGAAGTCCAGAAGACGTTTCTATTGAAGAAATTACCTGGCTGAAAAAGCTCCGGCAAGGGTTAGATAAAACTCGTCGTAGCATTCTTAACCAACTGAAGGCGATCGTTGGTCAAGGACCGCTAAACCTTGCTGCTGTGACAGAAATTGAGGCATTGCTCCTACAAGCTGATGTGGGTGTAGAAGCGACAGACTTTATTATCAATGCCCTACAGACAAAACTTCGAGAAGAAGTTACTGCACCTGAAGAAGCGATCGCTTACCTGAAAAAAATCCTCCGAGATATGCTGGATGCACCGAGCAAAGCATCCCACAAAACTATCTTTACCCCAGAAAAAGAAACCTTGAATATTTGGTTAATCACTGGGGTAAATGGTGCCGGTAAAACCACCACCATCGGTAAAATTGCCCATCTTGGACAAAAATCTGGTTATAAATGCTTGATTGGAGCAGCAGACACCTTCCGCGCCGCCGCCGTGGAGCAGGTAAAGGTTTGGGGTAGTAGAAGCGGTGTGGAAGTAATTTCCAATCCGGGAAAGAATACAGATCCGGCGGCAGTTGTATTTGATGCGATCGCAGCCGCCCAAGCGCGTCAAACCGAATTACTTCTGGTAGATACAGCTGGGCGACTGCAAAATAAGAAAAATTTAATGGACGAACTTAGCAAAATCCGGCGAATTATCGACAAAAAAGCCCCAAATGCCAAAGTAGAATCTCTTTTGGTTCTAGATGCCACTTTAGGGCAAAATGGACTGCGGCAAGCCGAAGTTTTCTCCCAAGCTGCCCAACTGAGTGGCGTTGTCTTAACCAAGCTCGATGGCACAGCCAAAGGCGGCGTTGCCCTTGCCGTTGTGCAACAGCTAGGTTTACCCATTCGCTTTATTGGTGCTGGCGAAGGAATTGAAGACCTGCGCCCCTTTTCTAGCTATGAGTTTGTCGAAGCTCTCTTAAGTGGCTAATTGAAAAATTTGGAGTTAAATATTTTTCTTGACAACTGATAAATTTAGGGATGACTGATCTGGTATTATCACTTGAACTCATTAGAAACAGATCAAGTTCTATAAATCATAAGTTTGTCACAATAAATGGATAACTTTTGCTAAAATTTCAAGCTAATGCCTTTTTTCACGCTCTGAATGGGCATTTAGCAACACAGAAAACCCCGGAAGCTTCCATCTTGCAGCAATTTAAAGGGCAAGCGAGACGCTCACCCCCGCAAATACAACTATTGTAAGATGGACAGCAGTGTGAGCGGTGAGCAGTGCGTTGGGAAGCCAGCACAAAGTCCAGCACTGTGGGGGGGTTTGCCTTTGCAGGTAATTGGTGTTGGCTATGGCGACTTGTACTCTTAGGTCGAAGGAACTGCGTTAGCGAGTTGGCATTGCACACTGCACGTAACTTACTTAAGAGTGGGAGTACAAGCGTTATCTGTTTGCCCAGCGCCGACATCAGGAAAACTACGGCTTTCGACCATCAGAACAAGAGCAAAATCGTCCAGTGTGGACTCAAAAAGCGAATTGGTGTAAGTAAGCTGGTTCAACACTCCCAGGTGTATTCTCAGATCCTACTTGCGAAAGTATCTACAAATATTTTTTCTAGGAAATCGGGGTTTTCACTCAAAAAACTTCTAGTCTCCTAGTTGCCTCTACCCAAACAGTTACTCTGAAAGCGTTATGAATTATTCTTTTAATAAAGTATTTTTATGACTTTAGAGATATGCTTTGGTAATTAAGTTATGAAAAAATGAAAAGCTTTCTTAAATATCACTAAAACTAGTAATTTTTACGGATTGGTTTTTGGCTAAAAATACATAATTTGAAATTCCAAATATTCCATCAAAAATACAATAAGCAAATAAAATACTGATAAAAGTTGCCTGTTACGTCTTTATACTCTTGCTAAAGTGACAAGTCTTGTCTAAATATGGTTTAGCAATGCCAAAGCCAAAAGATTTATAAGTAATCTAAAATCTGCCAATATAAAGTGCAATAGTACCTGTGCCTGTGTCTCAACTGCCCTCTCAACCCATTGACAACAATAGTAGTGCCGCGACAGATGTCACACCAGTCGTAGCACTCAAAGAACTCGTGGCAAGGTTGCACCGGGAACAGAACAAAATTCAAGATTTGCTCAGTTCTTTAGGATTTGCCCTAAGAAGTTTCAATAATTTGAATCAGTTTTTGGAACTGATCCCCCTGATGGCAACAAGAGTGACAGATGCAGACGGGAGCGCCCTGTTTCTCTACAAACCTAATGGTCAAGTAAGATTAGAGCAGTTACATTGGCAAGATAGTGGCCAGCGAAAAAATATCCGCAAAGCGCTAGAAATAGCCAGCAGTCAAATCACGCTTCTGCCCAATGCTGCCCCTCTAGCCAATGCCACGGGTATTTTGGATGACCAGATGCATCGCTATCTGGGGCCAGATGTGCAAATCTTTGGTACGGCGATTCTAGTGAAGCATACAGAACGCGGATGGCTCTATGTTTTGAGCCGCGATCCAGAATATAGTTGGACAGAAACCAGGCAAAAGTTAGTTAGGTTAGTAGCAGACCAAACAGCCGTTGCGATCGAAAACGATGAACTAGCTGTAGAACTAAGAAAAAAAGAACGCCTAGACCAAGAACTAGAAATTGGCGCAGAAATTCAACGGCGACTTTTGCCACGTCAATGCCCCATAATTCCTGGTGCAGTGCTAGCGGCACGTTGTAAACCTGCCAATCGCGTCGGCGGAGACTACTATGACTTTATTGCTACCAATCATAATAAGATTCAGCCCAAGGCCAAAGACAGCACGGAAAATAGTCGCTGGGGTTTGGTTATTGGAGATGTCATGGGCAAAGGTGTTCCGGCTGGGCTGATTATGACAATGATGCGGGGAATGTTACGGGGAGAAGTGCTACATGGTAATTCCCCCGCCGGAATTCTACAAAACTTAAATAGAGTTATGTATGCGGATTTGGAAAATTCCCACCGCTTTGTAACGCTATTTTATTCAGAATATAATCCCCATAGCCGAATTTTGTCTTATAGCAATGCGGCACACAATCCTCCTTTGTGGTGGCACGCAGCCACGAAAACTGTCAGCCGTTTAGATACTCTAGGAATGCTAATCGGTTTGGATGCTAACAGCCAATATGAAGATGCCCAGGCACAGTTAGAGCCTGGGGATACTATTATTTACTATACAGATGGCTTGACCGATGCTGCTGCTGCTGGTGGCGATCGCTTCGATGAAGATAACTTTGTCGCTGGCTTCAATACGGCTTGCAAGTACTGCAATGGCCCAGAGGAGATTGTGGATTACCTATTTGACCAAGTTGAGCAATTCATTGGTGCTGATAAGCAAAACACTGATGATATGACACTAGTTGTTCTGCAAATTTTATAATCATTAGCCATTTTTGCTTGCTCAAGTCATGATTAAACCGATGGTGACTAGGGATTCACTAGAGTAATTCTACTAAATTTAACGTGAGTTCGATGAATTAAAAAACGGCAGGAGGAAGGGCAGGCAAGTCTTTGGGATAAATATCAAGTGAAGGTTTTTGAGGCAAATAAGTATAAGCAGCTAAACCAGCCATCAAGTTGACCAAAAAGTTGAAAACACTTCGATGCCTAGAATGTTCAATTTGACACAGGTTTTTTAAGTGGTCATTAACCGATTCAATTACTGCACGCTTGCGTAAAAGAATTTTATCAATCATTTTCATCAAAGCGATACCTTCGGTAAGCTTCGCTAACGCAATCGTCATTACCTCCGATAGATGCATACTGTAAGTGCTGCGACGCTCTCCAGCCATTGACGGTAGCTGCGGTACTTGTTGCCATATCCTCTCCCATGACGAACAGAAATCATCTACATCGCAGAAAATCTGTGTAATGTCGAGCGGAGCCGGAGACGCTCCGCCTCCGGGCGAGATACAATGGTAGACTAAGCCCTGACCCTCATTTTTGTTAGATATTCTTAGTCTCGGCTTTTTTTGTCACTTTTGTACCGATTCTCATTCAATCGTAGCGATCGCCTTTTTGTATGCCCTGTTATGCAAATCCATACATAGCAAGCTTTTTGCCTTTTTATAACCGTCGAACTCACGTTAAATTTAATTTTTTATTTATTTTTTCTTTTAATTTCCGTAGCGATCGCCCAAATGGTCGCACATCAGCCTTTTTTCAGGATTCGTTTGTATTCAGCCTTTAGGAGGATACATAAAAAATGATCGTTACAATACTTTTCTCTTAAAGTAAAAACTATATATTTTGCACATCTAGCACAGTAGGAAACGCCAAGAGGGAGACTAGGTAAAAGGTACAAGGTAAAAAGTAAAAGGTAAATTTACTTCTTCATTTTTGCTTTCTTTCTATCCTTGTGGCGCAAGCATTTCGCCTGCTCCCTCTTGTCGCTTTAATTTTCTTTTCTCCGCCGTAGCAAGTTCACAACAGCTACGACGGAGTTTTGCTTTCTTTGTTTCTTTCGCCCGGACTTGATTTTTTAAATCTCCCCGGTATTTAAGGAAATAACCTTCATTTATTGATTTGTCAACATATTTCTGAAAATATTTTATAGCGCTTCTCCTTTACGTGAGGTATACCCGTCCCTACACCTTGCGATATAATGTCGTACGGCATCTGAATCAATACGCTTGGGTTAAGGATTTTTTTCTCTTCTCTCTGTTTCCTCTGCGCCTCTGCGGTTGGTTAAAAATTTGACTTTGATAAAGAGTTTTAGCCTTAACCCAAGCGTATTGGCATCTGAATGGGAAGCCCTGTAGTTAAAGAATTCAAATGGCTATTCTTGCGCCCCAGCTTTTTGCAGACTCCGCGCCACATTTTTATAACCATTAAATTCTGCAATCATTAAAGCAGTATAACCACCCCGGTTTTTCAAATTCACATCTGCCCCAGCTTGCAGTAATAACTGCACAATTTCGCCGTAACCTGCTGAAGCAGCCCATATCAATGCTGTTGCCTTCGCTGAGTCTTGAAAATTCACATCTGCCCCATTTGCCAGCAACAAATGTATTATCTCCGTGTGTTTGCGTTCGGTTGCCTTGATCAAAGCAGTTTTGCCATCATCGCCCGCAGTGTTGGCATCAGCACCATACTCTAGCAGCACTTTCACTGTTTGGGTGTGTCCCTGTGATGCAGCCAGCGTCAAAGGTACTTCACCGAGGTTTTTCTCAGTAATATCTGCCCCGGAATGCAACAATGCTTCGACGATATGGCTGTGTCCCTGCAATGCTGCTACAAGCAGTGGCGTATCACCCAGGTGGTTCCTAATTTGGACATCTGCACCCCTGTTAAGTAACACTTGCACAACATCAATGTAGCCTTCCACAACGGCAAGGTGTAGGGCTGTTTCACCATCTTGGTCTTGGAGATTAATTTCAGCACCTCGATTTAGTAAAGCTGCTGCGATCACACCATGTCCAGCAGCTGCTGCTGCCGATAGGGCAGTTCCACTATCGGCGTTTTTCACATTCACATCAGCCCCCGCCGCCAGCAGTGTTTCCACAACCTCTAGATGTCCCAAATCTGCCGCTAATGTTAAGAGTGTCTCACCTTCCTCATCTCGGATATTGACATCGACACCAGTCTGGAGAATTGCTTGTAAAACTTCTATTTGTCCCTGCTTAACGGCGAGTTTCAACGCAGTATCATCATCTTTATCTGCAATATTCACCCTTGCACCAGCAGCCAATAAAACTCGCACTACATCGACATGACCTTTAACTACAGCTGCCATTAAAGCTGTGCTGCCATCTTCATTAGTGGCATTAACATCAGCACCTTTGGATAGTAAAAGCTGCAAAATGTCAAGCTGTTTGGCACTAGCCGCCAACATCAAAGCTGTCAAACCATAGAGTTTTCTGGGCAAGTTGATATTTGCCCCAGCATCTAGCAGCGATCGCACAATTTCGGTGTAGCCTAAATTAGCAGCAAACATCAACGCCGTCGTGCCTTGGCGATCGCACGCGTCCACCCTCGCACCAGCAGCCAGTAGCGCACTCAGATGCTTAATATCCCCGTTTTTAGCTGCTTGTAGCAGCAAAGTATCGTTGTTTTCAGTCATGGATGAGATCCCACACAGGGGGTTTTGTTCGTCTACCTTCAAAATTTAGTCTGAGATTGTTTATCCACTTTGGCAAGAGGGTTATGCAATTCAAAATTCACTCATTCTAAGTTCAAATTTAATAAAAGCAGTCTTGGCAAACATTCTGGCTATTGGGTTGATGAAAATTCTTCTCTTTCTTAGCCTCTTTTTATTTGTGCAACTTTAAGCACAGAAAATAGAATTATGCTAATTTTTATGAAGATTTTATAATAGGGCGAGAACACGATGAGTCTGGAACTTTCTGCGTCGGTGAAATATTGGCTGAATTTCTTCCATCCGGTGCTCATGTGGGCGCTATTAGCATTCTCAATTTATGCTGCCTACTTAGGGCTGCAAGTACAGCGTACCAGAAATGCTCAGGGGGAAGAAAAGAAAGAACTGATTAAAGGTAGATATAACGTCAGACACTACCAAATCGGGTCTATACTCCTAGCTTTGATGGTGGTAGGTGCAATTGGAGGGATGGGTGTCACTTACATCAATAATGGCAAGTTATTTGTCGGGCCTCACCTGCTGGCAGGATTGGGTATGACGAGTCTGATTGCATTTTCTGCTGCTTTGTCGCCTTATATGCAGAAAGGGGCAAATTGGGCGCGTGCAACTCATATTTTGATAAATTTCACGCTTTTGGGACTTTTTGCTTGGCAGGCTGTTACTGGGGTGCAAATTGTCCAAAGAATTCTCACTCAAGCATAGTAAGTAGCTCTTTGTCATTTGTCATGAATTATTGACAAATGACAAAGAACTCTTGACTTATCGCTTTTGCTTAAAATTAGCAGGAAACGGTATTGCCAAAGATTTATGAAAATCTTCCTGAACTTTGCGAGTTAAGCGGCGGGAGACTTGGCGGACAATTTGGTTAAGTAAGCGATCGCCTGTAGATTGAATTATAGACTTGGGTAATCGCTGAATAAACCTGGGAAAGTGCAAATCAACTATTAAATCCAATTCCCATTCAACTCTGGTAATCTCACCAATGCTACTGGAAGTATCGTTTTCTATTAATTGTAGAGATGCCCGATAGTCTACGTCATAACCAGGCGGTTGGTAGTCAGGGATAGGGATTGTACGGATGCGGTAAATACCCTCGTCTGGAGGCAACAATTCCAAACCAATTTTAGGTTCTACATCATAACCAAAAGCACCAAAACGACCAATTACTAAAGCGTAGCCATTTTCCCCAAGTGATTGCACCTTCATGGGTTCAGCGCAACGCGAAAACCATGAAGCGTGATTATTAAGATACTGGGCAACCTTCTCTGCTGGGGCAGGCATTTCCATAAAATCTTGATAACGACCAGAAAATTTTGTGACCGTCGCTACATTTGCTTCTGTTAATGTGTCCTCGGCTGCTTCTTGGCTGGAGGCTACAGGTAAAACTGCTTCTGTTATTTCCCAGGATTTATATTCGCGGTTTGTTGAAAGCATAAATGCATTAATGTATACTTTGGCGTTCGTCTATATTAATAATTCCCCACGTTCCTGGGTCATTTCACACGAATATCCCATTTTTACCGAAACCTCATTAATCTACCATCAACTCCATAGAATTACTAAAATAAAGAACTGAACAAGCACACAATAGTTTCCCAGGATAGCATTTCTCATGAAAGCATTTGTAGCAGGGGCAACGGGTGAAACAGGTCGCCGGATTGTGCAAGAGTTGATAGCGCGGAATATTCCCGTCATAGCTCTGGTGCGGGATATAGAGAAAGCTAGGGGTATTCTCTCTCCTGAAGCCGAATTAGTGGTAGGCGACGTATTACAACCAGAAAGTTTAACTGCTGCGTTAGGAGATAGCACAGTTCTGTTGGTTGCTACTGGGGCAAAACCTAGCTTTGACCCCACTGGCCCCTATAAAGTAGATTTTGAAGGGACTAAAAATTTAGTAGAAGCTGCTAAGGCAAAGGGAATTGAGCATTTTGTCTTAGTTTCTTCTTTGTGTACTTCGCAGTTATTCCATCCACTGAACTTGTTTTGGCTGATTTTAGTGTGGAAAAAGCAAGCTGAAGAGTATATCCAGAAAAGTGGTCTTACCTATACGATTGTGCGGCCTGGTGGGTTGAAGAATGAAGATAACTCCGACGCGATCGTGATGCAGAGTGCTGATACACTTTTCGACGGTAGCATACCCAGGCAAAAAGTCGCCCAAGTTGCTGTTGAGGCGCTGTTTGAAGCAGATGGACGCAATAAAATTGTCGAGATTGTTGCCAAACCGGAAGCAGCCTCAAAAAGCTTTAAGGAGCTATTTCAACAGTGCTGATAAGCTAATAAGCATTTAAGTTGCATAAAACTAGGGCTGAAGCTAGGGTGTTGACTTTGGGTGTTAAAGTCAACACCCTACCTGCTGCCTCCTGCCTTAAAATCCGTAGCCTTTGTACTTCATGCAAAAGAAAACTGCTGTGTAATATCTAGGTTTCAGCTACTAATTAGGCAATTGGTATCGTCAAGGGCGCTCCCCCCTGAACGGTTACCGAACATCAAAGTCAAATTATTTGCTATTGCTGGAGAAAATATTCCTGACAGCGTTGCTGCTGAGTGAAAGTAAAAATTAGATACTCATATTCAGCAACAGCTACCAAACATTAGTCCTATTACAGCGTTTTGCAAGTACATGAGGCACACCCCTCCCCAACCATTCCACCCCCCAAGGCATCGGGGGGAAAGAGATTTTTTCTGGCGTACTTTTGAAGTCTAAACTTTGAAGTTTGAAAAATAGCTATAAATCATGAACATACAAAAAACAACAAATAATAAACAAGCAATTGGTTGCTGTCAGTTTTGTAGTACACAGTTACGCCATACCTTTGTAGATTTAGGGATGTCTCCTCCCTGCGAAAGCTATCGCAAGCCAGAACAGCTAAACGAAATGGAGCCTTTTTATCCACTGCATGTTTATGTTTGCGAACAATGTTTTTTAGTGCAACTTCAAGAATACATTAGCCCAGAAAAGATATTTAGCGACTACGCCTATTTTTCTTCTTACTCTGATAGTTGGTTGCAACATGCCAAAAACTATGTTGATCTGGTCGTAGAGCGTTTCCAATTAAACCAGGATAGTCAGGTAGTAGAAATTGCTAGCAATGATGGTTACTTACTGCAATATTTTGTGACAAAAGGCATCCCTACAATGGGAATCGAGCCGGCTAAAAATATTGCAAAAGTGGCAATAAAAAAAGGTATTCCAACATTTGTAAAGTTCTTCGGACAGGATACAGCCCGCGAACTGGTTACTCAGGGACAACTGGCAGATTTATTGATTGGTAACAATGTCTTAGCTCATACACCCTATCTCAATGATTTTGTCAAAGGGATGAAAATCCTCCTTAAACCACATGGGGTAATTACTATGGAATTTCCCCATCTCATGCAGTTAATGGCAGAAAATCAGTTTGACACTATCTATCATGAGCACTTCTCTTATTTTTCCTTCGTCACAGTGGAAAAAGTTTTTACCGCCCACGGTTTGACTATCTTTAATGTGGAGGAATTAGCTACTCATGGTGGATCTCTAAGAATTTATGCTCGTCATACTGAAGATTCCTCTCAACTTGTGAGCCAGCAGGTATTAGAACTGAAAGATAGAGAACAAGCAGCAGGTTTTACACGCTTAGAACACTACTTTTCCTTTGGTGAACAAGTTAAAGAAACCAAACGCAAGTTACTAGATTTCTTGAGCAAGGCTAAGCGAGAGGGAAAATCGATTGCAGGTTACGGTGCTCCAGGTAAGGGAAATACTCTCTTAAACTATTGTGGTATTCGCACAGATTTTCTTGACTACACAGTAGACCGTAGCCCTTACAAACAAGGTCAATTTTTACCAGGGACTCACATTCCAATTTTTCATCCAGACAAAATTAAAGAAACAAAACCTGACTATGTGCTGATTTTACCCTGGAATCTTAAGAAGGAAATTATGACACAAATAGCTTACGTTCGGGATTGGGGAGGCCAATTTATTGTGCCAATCCCTGAAGTTAATGTCTACCTTTAAATATTTGATATTTTGTCATCATCAAAAATGAAGAAGTTAACATGAAAGTAGTTTTATTTTGCGGTGGTTTAGGAACTAGAATGAGAGAATACTCAGAAAGTATTCCTAAGCCAATGGTGAACATTGGCTATAGACCGATATTATGGCATGTAATGAAATACTATGCTCACTATGGACACAAAGATTTTATCTTGTGTCTGGGTTACAAGGCTGACTTAGTTAAAAGCTACTTCTTAAATTACAATGAATGGCTTTCTAATAATTTTAGTCTATCGAATGGTAACAAAATTCAATTATTTAACTGTGATATTCAAGATTGGAATATCACATTTGTAGATACAGGTCTAACAGCCAATATTGGTCAAAGATTTAAGGCGGTAGAAAAGTATCTAGAAGGAGAAGAAGTATTTTTAGCTAACTACAGCGATGGTTTGACAGACTTGCATCTACCAACATATATTGAGCATTTTTATCAACGTAATAAAATAGGTAGTTTTTTGTGTGTCAGACCGAGCCAAAGTTTTCACATAGTTGATATAGATGAGGATGGTTTGGTGAGGGATCTCAACGATGTCAAACAGCGTAATATTTGGATTAATGGAGGATATTTTATCTTTAAAAAAGAAATTTTTAACCATATTCATCAAGGGGAAGAACTTGTCCTTGAGCCTTTTCAGAGACTGATTGCCAAAGAAGAACTTTTTGCGTATAAATACACCGGATTTTTTGGAGTTATGGATACGTTTAAAGAAAAGCAACAGTTGGATGATATGTATGCTCAAGGCGAAAGACCTTGGGAAGTATGGAGAAATAAACAACTAGAAGTAAGCCATGTATGATCCAACTTAGCTTGAACAAGACAGAAGAATCTGAGTACAGAATTCTTTGTCTAGGTTCTCATTGCGATGATATCGAGATTGGTTGTGGAGGCACAATATTAAAGTTGATAGAGAATTATCAGCATGTTGTCGTCTATTGGGTTGTCTTTAGTTCCAACGAACAAAGAGTACAGGAAGCAACAGTAAGTGCCAGTATCTTCTTAAAAGAAATACAGGTAAAGAAAATTATCATTAAAAAATTCCGAGATGGCTTTCTCCTTTTCCAAGGGATAGAGGTGAAAGAATGCTTTGAGCAGTTGAAGCAGGAATTCTCACCAGATATAATCTTTACTCATTACCGAGACGATCGCCACCAAGATCACCGATTAATTTCTGACCTGACTTGGAATACTTTTAGAAATCATTTAATTTTGGAATACGAGATTCCCAAATATGACGGTGATTTGGGTATTCCCAATTTTTTTGTTCATTTAGATGAAGCTCTCTGCCGCCGAAAAATTCAATACATTTTGGATGCGTTTCCCACACAGAATAATAAGCAATGGTTTAGGGAAGAAACTTTCCGTTCAATCCTGAGAATTCGGGGAATTGAGTCTAATTCACCGAGTAATTATGCCGAAGCATTTTACTGCCGAAAAATGCTTTTTCAATAGGTTATTTTATGTTTGCCAAATTGCCCATTAACAAAGCACCTCCCCCCGCAAAGAGAGGCTCGGCGAGGTGTTATGGGTATACATCAAGCTAGCATGATATGCACCAGAATATGCCTGTGGTTATCGTTATGATGATCCAGCTTTTGGTATTGAGTGGCCACTGCCTGTAAGTGAAATTTCAGAAAAAGATACATCTGGGATCTGTTAACTTTTGTTCTAATTGAAAGCAGAAAATAATAAATACATGAGTCTTATTGGTCTAACAGCATCCTCATATCAGATTGGCCAGGAACTTTATCAACTAGTCTGTCAGCTATACCCTATTTGCCGTAGTATTACAGGTAATGGCGTTAGAGAAACTCTAAAAATTATTAATCAGCATATTCCTTTATCGGTTAATGAAGTTACGACAGGGACTCAAGTCTTCGATTGGACAGTTCCGAATGAATGGAATATTAAAGATGCTTACATTAAAAATTCCCAAGGTGAGAAAGTTGTAGATTTTGCTAACTCGAATCTGCATGTTGTTAGCTATAGCCTTCCAGTTCACAAAAAAATATCTTTAACAGAACTCAAAGCGCATCTATTTACACAGCCTGAGCATCCAGACTGGATTCCCTACCGCACTTCCTACTATAAAGAAACTTGGGGCTTTTGCCTAAGTCATAAACAATATCTGGAACTAAATGATGAAGAATATGAAGTCTATATTGATTCCTCTCTTGAACCAGGTCATCTGACCTATGGCGAGTATTACATTCCAGGCAAAAGCACTGATGAAGTTTTGATTTCTTGTCACGTCTGCCATCCTTCACTTTGTAATGATAATCTTTCGGGAATTGCGATCGCTACTTTTCTTGCTAAGTATCTAAGTCAAACTACACCAAAATATTCCTATAGATTTCTCTGGATTCCGGGAACCATTGGCTCAATTACATGGTTGGCTCTCAACGAGGCTAAAGTCAATAATATTAAACATGGCTTGGTATTAACTTGTTTAGGAGATTCAGGCAAGTTTACTTACAAAAAAAGCCGTAGAGGTAACGCTGAAATTGATAAAATTGCTGCTTATGTACTTAGAAACTCAAAACAGGATTACGAAATTATAGATTTCTTCCCCTATGGCTATGATGAGCGACAATACTGCTCGCCTGGATTTAATCTAGCTGTTGGCTGCTTAATGCAATCGCCTCATGGTAGTTTTCCGGAATACCACACCTCAGCAGATAATTTAAACTTTGTTCAACCCCAATATCTTGCCGAGTCATTCTTTCAATGTAGTTCGATATTGTATATCCTCAACAATAACGAAATCTACTACAACCAAAATCCCAAATGTGAGCCACAGTTGGGTAAAAGAGGAATATATCAGGCAGTTGGTGGTCAGAAAGATAGCGGGCTAAACGAAATGGCGATCTTGTGGGTTTTGAATTTATCCGATGGTCACCATACTCTGCTAGATATTGCAGAAAGGTCAGGAATGGCATTTGATGTGATTAAATATGCTATTAATACATTATTGGCACATGACTTGGTGACTTCTCTCACCAGTAATGTTAATTCTTTAGCTAAGGCCAATCTAACGCCGCCGACTTGCAAAAATTCGGACAATAGCCCCGATTGAATCTGCTCCAACAAATGTAACTCTCGCTCTCTGAAACTGAAAGCGCACCTGAAAGGTTGCCTTGGCTCAGAATAAGGAGAAGGAGTCGAAATTTTTTCTATCGGTAAACCATTCAACTGCAAGGCTTCATGCCATCCCACAGCCAAAAGGGTAAAGCGCAATGCGCTTTACCCCTACGCTGATTCACGATAGAGGAGCGATCGCTATCTTATTACTTTCATCTTCACAAAAAGCGATACAAAATCACTTTTATTCTGGAAAGTACTCATTATTGAAAATATCTTCAGGAGTAAAAGGGCATTTTTCTGGAAAAATTTCAGGCTGTAAACCTGTTTTTTGAATTGCTTGCCTTCTAGCTTTAATATAAACTGCATCTAAGCAGTTAAGAGAATAGTTATAAAGTGTTTTGGAACGAAAATAAAATTCTAGCTCATCACGGAAACTAGTTATTTCTATTTGCCAACCTCTTTGACAATATTCTTTTTCAATTTCCCAATAACGATAAAGTAAAAGATGAATTAATAATTGTTTTAAGTAACTTTCTACTTTTCGTCTTTGTTCAATTCCCAAAGCTTCAATTTCTTCTGCTAAATGTTGCCAATCGAGATTTTCAATATCTTTATTTTCTAATAGTTTAAGTGTTGTTTCTACCCATAAATAATAATCTTCCTCGTAAAGGGTAGGTTCAACAGATTTTAATATTTCCGTTGTCATAGCTAATTGCTGGAAAAATCAGTTATTTAATCCTAACATAGGTAAGCGATCGCTCCATCCACAAGCAAAACGTAGAGGTTTAGCAATGCGCTTTACCCAACAGTCGTCTTCAATTATTTACCGAGAAAAGAATGCTACAAGAAGCGACCAAGGCTATACTTACTCATTATTTTCGGGAATATGTCACTTGCTATACTTACTTTATAATCATTTTTTCTAATTCTTAAAAAAATGAGCGAATCGGGAATGATAACTGACAATAAAGTGTGAACTTTGCCAGAATAAGTTCGTCAATAATTTTTGTTAGTAAAGAAAGCAAATTTCAAGGAGTCGGATTCTGAAAGGCTTTGAATTCAAAGGTGTTGAAAAACTTATTGGGCCAATAGCCGCGCTTCTCGGCTTTGTGTATTTGTTGCAATGGTATATTGAAGACTTGCGATCGCCTTCTGATCCCATCTTTGCAGTTCAACAGCCGCCTCTGGTCATGAAACAGGGCGACCCCTATATCCGCGCTTTAATGCGAACCATCTCGGCGAGTGAGGCCAGTGGTAATCGTCCCTATTCGCTGTTGTATGGTGGGCAGCAAGTCAACGACCTTAGCCGACATCCTGAGATATGCGTCACAATTGTCACAGGCCCCAACACAGGTAATTGTTCCACTGCTGCTGGCAGATATCAAATTATTAACATTACTTGGTATCGTTTAGCTCCTCGTTATCACCCAAATCCAATGCAGATGATGTTTTGGACTGCTTATAGTTTTGAAGCAGAATATCAAGATGTAGTAGTTTATCGTTGGTTAAATGATTCTAAAGTTTGGGGAACTGATATTTCTCAACTGTTGCGTCAGGGAAAGTTAAATGATGTTTTGCGGCGGCTTTCTCCCACCTGGACAAGTCTAGGATATGGTATAGAAACTAATTCTGTTAGTAGCTCTTTACCTAAAGTTTATCAGAAAATGTTGCAAGAGGAATTAACCGCAGCTAAACAACCAACAGCCTCGAATTTGACATCATCGCCAACTCCTTCTAGCAAGGCAGTGAATAAGTTACCGAGGAAGCAGTGAGTTTACGCTAATTTTGAACTTGCTGCATAGAAAAAATCTTTGATATTTTCCACAAATGCCAAGGTATTTTCAAAGTGAATATTATGTCCAGCATTACTAATTATTTTTAGTTGGGCAAATTCACATAGTTGAGACATTTCTGTATTAATAGATATAAATTTTTTATCATATTCACCCACTAATAATAGCAGAGGAATTTTATTCTCTTGTAGCTTTTTCCACAAAGGAGGTTGGCATCCAGTTCCCATGAAGCGCAATGATTTATCTAATTCATGTGGATTATTCTGTAACCTACTTTCTATCATGCGATCGTATTCTGGATGATTTTTTATATAACCAAAAATTGGTTGATTGTACCAACTTGAAATAAAAGCAGCAAAATCAGTTTGAATAATACTTCTGCTTAATTTTCTAGCTATTTGAGCATCACGTCTAACTCGTTCTAATCGTTCTGCTTCTGTTGCTAAACCTGGAGAAGCTGATTCTAATGCAACTTTAATAAAACGTTCTGGAAAATATAGAGTTAGATATAAAGCTAATCTTCCGCCCATTGAATAACCAATTAAGTAGCATTTGTCTATTTTTAATTCATCTAATAAATTGATTATTGTTTGAGCAGTGGGTTGGATTTTATAGTATTCATCACTTCCTAAAACTTGGGTTTTACCATGTCCGGGTAAATCAAGGGTGAGATAAGAAAAATCTTCAACTAGTACTTTTATAGCTTCATCAAATTCATTAATGTTTCCCATGAAGCCGTGTAAAAAAAGAATTAGAGGTTTGTTTATATTGAAACTTAAATAATAGTTAAACTTATATTTTAAAGCCATTTTTAAAGGAGATATCTAAAGTCTCAGTTGATATATATGATTTTTCATTACCAATAGAGCAATTGCCTTTTTGATCCTTGGCAAGATAGGTAATGCCAAAACGTCCCGTTTCTAATACACGTAAAACACCTGTGTTTATTTTGGCATAAATAACCCTTTGCCTGAGTCAATACACCAAATCTCGCATCTCTACAAAATGCCTTGTCGTGCTAGTTAATTTTTTATTTTTCTAATTCTTAAGGTAAAAATCGATCTAAAGCAGCTTTTAACTGTTTAATTTCAACGTCAATATTACCCTCTTGTGCAGCTCTAGCAATACACTCAGTTAAATGTTCATCCAGAACAATTCGCGCTACTTTATCTAATGCGCCTCGCACTGCGGCAATTTGCAGTAGAACATCAGGACAAGGGCTATTTTGCTGCACCATTGTTTTAATACCACGAACATGTCCTTCTATCCGCGATAATCGATTGGCAATTCGCCGTAATGACTCTTCGCTATGGACGTGAGGATGAGCCGGCTCTCCAGTTCCATGAGTATAATCTGTATGCTCGTGGTCTGTATCGTGATGGAGGGAATGTTCTGCTTGTTGGGATATTGGCAAGGATTCCTTACCTAATCGATTTGATCCATTCATGGGTTATCAGAAGACTTGTAGTACTAAGATCCTAGCCTAGTGCGTTGCAGGGAGTGGGGAGTGGGGAATGGGGAATGGGGCATTGAGCATGGGTAAGAGGACTTGGGGACAAGTCCTTCCCCTTGTCCCCAATTCTCACTCAAGTCACCTTGTCCCCAAGTCCCCCCTACTCCCCCTACTCCCTACTCCCCACTCCCCTAACTCTACTGCTGACGATTGGCTCTTTCTTGGGGAATGATTTCTGTTACTACCCTACCGCTAGAAGTGCCGCCTTTGACAACAATATTTTCTGTTTGTAGATTACCAACGGCTGTTTCACCTGTAAAATTTAACTGTGGGTCAACTTGTCGATAAACTATATTTCCCTGAGCTTCAACTAACTTATTATCTAAATACCAAGTTAATGTATTAGATCTCAAAGACTGGCGACGCTGACCAATGGCGTTGACGTTACCTGTTAAATAAACCGTTTTTTGCGGTATTTTCATTTCAGCTTGATTAGCGGTGACGGTAAGGTTTTCGGCACGCTGGAACATCCGCACTGGGGAATTTGTAGTGACAGTTTCTGCGTTCATGTTCCAGGTCATAGAGTTACTAGTTATTTGTACTGGTGGATCTAGTAAATCTAATTGAGCATTTTGTTGAATAGTGGCAATTTTCGTTTTTAGGTTGACTTCGGCAGAATTTCCCTTGCCGCGATCGCTAATTTTATTATCTTTGTAACGGTCAATTTGTAAAGGGCGATCGCCAATCAGTTTTTCTTCTTTAATATTCCAAATTAAATGCTCGGTTCTTACTTGTAACTGGGGATCAATGGAATTTGCTATTACCCCTCCAGAAAATTCCATGCGCTGTTCGCGGGTTTTGACTCGCGCTTCCTGCGCCACAGCTTGTAGTTGTTTATGACTACCGTTAATCTGCTTGCGGACAATCAACAAATCTTCTTTCGGACGCCATTCTAATTCATTACCTTGCAATACAATTCCATTACTGGGATCTGTAGCAAATATCCTACCTTTCAGAAACAACTGTTTTCCATCTTGTTCAATATCTGCGATATCTGCCTTGATTTGGTAAACTACTTTGCCATCTTGATATAGTTCACCATAAGGGCTTTCAGCTTGACCAATTTGTTTTTCTTTGGTGTATTGTGCTTGTTTAGCCCTGACTTTCCAAATCGGTCGTCCTACCTCATCTGCTTGTTCTAAGGTGACATCAAAGAAAGTCAAATTGCTATCTTGCTTAGATGAATCCGCAGTATTTTGTTGAGAAGCTGTGGGAGATTTACCCCCACAGCTTACTAAACCAAATATCAAGAAAAAAATTAAAGGGAAAAGAAGGAAGGGAGGAGTGGGGGAGTAATTTTGAATTTTTTTCTCCCCCTGTCTCCCCCTTTGATGAAATTGATACGCCATTATTCTTGGATTTCTAGGTGTCCATCACTAGTTCTTGTATCTTCCAAAAAACCGATACCAGATAACGGCCGGTATGGATAGCTTTGGCGAGGGGTTTTTTGAATATCTTCTTTGATGGCTTCTAAATCAATGTAGCGATCGCTTACATTAATTAAACTGTCGCTGGTCATCGAACGCAAACTCACCACTTCTACCCGCACGCCGCGATAGCTGACTGAATTTACCGCATAAGCCAAATCTCCATCACCGCTAACTAAAACTGCGGTATCATAAGAATCAACTAGTGCCATCATATCGACTGCTATTTCTACATCCAGGTTAGCTTTTTTAGAGCCATCTGGTAGCTGGACTAGATCCTTAGCAATGACTCGATAGCCATTGCGACGCATCCACAGCAGAAACCCTTGTTGCTTCTCGTTTGTCCTGTCTACACCAGTGTAGAAAAAAGACCGTAGTAGTCTAGAACCTCCAGTTAATCGACATAACAGCTTCGTGTAATCGATTTCAATCCCTAGTTGCAGTGCAGCGTAAAATAGATTTGAGCCATCAATAAATATAGCGACCCGACCCCGATTCTCCAAAACTTGTTCTGGCGTAAATATTGAATCGGTTTCAAAATTATTCAACATCATTGTGATACCTCAATTATTATCCCTGTTATTTTTGATACAAATTACCAACTTTTAGATGCTAGTCACAGCGGCTTATGATAATGTTCCGGGACTAATTTAAGTTCAGCCCCGATAATTTTTTTGAGAAAATTAAGTGAGAAAATTAAGAAATTGAACAAAATCAGAGTTTGATAAGGATTAATCGTTTTTCGGGGGTTCTATTCGCTGAAAAATCGGTTGGTGTGTACCCAACTGTTGTTTACTAGATAGTATCCCCCATGTTGCATGGGTGGCAAAAGGAGCGGTAATTGAACTTTGTATTTGATCGTTAAAGTTTATTCCAAAGCCCAGCTGCTGATAAATATCGCTACTGATGTTCGGAATAATTGGGGATAGCAGATAAGCTGCTAGTCTAACCGATTCTAGAACTGCGTACAGAACTTCTTCCACCGACTCTTGCTGTCCCTGTTTATATAATGACCAAGGAGCTTGTTCATCAATAAACTTATTACTGGCTTGCACCAGTGAAAGGATGGCTTCGCAGGTTTCACTGAAAGCTAGCTCTTGATATGCTTGTTTTACCTGTTCCCCTAGACGCAAACCAATTGTTTTCAAAGGATTTTCGTCAGAAATTCCTTCATTGCCGATTGATGGGACATTATTATCAGCACAGTATTTCTTCACCATGCTCAAGGTGCGATTAAGCAAATTACCTAAATCATTTGCCAAATCTGCATTCAGAACATTAATGAACCTTACTTCATTAAAATCTCCATCTTTGCCAAATTCGATTTCCTTAAGGAAGTAATAACGAACGGCATCACTACCATAGCGCTGAACTAACGCCACAGGATCAAGGGTGTTACCCAGACTTTTGCCCATCTTTTGACCATCTTTGGTCAAAAAACCATGCCCAAATACTTGATCTGGCAAGGGTAAGCCAGCCGACAACAGCATTGCTGGCCAGTAAACTGCATGGAAGCGCAGAATATCTTTACCAATTAGGTGCAAGTTAATCGGCCACCATGTTTCTAAGGCATTTGCTAAAGTCGGTTCTGCATCTGGTTCTAGTAATGCTGTGACATAACCTAACAGCGCGTCAAACCAGACATAAAGGGTGTGCTTGGGATCAACTGGTACAGGAAAGCCCCAATCTAGATTTACCCGTGAAATGGAAAAGTCTTGCAGCCCTTGATTGACAAAGCTGAGGACTTCGTTGCGCCGACTTTCTGGTTGAATAAAATCCGGTCTAGATTGATAAAATTCTGTCAGCTTAGTTTGATATTTGGATAAGCGGAAAAAATAGTTTTGCTCGTCTCGCCACTCCACTTCTTTGTTAATATGAATCGGGCAACGGTGTCCTTCTAGAAGATCCCGTTCTTCTTTGAATTCTTCGCAGGATACGCAGTACCAGCCTTGTTGTTGTCCCTGGTAGATATCCTCAGATTTCCAGACTCGTTCAAAGAATTCTTTGACGATCGCTTCATGACGAGGTGCAGTAGTCCGACTAAAGCGATCGTATTGAATGTCCAGCAATTGCCACAAATTAACGAAACTAGGGACAATTTCATCGCAAAACTCTTGTGGTGCTTTGCCTAAACTTTCTGCCGATCGCTGAATTTTTTGCCCGTGTTCATCAGTACCTGTAATTAGTAATACCTGATGCCCCAAGAGCCTGTGAAATCGCGCCACTACATCTGCTGCGATCGTCGTATAAGCACTGCCTATATGGGGCACATCGTTTACATAATATAGCGGTGTTGTTAGTGCAAATGTCAATTCTTTTTTTTTCACTAGATTCATGCAAAATAAAAATTAAATTATAAAACGTTTTACTTTTATCGGAAAAACCAAGCAATTATACAATATTATTTCTATTTTTTCCAATAATACCTTAATAGTAGCAAACTTTTCAGATCAAAAATTGTTTTGTAATATGCATCAATTCAACTCATTTTTGCCTACAAGAGCGAATCATTCTCATAATTTTTTTGAATACTTTATATTAGAAATTATTGTGATCAAAAATACATAATCCAGAATCCAGAAAATCTATCTGGTTTTGTGGATTAGATATTTCTATCTTAAGACGGTCATGGCAATAGTAAAGAAATGTAAAAATTAAATTAAGATAAACTGCCATATTTACTGGAAAAATATATTGATTAGGTATGAGTCGAAATAGCCCCTTAGAGATTTCACGCGCTTTGGTGGCGGCACTCTCAACGCAAATGTTTCGTTATTACGAGGATCGCATTCCCCAGGATGCCAGCGTTTTGGTAGTCAGCAATCACCGCAGCTTTATGGATGCACTAATTTTAATGGCGGCGTTATCGAGTCCGATTCGCTTTGCTTGCCATCACTACATGGGACAAGTGCCAATAATGCGGGAGATTGTCACCGGACAATTGGGGTGTTTTCCTTTGGAAGAAACTCAAAACCGTCAGCAAAGCTTTTTTTCGCAGTCGCAGGTGCTATTGCAGTCTAGGCAGATGGTGGGAGTATTTCCAGAAGGAACTGAACCAATGGTGAAATTTACTGTCCCAAACATGGTAGGTGAGTTTCAACGGGGATTTGCCCATTTAGCATTACGGGCTGATGTGCAGGATTTAGCAATTTTACCGATCGCGATCGCCTCCTTAGAAGAGGTAAATACTTCTGGCTTCCCCTTAAGGCTTTTGAGTCTATTTGACCCTTCAGAACCTTTATTTAATCAAGCTGGTTGGCATCCTCTGGTATTTTATCGTCGGGTTGCGGTGTTAATCGGTCGCCCTTATTGGATTACGCCCCAACATCAAAAAAAATATCACGGCAAGCAAGCCAGAACTGTTGTGGCTGAACTGACAGAACACTGTCATGGTGAAATTAGCACCTTACTGCGTCAAGGTTGCTATTGAGGCATTCGATTTTGAATTTTGGATTGTCTCCACGACTAACAGTTAGCTTGTTCCGAAACCTTTTTTGTTTTTGCTCAAAACTACCGAACCTCGTAAAAGCAACAATCAGCAGTCCAAAAGTTTTATACCATTGACTAATGACCAATGACCAATGACCAATGACCAATACTTCTCTAACGAGAGGCTACGCCAACGACTACGCTCAGTACAAGTGACCAATGACTATAAGAGAAGTTGAGCTAAATCCTTGTTTCCTAACTCCTAAACGAGTAAAGCCAGAGTATCCCCTGTTGGTATATTTGCCAGGAATGGATGGAACTGGTCAACTATTGCGATCGCAAACGGCTGGATTAGAAACTGGCTTTGATGTCCGTTGTTTAGCGATCCCACGCAAAGACCTTAACACTTGGGATGTGCTAGCGAAAAGTGTATTGGACTTAATCTACGCCGAATTAGAAAAAAGCCCTCACAGACCAGTTTACCTGTGTGGTGAGTCCTTTGGTGGTTGCTTGGCAATGAAAGTAGCAATCCAAACGCCGGATTTATTTAAGCGAATTATCTTAATTAACCCAGCTTCCTCCTTTCGTCTTCGCCCTTGGTTGAATTGGGCATCTCAACTTACTTACTTAGTGCCATCAGAGTTATATGATGTTGGCGCACTGGGATTGTTGCCGTTTCTAGCATCTTTGCCCCGCATTTCTCAAAGCGATCGCCATGAACTGCTAAAAACTATGCGTTCTGTGCCGTCAGAAACCGTTCATTGGCGGTTGTCTTTACTGCGAGAATTTGAAGTTGATAACAAGCAGTTAGGTCGCTTAACTCAACCAGTTTTGCTGATTGCTGGTGGTAGCGATCGCCTTTTACCTTCTGTAACTGAAGTAAAGCGGATAGGGAATATCTTACCAAATACCAAAATTGTGGTATTGCCCAATTGCGGACATGCTTGCTTGCTAGAGAAAGATATTAATCTCTATGAAATTCTTAAGGATAATGACTTTTTAGAAAGTAATGCTGATATAAGTACGGGGCTAGAGGTGACAGGATAGGGTGAGGCGCGATGCCTACGGCGGGCTGCGCCTACACATCAAATACAAATTAATTAAACAAACTCAAAACCCACTATGACCACAACAACTGTCAAACTGCAAATTCCTTTTAAATCACTTCTAGATGCCATTGCCAACCTTCCTTTAGAAGAAAAACATCAACTGTGGCAATTATTAAATGACGAAATTAATCAAAGCGAAGGAAATTTACTTCCAGAAGACTCTTATGATTGGGGTTCCCAAGAGCAGCCAAAAGGCAAGCCAGTAGAATATATCCCTGGAGTTGGGATAAAAGTTCTTGGTGGCAAGAATGCTCCAACCTGATTTGCTTGAATGTGGCGACGTAGTTATAGTAACTTTGCCTACTAGTACTCCTAGAGGACGTGAACAGCAAGGAACTCGACCTGCTGTAGTGGTCGGTATACCTTGGGGAGAAGTCCGCTATCCAATGCTAATGATTGCACCTTTAACTACCCAGAGTGGTTCTTGGGTGTTCAATAATCCCAGCTTATATCCGCATTTGTCAGATGGTGCTGGTGGTTTGCCTCTGTCTTCCATTGTCTTACTAGATCAAACGCGGGGATTAGATATAAATCGAGTTTTGGCGTATTTGGGAACACTCACCCCTGAACAATATGTTCCTATTGTTGATGGATTAAGACAGTTGTTTAGACAAGGAAATAGTTAATCTGAAACTGATATTTACGTTTATAGAGGGATGTAGAGCCACTTATATTTCGCTAAAAATTAAAGAAAGAGGCTTTACAAGATGGTGTCAAGCAATGACAGACAAACCCCAAGAGATACAGGTGAATAAATCAGTTAATTCACCCAAAGAAACTTCAAAAGTAAAAATTCAGGCTCAATCATCAGTAGAAAATCAACCGTCTATAGTAGAGTCTTTTATTAAAACTGTTGCTGAGACTGGCAAAGCAGTTTTAGACACAGCAGTAGGGGTGGGAGAAGCAACAGCGAAAGAAACACACAAGTTTATTGAGCAAACAACTCAAAGTAGCGGTCAGGTTGTGAATAGCCTGAACGAAAATTGGCTGATTAGAAAACTATCTGGAGTATTAAATCTAAATTGGCTAATTGGTACTACTGACGCTGTTGATTTGGAAAAAGCAGAAGTTGCAGTAAACAAGCTCAAGCAACAGTATCCAAATGAATCAGCTAGCCAGATTGCTCACCGAATCATGGTCGAAAAAGCAACTCAAGCAGGCACAGTTGGACTAGCAACAAGTGTTTTACCAGGAATAGCAGTTGCATTGTTGGCAATTGATTTAACAGCCACAACCAAAATACAGTCAGAAATGCTTTATCAGATTGCATCTGTCTACGGGCTAGATTTAAAAGATCCTGCCCGTAAAGGTGAAGTTTTGGCAATTTTTGGTCTGGCCTTGGGTGGAAGCCGTCTGTTGAAAGCTGCGGGATTAGGCTTGCTGCGAAATATACCCTTGGCGGGTGCGTTAATTGGAGCTAGTTCAAATGCGACGATGATTTATTCATTAGGGTATGCTGCTTGTCGATTTTACGAAGCCAAGCTAGATGAATCAACTTCGCTCTCATCGCCACAGACACTAGCAACATTAAAAGCAGAAAGTGAAAAGTATCTAGAAACTGCGATCGCTCAAGAAGCCGTCATGGATCAAATTTTAGTTCACATGATCCTGGCTAGTCATCCAGAGAAGACTTGGGAAGAAATTTTGCCAGAATTACAAACTCTAAACCTCAGCCCTAACTCCTTGGATGCCATTGCGCGAAATATCAAATCGCCCAAGTCTTTAGATATACTGCTCAATCAGCTAAATCGTGATTTTGCTATACCCTTGCTGGCTCAGTGTTACAAAATTGCCCAGCTTGACAATAAGACTACACCAGTTGAGCAAGAAATAATAGAAGTGATCGCCAGCAAATTTGATATTGATACAAATGAAATTGGGGCATAGGGCTTTGGGCAGGAGGTAAAACAGTGAAGTGCATAGCTTTATTAACGAGTATCAAAGACTCGTTAACGGAGTTCTGAGGTGGATTAACGAGGATCAAAGACTCGTTAACGGAGTTCTGAGGTGGATTAACGAGGATCAAAGACTCGTTAACGGAGTTCTGAGATGGATCAATGAGTATCAAAGACTCGTTAACGGAGTTCTGAGGTGGATTAACGAGTATCAAAGACTCGTTAACGGAGTTCTGAGGTGGATTAACGAGTATCAAAGACTCGTTAACGGAGTTCTGAGGTGGATTAATGAGTATCAAAGACTCATTAACTAGTGCTATTTATACCAATTAGCTAAATTATAGGTAATAACCCCTATTCCACCAATCCCAATGCCCAATACTTCTCTACGAGAGGCTGCGCCAACGACTTCGCTCAGTACAAGTGCCTAATGCCGAATCCCCACTCCCCTCACCATTAAACAAGAATTTTGAGCAATACTGGTACAAGAAGGAATATTTACACAAAATCCCAACATGACAATTCAACCTAGTGATAAGCCTTTGCTAGAATGGGCAGGCGATAGTTTGGCAATTGGATTATTTGAAGATGCAGTAGAGTTAACTGGAGAATTGGCAACTTTAGATGAAAAGTTTTCCGGGGTCTTAAAAGAACTAATTGCTGAAGAAGAATTTAAAGGTAAAGCCAACAGTACCATCTTCACTCGTGTGAATCCTGGTAGCCCAGTGCGGAAATTGATTCTGGTAGGCTTAGGTAAACCAGATGAACTAAAACTCGACACTTTGCGACGCGCTGCTGCTGCTGTAGCCAGAGTGGCAAAAAAGCAAAAAAGTAAAATTTTGGGATTTAGTTTGCCATTGTGGAATAACGATCCAGCCGCAAGCGCCCAAGCGATCGCAGAAGGTGTAGAATTGGCGCTTTACCAAGATATTCGCTTTAAATCAGAACCAGAAGATAAAGGTTCACAAATAGAAACCGTAGATTTACTAGGATTCGGTGGACAAGAAGCAGCCATCACCCGCGCCAATCAAATTGTGTCAGGGGTAAACTTGGCACGGGAGTTAGTAGCAGCACCAGCTAATGCAGTAACACCAATTACTTTGGCAGAAACTGCTCAAGCGATCGCAAGCGAGTACGGTTTACAAGTAGAAATTCTAGAAAGAGAAGACTGTGAAAAGTTGGGTATGGGTGCATTTTTGGGAGTAGCGCAAGCTTCCGAGTTGCCACCTAAATTCATTCACCTGACTTACAAGCCAGAAGGTACACCCAAAAAGAAACTAGCAATTATTGGCAAAGGTGTAACCTTTGATTCTGGTGGACTCAATATTAAAGGTGCAGGTAGCGGCATCGAAACCATGAAAATCGATATGGGCGGTGCAGCTGCTACCTTGGGCGCGGCAAAAGCAATTGCTCAAATTAAGCCAGATGTTGAGGTTCACTTCATCTCGGCGGTGGCTGAAAACATGATTAGCGGTCGCGCCATGCACCCTGGAGACATTCTTACAGCATCAAACGGCAAAACAATCGAAGTTAACAACACCGACGCTGAAGGACGTTTGACCCTAGCAGATGCCTTGGTGTTTGCCGACAAATTGGGATTAGATGCGATCGTGGATTTAGCCACCCTGACCGGTGCTAACGTCATTGCCTTGGGTGAAGATATTGCTGGTTTATACACCCCCGATGATGCTGTCGCTTCCCAGCTAGAGAAAGCTGCCCAAACTTCAGGAGAAAAGATTTGGCGGATGCCAATGGAAGAAAAATATTTTGAAGGGCTAAAGTCTGGCATTGCGGACATGAAAAATACTGGCCCGCGTCCAGGTGGTTCCATTACCGCCGCCCTTTTCCTTAAGCAATTCGTCAAAGACACACCTTGGGCGCACTTAGATATTGCTGGCCCAGTGTGGACAGATAAAGAAAATGGCTACAACAGTTCGGGGGCAACCGGCTACGGCGTTCGGACGCTAGTTAACTGGGTAGAAGGGAGTGGGGAGTAGGGAGTAGGGAGTAGGGGGAGAAGGAGAGGCAGGGGAGCAGGGGGCAGGGGGCAGGGGGCAAGACGGAGAATAAAAAATAAAATTACCTCTTTCTCTCTGCTCCCTGCTCCCTGCCCCTCTGCCTCTTTCCAATACCCACTCCCCACTCCCCACTCCCTACTCCCAAACAATTCGTGCTATCTTGAGCTTGCCAGCAAAAATTGTTGCAATAGTAACAGAAATAATTTGGCAGTCAGAAAGTTAAGCTTTTTCGGCAAAGCCATCTGGTAAAATTTGTAAGGTTTCTAAAAGCTCTGAGCAATGGGATCGACTCGCGTACGGATCGCAATTGACGCAATGGGAGGGGATCACGCACCCGGTGAAATCGTTGCTGGCGCATTGCGAGCAAGGGAAGAATTGGGTGTAGATGTATTACTGGTTGGTGATCCTCAACAAATAGAAGCTGCCTTGCCACCAAAAACTAATTTAGGGCAGGTGGAGATCGTGACTGCACAGGAAGCGATCGCTATGGATGAGGAGCCTTTAAATGCAGTTAGACGCAAACGCAAGGCTTCTATCAATGTGGCGATGGATTTAGTCAAGCAGCAAAAAGCAGATGCCGTATTTTCTGCCGGCCACTCTGGGGCAGCGATGGCATCAGCTTTGCTCCGCTTAGGACGATTGCCAGGAATTGACCGCCCAGCCATAGGGACTGTTTTTCCGACAATTGTTGCTGGTAAGCCAGTGTTGGTACTTGATGTCGGCGCGAATGTAGATTGCCGTCCGAAATTTTTAGAGCAGTTTGCCGTCATGGGATCGGCTTACAGTCAATATGTTTTAGGTACAACCGAACCTAAAGTAGGTTTGCTGAATATCGGTGAAGAAGACTCTAAAGGCAATGATGCAGCCGTCCGTGCCCACCAACTACTCCGCGAAAATTCCCAAATTAATTTTATTGGCAATGCCGAAGGGCGTGATGTGCTTTCTGGTCGCTTTGATGTGATTGTCTGTGACGGCTTTGTAGGCAATGTATTATTAAAATTTGCCGAAGCCGTCGGAGAAGTGATTCTGCAAATTCTGCGGGAAGAATTACCCCAAGGATTACACGGCCAAATCGGTTCAGCACTCTTAAAACCAAACCTGAAGCGGATTAAGCAGCGCATGGATCACGCAGAACATGGCGGCGCTTTGCTACTAGGCGTGGCGGGAGTCTGTTTTATCGGTCACGGTAGCTCACAAGCTCCTTCAATTTTTAATGCAATTCGCATGGCAAAAGAAGCTGTTGACAACCAGGTGCTACAACGAATTCAGTCCCAATATATCCTAGAGCGCGAGAGCGGTTAGTCATTAGTCATTGGTCATTAGTCATTAGTCATTAGTCATTTGTAAAGGACAAAGGACAACTGGTACAGGACAAATGACAAAGGACAAATGACAAAGGACAAAAGACAAAAGACAAAAAGCTGATAGCTTGGGAGATTAGGAGTGCAAAACTTAGGCGTAGCAATTACCGGAAGTGGCTCGGCAGTACCAGCAACTTCCCTACACAACCAGACATTGAGTGAAGTAGTTGAAACATCAGATGAGTGGATTGCTACAAGAACTGGAATTCGTCAACGGCGATTAGCGCTGCCATCTGAGTCCTTGAGTGTACTTGCTACTGCCGCCAGCAGTCAGGCGATCGCAGCTTCGGGAATTAAACCAGAAGACCTAGACCTGATTCTGCTAGCGACTTCCACCCCTGATGATTTGTTTGGTAGTGCTTGTCAAGTACAGGCTCAATTGGGAGCCACCAACGCAGTAGCTTTTGACTTGACAGCAGCCTGCTCTGGCTTTGTGTTTGGTCTAGTTACAGCAGCCCAATACATTAGAACAGGTGTCTATAAAAATGTGCTGTTGATAGGTGCAGATATCCTCTCTCGCTGGGTAGATTGGGAAGATCGCCGCACTTGTGTATTGTTTGGTGATGGTGCAGGGGCTGTAGTATTGCAAGCTGACAAAAGCGATCGCTTATTAGGATTTGCCCTTAAAAGTGATGGCACTCAAAACCATCACCTCAACCTTGCATATACAGGCACTTCCCAAGAGCTGCTCACTGGTGTCAATGTCACCAAAGGCACTTACCAACCGATTACTATGAACGGCAAAGAAGTCTACCGCTTTGCTGTGCAAAAAGTGCCCGAAATCATTGATAAAGCTTTATTTCAAGCCAACCTCAGTGTTGACCAAATAGATTGGCTGCTGTTGCATCAAGCTAATCAGAGGATTATCGATGCTGTTGCCCAACGCCTGAATGTCCCAGAACATAAAGTTATAAGTAATCTCGCCCAGTACGGCAATACCTCCGCTGCTTCCATTCCCTTAGCTTTAGATGAAGCAGTGCGGGAAGGTAAAATTAAACCCAATGACATCGTTGCTACATCCGGCTTTGGTGCCGGTCTTACCTGGGGTGCAGCAATTTTCCAATGGGGAAGGTGAATATTTTGTCCTTAGTCATTTGTCCTTTGTTAATGACTAATGACTAATGACCACTGACTAATGACCAATGACTAATGACTAATGACCAATGACTAAAACTGCATGGGTGTTTCCCGGCCAAGGTTCCCAAGCGCTGGGAATGGGAATAGATTTATTAGATATACCCTCCGCTAAAAACAGATTTGCCCAAGCCGAGGAAATTTTGGGCTGGTCTCTAATAAATATCTGTAAAAACGAAGAAGAAAAGTTATCACAGACGCTATACACTCAGCCAAGTCTTTATGTGGTTGAAAGCATTCTTGCTGACCTGCTTCGGGAAGGAGGACACAAGCCAGATTTAGTTGCTGGTCACAGTTTGGGAGAATATACTGCCCTTTATATAGCGGGTGTCTTTGAGTGGTGGGTTGGTTTATATCTAGTAAAGCGCCGTGCAGAACTCATGGATAGTGCCGTCGGTGGGATGATGGCGGCTTTGATGAACTTTGACCGCGAAAAGTTGGAAAAAGTCATTGCCCAAACGCCTGATGTGGTAATAGCAAATGATAATAGTTCGGCTCAGGTGGTAATTTCAGGTACGACTGAGGCTGTACAAGCAGTGATGGGTCAAGTTAAAGCAAAGCGTGCTATTCCCCTAAAAGTTTCTGGAGCATTTCACTCACATTTAATAGCACCAGCAGCTGCCCAATTCCAAGACATTCTAGAATCTGTAGAATTTCAGCCAGCTACTGTGCCAGTGTTGTCTAACGTAGAACCAATTGCGTCTATTGATGCCGCGATTTTAAAGCAGCGCCTGAATAAACAAATGACTGGTTCTGTAAGATGGCGAGAAATTTCTCTGCAATTACCAGCCAACGGCATTCAGCAAGTAATAGAAATTGGCCCTGGTAAAGTGCTAACTGGTTTAATTAAACGTAGTAGCCCTGACTTAATATTAAAAAATATCCAAAGTGCTGCTGATTTGCCTGATTAATTCTTTATTTATGAAAAATTTCAGTAGTATTGTAGTAGCGTGTCAAAGCTAAATTTGTGCAATAAATTTTGTAGGTTGGGTCGTTCGCGTCAGCGTCGCGCAGCGAAGAATGATACCCAACACCTCGATGAATGTTGGGTTTCGCGTTGCTCAACCCAACCTACGTTTAATGCATCATTTTAGGCTTGACACCCTAGTAGTAGCGTGTCAAGGCTAAAGTTGTGCATTATAAAATGGGCTTTGAACTTTTAAATTCAATGTTTTTAGCGCTAATTTATTGCAACATTTTAGCCTTGACACGCTACTACTAGCGTGTCAAGGCTAAAA
>NZ_JAIVFS010000093.1 GCF_020829645.1 Nostoc mirabile CHAB5784 | reverse complement strand
TTGAAAAGTGTTGGGCGACTTTAAAAAGCAGAATTCGCAAGCTATTACTTAAATCTGATAATTTACGTGATGCTATGGAAATCGTTCTCAAGCAAGCTGCGTCCTAATTAAAATGGCTACGGCTATATCTGTAATCTGCAAATAAAGGTTGACGAAATAATTACTAATTCGTAATTTTTAATTAAAGGATGGGTATAGAGCCAACACTAAATCAAAAATTTAATGTTGGCTTTGTAGGTAATATGTATTATTTTGTTCTCCTGAAGAAAATTGTTTTACAAAAATTTGCGAAGCATTGCATCTCAAGTTGAAGCATATATACTACAAATCTCTAATTGGCGTTTGAGAGAATTATTGCAACACAATTACCAAAGGTGAACTACTTAGCTACAATCAGATTTGCTTCAAAATCCTGCGCGTCACGCAAGGGATATTGAGTACTTGACCAGGACGAATCAGGTTGGGGTTAGATCCTATCTTCTTTTTATTAGCTTTGTTATTGTAAATTTGAGGCCACTTACTGCTATCTTCACAATAAACCTTAGCTAAACCCGATAGCGTATCACCGCGCCTTACTGTTATTGTAAAACCTCCTCTGACAGAAGCTTGGACTTCATCTGAAATTTCGCTAAATAGTTCCAAATCAGCCAGATGCGGTTCAGGAATTTTTTTAGTAGTCATTGTTTGTTTGCTTTTAAATTAAGTTGATTAAAATGTAATTAGCTATATATTGTCTAATCACACTTCAATCTTATGAAATTTAATCTGGAATTTAAAGTCTTTGCATCTACTTTTATTTGCATAAATCAATGAGTTATGTTTTTTTAACGTAAGTTGCTAGTTAGTGTTCGTAATCTGCACATAATAGTGTCACAATCGATAACTACTGATGTGATTCACTCTGCGGCTGGAGGCATGATTTTTTGTGGCGTGAGACAATATCCCAGCGCCTTCATGATGGAATTGACGTTTTCAAGGCGCGGGTTGCCATTGCTGGATAAGGCTTTTTGTAATCCCCGGCGTGTCATGCCTGTTTGCTCGGCTATCTCACTAATTCCTCTTACACGAGCAACGACGCGCAAGGATGCCAACAACGCGCCGGAATCGTTGTCTTCTGCATATTCCTGAAATATCTCCGTCAAATAATCGTCGATTTCTTCCGGGTGTTTGCGGAAGTATTCTTCTTCAAATTCATCAAGTGTTCTAAATTTTCTCACCGCTTAGGTACTCCTTCCAGTAAGCTTTTGCGTCTTCGATGTCCTGATTCTGTGTGCTTTTGTCGCCTCCACACAGTACGACAACAATAAACCTCTTGCGAAAATCCTTGATCCGCCAGGGACTCAAGTCCCTCTCTTATAGCAAAAGTCCGTTTAAACGGACTAAAATTATTGTTATTAGTCGGTTTAAACCGACTTGAGCTATTAGCCCGAAAATTTATTTTCGGGCGGATGTTCGACTTTTGCAAGAGGTCTAATATTTTCAGCATCTTCACCAAAATAGACGCGATAACCAGAACCAAAGAACATTCGCAACTCGCTTAAACCATCTCCTATTGGTGCAACATCGCCGTAATTGCCTTGTTCAAAGCGGCGTAGGCGTTGCAGTATGCGTCGTTTTCCTTGTTTCGCGTAAATTATCCATCCACTCTACAAACGGCTCGTAACCGTCTTGATTGGCATAGATGATAATCTGTTTTGCTTGTGCTTCTTTGGCCAGTTTTAATCTCTACTATTATTTATAGTATATGCGAATTATTATTCGCACTAATTTTCTAGAGAACCCCAAAGTTGGAATCTTCAACTGCTTTCAATAAATTATCTGGCTCCCCCAGTTTCTGTAGATAATGACTATCCTTGAATATAAGGGAATCAGATCAACGTAAATTGCCAGCAGGTGTCAGATGCTGCAAGCAGAACAGATATTACAAGACCGTTATCAAATTCAACGCCAACTCGGCAACAATGGAATTCGTCAAACTTGGCTAGCTAAGGATTTACAAGCCTCTGATGGCGAAAATTCTACCGTTGTGGTCAAACTTTTGGCCTTTGGCGGTACTGTGCAGTGGGATGACTTGAAACTTTTTGAGAGGGAAGCACAAATTCTTAAACAGCTAAATCATCCCCGCATCCCTCGATATATAGATTATTTTTGTATCGACGATCGCACACTCTGGTTTGCCTTAATACAAGAATATATTCCTGGTGAGTCGCTCAAGGAAAAACTTGCTATTGGCGAAAGGTTTAGTGAAAAGCGAGCGAGAAAAATTGCTGTTGAGGTTTTAAATATTCTCATTTATCTACATGAGTTGAATCCAGGGGTGCTGCATAGAGATATTAAACCGAGTAATTTAATCTGGGGCGAAGATAATCGGATTTATTTAGTTGATTTTGGTGCAGTTCAGGATAAAGCGGCAAGAGAGGGCGTTACTTTTACCGTTGTCGGTACTTATGGTTATGCCCCAATGGAACAATTTGGTGGTCGAGCGGTTGCGGCTTCAGACCTCTATGCACTGGGAGCTACTTTAATTCATTTGTTAACAGGAACTTCCCCCTCTGATTTACCCCAGCAGGATTTGCGGCTGCAATTTGCAGACCGAGTTAACTTGAGTCCCAGTTTTGTCAATTGGCTACAAAAGTTGATAGAACCTGCTCCAGAACAACGATTTACTAATGCCTGCGAAGCGCTGAATGTTCTCAAATCTCGTTTGGCTATCAAATCCGCAAACAAGAATCAGCTTTTGCCGCTAAAAGAAATAATCAACAATTCTGGATGTGGGATAAATAATCACAATGAGACAGTCCCAGAGGAAATTCTCGGTTGGAATTGGGGCGCATTTCTCATGCCTTGGTTGTGGATGTGGCCAAATCAAGTGTGGTGTGGAGTGTTCTGTTTTATACCAAAATTTTCGTTGTTTCTGGCGATCGCATTCGGTGCAAAAGGCAATGAATGGGCTTGGAAAAGTAGACGGTGGAACAGTATTGAACAATTCAAAGCGCATCAGAGAGGTTGGGCGATCGCTGGTATTTTAATTGGAGGGCCGATTAGTATTATGTTATGGGCTGGAGCGTTCGATTTGCTCAAATCTATAGCGATCGATTTATTGAAATCGGCACTGTAAGGCAGTATGAGGGTAAATATCAAGCGAGGGTTTTTTAGCCAGATAAGTACAAGGGTTCAACAAATGGTTCAAATTCTTCAAGGAAAAGATATCACCCTAGCCCAACTTATTGATGAATTTGGTCTAAAACTTGCAGACGACGAAGATTTTTTTTCAGAATGGCGGCATGATTTACCTGAGTTGAGTGACTTAGAAAAGCAATCTCTCAACGAAGTCAAGGCAGAATATTTGTATCTATCGAAATATCCTATTTTGGAACCTGTAGTCAAAATGGTGGTGCTATCTCCACTATTACGTCTAGCAGGTTTTTATCAACCGCCTTTCTACATTGCCTCAGAACAAGAGGTAAAAATCTCTTCTGAAGACGAAGGCACTATTATCAGAGGACGTATTGACATTTTAGTGTTCCATCCTCCATTTTGGGTTCTGATTATTGAAGCGAAACGAGCAGAATATTCTTTGGAGGTAGCAATTCCTCAAGCATTAGCTTATATGTTGGCTAATCCTGGGAATGATAAACCTACCTATGGTTTTGTAATCAATGGTCGGGAATTTCAATTTATTAAGTTGACGAAACAGGGTACACCGAGATATGCATTATCTTACACACTGTCACTAAATCGTGGGGATGACCTACATACTGTTGTCAAAGTGTTAAAACGCATAGCTCATTTAATTCGTAATTCGTAATCTTGTAGGGTGCGTTATGTCCTTGGCTAACGCACTATCGCAATACTTTCGATACTTTAGGCGATCGCTAACACACCCTATGAAACTCATCGCCAAGTGATTTATTATTAAATTTTTTAGCTGTAGATAATTAATAATATTTTGAATTTATAAAAATTTTATCGTCATAAATAATTTATATTATGCAACTTGAATTTTTCGATCAATGGGTATTAAAACTTCTCATAATATTAACTACAACAAGTTTGTTTGGAGGAGCATTTGCTGGAATAGTTACTTTAATTATCACAAGGAAAAACAATTTTTTATTGAGATATTTAGACTATTAATTGGGACTATAGGAGGGTATGAAGCTCTAGTAATTTGGGACATTTTTTATCTTAAAGACAAGAATTTAAATGAAATACTTAAAGTAATTATTTCTCATAATCAAAATTTCCCTGAATTCTCCATTTTGAGTATAATATTTTATATATTCGGCGCAATAGGTGCAAGTATAGCTATATTTATGATGAGAAAGGTATTTCGCTGGCGTTCAGAAATTACTGAACTATAACGCAATACGGTTCGGTTAAGCCCAAAAAGAAAAATGTGTAGTTGGGTTGAGGAACGAAACCCAACTTTTTACGGTGTTTGTTGGGTTTTGCCAAGCCTCAACCCAACCTACAAATATTCTTAACTAGACAAAACATATCCCTCTCCGACTCGGAGAGGGACAGACTTGAACTTTAGTTCAAGCAGGGAGAGGTTCGTCGAACTCACATTAAGTTGACTACCCTACCAACTCTATTTCTAACTACTAACTTGCGATTCAACTACACCCACGGGACAAGATACGTTTGTCCCTCCTAAACCACAATAGCCGTTGGGATTTTTAGCCAGGTATTGCTGATGGTAAGCTTCTGCGTAGTAGAATTCCGGGGCATCTAAGATTTCTGTAGTAATCTTGCCATAACCTGCACCGTTGAGGGCTTGCTGATAAGCTTCCCGCGATGCTTCTGCTAGCTGCTTTTGACTTTCGGAATATACATAAATTCCCGAACGGTATTGAGTGCCAGCATCATTACCTTGGCGCATCCCTTGGGTTGGATTGTGGCTTTCCCAGAAGACTTTGAGTAGTTCAGAATAACTAATTACTTTGGGATCAAACACAACCAACACCACTTCATTGTGACCGGTTCGCCCACTACATACTTCTTCATAGGTGGGGTTGGGTGTGAACCCAGCAGCATAACCGACTGCGGTGGTGTAAACTCCTTTAAGTTGCCAGAATTTGCGTTCTGCACCCCAAAAACAGCCCAAGCCAAAAATTGCCTTCTCTAATCCATCGGGATAAGGAGGTTGTAAGGGATTCTTATTGACATAATGAGTTGCGGGTACTGACATAGATTGTGCCCTTCCTGACAAAGCTTCCTCAGGTGTGGGCATAACTGCCTTTTTGCCAAATCCGAATAGTGCCATTGATTTTGATGATATATATCTTTACCTTATTTACTATTGTGAACTATCTACACTCTACCGAACAGTGTAGGCTTCCCAATTCATTGGGGATTGCCTCAGTTTTCATGGATTTTTTACGTCCCGAAGATTTTGGTCTTACATCCCCTCCAAGGGCAGAAGCGCTAGTTCCTAACGCCCATACTTCGGCTTTGCTCGGCACAAGTAATCGCAGTCCTTCATTTTTAATATTTATTGCGGCGTTGATATCCCTATCGTGCTGCATTTGGCAGTGTGGACAGTCTACGAACCTTACAGCTAATGAATCATAACCATTTTGCAAGATAAGGATTGGTCAATCAGACTGTACAGCAATCCAAGCAGTACAATCAAAGTCACAATAATATAAGTGAGCAGGTTGGTAGCGTTCTAGATTTGGTGTTAGGGACTTCCAAATCAAAAATACTCAACTATTTCTTGTGGGGTGGGTGTCTCGCCCGCCCGTAGCCAAAGGCGGACAAAACTTCGGCGTGAGCGCTCAGTCGAACGCTGTCCACCCTACAAGATTGGATAATTTATTTGTTGCAAGTCCCTAATTGCGAATTATTTTAAGATGCCGGGGATCTGAGCTTCTCATTAGCCTCAGAAATAACCGTCACACAAGCATTTACTAAGGGTAACAGTGGCCCTAATTGTTCTTGTCCATTTACGGCTAAATCGCTGTGACACAAATAAACTCTCTCGGATACACGAGAGAGTAAATCTGTCAATATCCTTCGCAGTCTTTGTTCTTCCGCCAATTTCTCATCTTCTGCTGTCCAAGGTTCACCTAACCTGTCTTGCAGGAAAAACGGCGCACCAAACAAAGTTGCTGCACCACCTTTGGCCCATAGAGGTGAACCAGCATCTAGCCAAAAATGCCAACGGTGCGATCGCCTACTAGATCGATATTGAAATATAGTTGCTAAGGTGACAGCCTTTCTCGCTCCACCAATAGGGCGCACAGGGTAAGGGTTGGCGGTAATAGTCCCACGTCGCAGTAGTTGAATGAATTCGATAAGAGTTGTGTGAGGCGTTGTCTTTGCTGGGGCAATTTGTCGTAACCTGGTGTCGATTTCCCAGTAGTGTTGGGCGGTTTCTAATAATTCTCGTAATGCTGCTAGTTGTTCATAGGGGAGATTACTACCATTCCACAAAAAGCGCACAATTGCTCTGTCTAAGAGGGAAATGGGACTGGGAATTAAACGCAATTCTTGTTGCGATCGCTGCTGTTCTAACCACTGCAATATCTCATTATATGCTGTAGTCGCTGCATAGCCGATTCTATCCCAGCGCTCGAAGGCTGATACTGGTAGCAAGTTGGGGCGATCGGGATGCGGCACAAAGCAGTAATCTGCAATCAAACCAGCGCGTACCGGGTCAATATCAGTAGAGACGCGATTAATCGCGTCTTTAGGATTAATCGCGTCTTTAGGATTAATCGCGTCTGTTAGGAGTGAGGAGTTTTCTGGTGATTGTTGTTTTCTACTCAAGACAACCAGCATTTCTGCCACGGCATCCCGATCTACGAGGCGTCCCAAGCCGGGATAAACTAGTGCCAGCATGGTGAGTAATGCGCGAATCACGGGTGAACTAACTAAGGGACGTTGGTCATTCAACGATTCTACCTGGATGTTTTGCTTAACGAGGATTTCTACTAGGGTATAACCAGCGATCGCATCTAAACCTGGTGCTATAATCGCCACTTCTTCTGGTTTGACTTGCTGTGATTGGATGGCATTAGCAATTTCCTCTGCTGTTTGCCGCAATAGTTGGGCGCGGGAGGTGGTTTGAATTGAATGCACCGTTTTTGGTAAGCTCAACAGTACCATCGGTTCTGTGAGTAATTCCACCATCTGTTTAGCTTGCTCACCAAGGGACTCTGGAGGCGGGCCGGTCAAGATTTCTACCCGACAACGCTCTGCTAACCCTTCTAGGTAGTTGGGGTCTGCTCCCAATCCCAATCGCACTGCACCATCAGGATTGTAACTAAACGCCGCGACTGCACCTTGATCTAATAGCAACTCAAACAAAAGACGCGCTACGCTAGGATAGTCATCTACATCATCCGCCAGTACAGCCTGATAGCGTTTAATTAGGTGCTGCTGGTAATTGCGATCGCTTAATAAATGCTGACTATAAAGTTCAGTAATAATGCCATAAGTTAGTAACCCTCTCTCTAAACACCAGTTACGCCAATCTAGGAGCAAAGAGGCTAGAAATTCCGGCTCTAAAGTTGTAGTATTATCCCCCAGACCCCTTGTCAAAATCTGGGCAATATCTTCGCAAGCCACACCACTGTAAGCTGCTAATTGCAATAAATCTAGGATGCGACGCACCAAGCGAGACTCATTCACTCCCGCAATCCGTAAAATTTCTTCGTCTAATTGGGAACGCCAGAGTTTGGTTGCTAACTCTTGCTCCGTTTCTGGGCGCAATCTTACCGGAAACTGTGCCTTCAATTTCAACGAGTTAATTAGCAACGGCCAAAATAAAATAACTTCATCCTGGAAAAAACCTAACGGTGTCTTGGCACGCACCGGATATTTACCTAAGGTAGATGCAACAATTATATCTCCCAATTCTCGACGATTATCATCATTGGCAGCTAAGACTAAAACTCCTGGCTCTGTTTGTTTAAGATATAAAAATTCGGGTATATGAACGCCCTTTTTACGTAATGATTTTTCTGTATAAAATGATTCAGTATACTGCTTCTCAGGTTGTACCCAACTACAAAATTGCTCTACCAAGCGAGCTGTCTTACCACTGCGGCTAGTGCCAACAATCCAAACCGAATGAGAAACCACAAACTTTCTCCTTATAGATTTGCTAGTATATCTCGTGCGTTAACTTAAGGTTAAGAATCACCAAATAATGCTGGATGATTATCTCCAATGAAAAACTCTGTTTTCAGCCAAAAAATATATTCTTTCTTACTTGATGCTTACCGATGGTATTTACAAACTCCTGAACGTTCTTTAGATCAAGCTTACGATGCAGCATTAAAAATTAAGGAAATAGAAAATAAGCATTTCAATGGTAATAAAATAGACATTGACTCAGCCATGTACAGTAAGAGCGTGATGGATTATTTTGAGTCAGATTTAAAAAAGCTATTAAAAACTGCCAAGATGCGGCTTACAGAGTTTAGAGCAAGCCGTTGGTTTCTAGATGAAGAGAATCAAAAAGCTGCTCAAAAAGCAAATATAGAGCATCTCAGTCCTTCTTTGGTTTTGGAAAAGCTTAACTTTATCGATCAAGTTATATCCAAATACACAATAATTTCTGATCAGATAACTTCTAAAGCTTTAGTAGCCAAACCTCCAAATATCCCAGATGACCCTGTAATATCTGACAACAATTTGCTGCGTGTTAACGCTCCAAGTTTACCACCCCAAATACCAACTCAAACCTCGGATAAAAGACCAAAACCAAAGCTTAAAGCTGATACAATGGGCGTTTTACCCCGCTCTATTTTAAGTACTATCACTCGTCTGCAAGTTGAGTTAGACCCGAATTCTGAACAAGAGGTAATTCAGAATTTTCGTCAAGCTCAAAGAAGAACAATAATATCTATTAGATTTATTTTACTATTAGTTATCGTACCACTTCTGACGCATCAGATAGCAAAAAGTTTTGTAGTAGGGCCACTTGTTGAGGAGTTTAGAGACACTGAGCAAATGCAGATATTCCTTAATGCCGAAATGGAAGAGGAAGCCCTTGTAGAATTACAAAGATTTGAAGAAAAACTCAAATTTGAAAATTTCATTAGAAATGCTCCGCCACTGTTGCCCAATCAGATAGAAATTGAAATGAAAAAGAGGGCGGTTGAGCTTGCTGAGGAATTTCGTCACGAAAGCTCTAATGCTATCAAAAATGTTTTTGCAGATATTTTATCAGTCGGTGCTTTTATCTGGCTTTTACTCGTTAGCAAGTCTTCTATTGCTGTGATTAAAGATTTCTTTGATCGTATTGTCTATGGACTTAGTGATAGTGCCAAAGCATTTATCATCATTTTGTTTACCGATATATTTGTAGGTTTCCACTCTCCTCATGGCTGGGAAGTACTCCTAGAAGGTGTATCGCGTCATTGGGGATTACCAGCAAATCGAGATTTTATATTCTTATTTATTGCTACATTTCCAGTAATTTTAGATACTATATTTAAATATTGGATATTCCGATATTTGAACCGAATATCGCCTTCAGCAGTTGCAACTTACCGAAATATGAATGAATAGAGAATAGGGCATTGGGCATTGGGCATTGGGTATTGGGCATTAGGTAGAAAGTTTGGTGTTGTCAAACAATTAAAAATTATTTTTGATGTTTGATTTTGGAATTTGAGCGAGGTGGGATAATCTTAAAATTTTGAATTTTGATGAAAAAGACAGTTGCTGGGTTAGAAAAGTTTAACAAAATTATTGCTATCAGCTTACCCGTAGTTTTGTCGATTTTGCTGGTGCGGATGCAATCTTTGGCGCATCAAGAACTCATTTCGCCTGAATGTCGCGTGAAAAAGTGGGATATACCAGTTTCCTTGACTGCTGAAAAGCAAAAAGCACCATTAATTCAGAGGTTACCAATCACTTGTTGTCAAGGTGATACCTCTTGTTTGGATGAACTTCTCTATGAAGAAATACCAGACAAAAAGGCGCTGTTGAGTGCGATCGCTCGCAGTCTCCAATACCTGCAAACAACTAATGCTGTGGCTGCTTATCAAAACTATCAGGTGGCTGGGATTACACGCGATCGCATCATCAAAAGCTTGAAAAGATTCCGCGAACTCCTATTAACAACTAATTCTGCAACAGAATTACATCAAGCTACCCTGCGGGAATTTGTTCTTTACCAGTCTGTTGGTAAAGACACCAAAGGTTCCGTTTTATTCACCGCCTATTATGAACCGCTTTACACAGCCAGTCGCGTCCCCACACCAGAATATCGTTATCCTGTTTATCGATTACCTCCTGATTTAAACTCCTGGTCTAAGCCTCATCCTACCCGCGAGGAATTAGAAGGAGCAGATGGTTTACAAGGCGCAAAAGGGAAATTGCGAGGATTAGAATTGTTTTGGTTTCGCGATCGCCTCGAACCATATTTAGCTCAAATTCAAGGTTCAGCGCGACTTCAGCTTCCCGAAGGTAGTCAAACAACAATCGGCTATGCGGGTAATATTGCTTATAACTACAAAAGCATTGGGCGAGAATTAGCGAATGATGGCAAATTACCGCTAGAAGGGATGACTATGCCCATTATTCTCGACTATTTCCAAAAGCATCCCCAAGAATTAAATATTTATATTCCGCGCGATCGCAGTTTTGTTTTTTTTCAAGAAAATCACGGTGAGCCAGCCCAAGGTTCCATCAACGTACCACTAACAGCAGAGCGTTCTATCGCTACAGATAAATCCCTCATGCCTCCTGGTGCTTTAGCGTTAATTCGCGCTTCCATTCCCTTTGTTAATCCTACCGGAAAAATGGAGGAGCGCATCGTTAGTCGCTATGTTCTTGACCAAGATACCGGAGGTGCAATTAAAGGTGCAGGTAGGGTAGATTATTTTTTAGGTACTGGGAAATTAGCAGGCGATCGTGCTGGTGTCACAGTCAGCAATGGACAATTATTTTACCTATTACTTAAATCCAACAATTAAACACACTCGCATTTTAATACTAAAGATTCCCGACTTCTTTAAAAAGTCGGGAATCTTAACCTTTCGGCGTAAACAAAGTACACATTCCAAATCAATGAAACGCTTAGGGTAACTACGAATTACGAATTACGAATTACGAATTACGCTTCTATATCCATGTCAGAATCATCATCATCATGATCATAAGGGATATCGTCAAGGTCTATCATTTCTGAAATTTCTTCTACTTCATTTAAATACTCAGATTCTTGATGTTCCCGCTCTATTAGACGACCAGTTGACTTTAACCATTCCAAGAGAATAAACTCATTACTTGTACGAATTACAGGCGCTCGCTGGTTACGAGGTTCTTCACGCAAAGGGCTTATAGGCATAAAAAAAACTCACTTTGAATTATCGGTCAGTGTGCAAAAACAGGAAAATTGTCCACTAGAGTTAAAAGTCTTGTATAACAAGTCTTTTCTCAACAGATGAAATGTGAACCATTGAGTTTTTTATTCTCTTGTCCGTCTAGTTACTTACCATTAAAATGTCTTCGCGTCAGTCCTAATAATAAATCTTCAAGCGGACGCGATCTCACAAGGTATTTGGCACCTTGGCGAGAGTTTCATACATATCAGAGGGTAATGCAGACAGTCTGTTCGCTACAGCGACTGCATCAGCTAAGTTGCTAAATTGACACCGGACAATCTCTTGTCCATTTCCTGAGGGGAATCGCTTTCTAGCTTTGTTAGATACAGCACAAATAATCGCTAAAGCTTTGGCGAACCCATCTTTTGTCAATATTGTTTCTTTAGCGAACCCTTCAACAGGGATAAGGCAGACCTCAAATCGATAGCCAGGCCTGGGAGAAACAGCTATGTCGATATAGGGTTTATCTTCTTTCCTGATTCTGCGTAAATATTGGGCAGTCGAATTGGTATCGTGCAAATCAGTCCCAAGGGCATAAGTAAAAAAGCAATCTTCTGTGAGTGACTCAGGACGGGTAATTATATCCGTTGGCATAAGTTCAAGTACTAACCGTATATTATCTGGGCTTGTGATACCCTCAACTTGTCCGTACTAGCACATTCTTGGACAATGGGATGTATCTGTTTTACACGAAGTATTCCAATATAGTTCCGCTAACTAAAAATTTCAATTTTTGCAATGCTGAAGACTCTCATCTCTAAAGGATAGGTTGGCAATATAAACTGACATAAAACACCTCCAGAATCAAAGGGTGTAGAGATTTAGATTCGGAGAAGCGTCTAGATAGTCAGTTACATGACCGAAAATATTTCTCAACTATCTAATTATAACATAGTTGACGGTTAAACTTTTCTCAACTATTCTGATCCATAGATATTAAGCATATTAGGGCATGAACAACAGTAAAGTTGTATTGAATCCCGACTTTTAGACAACTAAATACCATGATTAACTAGTTTTAATTTTTACCAAAATTAGTGAGTGATTGAGAATAAATACTTACTAAGAGCGCATTATGTAGTGGTGTCCATAAAACTTAAGATATGTCAGTATTTAGATATAACTATCTAGGTGCAAATCTCTGTATGAATAATAATGCTAACCTTGCTAGGTCTTACTTAGAGGTTGTTTGAAAAGTATTTCACTGTGACTTTAAACACTTTCAGATCCCCCCTAGCCCCCCTTCAAAAGGGGGGAACCGGAATTAAAGCCCCCCAATTTATCGGGGGGTTGGGGGGATCGATAACGTTTTGCTACCGACGAAAGGACTTTTAAAACATCCTCTTACACAGCCTTCTGAAGGTTAAATACAAACTCCCAAACATTATCTGCAATTTTTACCGCATTCCCCAACCTCTAAGTCAGGCTAATCGCTGACAGGGCAAAACTTGAGGAGGACTGTAGGATTTCTGGCTTGAGGCTCAAAACCTAGCTTCTCCAAGCGTACATACTTGCTTTTAAATAAATATTAATATTTATTTAATTAAATAATAGTTGTATATAATGTGATACTTGACTGCAAGTTCAGAAATTTGATTAAAAATAAATGTTAAATCATGTTAAATTGATTTAAGTATGGTAAATTTTTAGACAATAAACACTCAAGTACACCATAGGAAAATTAGCAATGTCTAGACAAAGTTCTCATAAGAGAAACTTTTTCAAAGCTTTAACTGGTAGCGCTGTCAAAGGATCTCATAAGTTAAGACTGGGATTGGAATCCAGCTTGATTATTCTGGTTGAGTCTGCACCCTTTTTGATTGCTTGTGCTGTACTTGTAAGCGTTATCAGCCTAAAAAGTCCTATCCTGCTTTTTTGTTTACTAGTTGGTAGTTTAATTGCAGTTATCATACAGCAAATTGGCCAGCAGGTGAATTTACCAAGGCGATCGCTAATATTATTACAAATTTTAGCAGCAGCCGTAATTCTGAGTTTGTATTGGTTAGACTGGTTTGCAGCCCCTGCACAAGCTCAATTTTTTGGGGAAGCTGAAAGGTTTTTCAAAAGAAACTTAGGTGGAGCACAAACAGCTGGTGGTGGTAGTGAGGCAGCAATAAGTTTGATATTTAATGTGTTGCGGGCGATTTATTTACTCTATATTGCAATTTCTCTAGTTGGTGTGATTAACGCAGTGCGTAAGGATGAGGATTGGCAAAGTATTGCCAGAACTCCCCTATTAGTCGTTGTTGCTGTTACCATTGCTGATGTACTCACACGCTTTGTAATTGGCCCACAAGTGCAGTAAATAATTTTAGATATTTCAAATGTCTCAAGAGCGGGAACAAGATTTTCGTCCAGTGAATCAGATTCTAGGAAGCCAACCCTCATTAGGGCCAATCCCTGCCGATCAAATTCTTCCTTGGACAGTAATTGCCTTAGCCTCCTACTTTATTGTCAATGGAGTTTTTGGTGGCATTTTCCAAGAAGAGTTTCAAAAGTGGTTGTGGACAATACTAATGACAGGTTGGGGAATCGGAACTTGGTGGATTTTAACTGGTGGTAGGAGTTGGAGTTTTTTAAGTAAATTTATAGGCGTTCCTGCTTGGACAAGAGGCTTTGCTCGTTATCAGAGCTTATTGGAAGTTAACCATGAAGCAAAAAATCGGAAAACAAAGCGTCGGCGTAGCCGGAAATGAAGGTAGATTAACACCATTTGAAGATGCCTTGCACTTGGCGACAATGCTACGTGTCGCAATGAATGGACGTGATATTGGCGCTTACCTTTTGACAAAAGGCACTCAAAGAGATCGGTTTTGCTTTGTTTTTGGTTTTGACTGTAAGGGAATTCATACCACTTTAAGACCAGAACAAATCGATACACTCTTTAATAACATTGAAGCCGGATTGAAAGACATTCCTAGCGGTGAAAGAATGACACTGCATTTGGGATCTTTTAGTTCAGACAAAGAGCGCCAAAAAGAATTAGTATCGCTAATCAGAAATGCGCCATCACGAGATATCAAATATTTGTTGATGGCAGAAAGAGCCAGAGTCAAAGAATTGACTATTTCTGGTGTTCGTAAGCCTAAATTCTTACGGATTTATGTCACTTACACTATTGAATCCAACTCCAGAAATGCAGATGATTGGATAGAGAAGCTTTTAGTTAGAGCTGAATCATGGTGGTTAAAATTCAAAGGGGATCTCTCAGATGTAGAAAACCAGCGCATAGAAACGCTGATAACAAATGCTTACAAGCAAGGTTTTCTACGCTGGGAGCAAATTTTATCTAACCAAATGGGATTGGATGTTAAGCCTTTGAAAGCTGATGAACTCTGGGAGGGCATCTGGAAAAGGTTTAATGATACGCAGCCAATACCGATTCCCCAGTTGATGACTTTAGACGATCAAGGGCTGCACGAGCAAGTTAATTCAGATTTAGCTAGTACTAAATTGCTTCTAGAGAATATCCACGGCACAACTTTGCTGATGGAGTCTAGTGTACCTTGTGCCGATCGCCGTTGGGTGAATGTTAACAATCGTTATATTGGCGCACTGTCATTTCTGGAAAAACCCGGAGGTTGGGTAAATAAATCTGCTCAACTGCGATATCTATGGGAACTGTTGGCCAGAGAAACAGTAGTAGATACAGAGATTTTTTGTGAGTTGACTGCGGCAAATCCGGCATTGGTGAAAACTACTTTGCAACGAGTCTTGAAGCAGTCAAATATGACAACAATCATGGCTCAAGAAAAAAGTAAAACTATTGATGTCAACGCCCAATTAAAGTTGAAGAAATCGGTAGCAGCGCAAGAACAATTATTTGAAGGTGCAGTCCCGATATATACGAGTATCGTTATTTTGGTACATCGTCCAACTGTCGATAAATTAGATGAAGCAACAAGATATATTGAAAACTGTTTTCAACGTCCAGCAAAAGTAATTAGGGAAACTGAGTATGCCTGGAAAATTTGGCTGCAAACTCTACCAATAGTTTGGGAAGGTTTGTTAGCGACACCTTTCAATCGTCGCCAGCTATATTTAACCAGTGAAGTTCCCGGATTAATGCCTTTAGTTTTAACTAAACGGGGTGATAGACAAGGCTTTGAGTTGATTGCTGAAGAAGGCGGAACACCCGTACATTTAGATTTGTTTAATCAACACAAAAATTTAGCTTTGTTTGCGACAACTCGTGCTGGTAAATCGGTGTTGGTGTCAGGGATTTTAACTCAGGCTTTGGCACATGGTATTCCGGTTGTGGCGTTAGATTTCCCTAAACCTGATGGGACATCTACTTTCACTGATTACACAGAGTTTATGGGGGCCAATGGAGCGTACTTTGATATCTCCAAACAATCGAATAACTTATTTGAACAGCCAGACTTACGATCGCTAGATCCAGAACAACAGCGCGATCGCTTTAACGATTATACCGCCTTCCTAGAATCAGCTTTGATGACAATGGTTTTAGGATCATCGACTGAAAGTCAAATTTTATCGCAAACCGTGCGATCGCTCCTCAACTTAGCATTAGAAGCCTTCTTTGCTGATGAGGGCATAAAAGAGCGATATCGACAGGCGATGGCGGGAGGATTTGGCACTGAGGCTTGGCTGAAAACTCCTACCTTAAAAGATTTTCTGTTTTTCTGTTCATCAGAACACTTGCAGCTAAGTACTTTAACTGGCAGAGTAGAAGACGCCCTTAGTCAAATTCAGCTGCGCTTGCGGTTTTGGCTTTCCAGCCGCGTAGGACAAGCCATTTCTGCACCATCTAGCTTTCCTACCGATGCACAACTTTTAGTTTTTGCTCTGAGAAACCTATCAGATAGTGAAGATGCAGCCTTACTATCTCTGAGTGCCTATTCAGCAGCATTACGACGCGCATTAGGTAGTCCAGCTTCTATATTCTTCATTGACGAAGCACCAATTTTATTTGAATTCGAGCAAATATCTGACTTAGTTGGCAGAGTTTGTGCAAACGGCGCTAAAGCCGGGATCCGAGTCATCTTATCAGGACAAGATCCTGATACAATTGCCAAATCTAAAGCTGCATCTAAGATTTTGCAAAACTTGACAACACGATTGATTGGACGCATTCAGCCGGTTGCAGTCGATAGTTTTGCAGAGATATTAAAGTATCCCCGCAACATTATTTCTCGTAATGCCTCAGAAAGCTTCTTTCCCCGCAAAGAAGGCGTTTATAGCCAATGGCTGTTAGATGATAACGGGATTTATACATTCTGTCGTTATTATCCAGGTTACGAACAATTGGCAGCAGTTGCTAATAACCCTGCTGAACAAACTGCACGTAGTAAAATGATGCAACTTCATAGCGATAAATATGAAGCAATTTCTGCATTTGCACGTCAGTTAGTGGCTACTCTGCGTAGTAGTTAATCGGGTTGTGTAAGCAGTTAACAGTGATTCAAAAAGTTATAAATCATAGTTAAAAAGCTCAGAAAATGCTTGAAAAGTCGCAAAGTATACCAGAAACCCCTCTCCAAACCTCTCCCCCACAGGGAGAGAGGCTTTGAAACCCCCATTCCCTAAGAGGGAATGGGGGCTAGGGGGGTTAGGTTTGGGAGGCTTTGAACTTACCAAAAATACTTTTAAAATATCCTCGAAATTTCTGACTTTCTACTTAATATCGTCTACCTTTTTCAGGCACAAATGTATGCGAAAAACTACCATTTTTACTCTTGCGTTGCTATCCCTGGCAATCCTACCAGCAATGGCACAAACACAGACGGGATTAGGGCAGGTTTGGACTGATTTTAAATCATATTCTATAGATATGGGAAAATACTTTCAAAATAATCTGAGCGAAAACTTAAACCCTGTAGAAGCAGAGAGTCGAAATGCTCTTGATAGTTCCAAGGGAGATACAGAATTGAAGATACCTAACCCCGTCGCTGCGGGACAAAAGGTTCGTGATAACGTTATCAACGAATCTTATCGTTCACAGTCTAGAGGAAGCCGCTTTGAAAATAATGCAGCAATACGGGGAAATTTAGTTAATATTGAACTCAATCGTTTTATTACCCGTGGAGCCGCAGAAGCTATTCTTGGTAAAGATGGACAAAATCGGACACAAGTAAAGTTAGAAAATACTGAAGAAACACTAGAAAATATTGCCGGTTCTGCCGGACAGTTAGAGGCGGCGAAAAGCACATATACTCAAAACATTCAGACTGCTCTTTCTACTCTTCCTGGAGGTTCTGGAGGTCCTAATGCTGGAAATAGTGCAATTGTCAGGGCTATTTTGAATTTAGCACAATTAATAGGTGTTACTCAATTACAAACTATTAGAATTCAAGAGGCACAATCACAATTTCTAGGTGAAACATTTGCTCAGACAATACAAACAAATCAGTCTTTACAATATTCTAATTTAAATTTGGCAAACATTTCTCAACAGGCAGAAGAGGCGAATCGCGCTCGGAGAGTAGATTCATCTACAGAAGCGGCGCGACTTTTACGAGCTACTTCTCAACTAGATTTGTTTGGCAGAGAGGCGTTGGATAAATGCGGGATGAATTTGCGGTTAAAACCATTGGAAATTCGTGATAAATTATTGTGCGAAGTTATCCCCTAATTCAGCAACACTGACAGAGAAAAAGTTGGGAAGTAGGATTTTAGGATAAAAAAACTCTAATTTTCCATATATTTTTTAAAATCCTTAAGAGCTTGCTTGAAAAGTGCTTGGCTGTGATTTTAGGCATTTATTGATCCCCTATAACCCCCTTAAAAAGGGGGGTAAATAAACTCTAAGAGCAAGCCTTTTAAGGCTTGTCGTTACCCACATCTTTTCAATCACTAGCTTCGTTGCTATCCCGCTTAGGAATAAATTCCAAAGCTAATAGCTAAAGTCCTCTCAAGAGGACTAAATACAATATTTTAAGCGATGTAGATGGCTAGACCTTGTGAAAGCGAAAATTTCAGTCCACTTAAGTGGACTTGAGCTATTAGCCCAGAACTTAAGTTCTGGGCAGGATGTGAGTAAGTGCTACACTTTTACTGTTACAAAAAAATGTTGCTAACAGCCCATCAACTCAAAATGCAACTTGCTATTCAACTAATTTTTGCCCAACTAGGCCGCCAAGTAGGCATTGATGACGTTCTCGATAATGGTGCAGTAACTTCTCTAAGTATTGCCAACGGTTGGAATAAACAATGGCTGGATTTATTACAAACTACCACCAGTAATAACTTGTATGGAGCGCTGACAAATCTGGGTATTTTTTTTGCGGTAGGAACCCTGTTATTTTTTATGATACAATTCCTCAAAGACTTAATATCCTACGAATATAGTCGTCCAATATCAGCTTTAATCTGGCCTTTTGTGGTGGTGATTCTCTTAAGTAATTCAGGCAATGGAAGTATCCTTTCTAATCTGACACTGGGATTACGGGGTACTTTAAACACTGTGAATCAGCAAATATTGGTAACAGCAGATGCCAATAAAATCTATCAGCAAGCACTGAATATGAGTGTTGCTGAAGAAGTAACTGGTTCTTTTCTGCGTCCTTGCCAATCGCTAACTGGCACTCAACAAAGTCAATGCTTTGTCAGCGCTGCCGATAAAATCAACATTCTCTTGCAGAAATATAGAAATACATACAGAAATCAAAACTGGATAATTAGACTACAAACTAGGGTAGATGATATTAGATATAGCAAAGGCTTTGTATCAGAAACCTCATTTAATTCTTTGTTAGGTTCTACAGTCCAAACAAGCATCAAAAACTTTTTAATTTCCTTACAATATGCGTTTCAAAATCTGATAGAAGCTACTATGTTGCTGATAGCACTTTTAGGGCCAATAGCTGTAGGTGGATCTTTACTACCTGTAGCTGGTAAACCAATTTTTGCATGGCTGACCGGATTTTTATCTATTGGAATCGCAAAAATTTCATTCAATGTTATTGCTGTGGTGACTGCCGCAGTTATTGTAAATGGGCCAGGTCAAAATGTTAGTGCTGATCCAGATTTAATGTGGTTCATAATTTTTCTGGGAATTTTAGCACCAATTTTATCGTTACTTGTGGCTGGTGCTGGCGGTTTTGCAGTGTTCAGCGCTATCAGCAATACGGCTTCTTTAGTAAGGGAGAGAATATAAATTCAAAATTCAAAATTCAAAATGAATAAAATTTTGATAAGTGTCGTAACCGCTGAATTGTATGCAAATTGTAATTAATATCAAGGTTATTTCATTATCATCTAGCCCGCCTCAGAATGAATTCTGAGTCTAATAGCGAAAGTCATCTAAAGATGACTGAGCAAAGGTTCTAGTCCGTTTTAACGGACTTTAGCTATTAGCCTAGAACTTTAGTTATGGGCGGTTTATGTATAAAATAAAATAGCCCTATAATTAATATATAATAGCTGAAGTTTTCTGCAAAAGAGGTGAGTAAATGGTGCGTTTACTGGGAAAAAGACAAAGAACGACGGCAAGTGTTTTGACAATTTTTGCGATCGCAACCTTCAGTTTACATATATTAGTTTTATTTTTATTCTTATTACAAGGGCTAAATATTCGCCAACTCAGTGTGAGGAAACCTCCCAACTTTGTGCAATTAATAGACGGTAAACCAGTAGCTAATATCGATGATTTAGCAAGAGAACCAGAAGCAATTCGTCAATTCATCAGCAAAACGATGATATCAATGTTTAGCTGGTCTGGAACCTTACCACCACAAAATATCGAAGAAGTTGCAAACCCCAAACCAGATTTAGGAATTCTTATTCAAACACCTCAAGGGAGTAGTCAAAAAGTTAGTACCAGCAGTTGGATAGCTAGTTTTGCCTTATCCGAAGACTTTCGCAAAGGTTTCTTAAGCACAGTTGCAGAAATGACACCGACAGAAGTTTTCTCTGAAAATCCTAACCTAGTTATGACATCACAATTAGTTATTAAGCGGGTTGATCCGCCAAAACAAATTGCACCAGGTAAGTGGCGAGTGGGTATGGTAGCCGATTTAATTCAAAAAAACCGAGTTGGTGGTGCAAGACTCATAACTCCTTTTAACAAAGATTTACTTGTACGTGCAGCAGATTATTTCGGTAATCCCCAAGGCGACAATGGCACAGACTTGCAAAAAGCAATTTATAGTGTCCGCGCTGATAGATTAGAAATTTATGAAATTCGTAACTTATGTTTGCTAGATCGCAACAACAGCCTTAACGATGATAAATTTATACAATGCGGAGCTGGACAAACATCTGATAGCTTTATCAGATGAGTAGGTGGGGAGAGACGCGATTAATCGCGTCTGTACTGGGCTTGCCGTGAGCGTAGCCGAACGGGAGTGGGGAATCAGCTTTTTCGAGTTGTAGGGAGTTTTTTTAAAAATCAAATAAGAGGATGTTTGAAAAGTCCTTTTATTGGTATCAAAAGTTTTAGATGCTCCTAAATCCCCCTTAAAAAGGGGGACTTTAACTCCGGTTCCCCCCTTTTTAAGGGGGGGTAGGGGGGATCTAAAAGTACCTAAAGTCACAGTGAAACACTTTTCAAACAACCTCTAAGACCTAAATAAGTCCTATAGATTTCTAATTCACTAAGTCAATTTATATAATTATTAATGCAATTACTCAAACCAGAAAATAGGAAAAATAACCCATTGCCACTGTTAGCAGTAGGAACATTTGGGTTACATGTATTTACCTTACTTTTACTACTATTTCACGGGTCTATGTTACAACAATTAGGTCGGCAACTTACACCTCAAAGTTTAGTGCAACTTGTTGATGGTCGCACTATAACCGTAGACCCCCAACCAAATTTAGAGCGACAGCCAGAGGCTATTCGGCGGTTTGTGGGTGAAACTATGAGCTTAATGCTTACCTCGTCAGAACAACAGCCGCCAACGCAAGTCTGGGAAATTACTTCCCAACTGGTAGCTGATAATTTTAAAGAAAAACTTAAGTCAGAAATTACCAATTTAAATCCAGATAGCCAATTTGAAAATGTTAATAGAGGAGCAGAGAATGTACTAGTAATCCAAAAAATATCTCAACCTACAGAAATAGGTAAAGGTAATGGACAGTGGAAAGTTGAGATGTATGCTAATCAACTAGTTTTTAGCGGTTATGACAGGTTAGGAAAATCAACTTCGTTTAATAAACAAATTTTAGTTAGAGCAATAGATGAACCCGCAACTTCCCTACCAAATGCAGCATTACCATTGCAGTTCGCAGCTTACCGCCTTGGTGAAGCCAGATTAGAAATTTATAATGTATGTGATATCAAAGATAAAAATTGTTCTGGAAATCCCAACCAAGCTTTACCATGACTAAATACTCAATTCCTACGGAAACACCTGCTCAAAATGGATTTACTCTAACTACCGATGCTCACCAACAAGATGTAGAATCTTTTGATTGGGAATCAGATAAGTTAAGGGAATTTGGCCTTGAAGAAGAATCTTCTTCTACCGATACCCAAGGATCAGAAGACTCTGCAACACCGCAAGAGTCGCTTTCTCAACCACAAGAAGTTCAGACTAAGCAACCCCTCTCATCTAATCCCTTTGCCAAGTTAGGCTTGGTAGGGGCCGCCACCTTTGCGATCGTTTTGGTGGGTGGTGTGTTTTTGTCCCAGTTGATGAGTACCAGTTCAAAGCCAAAAGAGATTGTTTCTCCACAAGTGCCTGAGCAGCCAACTGATGAATCTACCTCTCAACAGCTAGAAGGTGAAGTAGATACTCTGAAAACGAAATTAGCCCTGACTGAACAAGCAGAGATGGTGAAAGCCGCCCAACAACAACTCAGAACTGCCAAATCAACGCCTACAGTAGCTTTAAAAGAACCGTCAGTATCTTCCAGAGGCACAGAAAGAGTGATCCCAACACCCCCACCACCAACAGCTTACGTGCCTCGAACAGTGACAGTTGAGCGCATCGTTAGAGTACCTGCTTCTCAACCTGTGCGATCGCCCCAACTACCAGTTGTGAAGCCAAACACCCAACCTCAGACTGTAGTCAATATAACTCCACAATCTCCACCAAGCGTATTTGAAGAGTGGAGAAGGTTAGCAAAATTAGGTAGCTACGGTCAAGTAAATGCTACCAGTCAACCTACTAACATCGCAGCTGCTCCTGAACCTGCAAACAATCCGCAGCCGCAGGAACAGACACCCCCACCGGAAACTCCTGCTCCTGCGGTGAGCCAAGCGCAACCCTTGGGACAAAAATCCTTAGCAGTAGGGACTAGTGCTAAAGCTGTGTTAGCAACAGCAATATTTGGGGAAACTACTACTAGGTCAGGCGGTGGTGATGAAACAAGCCAAGCGAAAAATGTATTTGTGATCCGATTGCAAGACGCCCTAAAAGCTAAGGATGGTACTACCGTTATACCTGCAAACACCGAATTCCTAGCTGAAATTAGTTCCATTAACGAACAAGGTCTTTTGCAGATGAACGTAACTAAACTTATCTCGCAAAATGATGGCAACCTTACCGAACAAAGCTTACCCAACAATGCAATTATTGTTCGCGGTAGCCAAGGTAAACCTTTAGTAGCAAGTAAATATCCCGATCCAAGTTCGTCCATAGCATCAATGGATCTAGGATCATTCGTTTTGGGAGGTCTTGGTAAAGCAGCAGAGTTAATAAATCGCCCTGATACCAAAATCGTGCCATATACTATAAGAACTAGCGACCCCACAGACAGCAACCCGGATCGCGTCAGCACCACTACTGGCCTTATTAGTGAGACTGAGAACAGACGCGACCTTGCAGCTGCGGTCTTAGAAGGTGGTCTTAGGGAGTCTTTAGTACCCCAAATTGCCCAACGTAATCAACAGGCGATCGCCCAAATGTCACAACCAACTAATATTTGGTATATGAAAGCTGGCACAACTGTTGAACTATACGTTAATCAACCAATCTAGTTTTAGCAGGTAGGATTTATACCAATTTTAGATTTTTGATTGGGTAATGGTAATTGGTAATTAGTTTTCATTCTATCTTTCCCATATTCTCCTGTTCTATCTACCAATCTCCCAATTTGCAACCATGAAAAATAAACCTAATTTGTCAGGAAATACCCCACGTAATTCTTATTTCCTACCTATAGCTTCCTTAATTTTCTCGGTTGCTATGTTCTTGTTGGTAGGCCGCGCTGTTGCTAATAACGCTGTTCTGCGTTCCATATTTTCCTGTCAAGCACAGGGTTTAGGAGGAGCGATACCTACCATCGACGTTTGGTATCAACAAGGAACAAACTTAAGCTTTATTCCGGCTGGAGAAGTAATTAAAAAAGTTTGGTTAAACGATCCATCACAGGTAACTATAGACTTTGATGGGCCAGTATGTATGCAGTTTGGTCAAGACTCTAATAGTAATGCAGGAGATTGTAAAAACTCCGCAGCGAATGTAATTCAACTCAGACGAATTCAAAAACTGAATATTCCTGGGCTTCCTCCCACTAGCAATACACTTTTAACAGTTGTTACTGAAGGGCAAGGTAGAAATAAGTTGTATACTTTTCGTGTGATATATAAAACAGATAACCCTGAATATCACACTTTAGCAGTTTTTGCCGATCCTTCTGGTCAGGAAGGAGCTTGTGCTAAAGTTCCACAATAACAATTCAAAATTCAAAATTCAAAATTCAAAATTGAAGAGAGTTTCAGACGTTCGCGTAGCGTCTCGTAGAGAAGAGAAGTGCCTTGCGCGGGTTCCCCGCGTTGTGGCAACTTCGGGGGATTTAAACCCCGACTGAAACTGAACTATGTGTAATGGTTGGGGTCTTAAACCCTTTTATTTACGATAAATTTCTAGCAAAAGTAGCCGACAGCGAAGACGACTGAAGTTTACCTCTATAAAAAGCGCTGAAGCCTACGTATGTCTGCATTGTGGCTTTTCAAAAGCCTTGCTCTAATTCCCTCCTTTTTAAGGCTTGTTATTACCCACATCTTTTCAATCTTCAATCACTTGCTTCGTTGCTATCCCGCTTAGGAATAAATTCCAAAGCTAATAGCTAAAGTCCTCTCAAGAGGACTAAATACAAGATTTTAAGCGATGTAAATGGCTGGACTTTGTGAAAGCGAAAATTTCAGTCCACTTAAGTGGACTTGAGCTATTAGCCCAGAACTTAAGTTCTGGGCGGGATGTGGGTCAGTGCTACACTTGACTGTTACAAAAAAATGTTGGTAATTACAAGCCTTTTTAAGGAAAGCCAGCGCCGTCTTAAAAAAATTTCAATCGAATTGAAAAACGCTATAACTCAACTGGTTTAACTGACTCAGGCATTTTCAGCCTATATCTTTATAAATCTTCAGATAAAAACTAACCACAAATTCCAAATCCGTGTAAATATAAAGAAAAGCTTAAGAGGTTACAGACTCATGGTCACTGCCAAAATGATGCAACAGCTTTGGGCTGTAATCGAGTCTACCCAGGTCAGCACCCTGCTCCAGTTTGACGATGCTGCTTTAGTACAAGTGCTTCTCCAGCAGTTAAAAGCGAAGCAGTCTATTGATCCCCAGGCAGATAGCAGCCTTAATACTTATATAAAATCTAAACTGCCCCTGATTCGTGATACAGCTGAAGGTCGATTATCCTTCGGGCAAGGCGGCAATCATTAGTACGAGAAATCAAATGATTCCTCACCGCCAAGCATACGCTCAGAGTTCAAACAGTTGAATATTATGAATCACTGGCTAGTAATTGCCCTAGTAGCTTATCTAATTGGAGCAGCGATTGAAGGGGTGACTACAGCCAGTCAGCTATCTCATTCAGTCCCAGAATTAGCTAAAAGCACACAAGCTCACCCTTCAGATTCTGCCACTGAGTCTAGTTCGACTTGGCGAGTTGTGGCCGCCATCGCCTCAGTAAGTATATGTGGAGCTTTTTTGTGGCCTTGCCGCCTTTTCCACCGTTTAATTAAAGGCAAAGTTAGTCATTAGTCATTAGTCATTAGTCAAAATAATTCGTAATTTATAATACTTCGGCTACGCCCTTACTTCGACGCCGCTCAGTACAAGTCGGCTACGCTCTCCCAAGGCTCAGTACAAGTTCGTAATTCGTAATTATTACCTCACGACTGAAGTCGCTTGCTCTGAAATAAGGAATAAATTTATTTGTCTCCATAAACTTTAGTTAGTTGCTCTGTACCTTTAATTACGAATTACGAATTACGAATTAGTAATTATTTGGTCATTTGTCATTAGTCCAAGAGATACCACGTTCACCTAACAGCTTGCTCAGGGCATCGCTTGGGGCGAGGTATGTACTAAAAACTCATTATGTAGTTTGTTCTGGTGTCGCTACATTTTGCCCAATTTTTGGCTCCGTTCCCGCCAGCAGTCGTTCAATATTAGTGCGATGGCGCAAAATTACATATAATCCACCGGCAATCCCAAACAGAATATAGGGTAACGGTTGATGCAAAATTACCATGAAAATGGAAACTGCGATCGCACCTGCAATTGAACTCAAAGAGACAATCCGCGATATCGCCACGACGATGGCAAACACACCAGCTGTTGCTAAACCTACCTGCCAACTCATTGCCAACAAAATCCCCAGGCTGATAGCAACGGATTTACCACCAGTAAAGCCTAAAAAAATTGATTTACTATGTCCCAGGATGGCAGCTAACCCAGCTAAGGTTACTACGCACGGTTGCCACACTTGTGCATCTACCTTTGGGGGGATATAATTTTGAATTGGGTTAAAATTGAATAACCAGTAAACTAGAGCGATCGCTAATACTCCCTTTAAGGCATCAAGTACTAAAACGAATGCTCCTGGCCCTTTCCCCAAGGTTCTTAGTACATTAGTTGCTCCAGTGGAACCTGAACCAACTTCCCGAATATCAATACCTTTTAACTGCTTCACAGCAATGTACCCAGTGGGAAAAGAACCCAGCAGGTAAGCTATGACAATAATTGTCCCGCACAGAGTTAACCAAATAGCCATAATAAAATTCAAAATTCAAAATTTAAAAAAGTCAAGAGTAATACCTCTTGACCAATGACTAATGACTAATACTTCGACTAGCAAGAGTACAAGTGACTAATGACTAATTTAAAAGTCATCATCATAGTTTCTCACGGTTTTGGGGTCAGGAGCAAAAGCTAACCATAGGGGAAATTGCAGCAGTGACAGACTGATTTGCTCCTCTGAATCGTCAATAATAATTAAGGGCAGTTGATTGGCTTTCGTCAATCGGTCTGCTTTCTGAGCCAGAGCATCAGACGCTTCAAATAATACCACACCCCGGTCTGGGCCGAAATCTGGGCGACCGATTCCCAGACAGTCTTGCAAGCCGCGCCGCCATTCACCTAATCGCTCCGGTGTATTAGCTAAGACTAAAGTACGGACGCGATCGCCATACAGCTTGTGTAATATCGAAATTGCGGCAGAGGCAATCAAAATATTTTGTAAGCGGCTACCCATTGTCCGCAAACCACCCCGTCCCCCTTGGGTAAAAAACCAGTTAGAGACTCGTTCTGCGTGGATTGGCTCAAAGGTACGGCGTAGTTGCCACGGTGGGCCGTAGTAATCGGGTTTATTGCGATATTGGTCAATTAAGCGGCGAATTTGCTTAGTAGTATCTTGAAACTGCTGTTGGGCAAATTGAGGTATTCCAGGTTGGGGTTCAACTGGTTTAGCCTCTTTTTCTTTTACAGATGGTTTTTCTCGTTCCACCACACTTGGCGTTAGTTGCAACTGTTCAGCAGCAACGGCCAAATCCTGTAAGCTACCCGTGAGATAGTCTTTAAAACCCTGCACCCGAATTGCCAAGTCTTGGGATGTACCAGCAAAAGTGGTTCGCATCTCGTTGCGGATACGTTCTTGTCGGCGTTCTAGTTGTTCTACAGAAATTTGCAGGGTTTGTTTGCGTTGTTCTAACTGCACCAGTGACTCTTGCACAAGTCGTCCCAATGATGTCTGAGTTTCACCCACTTGTGCCTGAAGGTTTTTGTAAAAAGCTTGCAGCTTGGCTATTTCTTCCTTGAGAGCAGCTTCAGCGCTCTGCAACTCTGCTACTCGCTGCTCTGCTTCTGCATATAATGAATGGTTTTCTGATCCCAGTGCGGTATTTTCCGGTTCCGACTGCGCTACAAACTCGCCATTTGAATTTTCTGTTAGCTCTAGTGTAGAATCTACCACTTCTGCATTGGAAATGAGTGGCTCAAAAGCTGTGTAGTCTTCTGACGAGCTAACGGCTCCTGTTTCTCCCACTGACTCAACAGATGGATTGAGTGGATGTTCAACTGCATTGTTCTGTTCTTGTTTTTCTGCCAACCGCTCATCAATTGGTTCTGGGGTTTGAGATGCCTCTGGGTTCATAAACAATAGTGTAATTCCTATGACGCGAATAAATAGCTTTCAGAAATATTACAATCGACCTGCCATAAAAGTCCTGAGTTATGAGTGCTGAGTTATGAGTCTAGATCGAAACGACTCAGCACAGATCGAACTCAAGACTAAATACGCGGACAACGTTGTTCTAAGCAAGTTTTCAAGGTATTGGGATCAAATAAAATCGGCAAAAAGTGAATACTTTTAATTTCTTTAAAGTAAAACAGGATGGGGACTCCATTCCAGAAGATCCGCCAGTTTTGCCATTCCTGGTAGGGAAAGCGCCGAATCAATTTTTCGCCTCTGTAAATATCTAAGTCGGTGACGGTAAATTGCAAACGCAGCGTTAACGCCTGAAACATGAGAAATAAACCAAACAGTGTAAAAACGGAGCCTACCCACGGTTGTACCAACAGTAGTGGAATAGCGGCAATCACCAACACTATAGGTAGATTGTAACTAGGCTTGAGTTCCACAGTTGATGTGGAGTTAGGAGCAAATGAACTGGTCACAGTCTTAAATCCTGCTTTATTTACTAGGCATCTTTCTCTCCTATTCATTTTAGGAGTCAGGAGTCAGGAGTTAGAAGTTAAGAGTTAGGAGTGAGGAGTTTTAACTGATAACTCCTGTAGAGACGCGATTAATCGCGTCTCTACAGGACAGACGCGATTAATCGCGTCTCTACTCCTAACTCCTCACTTTTACATCCCTAAGAATGCACTGCCAGTCCCCTGAAACATTAACCAAGAAAGAAAAAAGTTGCTAACAAATATAATTAGCAAGGCAGTCACAACAGCAGTTGTGGTTGACTGTCCTACACCTTTTGCTCCTCCTGTTGTCGTCAACCCCCAACTGCAACCAATTACGGCGATTAAAATGCCAAAGCAACACGCCTTAATCATGGCGCTAACAATATCCCAGATACCAAGAAAGTTACGGGCTGAGTCTAGAAATACCGTATCAGACAGGTTGTAGATATTTGTTGCAATTATTAATCCCCCAAACATCCCTGTGACCAAAGACAGGAGGGTTAAAATTGGTAGCATTAAACAGCAAGCAAGGACGCGGGGAATAACCAGATAATCGATTGGATCTGTTTTCAACATCAACATGGCATCGATTTGTTCTGTGACTCGCATGGTACCGATTTCGGCTGCAAAGGCAGAACCGACTCGCCCAGCCAAAATCACTGCTGTCAACACGGGAGAGAGTTCTCGTGTCAACGCGACAGAAAGCACTCCGCCGATAATGTTTCCTGCGCCAAAGTTGATAAATTCCCGCGCCACCTGAATGGTAAACACTGCGCCAACGAAAATAGCCGTCAATAGGGCAATAAATAAGGAATCTGGCCCAACTGCTGCCATTTGTTGCAAGGTGTTGCGCCGATGGATTTTGCCCCTCAATAGGTGAACTAGTACTTGCCCACCCAGAAAAATCGCCGCCAGCAGCCGCTGACTCCATTCTCCTAAACTGGATTTGGATGTAGTCTGGTTCAATGTTCTGTAGCTAACTCGGTGACTGCCTTAAGAATAGCGGAAGTCATTGGGATAGGGAATGGGGAATGGGGCATGGGAAAGAGGAGGCAGAAGGCAGAAGTTCTAAAATGTTTGAATTTTGAATTTTGAATTTTGAATTGATTTCTTCCCCACTCCCCACTCCCCACGGCGCTGAATATTAACTTAGATTAAAGATGCTCTCAGAAAATGAAGCTGTTATTAAAGGTGCTGCAAACCAATAAATAGGTGCTAACCTTGGCTATAACCTTGATTGTGCAAAGGTTTTGTAGATTAAAATCCTTTTTTAGTTCCCCAGCATGTGCTGTAACTGGTAGCCGTTTATTTTAATGAAAACTTAAGATTTTTGACAAATTGGCTGGTCAGGAGCGATCGCACGTATTGTAGAAAATGACGAACTGCTATCTAGCTCTTGTCATCTCTATTCACGGAGTTTGTCTTAAATGACTATTTTCACTAACTTTCTCCGCTCCCTACTACTGACAATCATTTTTAGTTTTGTCGCTCCCATGCTACTTGTTGGCGGCGGATTGTTCCTTTTACCCCTCATCGGTTACTTCCCCGGTTTACAAGAGTTAACTGAGGCGATCGCTACTCAGATTATGCATTTTCTCGCCACCTTTGGCAGTGGAACTCCTCTACGTGGATTATTTGTGATTAGTTTGACCTGTAGTTTCGTCGGGGCACTGTTTGATATGTACGTTTATTATCGGTGTCAAATTTTACGAATTGATTCATAAGCAGTAAAAATAGCTTCGTCAGTTGCTCATGGGTTGTACAAAATAGGGAAAAGTGATATTCCCAAAACTGAAAGTACTACTGGTATTAAGCTAAATAGGGATTAGTGTTGCTGAATGAATTTTATTAATTAAATTGAGTGCCGGAGTTATTGATTAAATATTTATTATTCTTTAGTTATTAGTTATTAATTACTGACAACTAGTACAGGTGCGCGACCCTATTAAACCAATCCTCAAAAAGCCAAAAAGCTAAAATACCAAGGGTTGTAGGATTTTAATTCCGCAAAACAGCTAAAATAGTCTGTGCTAAATCATCATGCTGAACGCTAAACTAGAGTTTGGTATTTTGTGTTAGCTGCATTGAAGGACTTGATTAGCATTTATCGAGAATATCAAATAAAACTCACTGTAAAATATAAAAATTTCCTTAAAATCCTGATGCTCCAATGCCTGCTCATGTTTCTTAACAGAGCAAAAGAGGTCGTCTGACCGTTGGGCATCTTATATTGAGTTTATTACGAGGTATGTTGACAGCTCATGATTTGGCCGTTTAAGCCCAAGTTTAGAAAACAAATTGCGCGGATTGAAATTACTGGTGCGATCGCCGGTGCTACTCGCAAACGCGTCCTAGAAGCTCTGAAAACTGTAGAAGAAAAAAAGTTTCCGGCATTATTGCTCCGTATCGATAGCCCTGGCGGTACAGTCGGAGATTCTCAAGAAATCTACAGCGCCCTGAAGCGTTTGCGCGAAAAAATCAAAATCGTCGCTAGCTTTGGTAATATCTCGGCTTCTGGAGGAGTCTACATCGGCATGGGAGCCGAACACATCGTAGCTAACCCAGGTACGATTACGGGTAGTATTGGTGTGATTTTGCGTGGGAATAACTTGGAACGCCTGCTAGAAAAAATCGGTGTTTCCTTTCAAGTAATTAAGTCTGGCCCTTACAAAGACATTTTGTCTTTCGACCGGCAACTGACTCAACCAGAAGAAAACATCCTGCAAGAGTTGATTGACACAAGTTATCAGCAGTTTGTGCAAACGGTAGCTGATGGCCGTTCTTTAACAGTAGAAGCTGTGAAAAGTTTCGCTGATGGCCGGATTTTTACTGGACAGCAAGCCCTAGAATTGGGTGTTGTAGATCGCCTGGGCACAGAAGAAGATGCCCGTCGCTGGACAGCAGAACTGATCGGTCTTGATCCAGAAAAAACTCTCTGTTATACCCTAGAAGAACGTAAACCCTTATTGAGTCGCCTTCTGCCAGGAAGTCGTCAAGTTTCATCAGGAATTCGATCTGGAATTGATTGGCTCGAATTTGAAATGTCTACTAGTGGTTTACCCTTGTGGTTATATCGACCCTAATATGAGTTAGGAGGAGCCAGTGCGGTCTTGGGGTTTCCCCAAGTGGAGCAACTGGCGTTTAGGAGTGAGGAGTTAGGAGTTAAAACTCTCAATTTCTCACTCTTAACTCCTAACCCCTAACTTTTTTCTTTTAAGGAGGATTTGGGCGTGGAGTGGCAAATGCGGGCTATTCGCGGAGCAACAACCGTTTCAGAAAATACCGTTGAGGCAATGCTAGAGGTAGTGACGGAACTACTAGATGAACTAGAAAACCGGAATCAATTCCAGCCGAGGGACATGATTAGTGTGACTTTCTCAGTGACACGGGATTTGGATGCTATTTTTCCAGCTGCGATCGCTAGAGCGCGTCCTGGTTGGGATAATGTGGCCATGTTGGATGTGCAGCAAATGCACGTCCAAGGCAGCTTACAGCGCTGCATTCGGTTCCTAATCCACGCTTATCTGCCAGCCTCCGCCTCAATTCATCATATCTATTTACGCAACGCCGCTAGCTTGCGTCCCGACTGGAGTTTACCCCAGACTTTGCAAGCATCACAGCAAGCAGTTAAGTCAAAAGTGTAAAATAATTACATATAATTACGCAAAAATCACGTAAAAAAGTATAAAACAAGCTATTAGGTAGGTGACGCTGCTCAACCTACTATTATTAGCGAGAGAACTTTATTAGCTTTTTGCAGTGATTTTATTGTGAATAAGCGATTGCCCTTCAACTGTTATCCACATTTTTTAAATCGTTCTCCTGTTCCTCAATTTCCTTTCTCCAGAGCAAACATCAAAGCTTGTTTGATTTTGAGTAATGTTTCATCTGGCAGTTCGCCCAGTTTACGCTCCAGTCTTGCAGTAGGGATTGAACCTAGACCTTGAACATTAGCGACAGAGCCTTGTCGTAAAAACCGCAATGCAGGCAGTTCAACTTCGTATGCGCTACCCCGATTTTGCGTAGTTATTGGTACATAGAGAACCAAAGCACGCGGGGGAGTGGGGTCATACCGAGACACAACGACAACAGGACGCGTCTTGGCTGCAAGTCCTAAATCGACCAGCCACACTTCACCAGGTTTCGGGTTCATCAATCAAATCCAACACTTCTTGTTCAACGACTCTGGAACGAAGAATATCTAGAGCATCTTGGTCTGCCAGTTCAATAATCTCTGCAAGGCATTGCCGCACTTGTTGAGCAATGTCAGGTTGCCATTGACGTAGTTTTGTGTCAAGTTCTTGGACTAAAGCATCCATTTCAAGTTCCCATAATCAAGATGTCGTATTTGCTTCTATGTTAAGGTATTTGCCAGAAAGCTAACTTTGAATAGGGTAATTATGGAACAGCAAACTTTTGAAGGAACGTGGGAAGAGATTCTCCTGCCTGCTTCTTATCAGTTATCAGTTATCAGTTAAGAATTTGATTGTCAATTGGGAGTCAGAGTCCCCCACAACTAAGCAAGTGGTGTTTGAAGTCGCTTTCAAAATTTGAGCACTTAAACCGTGATAACTGATAACTGTTGACTGTTCACTGTTTTAATTGCTAGAACCCTTGATTTTTAAAGCTCTTTCGGGAATGAAACAGCCCTGCTCTTTAAGAGGGGTTAGGGGGGATCAACAAGTGCCTAAAATCACAACTAACTACTTTTCAAACAACCTCTTAGACACAGCCAATATTGCAAGTGACATTAATGTGCGTGTGATCGCCAGATGTTGAGCGATCGCACAGGGTAATGAGACGTTTAAACTTTTGTCCCCACGTCCATCATCTGACGCGATCGCTTCCCGAATAAGATAAATTTTACTGCTTGCTAAATTCATATAAAAGACATTTGAAACAGAAATCAATCGCTTGAGTTTACCTTAGCTAGTTTATTTACAATCAAATCCCAATCTAGTGATGCCTGCGGCGGGCTGCGCCTACGCACCCTCTGCGATGGCATTGCTACTAATATCAATTTACATTGAAGCTGCATAGAAAAGAGCTTCGAGAATAAAATCATAAGAAGTTAAAGATATAACACGTTCCGATGTGATTGTACTGAAAAGCTCGTTTAGGCGATCGCGAAGTTCTTCAA
>NZ_JAIVFS010000092.1 GCF_020829645.1 Nostoc mirabile CHAB5784 | reverse complement strand
ATATTTGATTACTTCTCAATATTTCCGACATAGCAGCGCCTGTATTGTTCACAGTCTTCAAGGAATTTCAAAAATCTCAGCAAATCAGAGCATTTTTCTCTCACCAGAGACATAAAAGAGCGCTAATTAGCATTGGTACATTTGTTGGCCCTTTAATACCGTCACATTCAGTTGGGTTCAATCCCGTACATAGCCTTACTCTGTCGTGCGGTAGCCTACATTTATCTTCAACATCGAAAATGCTACTTTGTTTAAAATCTAGAAATTCTCCGTTCAAGTAACATAAAGTATTAACTGTTCGTCCATTCATTGGAGTAATGCGATCTCCTGAACACAATAAGCTATTTACTCGCCAGCGAAGATCGCTCACGTTAGTAACTCGACCAATAACCTTACACCTACGTTTTGCTTCTGGCTTTACCTGACCCCATGCATTGCTCCAACCTAGAAGAAGTATCGTTGATGCAACTACTAAAATTTGGAAGATGTAGATTTTTCTCCCAATTTTGTTCTTTTGTCTGTGTGTACTTAGCATCAAAAGTTTTATATAGTTATATGCAAGTTAATAGCATACAAGAATTAGAGAGATAAAAAAATGTGTTTAGGGTTGTAAATTCTAATAATAATTTGTTACTATTGAGACGCTATTAAATTCAATCAGCTTAATCTTCAATTAAATTAGGAGCTTTTTGTCTAATTCTTTCTATTATTTCGGCTCGCCAGATGAAAACCTCTGGTTCTCTAGATTCAGTTAGCAAACAGGCTTCCCAGGAAAGCCAAGAGTTATCAAAATCACCTAAAATTCCCTGCACTTTTGCCAGCAAACAGTGGGTAGATGTTCTTTGGATCTCTAATTCTTTCGCTTTCTCTAAATATCGCTTCGCCTCGCTATATTTCTTCTGCTCAAATTTTGCCCAACCTAAATTTTTATACAAAACTGCTTGCCATCTGGGATTTGTAGTTTTTTGTAGTCCTTCTTGGGCGAGAGAAATTGCTGTATTATAATCACCTTGGAGAATTTTTACTCTAGATAAATTATTGATAGCAATTATCGCTTGTCTATTAATTTTTATGGCTAACTGGTATTGTTGCTCCGCTAAATCATATTTCATTCGTTCATCGTAGTAAGTTCCCAATCCATAATGCCCTTCCCAATTATCAGAGGTTAACTTAAAAGCTTTTTCATAACTATCTATTACACACTGAGAATCTTGTAATTGTTTACACACAATACCTAAATTATTATATGATTCTACATTTGTGTCATTATATTTAATTGCTAATTCATAGTATCTTTTAGCTAATCCTAGACTCTTCGTACTGCGAAGTCCTTTTTCAAAATAAAATTTGGAAATTGTGTATCTGGCTTGAGGATTAATTTTTATAGCTGAGTCAAAAAACTCTTGTGCGGTCTGAAAATTATTTGCTGCCTCAGCCTTCTCCCCTTGAGACACTAAATATTTAGCTCTTAGTGGTAATAATACTTTGAAAGTCACAAAGACTGTCAAAATCATAAATCCAATTGCTGCGCTGACTCTGAACGTTTTAGACTTCGTTACTCTATAAATTTTATTTTGCTGAGGAAGTATTTTTAACCGTTGCAGGATAACTTCAGTAGTTGGTGGACGTTGCCCTGGCATGGGAGCCATCAACTCATCCAGAAAGTCAGCAAAGGGTTTATCAATCTGCGATGCTTTATTTCTCCAGATTAATCGTCCTGTTTTTTTGTCTGTCGGCAAACGTGTCAATGAAGTGCCAGTAACTAAACGAACAAAAGTCCGGCCTAAAGCAAAAAAATCTGATTGTGGGACTGCTTTACCATAAACTTGTTCTAGTGGAGTGTAATAATAAGAAACTACAGTTGTAATTTCATAATTTCCTACTCTTGTATCAGTTCCTCCACTTGCACTAACTTTAGCTAAATACGTATCAGTTATTCGTCGTGCAGTTCCAAAATCAATTAACGCAAGTTCCCCTTTTGGTTGAAGAATTATGTTTGCAGGTTTAATATCTCTATGAAAAAATTCAGTATGATGTACTACATCAAGTATTTCAACTAATTGACGTAGCCATTCTAATGCTTGAGCTTGGGAAATCGGTTCATTCTCTTTTATCCATTCTTCTAAGTTTTGTCCCTCAATTTTATCCATTACTAAGCAACATAGTTCCAGAGGGCTATTATTAGGTACAAAACTGAAAAAATCTTCAACATCACATTGAGGAATATTTGGATGTTGGATTAACCGTAAAGCACCGAATTCCCGCTTAATTAACTCACGAAGCCTAGTCGAATTCCATTTGAGAACTTTCATGACTCTTCGCTCACGAACCGGATGCCATTTCGTACCAGCGTCATCTACCTCAAAAACTTCAAAGTAGCTTCGAGGATCATAAGTAAGCTCTCTCAATGGCTTAAGCAGTCGAATACGGTTATTAATCAGCAACGGACTACCACAAGATAGACATGTTTCAGTATTGTCAGGATTTTTACGTTGCTCACAAAGGGGGTTTATACAATAAAACGACATACTTGCCAAGTATAAATTTATGCCTTAGGCAGTTGGTAAAGAGTGTTTATGTCTTACTGCCTGAATACAGATACAAGTACCCATGACAATTTACGCTAATTACTCTCCCTTTAGGTTGCTTGAATTTTTGTGATTTGTAAAAAATTTTTTTGAACACAGGGATGCAATTTAAAAATTCTCCCCCCTCGCTTTGCAAAAAGGCAGGGTGTTTTCATACGAAAAAAGAAAATTTATAAGTCTTGATTTCTCGTTTTGTAGCATAGCTTTTTACCCCGCTTCCATTCCTCTCCCCGAAGTGGAGAGAGGCTTTGAAACCCAGTTTTAGTTTTTCTCTGGTTGTATGAAAACACCTGCCTCTCGCTTTGCCAAAAGGGGCAACAGCGCCAATATCTTTATAATTGGGACATTTTTTCGAGAGCGAACGCCAAACAGACATGAGTACCTTCCTGTCCACAAAAAATGCAACAACAACGGGGACAAGTAGCTTTAGACCAGTATCACAATAATACTTTTACTACTCTGAATGAAAAGCAAGTTACTATGACTTTGTGGCTCTTATCTTTCCATAGATGCCCTAAATTCGATCAAACCTGTATAACGGTTGACTTAGTACTTTTTTGAAAAAATTAACCATAAATAGTAAAATCAGGTATGATTGATTGCAATCTAACATACTCTAAAAACTAAGCCTCGTTCGCGGAGAGCCTCTTCACGAGCATTCACTGTAGCAGAGGTACTTACATAGCTATGGATTTTACTGCTGAACCGGAACTTCAATCTCCTCTTTCTTCCTCTGTCACTTTTGGAGAGCAGGAAATTTCATCTGATCAATCATCATCTCAAGGCGTATTTCCAATAACAGAGACTTTTAGGCTAGCGCTGGTCGTAGTAAATGACTTAGTTTTTGCCAAAAGAGGCAAGTACTTATCTGAAACTGAAATGCTCGTTATCAAAGGGGCATTGAATGATCGAGAGTACGAGGAGATAGCAAGCCACTCAACTTACAGCTTAAACTACATACAGCGCACAGTAGCACCCCGCTTATGGGACATACTTTCAGAAACTATAGGGGATGGCGAACGAGTGGGTAAAAAGAAGCTTTGGTATTTTTTAGAGCAAGTTAACAAAAAGTATCATATTCAATCCGCCTCAGACGAAAAACAAAGGCTTCCTGTCGATGATTTGACACCAATTATTAGGGGGAAACTGCCCGACATATCTAGCTTTTATGGGCGAATACAGGAACTAAACTCATTAAAAGAATTGATAAGTAACGAGCGTTGCATATCCTTAATAGGAATTGCGGGTATCGGTAAAAGCGCATTGGTTGCAAAATTGATAAAAGAAGTTAGTGCAAGGAAACAATCAACATTTGATAGCTTAATCTGGAAAACAATTATTCATGCACCATTACTTCAAGATTTAGTAGCCGAACTCATAGAACTAACTCAACCTTGTCAGCCTGATTTAGGTTTACCTGAATATACCCAGGAAATGATTTCAGTATTGATTAAACGCTTACAATTACGCCGTTGTCTGATAGTACTAGATGGTTTTGATTCTTTATTTCAGAAAAATAACTTTCAGCAAAGGCTTGAATATGGAGTATTTTTTCACCGATTAATAGAAGAAAAACATGAAAGCTGCATACTCTTAACTGGTCGAGCTTGGCCTGATGAACTTGATAATGTTATAACAGCAAAACAACCTCTTCATTTCTTGAAAATCCAAGGTTTAGACGTAGATGCCGCAATGCAGCTTTTATCTAGCAAAGGATTGACGGATAAAGAAAAGTGTAACCAATTAATTCAAACGTATCGCGGAAATCCTTCAGAACTCGAAGCAGTAGCTAATCGAATTAACCACTTCTTTGGTGGTAATACAAAAATGTTTTTTGAGAATCCAACTACGCTTGTTAGTAGTCATTTTGAGGTAATCCTTAATCAACTGTTTGGAGAATCATTAAGCAGTATTCAGCGAGAAATTTTAATTTATATAGCAGAAGAAATAGTCGAAAATCAACAATCCATTAGTTTTGCTAAACTATTGTTTGGTATGAAACAGAAAACTCAAGAATGTGTATCAACTTTAGAGTTAATTAAAGCGTTAGAAAAACTTGAGAATCAGTCATTAATTGAAAGTATCAAAAACCCAGTTACTAAAGAAATCAGTTTTACTCTCCAACCAATTATTAAAAAATACATCAAGACAGATCCACAAGGGTTAGTGCATACATCTGATGGTTCACCATTAGCGTTCGCATCTTAACAGAGAGAGGTATGTATGATTTCAGTAAAGCTAGAAGTAACAATCAAAATCAATGAACTACCTGAAGCAAAAACGATAGAGAACAACTGGCAACAGTTCAACATTGACTGTGATGGACGCATCATTAGCATCACAGTCAAGCCTAAGATTTGGAAGAAACTGACCGATGCTGCCAGTAATTATCCCCAGTGGGTAGCAGCAATCGCTGGTAAACTCGGTCAGCAAACAGAACATCGGTTCATATTAGAGGAACCGAGCATACAAGTTTTCGAGCGCAAGCCCAAGGCAGAAACGACCTCTGCGGTAGGTCTGCTTCTTGAAAAAGTGATTACCCAATCAGGGTAAGCTAGAACAAAGACTGGTAAATATGGAGGAGTCAAACAAAGAAAAATCAGAATCTCGTTAGATACCGAAAGACCACAAGTTATGTAAAATCAAGCTAATTGAAAGGAGGTATGGAGGTGAAGATACAACAGTACGAGGATTTAACGCACAAAGCGCCACTAAGGAGTAGCGCTTTGTGCGGGTCTTAAATTCCATATAACCTCAGAGCGGGGTTATCTCCCTAAAACCATAGCAGTGGTACTTAAAGTTTGACGACTTGATTCCACTGACTGGTCAGACGAGATTGAATCCGCTGCTTCTCGTATTATACGAGAAGCCGCACGAAACGCACCAGTTTTGTGTGGCAATTTTAGCTGTCAAAATTCATAAGTTTCTGTAAAGTTAAGTTTGGTTAAGAAACATCCCGAATTTTGTAGCAAAAAGCAGGAGCAGCGCGAATAACAGTTACCAGTTACCAGTTACCAGTTATCAGTTGGGAGTAGAGTCCAAGATTAGATAACTGTTAACTGTTGACTGATAACTGATGCAACCCCCTCTGAACTTGTCAACCAAGTAATCAGGGGAAAATATCGTGAAAAATGACTTATGCCCAATACACCTTGGTGTCGGGATTAAGGTGACATCAAAATTTTTTTCAAACCCCTCTCCAAGTGATAATGACAGGAGAGAAATATGCTGACATTAGATAGAGAAGAAACCAAATCAGCACTTCATTACGATGATCTCAACAGCAGTATCAAAGACACCTTCGCTGCTCTTGACCGATTTGAGTTGCAAGCAGTAGAACAGATTCGCCTCATGCATGACGAGCAGATGTACAGAATCGCTGGGTACAAAAATTTCTCAGAATATTGCCAAGGCGAATTGCATATATATGGTGGCTATCGGCGTATAAATCAACTATTAGGGGCATCAAAAGTTATTGTTGCAGCAGGAGAGTTGGGGTCACAGATTAAAAATGAGCGCCAAGCCCGTCCTCTTTTGAGGTTAGCCAAAGAACCAGAAAAACTTATAGCTGCGATAACACTGGCTCTTGAATCAAACCCAGACCCTAGTGAATCAGATTTCGCAGCTGCGGCTAATATTGTTGCTCCCTTGCCAAGAGTAAGAAAGCCATTCCATCAGGAACCATTGGTTCCCAAAAATCAGGAACCAATGGTTCCTAAAAACATGAAAGTCACAATTTCCTCACCAGAACATCCCAGGTATGGAGAATCAGGAGTAATTGAGGCTTCGGCTCCGAATAATTCGCAGCAGATTGTCACCTTCTCTGATGGTGAAAGACTGCTGGTAAACAACACTGATTTGGATGTCGCAATTGTGTCCGATTCGACTGAGCGTAGATACCCCAAAGAATATGCCGAAGCGATTGCTGCACTCAAAGAGCAACACAAACTTGAGTTAGAGCGCCTAGAGCAGGAATTGAGAATTGGACTACAAGCAGAAGTCTCGGCTAGAGCCGAAGCCCAAGTAAGTGAGCAAATCCAATCCATGCATTTTCTGTACAACCAGCAGAAAGAGCAAAATATCCAGTTGCAGCAGCGTTTAGATGAGATGGAGGGGTTACGGAAACTGGAGACTGAGAATCAGCAACTCCACCAACGTATCCAGGAATTAGAACACGCTCTAGAGGAACGTCCTTCTCAACAATGGGGGAATACTATGACGCAACAGGCTACCAAAGTTTTGAACAAGCAGGTAAAACAAGCGTTAGAAAAAACCATTGATCTGCGCGAGCTAGCTCTTGAACCACCCAAAGAAAATGCGACTGAATGTCTACGCCTCATGGGCATGGCACTGAAAAACCTAAGTCTTGCCATGAACAATACTCAAGCGCTAGAAGCTGCGGCTCTCATTTTGGGTACTAGTCCCACACCGGAGGCGATCGCAATCAGGACGGAGCAATTACAACTATTACCTATGGCTATTAGGGAAATTAGGCAAGTACTTGCACGTATTCAGTTGACATGGCAGGAGTTTTGGGCGGTAGCTGAAAAATACGAGGTGATAAAAGCAGACTACTGGGCTGAACTTACTACCTCAGAAAAAGAACTGATTTCTGCCCTGCAATCATCAGCTTCTGTTCCTTTAACGATTCAAGTTGATTCCATTGTTTGCCATGCTAATCCTTACCACCCCTTATATATAGCTAAAGGAAAAGTTGTCCAAGATTTAGGCGAGCAAGTAGTCGTGGCATGGGATAACTCTCAGGATGAACCGAAAAACACCTCCATATACAACAAATGCGAGTTGCGGTTTCCCGGTAGCAATTAAATCAGTGAACAGTTATCAGTGAACAGTTATCACAGTAATTCTCAAAGGAGTTTGACCAATTATTCCTTGATGGTACAGAGGAAGTAAATTCATTTATGGATAGATAAATTTTAAACCTTGCTTGGTTCAGAGCAAGCGGATTTATCCTGGGGCATTAATTGCGAATGGGCGAAAAAGCGAACTTGTACTGAGCTTGTCCGTCGCTGTGTCGTTCGCGGTAGCGTCTCCGAAGGAGAAGGGCGCAGCCGTAAAGCCTGCGGCATAGCTACGCTTAGGGCGCAGCCTCTCCAAGAGTTGTATTGCGAATTGTGCTGACCCCGACTGCTCCCATCAATGAACAGTTATCACAGACGATTTTCTTAACTGATAACTGATAACTATTGATGCGGCGCTTACCCTGTTATGTTCACGCTCATTGCAGAACGAATTGAACAAGAAAGGCAGAAGTTCTCTTGCTGAGGGCAGAAGGTAGAGTTTCAGCGCTAAAACCCAGAAGTTCTGGCGACCGCTTGGATCTTCGGTCTGATACGAATGGCACTAAGAAAAGCGCGAACCCATAATCTGACTGGATGAGAGGGTGTAAGGGTGTGAGGGTGTAGGGGTTGCACGGTCAAACTAAGAACCAAACGATGAATACTTAACATACAACACTCTTCCCCTACACCCCACACCCCTACACCCCTACACCCAGTCACAGCACGAGTTTTACGTTTTCTTAGTGCCATTCGGTCTGATACCATTTCACGAAAAATCTGATCCAGACATAAACCCTGAAAGCTTTGCTGTATCTAAGTTTTTTAATCATGAAAATATTGGGAGAGATTGTGAATACAAATAAAAATGCAATTAAGAGTGGCAACAAAGAGCCTAAACCAGATGGCAAGGTATCAGTTGAGCAGATATTACACCCAATTGAATACCCAAACAATCTCACGGCTGCCGAATACCATGAACTATATGTTGGTAGCGCCATTCATCCGGCACTGATTGAACGTAATTTCTTCCACATAGAAGGGGAATCAATTTACGACTACCTGTTCATCTCCAATAAAATCCCTCGCAAAAACGCCGGTCGAGTCACAGATGCATACATAAGGCAATACCAGCATCTATTACTCGGTGGAACTTGGATTCAGTCACTTGACCCGTTGAATAATTGGGAACCAATGGAATGGGGGCGCATTAAGCCCAACTTCCCCCGCATTGATTGGCAATCACACAAACCCGTCAAATACGAATCACCCCCCAAGACAGCTAACCGCGTCACCTACTTCGATATTCCCAACTGTATTTTGAATAAAGTTGCACGGCGCTACAACATCCCCGATATTCAAAAAGTATTTTTTGCAAAACGTGGGAAAAAGCTGCATGTTAAAAATCGAAGAAAAAACGCTCTCTATGTTGCCCACTTGTGTAATTCGCAATTAGTGCAGTTAATTTCCCGAATAGCATTGTGTTTACAAGACTTACTCAATCCACTGATATTTTGGTCATGGATAAGAGAGCAAATACAGTCGAACATCGAATTGCAGCAGCTCGATATACAAATCACCTTCTGGGAGTGGATAAAGCAGCATCCAGAGATTCCAATAATATTATGCGAGGGCGAAAAAAAGGCAGCTTGCTTGCTGAGTCTGGGATTTGTAGCAGTTGCACTGCCGGGAATTTGGAACGGGCGCGTCGGCAAACAAGATTTTGATGAACGGTTGCATCCTGACTTAGTACCGATGGCTCAGGCGGGGCGCAAGTTCATTATACTATTTGACTACGAAACCAAAGCCAACACCCGTTGGTCAGTTTTTCAAGCTACTGTTCGCACCATTAGAGCAATTGAATCGGCTGGTTGCACAGGTGAAGTTGCATTATTGCCAGGCCCAGAAAAGGGTGTTGATGATTTTGTGGTTGGTCGTGGTGTTGATGCTGATACCTTACTGACTGCAATCATAGATGATGCCAAATCACTTTTTGATTACCAACGTTCATATCGGGCTAAGAAATGGGGATTGAGCAAGTACCAGCCCGATGTCACAGTCAATATTAAATATTTGACCCAAGCACTCTCCATTCCTGAACTCGAGGAAAAATGCTCATCTGTCCCGCCTCAAAATGATATTTCACTTGAAAAATTGGTATCCCCAAATCTTAGACCTACGGACTCTTCTTTGGGTACTGGGTTTAGGGAAAATGTTGAATATATAGATTCTGATTCCCTTAACCCCAAACCCAGTACCCAAAATCCCAAAAAATCCTTCCGTTTTCCACAAACAGGACTCGTTGTACTCTGGAGCGATATGGGCACTGGGAAAACCCAACTCATGCGCTGGTGGCGTGACCAAAACCCTGACGCGCGGTTCCTCAACAATGGGCATCGCGTTAATCTGCTCAAAAATCTTGGACAGCGACTCCAAACTGCCATGTACTCTGACTTAGGTTACACAGGTTTAGCCCAAGCCCAAGCTCTTAGTATTACTATTGACAGCTTACATAAACTGAATACCCAAGCCCTAAAGTACGGCTGCATCTTTATTGATGAAGCTTGCCAATACTTAGTACATTTACTGCATAGTAATACTTGCAAAGAACATCGGGCAGCAATCCTGGAAGTACTGGAATATATAGTATACAATGCACCCCTTGTTGTGATTGCCGATGCACACATGGATGATCTGACGGTAGACTTTTTTCGGGCAATGCGCCCTGAAGGTGAAGTTCCTTACATCGTCAAAAACGAATTCAGAAATGGAGATCGCACAATATATTGGTACGAAGGTAGTAATTCAAGTGCCCTGATTGCCCAAATCTCAGCAGCGTTGATGAGCGGACAGAAAATCATGGTTGCCAGTGATTCCAAGCGTTTCATTAAGAAACTTGAACAATCATTCTTAGTGCAAATATTCGATACTGAATCATCACCGTCCGAAAATGATTTGAGTCAATCTAATGGTGGAAAAGGTAGTCATCCGGCAAAACGGAGCATCTGGTCTGTCCACTCCGATAATTCTGGTAGTGAAGAAAATGTCGCTTTCATCAAAGATATTACTAACGCTGTTAAAAACCTCGATGCCTTGTTCACTTCCCCCAGCCTGGGAACTGGTGTAGATATTTCGGAGTATCATTTTGATGTTGTATTCGGTGTATTTCATGCTGTAAGTCAAACTGCTACTGAATGTGCCCAACAGCTTTACCGCTATCGCCCGAAAGTTCCCTTTCACGTTTGGGTGGCAAAGCGTCCTCCCTTTGGTTATGCCGAAACTAATGCTACTAAGATTAAAGAACGACTCTTGCAATCAAACGAGATGACAGCTTTCCTAATTCGCATTCACCGAGAAACAGGTAAGCGGGGAGCGGAGAAAGATTGGGCGTTGGATGCCTACTGTCAAATTCTGGCTAACCGTAACTATTCTCTGAATAATCTGCGTGATGATTTGCGATCGCTCCTCACAGAAATGGGTAATACCTTTATCTCAGTGGGCAGTGATGATGATGACCAACAAAGAGAACGCATGAAAAATGCGGCGACTGCTTTGGACACTGCCCATTACTCGGCTGTTGCCAAGGCTAATAATATTACCAAAACTGAGTATAACGCCCGTAGGAGTAAAGATTACCTCACTCCCCAAGAAGTTTTTGAAAACGAGAAGTTTCGGATCTCTGACTCTTACGGCATCGACGTTACGCCAGAGTTAGTCGAACTCGATAATGGCGGTCGATTAATCAGAGCGATCGCCGGCTTAGAAGCCATTTTATCAAAACCAGAGGGAGTAATTGTTGATGAGAAGACCGAAAGAGTTTACCCCCAACCTCCAAAGCAAGTCACGGATAAAGATCGTGCCGAACGAGAAAAGCTTGCTCTCTGTATGGACTGGGGGAATTACTCGGCTCGGTGGTTGGCCCGTTTCAACTTAGGGTTGCATCAGATCCTTGAGCGGTTAGTTGCCGGGGGCGAAGTTAATGCCAGCGACCCAGACTTAATAAATATGACGGCGATCGCCAAAAATTGTGCTGCTCACGTTAAAGCAATTCTTGGGTTTACTGTCCCCAGTGAGTGTAAACCGATTTGGTTACTAGGCACTCTTATAGAACAGCTGGGGCTAAAGTTGACCTCCCGCAAACAGGGTAAGCGCGGTCAACAGGTGAAAATTTATTCGCTATCAAAGTCGGAATTAGAATTTGCCTCACACGTAATTGCTCACCGTCAAAACAAACGGGAGCAGAAAGCTCCAATGAGCAATGAGCAGTTCGCAATTCGCTGCTTTTCGCAATTTCTTGAAGTTAATTGCGAAAAGCAGCGAATTGACAATTGCGAATTAGTATCCACCCCCCCCCATGATTGTATAGGGAAACCCCATCACCAGGGGGAGGATACTACCGAATTTGACCCACCACCAACCGACCGCACTACCTTACTCCATTGCGTGGAAATGCTTCGAGTCGGTATTAAACACGGAGTGGACGCGATTAAAGGCATCCTTAAGCGATGGGCTGGTGATTTGCGATGGGAGACAGTGCTGGAGTTGGAGGCGATCGCCCTTGATGAACTACGTAACCTGGAGCAATCTGTGCCTCATTTTTATCAGTGGCTCTCGGAAGAGGTGTTGCCTATGGAATTGTAAATGACTTTTTGGGAAAATCGTTATAGACCTGATCTGGCAATCTTTCTGTCTAGATCGGAATTGGTGCATTTTCCGATCTAGAAATCTGTGAATAACTCTGTGTGATTCTCACTTACCAAGTCATTTTTACTGCTGCTACCTGATGGCGGTGTCAGCATCGACAACGCCGCGATCGCACCCCGAACTTGCGACGCTTCAACGTCGAGATACTCTTGCAGTTGCTCCAAATTTCGATGTCCGCTGATTTGCTGAATCACTCTCAGTGGAATTCCCGCATTGCTCATCAGCGTCAGTGCAGTTCTCCGGCAACTGTGAGTACTTGCGCCTTCAATGTCTACCCGTTTGCACCCTCTCCGAAAAATCAGTGCTGCGTAATCCTCATGCAAATGACCGCGCCCCCAGCGTCCTGGGAAAAGATAGCGATCGTAAGAAACTTTTGGTTTATAGAGTTCCAAGTGATGTCGCAGTTCATCCAGCACAGGAATTGTACGAGTGGACAGCTTCCCCTTCGTGCTGCCTTTGCGAATATTCAGTTCTGGCCTGACTTGCCTTCTGCTGTCATAAATATCCTGAATTTTTAGGGTGACGCATTCGGAGACACGACAAGCAGTGTACAGCATCACCGCACCAAGTGTTCTATCTCGGACTGTGGTCAACCCCGAAGTGAATAGACGCCCGATTTCTTCCGGCGACAAAACCTTTGCCTTCCCGTGACGGTCAATTTTCACAGCCCCGAACCCCCGATAGTTAATCATCCTATCAGCGATCAGAACAAAACAGTTTTAAGTTAAAGAGTGCTGAGTGCTGAGTAACCGCTCAGATTTATCTTAGGGGATTGAAGCAAGGATGAATGCATTATTTCTCGTGCAATAATCTCGAAATAAATATTTATTTTTTTCCAGGGCTTAAAAGCAGGGGCAACTTTTAGAGACGCTACGCGTAGCTAGCTTTTGAGTAGGGGTACAGACTGACTGTACTGAATGCAATTATTGCTTTTTTACTCAGCAATATAACTAAGTACTCAGCACTGTTTCGGTGATCAAAAATTAGATAAGGCAAGGGAGCAAGTGTTTAAGCCTGAGATAATTTTTGATCGCCAATGGTAGCCGTTGGCAATAACATCTCTTCTAAAAGCCATCGCTTGAAGAATGCGCTGACACATTTGGCGATGATAGTATCAAGGTAATTCATCATGATGAATTACACGATTTAATAAGCGTGGACAGTCCCAGTTTACCTAGATGATACGCTCTCCATGAGCAATACAGGGCGGAAAAAAAATTAGCATCTTTCAACTGTGACCAAAGGATGTGGGAGCAGTTTATCGCCCGTTGCAACTCGAAAGGCACAACGGCAACAGCCACGCTGATCGAATTTATCGAACTCTACTTAGACGATTCCCAAGATAAGCTTGATGCAATTAATGATTTAGACAAACGCCTAGATTCTAAGATTAAGGCAAGTGTTGAGGAGTACTTGGTTGCTGGTAACAATAGTCACAGCAGCCCGATCAATGAAACGATAATAGCTATTTGCGAAAGACTTGATAAGCTCGAGTCCGAGTTTGCAAGTGAATCTAATAGCAAGCAAACCACAGCAATTCATAATCTCGCCGATTTAGAACAAAAAGTGGAGGGGACGTGTGCCCGAATGACACAGTTAGCTGAGGCGATTATAAAAATTCAAAACTATCTCAACAACCAACAAAAGCGAGGTCAAAAATCGTACTACAATAATTCATCCTTCCAAGGGCATATTCCCCGAATGCAACCATTAACCGAAGAAGGTTTAGCTTCTAGACTTGGTGTAAGTCTTGAAACTGTACGCAAGGAGCGAATTAATCTTCTCCCACCGCTTTTTGTAGCATGGTGTAAGGGCAAAGATAGAGCAGGATTAGGGTGGGAATTTAACGAAAATACGGGATTATATCAGCCGGCAAGTTAGTATTTTAATTAATTTCAACTTGTAGCGGCGAATGTGCGCTCTGCTGTTGCCAATTTTCATTTTTTAAAATGTGATTATTTCACAACCTGACAGCAATTCGTCATAAACAGTTAGTTGTTGTGTTTTTAAGTGATTTGGTAGTGAATCATCATCAAAGGTCAAAGTAACAATATAAGTATTTTTGATGCTAAGAGATGATTTGCTGATATCGGTGATTGCCGCGCTCATGCCGCTTCGAGTGCCGATTAAATACCTTACTGATTGCCCGATTTTTAACTCTGCTGCTGGAATAGCCATAGATTTTAAAAGTGTAAGTTAAGCAGTAGCCAATGGAAGCTCCCGGCTCAAGCGCCCACGCCCAGGCGATGGCATAAAAATAGTGTATTCCAATTCGCTCTTTGGAGACAGTCAAAAAGAGAGTTGCAGTCATTGGGGAAGCTAAACTGTCCTTATCTAACGGCTGTGGAAGAAAAGCTGTTGGGTTTGATTGAGCGTGAATATGGTGTTACAGACTGAATTACTATGCTCAACGCCTTACGGCATCAAAGGTTTGGGCAGGCATTAACCCGATGAAGCCAGGTAAATTTTTTTCGCGCTCAACGCCTTACGGCATCAAAGGTTAGAACATTTATTGGTTACGGAGAACTGCATCAATTGCCGAATCAATTAACTCAACTGAAGAAGTTTCATAATGATAAGTGTTAAAGCGAAACTTGCCGACAAGTTCGGGTTGCTTTGAAGGACGATAACCAAATTTGGACTCATACATATTTTGTGCAAGACTACCAATAGTTGTCATCTGTCCTTGTGTTGCAGTCAATTGGCGTTGTTGCAATCTCGAAGCAATGGTAAGAGTAGATGCTGTTCTTGGAGATTTGGTAGCATTGCCTAATCTGCGCCAAATATTTGCTAATTCATCAGGGGGTGAAATGAGTAAAGGTAATTGGTCAGAGTCTCCTACCAACAAAATTTGGGTTTTGGCTGGCATTGCTTTGAGTAGAGAATTAAACAGGAATATATCTACCATTGAAAATTCATCAACAATCAGCCAGTCGAGAGCAAGCAGATTCTCTTCGTTATAAAGGAAAGCTTGCCCAACTCCCTGCCACTGAAGTAGACGGTGAATGGTACTCGCTTCCATGCCTGTGGCATCTTTCATTCGGTTAGCAGCTTTTCCAGTGGGGGCGGTAAGAGCAATAGTTGCCCTAATTGAAGTCAACCATTCCACTAAAGTTTTCAGAACATGGGTTTTGCCGCGACCAGGGCCACCAGTAATAATGCTGATTGGATGTTTAGCTGCCATGACCAAAGCACTAAGTTGTTCATCGCTCAAGCGTGAGAGTTGGCGATAGTCAGCTGCTTGAAGATTTACTAACCAGTGTTCAAGATGTTCTTTCGGACGAGTCGGTTGATTCAGGTGAGCTTGAATTTTTAAAGCCACAGAAAGTTCAGCACGGTAAGCAGCTTTCAGGTAAACGCTCTCTCCATCACCAGAAATTAAAGTTCCCTTATCTATTAACTTAGCAAGAATAGTACTTAAAGATTGAATATCAGGTGTATGCAAAGTATGGTTGAGCGCATCCATAGCGGCGGCAAGTAATTGCGATGAGGGAAGGAAACAATTACCTTCTTGCATTGCCGATTTCAAAACATGGATTAGAGATGAAGCATAGCGAGTCTCACTATCAAGTGAGATTCCTAAAGATATCGCTAGCTCATCAGCAGTTTTAAAACCAATACCATCGACTTCATCTGCTAGGCGATAAGGGTTGTTTTGTAGTACAGAAGACGTTTGGTGTCCGTAATGGTCACAAATTTTTAAGGCTAATTTTAATGAAGTTCCCACAGCCAGAAGTTGAGTAATAACCCCAAAGTTAGGATTAGTTTTACTTAATGACCAAGATGAAGTAATTGCGGTGATTCGATAAGTACTAAGCTCAGGAATTGAACCTAGTTTCTCTGGAGCATTGTCTAACACTGATAAGGTTGAAGTTCCAAAGTGTTTGACAAGAGTTTGAGCAGTTTTCTTGCCGATGCCACGAAACAGCCCGCTCTCTAAATACTGCTGAATTTCAGACAAGGTTAACGATGGAAATTTCTCGACTTGACGGAGACTCATCATGAGTTAATTCGGAGTTGAGAGATTCTGTTCTGATACAACAGTAGCGCCAAAATGTGCGTTATCGCTAATCGTCAAATGAGCAACTGCTGTTATTAACTAACTTCTACCCTCAATACGGTTCGGTTAAAGGGGAAAGGTTTTAAATACATCTTTTACCCCTTACCCCAAAACCTTTTCCCAGACCACAAGGAAAGTTCATAGTGCTTATCCGAACCGTATTGCTTCTACCCCTCCCAGGTATAAAATCCGAGTTTGTTAGGCACTGAGCGAGAATCTTCCTGTGCGATGCCCCCGTGACAATTCATTCTATGCCTAAGTTTGGAATTAACTATACCTTGCGACAGTCGTATAGTTATGAAACGACATCGAGTGAATTGGAAAGGAATTGACAGTTTCAGACCTATTGTAAAGTATTTGAGTAAGTTGAAGCTTCGCTCTCTTTTTCATGTTGTCAAAGCGGTTCATGCTATAAGAGAATCACGCTACCCAAAAAGCAATCGAGTGCATTCCCGCTTGGTGTTATGGGAGGAACTGCACTCGTCGAAAGCATAGTTATTCAAACAGTTGTGAATTTATAGCTTTTTCCATTTTTCAAGGGTGAGACAAGGTTGTTTTGCAGTATTCGGCATAAATACAGTGGAAGAAACACCGAAATTGTTTAAAGATGCAATTTCGGTTTCGGCATTATCAATGGCTGCTCGTATAGCTTGGACTTTATCTTCTGGGGAAAGTTTATCAATTTTAGTGCTGTCAGGATTTGGAAGGGTAGAACCTTTTTTGAGTGAAAATTCGTGTATTTTGTAAAACTGCTCTCCTCCTTCGGGTTTACCCAATAAGAGACAACCTTTAGATTTGACGAATAAACCAACATTCTGCATATTGAAACTAAAATGAGGCTTAGTGACAAATTTCACCTCTTGAACAGGCCCCCAAACAAGGACGGCTTCAGAAAAACCAATAGATCGGACATCTCGACTTTCGTTACAGCCGTTGTTGTATCGCTCGAGAAACCCGTCACTACAAACTTTCCAATTGACTTTGTATAAATCAGGAGTACTGTCAACAAACTCTTTGACAGCAGATGCTTCTGCTTTTTGCTTTGCTGCAATCAGTTCAAGTTCTGTTTCGTGGGCAATCTGTTCAGGCGTTTTACTCTGGCAAGAGATGATACCACCACTGACGAGCAAAGCTAAACTAATGGCAATTTTTGAAGTTTTGAAAAGCATATTATTCTCACCTGATAGCCGACAATTTATTGTGAGTAAATTAGATAGTAAGAGAGCTAGATATAGCTGATTGTTAGTCAAATAATTTTATGCATTTAACGAAATTATTTTAGCTAAATCTCATTCTAAATAATATATATTGATTCGATTTTAAATAGCAAGCTAAAAAGAGTAATTAACTATTAAAAAACTTGAACTTTTTCGGGTAATTTAATCTTATCCAAAGAAAAAGGCTAATCTTATAACAGGATGTCAACAAAAAGCAATAGCCAGAAGTACGATATTTTTTTAGACTTCGAGCGATTCCTTTAAAGTGGGGGAATATGCCATAGTGTCTAAGTAAGAATTCAGCATGGGCAACACTCATTCAAAATAGCTGAATTCTTCTTCAAGTATCTAACGTATCTTCTTATGGTAAAAAGCTAGCTTTTGCAATAAGAGGAGGAAAAAGAACAAAAGAGTTAGTGGAGAAATGGTAGAAGTTTGGCGATATTGGGAATTTGAGCATCCATCAACTTATGTGGTAAGAGTAATAGCAACACCATCAGGGCTAGAGTTATTTGCAGTGGATGTATTGCAAATAGTAGCTCCAATAAATGATGATTTAGTGAGGTCAATTGAAGTTCAGAAACGATTAGTGATGATGGAGAATAATCAAGTGAGTTTGGTATCGACACTCAGCGCTCTATCGATTCACTCATTAATATCACTAACAATAGTAGAACACAATGTAGTCAAACAATTTATGCAATGGGTAAGAACAAATGTGATGCCAGTGTTTAAAAATGATGTCACGATGATTGCAATCGAGCAACCAAAATACTTATTTCAACAAATAGATTATTCTCAGAAAGATTCTTTGATTAAGTATTTGTATTTTCAAAATAGTGATTCTTGGTCATCAAATAGTATTGATTTATATTTAAAGTTTATTTTAAAAAAGCTTCCATTGCCAGCTAGCTGTCCTCAGACTATTGATTTAAATAGTATTGACTCCAGAACTAGATATTTTCAAGTATTGAAGACAGTACTAAGGTCAGTCAGCAGTTATGAATATGTTTATGAAGATTTGGTTATAAGGTCGGCAAATTTATTGATAGCTCAATCATTAGATTTGTTAGTTTATTACCATTTAAATAAATTAAATGAGTCGGATTTAAATCAGGTACTAGAACAAGGGTTAATATTACAAGCTCTGGGAACAATGGTTAAGAAATCAATTGACAATTTCAAGGATTTAAAACCAATGTATTTAAACCTATTAGACTACTTTTCAGCAGAGATGCTAGCACTGGACTAAACCCCGAAACTGATTAAACATGAAATAGAGGAGAAAATCAGATGACAGATATTTTAAACGATGAGGCGGAGATCCTTAACGGAGTAGAAGAATTACTCTTAGTAACAGATGAAACAATGGAATATTTATTGCAGCTATTAAATTTTGCAACGGACAATGCTAATTATGTCATAGTCAAAAATCAACATTTTGATACGAGGTTTAAAGAGTATAAGCAATTAATACAGCAAAAATTGCCATTGATTGGGGGCACAGAAATTATATTAACAGCCTTGCACAGAGATCATTATCAAGCAATGGAGGATTTAGCCAAACCTTACTCACAATGTTTTCATGAGCAATCCCTATATGTGTTGTATCGCTCATATATTTATCACTGGCTAAAAAATTTCTTTGATACTGTAAAAAATAATCAAGTCGCTAGTATTTACTTAGGAGTATCAGCAGGTGAGAACATCAGAAATATTGCAGGGGTATTCTGAAGCCGAACAACAGAGGATTGTTGAAACAGCGCAGCAACTGGGGTTAGCAGAAGATGACCCGATGTTTCAAGTCATGGCAACACTTGGCAGATATGAAGAGACAATGATTTCACTGCAAGCACGAATGGAGGCAATGATTGAAGCTTGGGTACTAACAATCGATCAAAAGGTGGCGAATACTTCTAAAACAGCCCATGCTACAATCCCGAAAAAGTCGAGATTAACTCATGCGCTACCTGTACGACACTAAGCTATGGGATAAGATAGAGTATGTAATTGAATGTTTGATGTTTGGTGGCTTGTTTATTGCTGCCGTTATCAGATTCAGCACTAATATATTTGAAGCCACATTTTACATATTCCTTGCAACAATAATTGCTCCTTTTGTCAAAATAAATCCAATATTAAAACGGTATTTGCTAATCAGTGGATTTATATTTGGACTATTAATGGGGTATTTTAACTAAGTGTGGGAAGCAAAGCAATTCAAAATTCAAAATTCAAAATTCAAAATTATCAATTTAAACATTTTAGGCAATCAATAAGGGCAACCACTAATACGGTTTGGTTAAAGGGGAAAGGGAAAAAGGGAAAGGTTTAAATTTTCCCCTTCTCTCTTCCCTTTTCCCAGACTACAAGGGAGGTAGAAAATTGCTTATCCGAACCGTATAGGGGCAACCCCTTTGGGGAATTAAAGAATTAAGAATGAAAGAGTCATCAATAAATTTTAATTGTTTCGGGGGCTTTTACCCAAAACTAATTAATTAAAAATTATTTTTACTATTCATAACAAAATTTTGAATTTTGAATTTTGAATTGCCTCCTAGTCCCCTAGCTCGGAATGATCATCTTTATCAAATGTAAATTGCTGAGTTTTATCAACGTTGACTTGAGTTTTGGTTTTGGAGTCATGGTCAAAGCAAATTCTGATTTCTCTGCCATTGGTGGCAAACATGGCGATTTCCGAGCGTAATTGACTCTCAATTGGATTACCTTGGTCATCTTTGGAGCGATATGCAGCATTAACCCCTGGCAAGCCGATGGCAGCATCTCCTTGAGTCAAAATACTCGCTGCTTTTTTAGCCCCTTCAACAATGGTTACTGGTATATTGTGTTTCCATACAGAATACCAAAAACCTGATTGGCGATCGCTATGACTTGGATTAACCCCAGCTTTGAGGTAGATAAATTCAGCAATGTCTTTTGGGACTTCTAGTAAGAAGATACTAAGTTCAGCTTTGTAAGGATGTTCATATTTGATAAATTTGCCAGGCTTTTGAGCATCAGGTCGAGGAGAATCAGGTTTGTAACAGCCCCAAAGTTTTTCTTTAGGCTTATCCCCAGGTAGTAAATCCGGGAAAGTGCGGGGGTCAACACCACCATTACACCACCAACCATCAGTAGAATCAAGATATGCGTAAACTTGGAGAGTTTTATCAGTTAAGCGACCAGCATTTTTACGCTCAATCTGGTCACTATACATCAAGTATTCCCAAGATTCATGGCACTGCTCTATGGAATCATAATACAAAGACTTAAAATTGGCAGATACAATTAGAGGATGAATCGCGCTATTAACTACCAGTTCATGCCAGTGTTTATGCTCGATATTATTTGTCCGTGAATTAACGAATTTATCCATATTTTTACTCTATTTCGGAGTGAGAATCATCATAACTGTGAGGAGAAAGAGTATTTGAAGTATTAGTTTGGTTAAGTTGTTGATGAGATAAAGAATTGTTTGCCCTAGAGTCGGTTGTCAATGTATTTGTTGATAAAGATTCTGTAGAAGCTGGCGAATGTTGATGAGCGTTTGTATTTGCTAAAGATTGTTCTACAATTTTTTCGACTTTTTGGGATTCTACTTTGTCTACGGGTACAAAGTTATTAGTTTTGGGATCAACTTTTGTCCAAAAATAACCTCCATCGCCATCAAGTTTAAGAGCATAAGTATCTTTCCCTAATTCAATCCTTGCTTGATTGTTCCATTGTTCTATGGTGTCAATACGGACATATTCTATTAAAGGTGCTATGACATTTCTGGCGAAATAATCGCTGCTTTTAGCGTAATTAGAAACCAGTTGTAAATGCCGTTCATCAAACATAAGTCACCCCACGGCTGGATTCAGTTTTAATAAGATTGGTTAAAGATTTTTGTAAAACGTCATACTGCTGTGATGTAGCACCGAGGCAATTTAAGTCAATCACTTCCCCCGATGTCATCACCCGATTAAACACAAGATGAAATTCTAATTGCTCTTGATAAAATTTCCGAAAAGTGACATATTGCAAATCATCCCAGCCGATACCTTGGATATATTCATTGAGAATTTGTTCAGAAACATCTGATGATAAATTAATTGGGAAACCTTTCAAAGTAATTTGAACATAAATTCCGACCTTTTTTAATCTTGGTCTTTGCTTACTTAAAACCTGATAAGTATTAATGACCCAAGCGGGAGCATGAATGTTAACGAGATTGCCAGAGTTAATAGTCAATGTCTGCATTAATTGATTAATTATCTCAAAATCAGAGAGAGCATATTCCTTAATCATTATTCTCATTATTTAGTACCTCTGGAAATTGGCTCTGAGCATTTTCGTCCAGGATTGATTTAATTTCTCCAACGCTCAAGACTTTATTATTAGGATTGTTGTCTTGTTTAGGAGGTGGAGGGAAACGATTATTGACATCATTCACTCTCAAATCTAAGTCGTACTGAGTTGGATATCTCTGTGTACTTTTGCGAGCTAATTTACTGACAACTGGTTTCCATTTTTTTTCGTTGTATCTGTCGATGTCCCGGAGAAATTGAGGAATGTTGATGCTTTTTAACTGAGGAACTGACCCCTCTTTTCTATTGGAGTATGCAGGATTTATAAAAACACACTTCCCAGCTGGTAGTTTTAAAAACTCTGCCGATTCAAATAGCTTTTTGGTTTTCTCTTGGTCGCTAATGGTATTATTGCTCTTTCCACCACCCGTGGATCTTGATTTATGCTTGTACCTAATTTCTTCATCTCCCAGAAACGAAGAAAACAATTGTGCTGATTCGTTCTCTCCAGGATTAAAAATAAATTTCGTACTGCAAGCACCAAGGATAGTCTTAGCAACTTCCCGACCATAATTCTTTTCCAACTGCCCCATATTCTGCCAGCCGAGGATGCCGCAGAAACCCTCACTTCGTGATTCATTTAACCATCTGAATAAATCGGGCAGATACAAGGAAGGTAATTCATCCAATGCAACTATCAAAGGGTCAGAGCGTTTTTTGGCTATATTTCGGGCGATGGTCATGTGGAGAACGCTAGTCATCAATGGTGCAACAGCATCCCGCCGCTCTCTGTCTAAACCAAAGATAATCATTTGTTTACCCTTAATTGACAGTGGTAAAGTGGTTTTACCAATAAAGCAACCCAGTGTGTTCTTGGCCATGAAGCGGGTAAACATGATACTAGCTGTGGCAACAATCCCGGCGACGGTTTTCTCACTCGCGGCGGAACTGAACAACTGACCAAAGGCAATCTTTACCCAAGGGTTGAGATTAGCAGACATTAACCGCGCAATCATCTGCTCACTAGACAAGATGGCAGCACTCGTCATCACATCAGCTCTATCTCCAAATTCTTTCGTTAACATCAATACAGCTTGGGTTAACTGATCCCCCGACGGGCCAAAAAATCCATCTTCATTAGAATTATTCAGAATGCGGAAGTTTTTATTGATGACCGTCGCAATTTGTCGAGCGTTTTCAGCGTCAGAAGAATCTCTTAAAAAATCCAGAGGGTTACAAACTTCAGATTCGGGAAATCCAGGGGCAAAAATATGGACATCGTAGCCAAGACTTTTAGCATAAGCAGCAATTTTCGCCTGAGATGGGTACTTAAAGTCATATAGTAAAATAGGGAAACCTTGGTCAATTGCGGAAAACAACATGGGATTAATGGCACTGAAAGTTTTCCCACTTCCGGGTGCGCCAATGGCAGCAGTTCCCCTTTGTACTTCTGGTACATAAATCGGTACTCCTCCACTACCAATTTGTTTTTTTGTACCTTTGAATTGATGTCTGCCAATATACAAAGCTACACTATCACATCGGGGATAGGCTATTTGTTGCAATGCTTTTTTCTTAGCTGTACTGCTCTCCTTTCTGCCTCCCCAATAGCTAGTAGCAATCTTCTTTTTACTACTGCCATCGCCCAAAAAGACTCTCATTAAAATGTAAGCACTAACTATTGCTAAAACTGTCAGTCCATTCGGTGTAAACAAAGCATTGGTATACTTGCCAATGCTGTCATGAGGATTTTGAAGCTGCTCAAATCGAAAAGGTTGATTACTTGGCGAAGTAGTCAAATTATTGCTCATAACGTAACAATTCAGGAGTAACAATAGTTAATTGGGGACGGAATGGCACTAAGAAAAGCGTAAATCATTGATATTCCTGGCTAGGTTCCACATGAATCTTAGTGCCATTCAATCGGGGACGCTAGAAGGACTACCAAAAATAATTGGGTCTTTTTCATGGTAAGTAATGAATGGCACTGGCCCGATAAAATAGGGGGTACAAGTCCGACCAACAAAGGCATTTGCTCTCCACCTTGAAAATGAGTCAAGAATTGCTCAATGCGATTGTGAAGTTCATCAGATGAAGAGAGGAAACCATTATTAATCGCTACCCTCATCCCCGCCCTGATTTGTTTTGTAATTCTGGTAGTTTGTACTAAGGGCGATAATCTCGGTCGAGTTACTAGAGAAGATGGCTTATCCGGGATAATTGACACTTGACTATATTCAGGACGGGAATTAGATGGGGTAACTTGAAAGTGGTAAACTTTGCGATCGCCAGAAGCAGTTTGAGTAATCACTGTCAACAAAGTTGCACTTGTTTGCGGCAGTCCTGGAACCAGAACCTTTTTGATCCGGCGTAAGTGAAGTAGTCCGGCACTACTGTTTTGACAGTTCTGGTCGATTCCCTCTAAACAACCATCAGTGTCAATCAGAACTTGCGAGGGATCGTCAATCCACACCCGCTTCACCATCTCATTGATTTCATAAAATGAAATTGATACGCCTGAGCCATTCCAGACCTTAATTTTTTGCAGCTTGGCAGTACTACCACTAACCTGAGATTGCTTTATGGTGCGGACTGTCTCTTGGGCATAGGTTTTGACTGGAACTAGACACACTGCCAAAAAAGCGGCAACCCCAAGGTGGAACGCTGTCACGAATTTTAACTTCTTCACGGCAACTCCAAGGAACGATTCACCAAAAACGTAATCTTCGTCCCCTGTGGGATATACCAAACATTGGGACGAGCGGTGATTTCTTGGTTAGAGGCTTCTGCACGACGAGCAATGATGTCACTAAGCTTGCCAAAAGCACCTTGTAAGAATGCCCCGCCAATATTGCGCTGGCTGTTTGAAGTCGTGCTAGAGCTAAATGTCCCTGTAGCAGAATTAACTACACTGCTACTGGAATCAGATTGATTCAGGATTGCTCCTACTTGACCCAAACCACTGACTAATCCCACAGTCAAGTCAGAACCTGCAATTCCCCCTCCCAAATCTTGGAATTGTTTAGCAATCAACGGTTTACCGCCTTCTCCTAATACAGAAATTGCACCGCTACTAATTGGGTACTCGGTGTTATCTTTGATAATGCTCGTGACTTGCACAGTTGCATAAGAGCCACGATCAATCTGTAGGGTAACAAGTGCCAATAAAGTGCCTTTATGAATTGCCACATTTCCATAGTTGTCATGCAAATCAGCCGTTAATCTGGCAACATAGCGTTTACTATCATCTGGAGCCTGCTGTTGTTGGAAGCGAGTATTTTCGCTTTGCTGCTTGACCACTGGAGTCACTAAAACACCATTTGCGAATTCCCCAACAACTAAATAGCGAGTTTTACGCTGTTGCAGAATTTGATCTTCTTGAGACAAGTAATTACTATCTGCCACTTGATTGGCTGACCAACGAGGGCGAATTTTCTCAATTGCTGTGGGTGTACTGTTGGAGAAGTTAGGACGTGTTTGCTGTGTTGTATAAGCACTATTGGGTGGCTGTAGTTGAATTCGTGTTGTATTCGGTGTTTGAAAGGATGTTGCTTCTGTTGATATCTGCTGATTATTTGAAGTAGGCGTATAAGCGATTTTGCCATAAGATCCTAAGCTGCGAAGTCGATTAAATTCAGCGTTCACGTCTACTGGCGTTTCTGTTTGCGGTGTAACAGTCTTAACAGTCCTAGTCCTAACAGGATTAGTAATTCTCGGTAATGTTTGATTACGTGGTGATGAAATCTGGAGTTTAGTTCTATTCGGAACGTAATATCGTCTAGGACTAGGACTTTGTGTTTGTGCTACAGGTCTAGCTGTTGGTGTTGGTGGAGAAGCTGCAACATTTACAGGTTTATTATTAACTTTAACTTCCTGCTGATTCTGATTAATTTTTTCTAATTCATCTTCTTGTTTATTCAAGGCTAATTTGGCATAGACATCACCATCTTTGTTATCAACTTTCTCCAAGGCTGGGGAGGTTTTCTCAGCTTTAGCAGTTATCGCTTCTGGACTTCTAGCAGGATTGAAAATGCTATTAAGAAAATAGAATATCGCTAAAAACCCTAAGCCAAAAGGAATAGCAATTACCCCCAATCTCGACCAAGGAGAAGTACTGACAGTGTGCCTGGTAATCAATGGAAATTCTTCGGAGTCTTCACGATTCGATTTCTCTCTGCTTTGTGTATCATTTGTATCATCTGAAAATCTTAAGATTTGATCTATAGTCAAATTCTCGTGTTCATTTTTTAGCGACATAATTATTAAAGCTTTAAATCATTGATTTGTGTGATTTCTAAACCAGCGCTACGAGCTTCATAGATTCTCCGAGAAAGTTCAGTTAGATGAGTAATTTCTTGTGGCGTACTCACCGCTTCTACAGTCACAGTCTTATTGAAGGTAATTCCTTGTCCAGTATTATCAGAGGTTGTAAAAGTCACAATAGTTGCGACGATATCTACTTGCCATATCCCATCTCTAATGAATCGCGGCTCTCCAATATAACGAGGGATTAAAGATGCTTGCATATTTCCTTCAAATATTCTGCTTGGGGTGAGTTGCGCCAGCTTTTGTAAAAAGGCTGCTCGAAAGTTTTGATTTTCACTAATTGCATAAGCAGCTTCATAAGCCTTAGTTGTAACTTTCTTTTTTCCACTTGCTGTGTCAATATCTATTCCTTTGTCTTGCTTGGTAATTGCTTCTCCCTTGTCGTTGTAAATTTTCACTAATCCATCCCAGCTAAACATTCTAGTGAACGTATCGCCAACAAACTTCTTAATTACTTCTGGCGAACGTTGATTTTCGTCTACTGATTTAGCAGTAATAGTTTTGCCAGAATCTAACTGTACTAAAGCTAATTGCTTTTTACTTAATCCTCTGATTGCTCCATAATTGAGAAATTGCAAGAGTAATGAAAATACTGCACAAGAAAATCCGACTAATGAAATTATTCCAATTCTTGTCGGGACTGATTTATTAAATTGCAGTAGCTGTAATGGCTCTGATTTTCGGTTTTTCGTGTTTACCATATCTTTTGAAGAGGAGTGCTGAATTTCTGTAAGAATTCAGGAGTCAGAATTCAGGAGTCAGAATAGTTAAATAATCAAATAAAGACTTGATAAATAAATATCTTAATCTTAATAAACTCCTTATATATTCTGGCTTCTGACTCCTGAGTGCTGAATTCTTACGAATCTCTTATTTCATAAACTTCGCCAAACTAACACCTCTAGTGATTATTGCGATGCCAGCTTCTGCGGCAATCACACCATAAGTTTCTGAGGCTTTATTAATTTGTTGCAACAGTGCTAAACCGCCACCTGCGGCTAATCCCGTAGCCAAGAACGGGGCGCAAATCCCAATTGTAAACAGGAAGAACATTGGTTGATCTGCTTGAGAGTCAGAAATTAATTGTCCAGCAAAACCAACAATCATGTTAAAAGATAGTTTACCTATGCCAATACTGAAATATCCAATTAGCCAAGTGTAAATTGATTTCGCTCCGTAAGGTAATAAAGAACCTCCAACAGCTAGTGGCCCTAAAAATGCTGTGATTAACATTGTTAATTCAATTCCCCATTGGTATGAGCCATTCATCGACAGCATGACTAATGAAATTGTTGAAGTCACACCGGAACCAATAAAACCACTAATGGAAGAAAATAATATCTGAAGAGGATTTCTTTTATTTTTTATTGCATCAATCGGAGCGTCAACGACTTTATCTATCGCGGCCAAAAACCATTTGAAGGGGCCGCTATTTTGATCAAAAGCTGATGGGTATTTTTGGCTTAAATCTTCTTTAGCCTGTTGTAAACAATTAATTGCTTCATTCGGCTGCAATGAAGAACTGCGACATCTTTCAATTGCTAAACCGATAGCACTTCGAGCTACCGATACCCCTGCTGCTTTCTCAAATGCGACTCTTAAATCCAGCCCGTCAGCCGTTTGTATCAACACCATATTATTTAGATTGTTGATATAGTTCCTAATCCCTAATGTCGAGTTTCCTAGCACTTTGCCATGATTTGACAGCAACACTACCACAATCAACGGCCAGATAAAATCGGTGAAAGCTCGTTGCTCATCACCATTGATCATTTGCTTTGTCCACTCAATCATGAAGAAGGTTAATGTCGCAACTGCAAATAATACCCCGACTGTACATATATTGTTGTACAAATCCCCAGCTAAAGTTTTATCCCATAAATCATTAAATCCTGCTGATATTGATGCAGAGCTTTCAGCAGCTTTTTTGACTAGCTCACCACCAATCACTTGTTGCGCTAATAAATACATACAAGAATCCTTTCCTTTGCGTAGGGAGTGTAGGGAGTGTGGGAAGATGGATAAAAGAATGGTCGAGATTAAAGAAAATGGAAGAGAAAGGGAAAAAGTATTTTAGAACTCATGAGGACTTAGCCATTTATCAATTGGCATTTGAGACAGCAATGCAAATTTTTGAACATTCTAAAAAGTTTCCAGTTGAAGAAAAATATTCATTAACCGATCAAATTCGTCGATCCTCTCGCTCAGTCTGTGCTAATTTGGCAGGGGCTTGGAAAAAACGGAGATATAGAGATGCTTTTGTCGCTAAACTGAATGATTGTGTTCGCGGAGCGTGTCGCAGACAATCGGAGGCAGCAGAAACTCAAGTTTGGTTAAAGTTTGCAGTGAAATGCCAGTACCTCACAGTTGAGCAAGGAAGAGAACTCTACGCTCGTTATAATCAAGTCCTTAGTGAATTAGTCGAAATCATTACCCATCCAGATGACTGGTTACTCGACTAATTCCCCACCCTCCCCACACCTCCCACACTCTCCACCTACGGTGAGTAGGTAGGATCGAGTACAGACATAGCAGCAACTTCGAGATTGAGAGAAATTAATCCTTCTTGTTGAATGTCTTCTTTTTGGCGATTTGCTGCTAATTGTTCTGCAATCTGCGTCAGCATCATATTAGACTGTGCTGTATCAGAGCGTGATTGCAAAGAATCAGTACGCTGTTGTGCCAGCATCGAAACTATCTGTCCATTTTGGGCTGCCATTACCTTTAAAATATTCTGTGAGGCATTCATCTCTTGCGCTTGCTGTCCCAGGTCTGATGCATCTTGAGCCGTTTGTGCAGTTTGATCAATTTTGTTAGAAGTATCTTGCTGACCTTGTTGCCCTAGTACACCAGATACTGAGGCTTTGGTAATTTCTCGCTGTAAGTCTTGTGCTTGTATTGAAGCTAATGCCCAGTCAGAGTCCGAGGCTAGCGCTACTTTCAGACGCTGACCACTTTCAACTGGATCTGGCGCACCCATTACACCAGTAGCCCCATTAATTGCGGAATTAGCATCCTCTTGGGCTGCTGCCCACAAATTATTAATTTTATCAGAAGCTATACTGCTAATTTGGCTCATTTCGCTCTGAATCTGACTCCTAATTGAAGCTAAAAAAGTATTTAGGTCTAGTGATAGCCCATAACTCGGTGCAGTAATTAATAGACTCGTAACTCCACTAGATATAATGACGGCTAGACTAATCTTTTTAAGTTGCTTCATACTGGAATACTCCCTTTTTTATCTTGAGTTAATGAAGAAAAATTCTAAATTGATGTGACTACTAAGGTTTTAGAAGTTAAACTCCTAAGTAATTCTTGGGCTGATGAGGATAATGGCTCTCCTCGAACCATTTTGATATAATCTTCAGAAAACTTGACTTGTCCAAGTATTGGATTATCTTGATATTTTTTCAGGAATAAAGTTCGTAATTCTTGCTCATAAGGGTTATTAGCGACTGCGGCCAATAAACAATAGGCTGGATAATAACGACAGAATGTAAGTTTGCCTAAATCATCCAATAACCACTGTGAGTAAATACCGGATTTTGTTGGGTAGAAAGCCTCTGTACTATTGTTTTGAATGATTTCATAAGGATATTTAAATCTATCAACAAAGGGATCTACCGCCGATGATTGAATCCGACCGATCAATCGGGTTGTAATATTGGCGAAGATTTTTGCTGCGGCTTTGCTTTGGTAAATACTCTCTGGTTCTTGAGCCGAGAGAATCACCCGTATCCCTGCTTTTGCACCATTGGCACACAACCGCCCAATTAACGAGGCGATCGCATCAAATTGAAATAGAATCGGCGCTTCATCCAGAAAGAAGATACTGGCTTTAGAAGATAAAGCACGTCGAAGGGCTGCGGCATAAGCTGATAAAGCTAAAATCGCTGCATCTGCCTCACTTGATAAATTCCGCAGTGCAAATACTAGCAACTTAGCATCAGTTCGGAAAGTTGAGGGACGACTAATTGATTCTCCAACTCTCGTTGAGAGCCAGTACTTTAATCTCAACCTGATTTGCTCCAAGGCTGATAAAATTTCCTGGCTATTGCTGGCTATAGAATCTATCTTGAGAAATGCTGGCGAACAATAATTCAAAAAATCTTGTAACGTGGGAGTGTCCAACCAAGCTTTAGTGCCAACTCCTGCGGCTAATGCCAATTTATACCGGATTTTGATTTCATCATCATTAAAAAACGTTTTCAAGGCTAGGGCAATGATTGATTCAATATTAGTAATCATGGAAGGGCTAACGCCAATCACGCTAGTTCCAATCACCATTGTCATTAACACTGATTTCAAGAATTCCTTAAAATCATTCAATCTTTCATTAATGGTTTCTTGATCCATCCCCCTCAAATTAGGTAGTTCAAACAAATTATTCGACTCTTTGGAAATATCAAAGTATGCACCATCCTTACCTAGCAAATTCGTATAGTCACTAAATGTCGATGTCCCGTCTGGTTTGGGGTAATCTAATGCTACTACTGGTATATCTTGGGCTAGTGCAGGTGTTAAAATTCCTGCCACCAGTACTGATTTCCCACTTCGAGTTGCACCAAAAACTGCTATATTTTTATGCTGTTCGTACAAATCCAGGTGTACTGGCGTACCCCCCTCTTCGGCAATCAACTCAAAGCCAGTCCGATCTCCTGTAGCTGTACGAATCAAAGGCATCAGCCCTGGTGCTTCGGAACTGAAATAAGGTAATCTGCGGTTAAAAGGTTTTGCCAGCAGTGGCTCCCAAACAAATGGACAACATTGCAACCATGTCTTCCAGGCGTATTCTTTTTCTCGATCTACTGCTGCTGGCCTTAAAAAGTAGGAAGCTAAGTATTTGCAAGCTTCATTGAGTTCTCTTGTTGATTTTCTATGGACAAGAAAAGCTACTCCTGTATAAACCACAACGCTTCCTTTGTAAATCGTTCGTTGCGCCTCTACAGATTCTTCAATATTCATTCCGGCTTTGACATCTATGTTTCCTTTACTTGTTGATAACGCTGTCGATGTAATTGACTGTTTAGTAATGCGTTGTAAATTCGTTTTCGTAATTGCCTGATTAGCTTTAGTGACTTGACAGATAATTTCTGTATCTGAGATACTTTCTTTGGAAATTAGTTCCCAAAGATATCGTAATTGAGAGCGTTCATCTAACCACCCCCCTGGCTTTTGGCTAAAGTTCATCACCCCAATATATTTATCTTGAATCTTTACCCATTGCCGATCTAAGAATGGAACTGATTCTTCATTCTCCAACAGATGATGTCGAATGTGAAAATCACTTGTTTGAGTTTCTACTAATCCTTGAGTTTGACTAATCACTAAGGGATTAGGAATTGCTGTTGGTGATGTCAAATTAAATTGATGCCATAAGACTTTCCAAATATCTTCAGCACTCAAAACTCTAATCCCTAGTTTCATTTTGTTACTTAGCAACGATTCCCACTGCAAAAAACCATCGCTAAATGAATTCTTGAGAATATTTTCAATCCTGCCATTGTTAAAAGCGTGAATTTCTCCGGTAAATTTAAACCAAACTTTCTCTAACTTTCTGATTGCCGATTCTACAATGTCTTGGCTGATCTCTGCCTCCGACAACGCTGTATAAGTACACCATAATCTTAAAAACTTGTTCTTCCTTACTCCCGAGTGGGTTAGTTCTTTGATTCGTAACCTCTCGCTCCTAATTAATAATTTTAACTGCTCAATATTACAATTAGTTTCGATAGACTCTAGTTCTGATTGCCTCGAATAATCGTCTGTAAAGGAACCCAAATGTATTGTTAATGACTCTCCTGATGGGATCTCTTTTAAACCTGCCTCTATGCTCTCAAAGATTGGAAGGATTTGCTCCGAGGCTAAGTTAGAATGAATTCCTACACAATCAAAACAGAATTTTATTTGAATCGATTCGCCATTTTTTAGAATTAATGCTCCTATCCCTTTTCTCCCTCCCAAAGCAACATCGCAAACCCCAGCTAAATGGATAATGTCTTCAAAGGGGGTAAGAGTTTTTACTACATTAACTTGCTCGGTTTCTAACCTTTGTTTCTTGATCTTATCTGTCTGCTTTGTTCCCATAGGGTGATAATTCGCAATGGGCTGCGCCCCGCTATGCTGTTTTCATGCCCAAAGGGCTGTACGTAATTCGTAATTTGCAAGATTTGCCTCTGGCAAGAAGCAAACGTTGATAATTTGTAATTCGTGATGGACTATGCCCCGCTACGGTGTTTTCACGCCCAAAGGGCTGTACGTAATTCGTAAGATTCACCTCTGGCGATAAGCAAGCATTGATAATTCGTAATTCGTAATGGACTGCGCCCTGCTACACTGTTTTCATGCCCAAAGGGCTGTACGCAATTCATAATTCATGCTACACATTTTCACGTTCACATTGATGAATAAAAATGATCTGTCCCTCTTTAATGACGAATTATGAATTATTGCTTATCCCTCTTTAATTACGAATTACGAATTACGAATTACGAATTATTCCTCTTGTATCCTCTGCTAATTCTAGGTACTGCTACAAACTTCCCAAAAAATTCTTGATTCGATGAAACTACCCACCATGTTGCCCATCCCCAAGCTATACTTAATCCCGTACTTAACCAACTTGTTTTCAACATATAGTTGAAAAGGAATACATTCACTATTACTATTACTGACCAAGGGAAAATCTGATCGGCGGGAAATGGCCCTAACCTGGGTCTATCTCCCAAAATTCTATTTACAGCCCGGAATTTATTTTCACTCATGATCTCAAACTATTTCAGGATGAAAGGACTGTTGTGAATGGCACAAATTTTAAGTTATTTCTTAAGGGAAGTCATTTCTTGAGTCAGGAAAACTGCCCTGACTTAAGAAATGCTATGACCAGATGGGTCTTGGCTTTAACATTACTTACCAAAAATATCGACATCGCCCAGACTATATATTGATGAATCCACCGGACTAGATGGTAGCCCTTGCAAATCTGCAATATTACGCATACTTTCTATTCGGTCAGCTTCACGTATTGCCAGAGGATTTACGTTTTTTCTTGATTCTAATAGTGCAGTTAGGGTAATTTGTAATGGCGGCAAATCCTTTGGTGCTGGAGTTTGTTCGCCAAAGGACTGACAAAATATTGAGACTGCTGCCCTTTCGACGATTGCCTGAATTTCTGCGCCGACACAGCGATGTGTCACCTTCAATAATCTCTGCCATTCTTCTGGAGTAAAGGCATCTCCACCATCAGCAAAGCGTTTATCAAATTTTGCTAGGTGAATCTTAAATATAGAATGTCTTTCACCGTTGTTTGGTAAGTCGATTTTGAATATCTGATCAAAGCGTCCACTTCTGGTTAACTCCGGTGGTAGCCATTGGATATTATTGGCTGAAGCAATTATTAATACATCACTTGTCCTTTCCTGCATCCAAGTGAGTAACATTCCCGCTAGTCTTCGTGATAAATCATCATCTCCGGCAAATCCCTTGTCAAAGTCATCGAGGTAAAAAATTATACGGTTAATTCGGTCTACCAGTGCCAATAACTTTTTGAGTTTGTATTGGGCCATATTGTGATTTGAACGATAATTTAGCCAAACGGTCACGAAATACTTCAAAAACACTTAGGACAAGATATACTTCATACTTGAGAAATGAGTTGTAAGAATGATAATCGTATAGTTAGGGGGAGACAAGG
>NZ_JAIVFS010000091.1 GCF_020829645.1 Nostoc mirabile CHAB5784 | reverse complement strand
ATAGGCATCGCAGTACTGATCTACCACGGTGATCGTGGAGGTAGCCGTTCTTGAACCCAATTAAATACCCTTGCTAAGTTAAACTGTTAGTAATTAATTATACTCTCATGAGAGTAATAAAAGAGCGATAGTCGCCGAACCACCTTAATTAGTGGAACGGGCACACGAATCATCTCGCTTGGTGGGGACTTTTGGTCAGGCATTTGATATCATTTTTGATATCGACATATTGATAGTAAAAGGTTTGGCGCAAAGCTATAATTTACTGAGTATTAATTGTGTCCAGATTTTAAAGATTGTTACATTTAGACACAATCTGCGACGGAGGCGATCGCTTCCAGCAGGCGGTTACGCCATCGCACTTGCTATTTAGACCCGGCGCGTTGACGCACTTCCCCTCGCTGTCCGTATACTCATTACTCAGCACTCATTACTCCCTAGTGCCGATACATAAGCGCACTATCCGAAAGAGATTGTCCCAGTTTAAGAAGTGAACTTAAGACATCACCTCATAATTTGGTTGAAATTCTAGTGTCCCTTTGCGTTGATTAGTTTCATAGGTGGGCTAGAACCAACAGAGTGTTCTGATTATTCTGTAACTGAAAGCTAAAATTTTAACCACGTAGGAGTAGAGCTAGCAATGTAGGGGAATGACCGAACTATATAAGGCTGGAATCATTGAGATAACAGAAGCAGAAGATGAAGATGAAGATTTATTTGAAGTTGCGGTGCATTTTGACGGCGATATTTTTCTTCCCAACGTCGTTTTTGAAGGCAAAGACCACGCATTGCGGCAAGCTAAAAAGCTCTATGATTGGCTAGAAGCTAATCCAAAAGAAATCAAGGGGGAGCAACTGCGTTGGCAATCATACACAGTTACTCGTGAATTTCTAAGAGAGTACCCAGCCTGCTATTTACCTTACTACTACTCAAGATATGAGCAAAGTTTAGAAGTTTCAATTGTTGAGCGAGATCAAGAAGCCATTGCTTATGGTTGGTTGAGCGCTGAACCTTTACCTTACTATATGGACAAAGAAGATGGTTTGGTAGTTCTTGGAGACATTTCAGATGATGCTGTGCTTGCTGGTTGGCATAAAGCTATTGATATACGCATTCACATTTACTCTTTTATCTACCAGTCAAATAGCAGTCACAAGCTTTAATAATCAGTTGACAATTAGGAGCTTTAGGTGCAGCGAAAAATCGAGTTAAAAAGGGGTGTTGATAATACATCTGTTGAAGCCTATTTGGTAGATTTAGTCCAAAGACATGTTGATGATTATGTCAATTATTGGGTAGAAAGCTTAAGGTTATTTAGTCAAGAAGATAAATACTGGGATTGGATATTCAAATTAAGATATATTGACAATCAAGAAAATCTTGAAGGTTACGCAATTGAGTGCGAAAACAAAACTCAAGGATTAATGATAATAGAAACACAAATGCACGGTTCTCGGTTAAATACTGGTAAGAGGCTAGTTTATGTTGATGGTATTGCCACTGCCCCTACTAACCGAATCGAGATTCAACGCCCGCCTCAATTCAAAGGTGTTGGTCAAGCACTATTAAATTTCGCAAGAATTAGAAGTGTTGAGTTAGGTTATGAAGGTAGAATTGGGTTGCATTCCTTACCAAGGTCAGAAGGATTTTACGAAAAACAAAACATGTTGAACTGCGGTTCGGAAGAAGAATATGATAATTTAGTCTATTTTGAGTATGGTGTATTGAGACGAAGATAAGGGCTGATCCGGATAAAATTTTATGAATCATCAACAGCAAAAGGATAATTCTGAGGCAAACGAGTCAATAACAACCCAAGAAGCTATAGATTTACTTTTTGGTGAAGGATGGCTCGAAGAGGCTGTTTGCATCGAAGATGAAGCAAATTGCACTATTGGCGCTGGTTTGGATTGGGGTAATGCATTACCACCTTTAATGCTCAACCTTCCTTTATTTGGTCGCCTATCAACGCTGCGTATATCTCTTAACCGCGAAGTCAGGCTAATAATTGAAACATGGGATTTAGGTATAGGTACAACTTCTGCGACAGAAACTGCAAGGGCACGCATTAAAGAGCGGTTGCTATCTCCTACGCCTGAGTTAATACCTCACTTGGAAGCTACTTTGTTGCAAGATGATTTATACGGTGAGGAGTTTATATCTAACCGCGAAGCTCTTAAATCGCTACTTGCAGTAGTTCTTACTGATTCTGATAGAGAAGAAATTGCAGAGAAGGCTGCTAATTCAATACGCACACAAGTTATGTCTCAAGTGAATTTTTCCGGAAAACTTTCTGCGTAAATATAATCACAATAATATCGCGTCAAGTTAAATCAAAATTAGTTTTCTGCAACCCAAAAGGAACTGATTGATGACTGGTAAAAACCGCAGTCGCTATTCTTCAAACTGGGATACTATCGCACTTGAGGTCAAATCAAAATCAGACTGGAAATGCACGCGCTGCGGTATGCAATGCTTACGTCCAACTGATAAAATAGATGGATTAAATCGTAGAGAACGCAGCATTAAAATGTTAGTGGTTCACCACTGGAATTATACGCCCGAGGACAATCGAGTCGAAAATCTCGCGGCTTTATGTTCGAGTTGCCATATATTTTTTCATACGCGGCGACGGGGAAACATATCACCAGGACAACTATCTTTGTGGTAGAAAAACCTGTAGTTTAAGAAAAACCACTAGTAAATAATTATAAGAAGGGGAAGATTAATTTCTTCCTCTTAATTGTTGGAACTATAACAAGCACTAACGTGCAACTTCAGTAGATGAATTGAAGTTGTATAGACATGAAAACTGTTACTAATTCTAACCCGAAAACTGACCAAAAATCACCAAAGCCCACATTACAAGCCCAGCAAGCCAGCACCTTCCTAGACGAGGCAGATTACTACGACTACGAAGCAGAGTTGGCACAAGAAAAGTCAGACTACTATCACTTGCGGTACGGGTACTAAATTCAATCTCCTTTCAAGCATCAACTCTTTTTAGTCAACAACGAGTAGCAACTAACTGCTAGTTGTTTTTTATATCAAAAGTAAATTATGACTCAAGCAATTGAACGCGAAATCAACCAACTCACTCTCAAAGAATTAAGCCTAGATGCTGCTAAACTTTGGTCACAGATAGAAGAAGCAGGCGAGTTAGGCGAACAGGGTAATGTAGAACAACTCTTACAAGAACTTATGACTATTCAGGATGGCATCGAAACCAAAATCGATGCGATCGCCTGGGTAGTTGACCAGTTAAATCTTGACCTTGAAACCTGGGAGGAAAGAAAAGCGCGAGTAGCCGAACTCCACGATCGGGTAATTTCACGTCGCAAAACTCAACTTGAACAAATCAAGCGCACCCTCATCCACCTACACGAGATTGGATTAATCAGTGACAAAAACATCGGTAAGGAAAGGGTAATTGAAATCAGGGATAACCCACCAAAAGTCGCTAACTTACTAGTAGAAGTAGATGATGAAGATTTTCCTGATGAATTTAGAGTTATTAAGTACCAAGCTAATAATAAGGCAATTATTGAAGCCTATAAATCTAGTAAAGATATTAGCAATGTTGCCGAGGTAACTATCGGGAAACAGGTACGATTTAAGGTGCAATCAGGTAGTAAGTCTCGCAACAGAAAAAACCACAACTAATGGCATACGCCCCAACCATGTGAATCAAACATAGGTATATCCCATCTTTTAGGAATATATCACCAAATGATTAAGAGTCAAATCTTAATCATTTTTATTTTTTCTAAAAACTATAGCTCCATTTTAAACTTCTTAAAAAAATCATCAAAACTTTGCCTAATTTTAAACTCCGTGAAGATATAATCGATGAAATTGTAGATATCAATGACAGCAACAGTAACTATGTCGGGCTAGGTACAAACATCGTTACAATAAGTTGGTATATTTGACCTTATTTAGTGTGGCTAAACAGGTAATTGCAATTGATTAGGTAGTTTCTATTTTTCAACTATCAATATGATAATTCAAACTACTGCTAAGTTTAAGTTTAATCTGAAGAGATGCAATCACTCTAAATAAAAACTTAAATATTAGGCATCGGGAGCAGCCTTAAAATGTCATATAACAAAAACCGAAGTATAGTTATCCGTAACGCTATTATCAACAGTTTGTTTATCCTCTGGTGTTTAGTTTGGCGCACTGGTTTGGGGCTAGCCTTTTTCATCATCTATGGTTCCCTTGGCTACATATATAGTTGGCCATTCTATCTTCCAATTTCGATTGTTTTGGGATTTGCCCCTTGGGGTTGGAAGGTACAAGAAGAAAGAAGGGATAGAGAAGAAGAACGAAAAATGAGGAAGTTGGAAAATAAAATTGGGGATGGTTTTATCTATGCCAGAGCTGAATCAAATATCGAGATAAATTACAGGGTAGTTATCTTCCTCAAGTCAGTATTTGGTCTATTTAGTAGCGGCTTTTGGGGGATAATACTTGGCTGGAAAGCTATTTTGGGTATGGTAGTACAGTTAGTAGATAATATCAAAACAGTTTTTAAATATATATAAAATAACATTTTCATTCAACCAAACCAAGCCCAAGAGTTATTTTATAACTGTTTTAGCATCATTTGGAGATAGTAAGTATTAAAATATAACTTATTTTTGAGCCTTGGATCAATAGAAATTTTATTAACACTTCCGATAAATAAGCACCAATTAAATAATTTTACGTCATTCAATAATATTCAATATCTCTGGTTTTGGAATAATATCAAAGCTGACAAGGAAGACATGGTGCTGGAAGTGCTTTATTTGCGCGACAGTACTGCAATGCAGAATACGGTAATCCCCAACAATCCTGGGCGATGGCTACGCCCGCCGCAGGCATCGCAACCAAAGACCTAAATAAGGGTATCCGGTCAATCCCGCTTCTTCAAATCAAATCCCAAATTGAGAAACTAGTCGAATATGCAAATACTCATCCTGAACTAGAATTCCTAACAACTAGGATTGGATGCAACCTTGCAGGATACACTGACCCAGAGATAGCTTCCCTGATTAGCAATTTTAATCTTCCTCCTAATATCTGGTTGCCCCAGGAGTTTGTTGATTTCCTCATAGAAGATAAACCAACCCTAAAAGTGGCATTTACAGGAAACAGTCACAAAAAATTTGATGAGGAAGGATGGAAGCAAGTGCGTAACCGACTTGAAGGCATGATTGTTCGTGCTTGCGATCGCTCTGTTGAGTGGGGTTACAAACGCATCCAGTTCTATTCAGGCATGGCATTGGGAGTTGATACCGCAGCAGTAGAGATAATCTTAGGCTTAAAAGATAAGTACCCTATTGAGATAAACCTCACTGCTGCCGTACACTGCATCAACCAAGATGCCAAATGGAATAATCTCGATAAGCAGAAGTATCATTGGCTGTTATCCCAATGCGACGCTATCAAATTTGTCTCTAACTTACCTTATCAAGAAGCTGGAGGAATCAAATGTTTAAATGCTCGTAATCGATGGATAGTTAATCAAATAAAAAATGCCCACGATATGATGATTGCTATCTGGGATGGGCAACCTGGAGGAACAGCTAATTGTATCGCTGATGCAGCAAAATTAAACCGCAGAGTCATAATTTATAACTGGGTTACAAACACTTATCATATGATTATGTCAAGTACAGCCAGCATTACATCAATAATTTGATACAATTTATTACATTGTTTTTGATTTAATTTTAATCTCTTAGCATAACAGGTTCTGTTTAATATGCCAAAATAGGGGTTTAAAAAAGAAGTTTTCCGTATATGCAGAAAGAAGGTAGCTGTAATGCTTGATATATTAGGATTTAGAAAAAGATTATACGGAAACTTTCCGTATAATAAATAGTTATGCTGCAATTAGTTTGGCTCTCTTGACATCGGCAGGGAATAAAGTGATTAAACATTAGAAGGAAGTCGAAATGACATCTGTAAGAGTTCTTTTCACAAACCGGGTAGGTCAACTTACAGGAAGCACAGATCTTTTTGATAGAGATCCTAAATGGCCTTTACTTGTTGATGCTGAACAATGGCCTCTGCTCAACGATACAGGACGCTGGGGAGCGTTAGGAGCTGACCTTGGTGCTAACACAGAACACTCAGATGGCCGTCTCTACATATTTTTCGGCGATACAACAAAAACACCCAATAGTCCCAACGAACAGAATACAGATTTAGTAGCTTGGACAGACGCTAACAAAGTTCTTCGTCATGGGGGTCATCTAGCTCTGGGATGGAAGTTTTTTCTACCTAACGATCATCAGGGTGCCACAGAAGCAACTGGACAAAAAGATTGGCGATTTTGCGCGAAATGTCACGGACTGTTCTGGGCACAAAATGATCAACCTGCGGGTGTTTGCCCTCGGGATGGCTTACCCCACGACCCGATTGGATGGAAGTTCTTTCTACCTAATGATCATCAAGGTGCCACAGAAGCGACCGGTCAGAAAGATTGGCGATTTTGCGCGAAATGTCACGGACTGTTCTGGGCACAAAATGATCAACCTGCGGGTGTTTGCCCTCGGGATGGCTTACCCCACGACCCGATTGGATGGAAGTTCTTTCTGCCAAACGATCATCAAGGTGCCACAGAAGCGACCGGTCAGAAAGATTGGCGATTTTGCGCGAAATGTCACGGACTGTTCTGGGATGGGGATGCCCATAAAGGGAGCTGCAAAGGTTCTCCAGGTGGCGGGTTCGATTTAAATCCAGTTCTAGCTGAGAGCGGCTTTTTTGACCCATTTACCGGAACCGAACCTATTGGTCAACTTCTCAGCCTTGAGACACCTAATGGAGCATTCAGCTATGCCAACAAAGTTTGGGTCTTTGCAGGGTTCGCCGAAGCCAAATTTACGGGGCACTCTCGTCCAGGTGATCCTCCAGGAGGTTGCTACTTAACCAGTAAAGCAGAGCCGCATAAACCCGGACTCTTTCAGAAGGAATTTCTTTTAAGTCCACAAATTGGCTGGTGCCCGCGTGATGCAAGCCGCGATAGGTTAGAAAGCCACGAACTTCTTGGGTTCAAGTTCACTCTTTCTGAAAATCTCCCGCCAGGTACAAACTTCCAAGCCAATTACCGACGTTGCCGAAACTGCGAGACTTTGTTTTGGGATGGAGATCCTAATTTTAAAGGTCGTTGCCATCGAGGGGGTAGCCATGAAGCGGCTGACCAGAGTTATGTTCTTTTACACTCAGTTGCTGAGAATGCCCAGAACCAGGCAAACTGGCTCCGTTGTGAAAAATGTTTATCAATTTTTTGGAAGGGGGCAGAAAATGGTGGTCTCTGCCCTGCTGGGGGTGCACACCAGCCATCAATTCTCAACTTCGTCCTGCATCATAATCCTGGAGAGGAAGGAAAGTGGCGGTATTGTATTAAATGCCATAGCCTAGTACGAACCGGACAAGAGGCCGTGTTCTCCTGGGTTGCACCTTGTGTTGTACAGAACTCACAACACCCTGGACTTCCCCAAACGCCACATGAACAAGGGTTGGTCATGTATGGATTTTTCTATTCGAGTAATCCTGGCATTCGACTAGCCTGGATGCCACTCAGGACACCCGCCCCACCAATGATACAAGACATCCTATATTATACGGGTAATCCTGCAGCACCTTGGTCTCCTAATGTAGATGCTGCTGTTGTACTCTTTAGCCATACAAACACCTACACGCATCTCTCAGCAGCCTGGCTGGAAGGCCCTAAACGGTGGATTCTGCTCTACTCCAACGCCAATGACGAGTCGGGATCTGAGGGTTACCACCGACCAGCCGTTGCTCGCGTCAGCTCATCCCTTTGGGATTGGTCTGATGAAATTGAGATCTTCAACCCTAATACACAGGGAGCCTATGGCAGATACATGCACCAAGTCGTTGGGACTGACCGCATTTGGCCTGACATCCCACCCTCTGATCCGAATAACAATCATGAGGGCTGGGCTTATGGAGCTTTTCTCCTCAATCGCTTCACAGAATGGAACGCTACAAATCGTGAGCTTGACATCTACTACTTACTCTCACTCAGTTTGCCTTATCAAGTGCAATTGATGCATTCACGACTACTTATCCCCGATGAGGTAACACACGCCAGTAGGACGAGTCATCTTAAGCTGTTGCACGGCGGCAACGGAACAACACTGGTTGATAGTGGCTTACCCTTACAGGGAATTTTCTATGGCGTGACCATAAATGGCGACCTTGAATGGAACCGGTATACCGGGAGCGGCGAGCAAGAAGGGGAGTCCTCAGCCGCACAAAGCTGGGATCCCCAGACTGGTAACTTGATCGGCCGTGGCTGGAATGGCATGTTGCACGTCTTTGGTTGTGGTGACGGGATTATTATGGCAATTCACTCGAATGGTAATCTGCATTGGTATTCCTACATTGGTAACGGTGAACACAACCCTGCTGCAACTAGCGGTTGGCATCCTAATTCTGGCAATGTAATTGGCAATGGGTGGCAGAGCTTTCGTAATATTTTTGTATTCCCTCAAGCGGGACGCTCCACAGATCGGATGCAGATTTTTGGTGTTGCACAAAACGGAGACTTACACTGGTATTCCTACATTGGTAACGGAGAACACAATCCCGAGGGAACTACTGGTTGGCACCCCAATTCTGGGAATCGAGTAGGAAATGGATGGCAGAACTTCCGACACCTTCACGGGTCAGGTAATGTCGTTTTTGGAGTTAATGAGAGTGGAAATCTGCTCTGGTACTCCTATGATGGCGAGGGGGAAGACGATGTTTCTGGAGGTACAGGCTGGCATCCTAACTCCGGCAATCCGATAGGGCGGGGTTGGCAGAATATGCAGCATATTTTCGGGGGAGTAACTGATCTAGGACAATTCGGTCATATCATTATGGCCGTTGACCAGAATAGAAATCTTTTATGGTACAAGTACACAGGGCAAGGAGAGCGCGATGACACAGGCTCCTTAGGCTGGCATCCGAGATCCGGCAATCGAATTGGTGTTGATTGGTGAAGCTGTTGGTGTGAGGAATGACAGGAAAGACTCAGGTCTTGCAAGAGGGATACATGCCGAAAAGGAATTACCCTTGATAGCTTTGATCTCTGTGAGAGATGGATGAGCATAACAAATCGCTGAACCGGAACGAAGCAGTAGGCCATTTGTTAGATTGCAGAGGTTATTCGTGTCCGGTAGCTTAACGTTATGCGGCTCAATCCTTGGTAAAGGCATCATTTCAAGTTTGTTTGTTAGGCACAGTAGTCTGTACCGTTTTCTGAAATACAATTGAGTGAAGTTGAGTCGTCCTGCTGATTTCCATGAATGACAGTGCCGCCTTGAAGTCGATCTTACTGTTAGCTGCCAATCCCAAAGGGACAGTGAGTTTGCGCTTACAAGAAGAGGAACGAGAAATCAAGGAACGACTGCGTTTAGCGGGATATGGCAAAGTCCCCATTAACTCAACTGGAGCAACCCGAACCAGAGATATTCAGCAAGCAATGCTGGACTTTAAGCCGCAAATCGTACACTTTACAGGTCATGGAACGGGGAAGGATGGTTTAGCGTTTGAAGATGGGATGGGGCAACTCAAACTCGTTGATTCAGAAGCATTAGCCAACCTATTCAAACTTTTCTCTAAGCGTGTGGAATGTGTTGTTTTGAATGCCTGCTACTCACAATTCCAGGCTGAGGCGATTGCCCAACACATTGACTACGTGATTGGTATGAGTCAGGAGATTGGTGATCGTGCTGCAATTGAATTTGCTGTGGGCTTCTACACTGCTTTGGGCGCTGGAGAAACAATTGAATTTGCTTATGAATTAGGCTGTAATGCAATTCAATTGGAGGGCATTCCAGAACACCTGACTCCTGTGCTTTGTGTAAAAAAAAACATAAATCTGCCAAAGTAGATCATCAAAACTGTTTAGAACTTAAAGACGAACACACAGCGCCAGATTCTGACGCAAATGCAACTCCTGAAAAAGCTAGAGCCAGATTGCTATGGACACGGCAAAAATTCCTTAAATTAACCTTTCTCGGAGGTTTTGGAGCTGTTGTAACAGCGATTATTAGTCAATTGCGAAATGAACAAGAAGATTGGCATTTTTGCAGTAAATGTCATGTGTTGTTCTATGACGGCTATAAGAGCAAGGGTTATTGCGCGGCAAGTGGTCAACACGAGGCGGCTGGGTATAACTTTGTACTTCTGCATAATATTTCTGAAACATCAACTGCCCAAACAGATTGGCGGTTTTGTAACAAGTGTCAAGCTATGTTCTATCAAGGCGCACAGGGTAGCGAGTATGATCAGCGTAGAGGGGTTTGTGCAGCAGGTGGTAAACACGAGCCATCAGGGTATAACTTTGTACTTCCGCATGATGTACCTGGAACACTAACTGCCCAAACAGATTGGCGGTTTTGTAACAAGTGTCAAGCTATGTTCTATCAAGGCGCACAGGGTAGCGAGTATGATCAGCGTAGAGGGGTTTGTGCAGCAGGTGGTGAACATGAACCAGTGGGGTATAACTTTGTGCTTCCTTGGCGTGAGCCACAAATCTTGAAACAATCCTTTATCTCAACTCAGTTTGAAACTTCACAGTGCATAATCCTGTCAAAATCTGCTTGTTCATGCTCAACTTTAGCGTGAAGACGCCCCATAACAACCCCGCTGCACCGGAGCGAATCTGAGTAATCGGTGAAAGCCAAGGTTATCTGCGCCCGGTGAGCGGGAACGTTAAATATTTTTTTATATCTTTAGTTTCTTCTCTCGCCAAGATAGCTTTGGCGATAATCACTTTTCTTTAATCTGGAAGCTTGACGTGCAGACCACTGACGCATAGGAGTAAGCTTCTCTACATGAAGTAGCTTCTGGCGATAAGTATTATTATCTGTCAGTTGAGCGATCGCACCAGCAATAAATCGGAGCCAACGCCGAGATAACAAGCGAAATAGCGGCAGAAATTCCCCTATGGAGTCAAGAACTACCAGATGCACAAGAAATTATTGATAGTTTAATTAAAAGCAAAAATTTTTCTTTCACATATACGGAACAAGACTATTTAGAAATTGCTAACGCTAGTGCTGGTTTGTATATTTCTGATATTATGTATTGCCTAAACGATATTAGTAAAAATCATGATTTAGGAAATTCCAGTGAGATAGCCAAGCTTCTGCTATCAAAAAAAATTCAACTGCTCAACCGCTTGTATGACATCGAATTCTTACCTCCGCCAAAAGTCCAGCTTGGTGGGTTGGAACTCATGCAGCAGTCATTCAAAAAGTTCAAGCGATTGCTTACCCCGCGTGCCAAACAATATAATCTGCGTGTACCCAAAGGGATTATGCTTGTGGGGCCACCGGGGACAGGAAAATCACACTCAGCAAAAGCCTGTTCCCAGAATATGGGTATTCCCCTGATCATGGTCGATTGGGGCAACTTTAGAAGTTTTGGCAACCAAGCAGAAATGAAACTCAAACGCTTGTTGCGACTGGCAGATAGGCTCAACCAAGTAATTTTGTACTTTGACGACTTCGATAAAGGCTTCGCCGGGGAGGATGACCTCGCCAAACGGCTTGCTGGTCAGCTGTTGACGTGGATGCAAGAGCGCACGTCAGATGTACTGGTCATCGCCTCAGTCAACCGCATGGAATGGCTGCCACCCGAACTCACCCGTGCCGGACGGTTTGACTATTTATTTAAAGTAGACCTGCCCAATAATGGGGAAAGATATAGTATCTTCAAACTGCACGCCGCTCGGTTTGACGAACGTTTTCGCAATGGCGACGACCCCTGGAGCGAGGAACAGTGGCGCAGAATTCTTAAAGCCACCAATCGATGTGTAGGTGCAGAAATCCAGACAATTGTAGAACGCGCCGCTAGTACCATATTCTGCGAAACAGTAATAGAAGATACCTACGCATCAAGCAAACTCCCCGCACTCGAACTAACAATCGAAGCATTGCTAGAAGAACGCCGCCAGATTAACCCGCTTGCCATCCGCGAAGCCGATAAAGTCGAGTCGATGCGTAACAAAGCTGACCAACAAGCTTTACCTAGTAGTCCCCTCGATGAAAGCAAGTTTGCTGTTGGTAACATCGAGATTTTTAGCTAATGAAAGGAGCCAGAATACAGAATTCAGGAGTCAGAAGAACTTCAGCCAAAAAGGAAGGAATTTCGCGCTGGTGGTTAAAAACTTTTTTGTTTTGCTTAACAACTCTGATGAGGCTTTAAACCAACAGTTAAGAGTCATTCGTACAAAGTCCTCAAGCCTTACGCAAGCTTTCTCCTGAATTCTGACTCCTGAGTTCTGAGTTATGACTACTTCTTTGTAAACATCATAAATCAATTCAAAGTTTCATCATGTTTGAACGAAAGCAAATGTAGCCAAAACATTTCAACAGATCATAATGCTTGCCATTTATAACCACTCTACTACTTTATTTATCTAAAACTATGGAAGTCACAAGACAAACCGCTCAAACCAACATTCAAACTAAACAAGCACAAAATCCAGAAAAAAGCCTATTTTTCAAAATTCTCAATATCGTTGGGCCGATTGCTGGTTTTACTGCTGCTCTCTCACCCTTACCACTATACTTTTGGACTCGCCAGCCCCAGTACCTACCTATTGGTGCAACCTTTACCAGCAATAATCAAACAATTCAACTCGAACTAGCAGACGATAGAAAAGAATATGCCCACGGACTCAAATTTCGTGACTCTATTCCCGAAAATCACGGAATGCTATTTGTCCTCAAAAAACCTGAAAAAGTTAAACTTTGGATGCATGATACGTATATTCCTTTAGATATGATATTTCTCCAAGACGGAGTTATTAAATCAATCGTAGAGGTGGCTCCTCCTTGCAAAACAAAAACCTGTCCTAAGTACGATTCAGTCTATCCTGTTAACCAAGTTATCGAACTACCTGCTAACAGTACCAAAACCCTCAACCTCAAAGTAGGCAAGAAGCTTCATCTCGACTTCAACCCAAATCAAACGCAGAATTAGTTGACGGACAATTTATTTCACTCGGTAAATTAACGGTAAACCACCGTAATTACACTACCTCATATATCAATTACTGACCCCCGATATAGACTATATCGGGGGTCAAACATTATGAAATAAACCACTGATTTATATATTGTAAGTTGTCAAGCAAAATTTTCCGATTTTTTACTAATGATTTACTGAAAAACATAGTGCCTAAAAATGGAAAATTCTTAGATGCTTTTACGGATATTAATCTCATAAAATAAATTCACAAGCGAGAAGTTTGAGCAGAGATTTACTCTAATCCAAACTTTGGTAAAAAGCAGTAATTCAGTCGTAATTACCCCTACAAAGTTTCATTCACTAATTTCCGAAATAATCTACTTTTTTTATGAGAAAAGACTACGAATCTGATTTTGGCAGCGATCGCATTCCTTCCTACGAAGAATACGGATACCCCGCTCCCAGCCGTCGCCGTCGCAACTGGAAAGAAAACGCCAGCATCGCCGGACTAATGGCAGTTGGTACTGGCTTGATGATTGCAGATATCTCCATTCATCACATGGTAATGGCATCGCTGGCGTTTGGAACTGGCATTGTAGCGTTACTACCCAAGGAAGCAAACTTGCTACTTTCCAACTTCGAGAAATGGCAGCGCAAGTATGGCATCAATATCTATACCGTCTTGTTCTGCTTAGTAGGTGTAGTATTTATGTTGGATATGGCCGCTGCACCTGCAAACGCCCAGTTCATGCAAAACGCAGAGGACTTTTTCACAGAGTATTTTACAGGTGTTGACGCAGATATCATTAAATACGTATTCGCAGTACTGCGCGGTTTGTTCTTAATTTACCTTGGTATTGGTCTGATCCGGGTCGTTCAATCAGCCAGAAACGACGAGGATTGGCAAACAATCGCCCGTACACCAATTATCATTGCCCTCACAGTTGTAGTTGGAGATTTGCTTGCAGGGCTGGTAACAGGCTGAGGAGCCACTCGTCAAAAAAGCCACCACGAGTGGCACAATTCCACAAGTGCCACTCATCAAAATTTCAAAAACTGACTTTTGTCTTTCGTAATAATGGGCAGAGAACGGGAATTTCGTACTGTCAACCGTGTATTAGGAGACCAACCACGCCTCGGGCCATTCCCCGCCGACCAAATTGTTCCCTGGAGTGCGATCGCTCTCATCTCCTACATGGTAGTCAAGGGTTTTATGCAAGCTTCCTGGCTTGCAACCGGAATTGTAACCGCCTGGGGATGGGCAACCTGGTGGACAGTAAGTTCCAACAAAGCCTTTTTCGGTAAGTTTGTCGGCACGCCCCGCATCACCCGTGGCTATAAACCATTTGTCTCTGTCGTTAATCCTCTACAACCTCAACCCAAGAAAAAGCGCAAGCTTAAAAAACGCAGATAAAGCTTCTCAATTAATAAATATCACCGAACGAAACTACAGGCCATGAGTTCGACCGCCTCAACGAAAATAAAGCACAAAATTGGTAAAAAATCTCTAGATACCGAACAATTAGGTGTTGTCAAAAACCTGACACCGTTTGAGGATATTACCCATTTAGCCGGGATTGCAAGTATCTCGCTTGCTGGTCGTAGAGATATCGGCGCACTTATTCTCCAGAAAAAAGAGGATATTCAAATCAAGTTCTGCTTTGACGTACAAGGAATTCACCCATCCTTGCCCGAAGAACAGATTATCCCCATTTTTGAAAATATTGAAGGCGGACTCAAAGAACTTCCCGATCGCGAAACCTTGACAATTCACCTTGGTTCGTTCACTGATGATTTTCTCCGGCAGCAGGAACTAAAAAAGATAGAGGATAAATGCGACCTAGAGCAATTAACTTTATTAGTGCGATCGGAACGTCTACGAGCAAGAGAACTCACTGAAGCAGGAACCCGTAAAAACAAGTTCTTACGCTTCTGGTGTACCTATAGCGTCCTAGCTTCTGAAGACAGTCGCTCAAATGATGCGATTGAAAAAACTATCAAACAATTGCAAAATACCTGGTTCCAATTTACTGGTCAAATTCACGGTGTTCGGCAAGAACGAATCGAAACAATTTTACGGGATAGTTTTACCTCTGGGTTTCAACGGTGGGAACAACTTTTTACTAACTCAATGGGGCTTTCAGTACGAGCAGTCACAAGCGAGGAAGTATGGTCGATTCTTTGGAGTCAGTTTAACCGTAGCGACGCACCCAAAGTTCCCAATCCCCTCATATTAGATGAAGAGGGGCTTCGAGAAGTTCAAACCAGTGATTTTCATATTCGCCACCTGATGCTGGAGAATGAAAAATCTGTCCCGTTTCTCGATCGCAGCTGGGTAAGACTACAAGACAAGTATATCGGTGTCCTGCAATTTAGCGAAAAGCCCCAAGGGTGGGTAGACGAATACGCCCAGCTTCGATACCTCTGGGAGGTAATATCCAAAGAAAAAATCTCCGATACTGAGATTATCTGCCAGCTATCTAAAGCTAACCAGGGACTCGCCAAAACTGCCCTTCAACGGATTACCAAACAGTCAATTACTTCCAGCGCGATGTCTTCCGAGAAGGGGTCAATTGATGTAAAAGCCAATATGAACATCGAGGAAGCGGTCAAGGCACAAGAAACTATCCTCAGAGGCAGTTTGCCCATCCATACTGCCGTTGTTTTTTGTGTTCATCGTAACAGTCGTCAAAAACTCGATGAAGCTTGCCAATATCTTTCTAGCTGCTTCTTACGACCTGCCGTAGTTGATAGAGAAATCGAATATGCCTGGAAAACATGGTTACAATGTATACCTATTGTCTGGGAAAATCTACTCACAAGACCCTTTAATCGTCGCCTCCCCTATTTCTCATCAGAAGTTCCCGGACTCATGCCGATAGTAAGAACGGCTACGGGAGATAAATCTGGGTTCGAGCTGATTGCTGAAGAGGGAGGAACCCCAGTACATCTTGACTTGTACAACCAGCACAAAAATCTCGCCATTTTCGGTACTACCCGTGCTGGTAAATCTGTCTTAGTAGCAGGTCTATTAACACCTGCCTTGGCTCAAGACATTCCCGTAATTGCACTTGATTATCCCAAACCCGATGGTACTAGCACCTTTACCGACTATACCAAATTTATGGGAGAAGAAGGGGCGTATTTCGATATTAGTAAAGAATCGAACAATCTATTTGAATTACCTGATTTAAGGGGGTATGAGCCGGAAGTTATTAAGGAAAGGATGACTGATTTCAAGGAATTCTTGAAATCAACATTAATGATAATGGTACTAGGGACGAACCCTGTAGGGATAAGTGCCACAATGATATCAAATATCGAGAGTATCATTACAATCACAATTGAAACTTTTTACAACGATGAGGATATCAAACTTCGATATAAACTTGCACTAGAAAATGGAGTAGGAACAAGTGAATGGGCAGATATTCCAACACTTAAGGATTTCTATAATTATTGTTCGCCTGGGTTTATCAAACTTGATTCAATCACCAATAATAGTAAAGAAATTCTTGATGCCCTTGACCAAATCAGATTGCGATTAAAGTTTTGGCTAAACTCACGAGTTGGGCAATCAATTGCCAATCCATCTAGCTTTAGAACTGATGCGCGACTACTGGTATTTGCACTGCGATCGCTTGGAAGTGAAGCTGATGCCGCAGTCCTTGCCCTTAGCGCCTATTCCGCAGCATTACGTAGAGCTTTATCATCCAAAGTCTCAATATTTTTCTTAGACGAAGCACCGATTTTATTTAATTTTGACAGCATAGCCGAGCTAATTGGTAGACTCTGCGCTAACGGGGCGAAAGCAGGTATACGTGTAATTTTATCTGCCCAAGAACCAGAAAGTATTTTCCAAAGTAAGTCTGCTGCCAAGATATTTGCTAACATCACAACTCGCCTTATCGGTCGGATTCAAACATCGGCTGTTGACCCATTTGTTAACAGGTTTAAATATCCTTATGAAATTATCTCGCGTAATAGTACCGAAGCATTCTTCCCAAAACGTGAAAGTATCTACTCGCAATGGTTACTTGACGATAATGGCAAACTTACTTTCTGTAGGTATTACCCTGCTTATTGCTTACTTGCAGCAGTAGCAAATAACCCCAATGAGCAAGAATTACGCACTCTCTTCCTCAATAAATATGTCGATAATCCAATGCTGGGTATGGTGAGATTTTCTGAGGCATACATACAGACACTTCGGGGAGATGAGTTAAGCCAAGAAGCAAAACAATTACTGGATAACAATAACAATAAGCAATTAAAGCCAGCATAAATTATAAAAGAAAAACTAACGAATCATCTGGACTTGGAAAAACAAAAATTAATAAAAAGGAGTCAGAATGCAGAATTCGGTATTCAGAATATTCCATCAATCTAGAGATAAAGTTTTAATCAGAAGCGGTTTAATACTAGTTTCACTCACACTGAGATGATGTTTTAACCAATACTATTTACCCAGTCGTACAGAATTATTTCTGTAGCTTGCTTCCCTGAAAGGCTATTCTGATACCAATTCTCTAAAATTCGGCAACAGATGTAAACCAGGAAAGCCTTGCTGCATCTAAGTTTCTTAATTGCGAATTGCGAATTGCGAATTGCGAATTGGTATGACTCCTGACTCCTAACTTCTGAGTTCTTATTTATAAATCATAAAAAAGTGGCTTAACTTTAATTGCCACATTGGTTATTTTATCCACAAAAAGTATGAAACCAAAGTTCAAGTTTACTAAGAAAGGGGTAATAATCGGGTCAATCATTGGTCTGGTTACTTTACTCGGTACAGCACCCAGTTATGCCTTTTCAATTGACGATTTTTTCAAAGTTTTAGGGAAATTCAATAACTATTTTGAGGAAACTAAAAAGGAACTCACCGCAGGAACTAATAATTGGGGTGGGATGAAAGGCGAAGCTAAAACTGCTATTCAGACTGGCAGTATGGATATGCCAGACCCAGTAACCTCAGCTGAAAAGCTCAAAGAACAACTCAAGGAAAAGGGTAACTGGAATGAAAGTAACACAGTTGAAGGTGCTGTAGGTGCAGCTAACGAACTGGAGAGAGAAACCACCCGCGCCACGATCGCAAGCGTCTTAGGGGAAGTCGGTCAGGAACGTACCAAAAATGAAATAGAAGCAACTGAACAAACTGTAGCCGAGGCCAAAGAACTCGCGGAATCTGCACAAGCAATGGATGCTTCACAAAACATCCTCAAGGTAATTGCTGCCCAAAACTCGCAAATTGTCTCAATGTTGGGGCAATCCCGTACCGACGGACTGCAAGCACGGCACGATGTCCAGCAAACTAACCTGATGCTATCTCAACTTGCCAAACAAGGAGCAAGCGATCGCCGCCGTCAAAACCTGATGATGGACGGTATCAGTGCCCAGTACATCGAAGTTAGTGGGTTTAGCAGTCTCAAAACTACAGCCGGAGAATAATTCACCCTAATCAATTGGTCATCTCTGCAATTGAGATGACCAAACCTTCACGCCTGTTAATCAAGTGCTATGTTAGAACATCTCGTAATTGCAACCGACCCATTTTTTGGGCAAGACATTTTAGAAAATGCCGCAGCCGGGGCGCAACTAGTAGCAGAAGGTTTCAATGAACTTTGGCAGGAAACCCTCAACGGCAACTTGTATGGCTCAATGTGCAAAGTTGGTCAGTTTTTTGCGATCGCCACACTCACTCTTTTTATGGTTGAGTTAGGCAGAAACTGGATAAATCAAGAAGATATGAAAGCCCTCTCCAGTTGGATATGGCCCATCCTGGTTATCGGGCTATTAGCTAATGATGGCACTTTGCTCAGAAGTGGAACACTCGCAATACGAGGATACATTAATACTGTCAATAATGACATCCTTGAGTTTACCGCTGCCGGAGCCAACCTAGAAGTAGCATTCAATCGGGCAGTCGGTAATATTGCCCTCCAACAGCAGGTAGGGGCGGCAATGGAAAGATGCCGCTCAATCACTGGTAACACGCAAGATTCAATCGCCTGCTTGCAACAAGCAGAAGCAGAACTCAAAACCTCTGCACCCGATTTATTTAAAGGAGAGGCTCCCGATAGCGGTAGTTGGGAATTTAACCCACTTCAGGCTTTATCAGATGCCAAAGATGCACTCGACAATCTCTCGCCCGGTCAAATTGCCGAAAAGATTGGTAATTCTATCACCAGTACAATCGGCTCGATGATCACCGGATTTGTCGCAGTCATCCTCCTCGCCCTAAATAACGCCTATCAGTGGGGTATCGAATTCACGATGCTTTTAACTGCCCTACTTGGCCCATTGGCAATAGGCGGTTCACTACTCCCCTTTGGCGCTAAACCTATTTTCGCTTGGCTAACTGGTTATTTCACCGTTGGAATGGCGAAACTCTGCTTCAACATGATTATTGGTTTATGCGGACAACTTATTGCTAATTCCGAACAAAACCAACCAATGATATTTCTACTTTTTGTTGGGTTGGTTTCTCCTATTCTTTCATCTGCATTAGCCGCAGGTGGTGGAATAGCTGTTTGGACAGGATTAGGTAAAACAGCAGCATTTGGCTCTGAAATTGCAGCAGGAATCGCTACTGGCGGAGCAAGTACAACTGCTACGGTTGCTGTCAATGCCACCAAATTTGTTAGTTCCAAAATAAAAGTTAAAAAGTAATTAACAAATAATTATGCTTAAACCTAAATCTAAATCTCAACCAGCTCGCCTTCTCAGTTATGGTCAATCTACCTCTACACCTATTGCAATGGCAATCACCGTAACAGCAGGAGGAACTATCTTATCTATCCTATTGCAAATTGTAAATATTGGCATGAGTTCTAGTACAAATCATCATGTCAAAGGCATGACAGTTGTTCAACTTCAAGATGGGTCTATTTCAGCTGGTAAATTTGCCGCTCCCAACGAACGCGAAGACGAAACTATCAAACGCTTTATCTCAGATAGCATGATTAAAATGTTCGGTTGGAACGGAATAATCGAAGCAACTGAGAATGGCGAAAATGTTACTAAGCCTGATAAAGGAATAGATGTTCAAACAACAAAAAATAGTAGAAAAAGAATTCCGACTAGAGCTTGGGAAGCAGCATTTGCACTATCTGAAAATCAAGATTTTCGGGCAAACTTCCTCAAAAAATTAGCAGAAATTGTTCCAAGTAGTGTATTTAACGGTGAAGTTCAAGTCTCACTTGTCACCCGCCATATCTCAGAACCCAGAAAAATCAAGGATGGCAAATGGGAGGTTGATTATATCGGTACACTTGTCAGCTTCGAGAGAAATGAAAACCAAGGTAAAGGAATTGCCTTTAACAAAACAATTACTGTCGAAGCTGTCGATACTCCCAAATTACCAACCCAGCCAACTGAACTTGATAAAAGAATTTATTTAGTCCGAGAACCAGGTTTAGAAATCACCCAGATAGTTGATTATAATCTCGGCACAAATAAAAATAATTAGTAATCAAATATAAAACTATGTTACAGCTACAAGATGAGGTTTCAAATAAGCATGAGCTATCTTCTGTAGATAGTCTCTTACCAATCGAGAGTAAAAATAGAAAAACTGTAGAAGACGAAATTGAAGGTTCACAATATGAGGTAGTCGAAGAAGATGATATTGAAGTAGAAGACCCCGCATTAATACAAACTAAACACGACTTTGTTACATCTCCCTGGTCAAGATTAGGAATTATTGGTGGTGCATTTGGCGCTGGGTTTCTAGTTATATTTGTTGTCCTCAATGGCATGATGAATGGGGGTAGTAAAAATGCCAAAAAACCAGAAGTAACTCCTACTCCTACTCCCACGGTTGCCGCATCTGAGAAAAAAGAAGGGGATGTTTATGCCAAGCTTGCCCTTGCTAAACAACAGGAAGAACTTGATGCACTAAATGGTAAAGGCAATACGGAAGACAAACTAGAGAAAAAGGAAGCTACTGAAGAAGAACAATCCAAAAACAAAGAGAAAACACAGAAAACACGCCCTATTCCACAGCGAAGGGTAGTCGCTCAACAAACTTCCCCTCCTTCTAGAAGACGTGTATACCGGGAAGAAGCATCCGAACCTGTTAGACCAACACGTAGAGTAGTCGCCTCACAGCCATCACAGCCAATACCACCTCTGCGTCCTAGCGCTCCTTTGCCAAAACTTGCCAAACAAATAGTTGCCAGCAACCAGAGTGTTGCTAAAGACCCAATAGCTGAACTCGAACGCCTACGTAGTCTGGGTTCGGTTGGTCGGGTTGAATATATGCTAGCCAGTACCACTGTAAGTGAACCTACAAACCCAATAGTACAAGAAGTTACAGCTAAAACTGAAGAAACATTACGCCCAGCAGAACAAAATACCAATCGCTCTCGTCGCCGTAGCCGCCGCAGCGAGAATACCGAAACAGTTGCCAATACTTCTAATCAAATTGAAGAACTGCGCCCGCGTTGGCAACCTGTAATCACAAACGACAGTACTCCAGAGTATACCAACACTGGTGGCGAAGAGAACAATCAAGCCGTGCCAGTTATTTATAGCTTCTCGGTAAAAGAACCACAAACTAGCTCAGAACTTGCCAGTAGCAAAGAACAAACCTTAGAATCTAGTTTTATTGGTAATAAAGAAAACAATCCCCCTCAGCAAGTCGAACAAGTTGCAAATAGCTACCTGTCAGAAGAAGCACAGATACTCCAACAAACACAACCGCAGTATCTAGTTGTCGGTTCGTTTGCAAGTGCAACCCTGGTTACTCCGCTCGTTATGCCCCAAATCAGCAATAACGGTCGTTCCCAGGAGCAAACAAATACGTTACGGTTTGTCGCCCGATTGAACGAGCCGCTTTACAGCAATACTGGGGAAATAGCCATTCCCGCAGGAACGCAGGTAACTATCGCTATGATTTCGGTTGATAGCACATCAGGCGTGCGTGCCGAAGTCACGGCCATTCTCAAAGACGGCACCGAATACCCTCTATCACCTGGAACGATATCAGTCCTGGGAGAGTTAGGTTCCCCCCTTGTCGCCAGACCCTACGACGACAAGGGATCTGAAATTGCCAAATACGATGCCACCTTGGGGACAATAGCTGGTATTGCCAAGGTAGGGGAAATTATCAACCAGTCGGATGAAGAAATCACAGAAGATTTGCCTTTGGGTGGGACAAGAACCCGCAGCCGCAATAACAACCGCAACCTGGGAGCTGCCTTTATTGAAGGTGCTTTTGGCAAACTTAGCGAAACAGTCAGCAAGCGGACAGAACGTGCTACTGACGAAATCAACCGCCGTTCCAATGTCTGGTATGTACCTAAAGATACCAAAATCACAATCAAAGTTGATAGGTCAATCAAGCTGTGAAACTAAGAGATATAGGTGACTTTAGTTTAATTATCCCCTGCGCGATCGCCTTTAGCGGATGCCTCACCATCGCCTCCGTGTTTGCACCAAACCAACTTGTACTAGCAAATACTATCCGTCAAGTTGCAGCGTCCCAGGTGTCAGGGGAAAATGCCCAATTACAGACAGTTAAGGTCTGGCCAGGACATGGGGTATCAATATCGTTCTACAACACGAGAGAAATCATCAAGAAAATCTGGCTGGATGACCCATCTAGGTTTGTTTTTGACGTAGACGGATGCTTGGAAGGCTTGGGTAAGTGTTCTAACAACAGTACGGGTGCAGGATTAATTCATATTCGCCGCATCGAGACAGTAAAAATTCCCGGTTTACCACAAGCTGCTTACGGGGCGCACATGACGGTAATTACCGAATCTGGGTCAACAAGGAAAAGCTATCACTTCCGGATTGTAGCGGGCAGTGGCACACCAGAGTACAGCCAAATTGAAATTATTGGTGATACTCCCAGCAAGCCTGAAGAAGTAAAACCAAAGGTCAGTTACCCTGCATTATCTGATAGCAGACATATCGCCAAAGGGATGCAAGTTGTCCTAAAAAACCAGTGGGTTACGACAGATAGCAAGCTTTGGAAGCGCCTCAATCAACTTGTGGAGTTGCGATCGCAAGGAGAGGAACTTGTTGTCGCCGCCAGCACCACCGGAGTATCAATGCAGTTGGTTGAAAAACTCATGCTGCTAGGTGGAAAGCGCTTCTTAGAAATACCGCCACAGCGCAATAACACTCCCATAACACCAAATACAGGTAAAACAAACTTTCTCTTGAATCAATAATTTTTAAATAACCACTGATGTATAACGAAAATTTGACCTCCAACAACCAAATTTTAGATATCACAACCGAGGTAACTGCGATTGTACCAGTGAGAGCTGCAAGTCAGGAAACTACTCACAACAAAACCAACCGAGCGCTTGAGTATCGGATGGAAAAATTTAATAATTTACGCTACCTGATGGTAGCAGGACTTATTGCAGGACTTGCCCTACACGGGTTAATCCGGTTTGGAGGTAGCTACAATATCGGCAGTCTCCTATTCGGTGAGAAAGCAGTAGCTCTAACAGTTCCATCGAAGTATTCAAATTTGAACACTTCGATAGATAAGACAAAACAAACCAAACAGCCACAGCCCGTCGCAACTAAATACGTCAACGGCGCACCTACTCCTGACTGGAGCAGTATCACGTTCAAAAATATGAAATTTGGCGGTGCTGGCAGCGTCGAATTCCCTAATATCAAAAACCCTGGTATGAAGGAGACACGCGCCTGGAGCGCAGGACAAAGCCTTTCCGAAGTCATGGAACTGGGTGATTTTGAAGCAACTGAGTTCAATATTGAAGATTTCACGCTTGAAGATATCGCCACCATCACGGGAATTAACCTCAAAAATCTTAAACTGTCAGATTTTGAGACACTAAAGTGGCAAACACTCGAAGACCTCGCCGAAGCAATTCCCAAGCTTGAAGATTCAGAAGTTGGAGCCATCCCACCAATTCAAGAACTAGTGACCAAAGTAACAGGCAGCACCGCAAGCTACCAAACTGTTGGTGAAGTGCTAGACAATTATCCCGAACTGGGAGAAGTGGAACTTGGCAAGTATGTCAAACTCGATAAATATAAACTAACCAGCATCCCTGGTATTCAGGATGCACAGCTAAAGGACTTTACTAACTGGCAAAACACAACAATTAGTAAGGTTCCGGGATTGCCTGATGTACCGTTTGATAAGTTCCCTAGTGTTCCCATCCCCGATGTTAGCTTTATCGCCAAAGTAGACTTACCTCTCGGTTCGCTTGAAAGCGGACGCTGGAAGTCAATAAGCGGTAGCTATCAAGCTGGGTTTAATGTCCCGTGCGAGAAAAAGTGCGGTCACATCGAAGTTTCGGGTAGCGATATTGTGACTGGCGCACAGTGGATGTCCGGCAAAGACCAAAAGGTTAAAGGCGGATTCGGCATCTTGGGCAGCCTCAACGGTGGGAAAGAACCCACAGGTCGTCACCCCTTTGGGAAATCATTTAAACAAGTCATCTGGGACATTAACGAAGCTGACGGCAGTATCACCACCGCGATGTTCTTCCGTATCTGCAAGCGGGGATGGGTTGATTTGGGCTGCTCGCCCTACTTCATTGGCCCAGTTCCCTTCTTCAACTACCGCGAGATAGACCCAATTATCCTTGGTACACCCCTCACCGTACCAAATAAATAACAAGTATAGCATGAGGCAGGAGGTAAAACTCTTACTGTTCCTAGCATTCACGCTTTCAAAATGTCCTAACCTATGTGACTACGGCTATAAAAAGGCAAAAGAGAAGAATTTATCCTCTTGCTTTTAACTTTTGATTTAGAGAAGACATTCCACACAACTAATGGAGAAATATGCAACTTCACTTCATCGCATATTTCTTCGATTTACTCATGCAAAATTAGCACAGATTAATATGAATAATTATCTGTTTGCAACCGCTAAAACTAAGACTGTTAGAGAAGTAAAAGCTAACAATAAAAATAGCAATACTGACTTTAGTAAATATACAGACAAGCTAATGTCACCCCAAGGTTTGCTACTTGCAGGGGGAATTGGCTTAATGTTACTTTTACAGCTTTTTAGTAATGGTAAAAAAGGCAAGCTTGCTACTAGCTATTGGGGTGGAGCAAAGGAAACCGCCCAAGCTAAGAAAAAAGCCCTCAAGCAAATCGCCTCCCCTAAATGCGATAGTACCAGCTTATATATTGGCGTACACAGATACAAGGGTCAAAAACCACCCAAGGGGAGTGGGGGAGTCCCAGTTTATGTACCCGATGTTCAAAGAGGAACTGCTGTAATTGGCGCACCTGGTAGCGGTAAATCATTCTCGGCTATCAACCCGATGATTTACTCAGCAATTGACCAAGGCTTTGGTATAGTACTATACGACTTGAAGTATGCTAGTCAAGCCAAAATCGCCAGTTATGCCAAATCAAAGGGGTATGACGTACACGTATTTGCACCAGGATTCCCCGAATCGGAGGTATGTAACCCAATCGATTTTTTACGCGACAGTAGCGATGCTGAAACCGCAAGGCAGTTAGCTACAGTAATTAACAAGAACTTCCGCCTGTTGGGTAATGCGTCTGAGGATGCATTCTTTGGCCCCGCCGGCGACCAGTTGACGCAGGCTATTTTAATGCTAACTAAAGAGTTTGGCGATCGCGCTGATATTATGACGGCTGCGGCAATACTTTCCAGTGAGAAGATGGTCGAACGCTTGATGGCAGCAGCACTAAACCCCTGGATTAAGATAGCTTTTGGTCAATTATTTAGTTCGGCTGGCTCCGAAAAAACCGTGGCGGGTATCGCTGGTAGCGCTTCATTGATGTTCACCCGATTTATGGCAAGGGGTACATTAGGATGCTTTGTCGGTAAAACAACCCTCCCCCTGGAGGTAAAACGCAAACAGATGATTATCTTCGGGTTAGACCGCGAACGCCGCGATGCTGTCAGCCCACTGATGACCAGCATTCTCCACATGGTAGTTTCCCGCAGTATCGCCAAAAAACGCAAGGAAGATGGCCCATTAGTAGTATGTCTTGACGAGTTGCCAAGTATCTTCCTTCCAGATTTATTTAAATGGCTTAACGAATCTCGTTCCGAAGGATTCTGCGGTATCCTGGGTTGGCAAAATATGGGTCAGCTAGAAAAGATTTATGGTAGGGAAATCTCTAAAGCCATCCTCGGCGCGTGCGGCACAAAATTTGTTTTTAATCCTGGTGAAGAAGAATCTGCCAGATTATTTTCTGCATATTTAGGTGAAGAGGAAATTAAATATAAACAAAAATCTCGCTCAACTGGAGGGGGTAGGGCTAGCACATCTATCAGCGAACAAGAACGGACTCGGAAGCTATTCGAGCCTGCCCAATTCCTTAAATTACCACCTGGTAAATGTCTATTTATTAACCCAGCTTATAGTAATAAAAATGAGGGTTCAGTACCAATATTAAAAAATATCAAAATCCCGAAATATATTATCGGACTCGAACAAGAAAACGATACTAAGTGGGATAAAGTCATTAAAGAGCTTGCTAGGAAAATTACCCATAAAAAACCCACACAGGAAGATTTAGATTTGCGAGTCAAGGAAGTAGATCGGAAGTTTCCTATCCCACAAGCACCCGTACAAGCAGGCAATGCACCGTTACCTGTTGATGCGTACAAGAACTTTTTCTAAAAACTTTAAGTTTGATAATCAACAGGTTTTTGTAAAGCACAATCAGACTGTTTGAGTTGATAGATTATTTACACCACAATTAATATATGTTTGACCCCAGACACACTCAAATTAATGAATCATATTTAAATACAGCCGATACTGCAATTAAAACAAGTCGGGAATTAAGTAAAACCCTCATCAATGCACTGACTAAGATAACTAAAGTAATTCTCGAAAAACTCAAAGAAGCTCAAGAAGCAAGTAAAATCGCAGTTGAGATTGGAAAAGATATCTACAATCTTGTACCTGATGAATCTACCCCTGGTGCACATAAATGGGAGAAGGTAGATTTAACCAACCAAAGTATTAAAAGTAATCAAGAAACTAATATTGTGTTAATGCCCGATCTATTAATAGAAGGTCAATACACAATAGAAACTGAACCTTTTACAGACTATCAAGCACAAAGAATTGCTGCCAGATTAGTAGAAGATGTACCCAATTTAAATAGTGATTATCAGCAAACAGGTGAGATCGCTCTGAAAATTACAGCTTATCTGGAGTCAGATGGTTCAGAAAAACAAATCGTTGTCTACGAACAAAATAGCGAAGGTAAATGTACAACTAATCTCGTCACTGAAATACTTACCCCAGATGAAATAATAGATGTAGCGAGTGAACCACTGATTAAGCTACTATCTCCATCTGCTGAAATTCTTGAAAATTCTGAAGATACAAAAGATTTATTATTTGATAATGAAAATTTAACTGCTATAGAAGTAAATCCACTGTTAGATGATAGTCATCTGACTATAAATAAGTTACTACAAGATGAAAACAGCGAAAACAGTTCGCCTATAACTCAAGAAATAAACTCATCTGTTGAAATAGAAGCAGATGAGAGTTTTGAAGATGATGTGGTCAATAATCTTCAAGAAGAAATAGCACAGTCCAAAGAAATTATTCAAATCAGAGAGATAGTTGTTAGTAACTACCAACCTCAAGATAAAACTGAAGGAGAGGTAAACGAAAATGCAACTCGCAATCAGTTTTTTGCACAAGAGCCAGAGGAGCTAGAAACTAATAATCGAAACAAATATGCACCTGAATTTATCTATCAAGAAGTAGCTAACTCCCAATGTGTAGAGCCAGCAGCGCAACAGTGGGCGCGTCAGGTTGAAGTACCTATCTATCAAATTAATAATAAACAAGCGCGGGAGGAACGCTACAACGGGGAAAATAAAGACATTGCTGAAACCGCGATGACAATGTTGAAAAAATACGGCACTCTTGAACAAGATGGGTCGCGTATTTACCGTAGCGATACATTTGTGATTCGCCAAGAGGGAGACACTGTTAGCATTCACCGCCGCAGTGATGAACTCTTTGGGTGGGAAAACTCCTTAATGGATTTTAAACTCAACAAAAAAGAGGAACCCAAAATCACGAAAAAACCTACTGAGATGTTACCTATTGAACGTCAGGAGTTTCTGATAGTGGCAGAGTACTTGGGCGACAATGGCAAGCTCCCTGACCTCAACAATGCCGATATCCGTGATGTAGCAAATAGCTTGGGAAGTCTTGCACCTGCTGGCACGATTAAAACCCTCGAAGTATTTAAACAAAACGAGATGTTGCATACCCTCAATAACGTCCTCATCCAGGCTGATAAGGAAGAACTTACAGTAGGTGAATTTACCATCAAGCGTACTCGTGAACCCGAAAATAATCGAGCCAGCCTGCAATTATTTAAAACTACTCAAGAGAAAGGTACTCAGGAACTTGTCCGGTTTGACTTGAATAAAACCGAAGCTGGGATTACTAAAGAAGTCAGTAAGATGAATATTTCTGACTACGACATCAACCAAGTCAAGTTTATTGCCCAAAACGCCAGCAAGCTCAACTTGGAACAAATCTTTGGTAATGAACAATCTACACCCGCAGCTGCACCCAAAGAACGAGTAATACAAGCAGCTGGTGATATGCCTGTGAAAGTTCACCCATATATCGCTGAGGAATGGGCGAACATGGTCAAGGATGGTGGTCCTGACTGGGGAAAGGCAATGAACCAGGGTAATGAAGAGATTCTTCAACGGATAAATGAGAATGACGGCAAGTTACCAATTGCCGACCAGAGGGAGATGTACTTCAAGATTTTAAACCATAAGACAAATGAAGCTGAAAAGAAAGGAGAAACAGTCGTCGATTTTGTTCCCCTCAAAGACATTATGAGCGACTTACAACAATGGCGAGGGGAAGAAATTCGGCAGCAATATACTCCAACTGAACACATACCTTCTCCTCAACGGCAAACTGTTGTGGCTGCACCTAAAACCAAGTCTGGAGAGGTTGAGTTGTAAACTAGCTATCACCAAGTTGTCTAATACCAAGTTTGCAAAGTCACTTTGACAATATAAAAACTTTGGTTGATAAGTTATCCCAATTTGTACGAGTTACAAAATTTAAAAAGCTTACTTTATAAGCTTTTAACTGATTTTGAATGATTAGTATCTTTACTTAAATCAGTAACGCGATTAAAACAAAAATTACTACGTAAAGCTCACGCAGATACTTAATGTAGTATCTCAAACAAAAAACCAAAAAGTGAGCTTAACATCTGAACTAAAAAATAGAAACTCACCTATCAGGAGATGGTTTGACTCTAGACTCAATAAGACAGTCATCAAGATGATCGCTAACCATAACCAGCTATTAGAAAATCAAGAAATTATCAGACCAGTTGATGGGGTAGATTTCCCCTTAGTAGGAAGTGCGATGCCTTCGGCGGGCGTAGCCATCGCCAAAGCACTTGCCAAGTATTTAGGAAACATCTATGAAGACCAAACATGGTTTACTAATTGTCTTGCTCAGGTTGGAGCAAAAGCCCTCAAAATAGAATATACCTTCGATTATTCCATTAAAAATTCAAATTCACTTGAAGAAGAAGCTCTAAAGTGTATGCTCTTGGGTGCATTAGAAAATTATGCTCGTAGCCGTAATATTCATGAGATTATTCAACCTTTTCTACAAGGAGAAAAATCCCTTCAGATGGAACCAGAATACTTCAGAAAATGGCTTCCTAGTATCCAAGATACATCTCAAATTATGGGTGTTGTACCCCGTACCTGGCAAACAGTAGCTAATCAAGTGAGTGGGAATATTACCTGCAATGCTTCATACCCTTTAAGTGAATACCTTGGAGGTGCTGATTGCCAGATAATTGCTGGAAATACTCTCATCGATGTACGAACAACTGCCAAAAAGCGTCCCTTCTCTCTAGAGAATTTTTACCAACAAATTAGTTACGTCCTGCTTGATAGCAATAATGCCTATAGTATCAATCAACTGGTCTGGTTTTACAGCCGCCAACAGTCGGTATTCTTCTATCCTACTGACAAAATATTCCGCGACTTGCAAGCAACAAGAGAAGAATTTAAGAAAATGATTCTTGATAATTATCACACAAATAGGCTAGCAGAACAAAACAAGTGTTTATATCTTCCTCAGTAAGGATAAAAATATGATTCAAGACTTTCAACTTAATCCTAGCTTCAATATTTACTTCGATGGTATGGAGTATCACGCCAAGATTCACTTTGATGATGCTTTTGAAACTGAAGCAGAAGAAATTGCAGCAAGTGATATTAGCACTCTTGCTGTAAAAGTCTCTAATCGTTGGCGAAAGTATGAGTTAGTCCACAAAGAAGGTAATCGGCTTTTTAATTCTGGAAATTCCAATCTTACATACCTTGAGCTAGCACCTTTAAATCTCTTAACCGCTCGATGCACTCCAAACTGTGGGTCTACCTCAATCAATAAATGCACATGGTCTGGCATTATCTCCATTTCTAGAATTTCTACATTAATATCAAGTGCTATTTGTGCTATTAATTCTTTAAGTCTCGAAGCAATAGCATTAACCAGTACTTTTCGCCTGTATTTTGGACAAGAAATAACGTGGTATTTGCACGAATAAACAACATTGCATCTATAATGATAAAATACAAAGAACTAATAAATAAGTATTGGAAGGTGATAAATTTTGGCAGCAAAAACACCTAGTTTTATAACTGAAATTCCATTAAGAACAACCTCTAAAGACATGGCTGTACTTGCTGCCAGATTAGAAGCAGGAAGACAGTTGTATAACGCTGTATTGTCTGAAGGTTTAACTAGATTAGAATTAGTTCGTAATTCTGAACTATATAATCAAGCTAAACTAGTTCCAAAAACTAACAAAAAAGAACGTGCTACAGCTTTTCAAAAAGCGCGTGAAGCTTATAGATTTAGCGATTATGATTTACAATCTTTTGCCAATGCAACAGCTATAGCTAGTGTTTGGATTAAATCAAATCTTGACGCTCAAACTATTCAAAAAATAGCAACCAGAGCGTTTAAAACTTTAGAAAGATTAATTTATGTAAAGGCTAATAAAGCTAGATTTAAACAAAAAGGACAGTTTGCGTCTTTAGAAGGTAAAACTAACAAGCAAGGTATTCGCTGGACTGGTTCTAGTGTTGAATGGTTAGGGTTAAAACTTTCGGGAATTATTGATAGTAATGACCCTGTATTATTACATGGTTTAAATTCTAGGATTAAATATGTTCGCTTAGTGCGTCGTATTATCAACCAAAAAACTTACTGGTACGCTCAGTTAGTTTGTGAAGGATTAGCTTATCAAAAGCCAAAAAATGTTATTGGTGATGGTATTGTTGGTATTGATTTAGGTGTTTCAACTGTTGCAATAGTTGGAGATAATCAAACTATTTGGCAACCATTCGCTGAAGAATTAACTTCTAAGCAAAAGAGAATTAGAAGATTACAGCGAAAGATGGACAGACAAAGACGCGCCAACAATCCTGATAATTTTAATCCCAATGGCACTGTAAAAAAAGGTGTAAAACGCTGGCATACATCAAAACGATATAAAAAGACTGCTAACAAAAAACGTGAAATTGACCGCAAACAAGCAGGACACCGTAAGTCTTTGCACGGTCAATTAGTAAATCAAACATTAGCTTTAGGTAAAACAGTTAAAACTGAGAAAGTTAATGTTAAGGCTTGGCAGCAAATTTACGGTAAGTCAATAGGTTTTAAAGCACCATCAAGTTTTCAATCAGAACTAGTACGCAAGGCTGAAAGTGCTGGCGGTACAGTTCTAAAGTTCTCTACTCGAAAAACTGCACTGTCTCAAACTTGTTTGTGTAGTAATAGGCAGAAAAAATCATTATCTCAACGTGTCCATGATTGCTCAGAATGTGGATTACGTATGCAACGAGATATTTTCTCTGCTTATTTGAGTAGGTACGTTGATCCAAAAACAGAAACTCTGTCAATCCCATCAGCTAGAAATGGTTGGTTAGGGATGGAACAATCCTTGCTAGACGGTTGGCGGAGCGGGTCAAATCAATCAGCGAGAACTGCGACTAGTTCAAAGTCACCTATCAATAATGGGTCAGAGTTGATGTCTAGTAATCCAATAGCGCGTGAGGAGTCGGAGCCAGTGAGGGCAAACGAAACTTGCTACGCAAGTTGGAACCTCATGTCTTTAGGCATGGGGTAGTTCAGTATGGGAAGAATCGCCCACAACCTCAATCTGGCGATCGGCACCTACAGAAAGTTCACTCCCAAGGAAAAAATCTATCTGGTTGCTGGATGTGGCAAGCAGCTTACCTACCCTGCTGCCGCCAAAGACTTATATTATTCCCAGCACTTTCAAGCGTGCCGTCGCTACGTAGAAGAACAAGAGTCAAGATGGTATATTCTGTCGCCATTACATCAAGTCATTAACCCAGAAACAATCATCAAGCCCTACGATAAATCCCCCTATTCCTTATCTCATCAGGAACGCATACTATGGGCACAACAAGTAGCAAAAAGTCTCATACAAGTTGCGTCCCCGGAAATAGAGTTTGTATTCTTGACGGGTAAGCTTTACAGACAGGAGGTAACACCAATTCTACAAGCAAACGGATACGAGACAAAAGTACCAATGCAGCACCTAGCCATTGGACAGCAACTTGCTTGGATAAAGAAGGAACTAGAGCAAGAAAAACAGCTTGTTTTAAATATATAACTTAGTAGTAATAGCACCAAAATGATTTATGGAGACTACAAAGCGAGTAATTAATATAGGTGAAAAATTCGGTAGCTGGACTATATTAGACAAACAAGGAAGGCAAGTATTATGTCAGTGTGATTGCGGAACCCAAAAACTTGTCTACAGTCACACTCTCACTAATGGGCAGTCAACTAACTGCGGTTGTAAGAAAAGAAAAGAATCCATCCAAGTTGGGGCAAATTTCGAGAGACTAACAGTTATATCTGATGTAGAAGTTAAGGGTAAAAGGGGTGAACTACTACTCCTTACCCGGTGCAGTTGTGGAACCCAAAAGTATGTCAGTAAAAATAGCTTAAAAAGAGGGCTTACGCAAAGCTGCGGATGCTTGCAGCGCGAAACCCTCAAAACCGATAAAACTATCCACGGTAAATGCAAAAGCCACGAGTATAACTCCTGGTTACACATCAAGCGCATCTGCTATAACAAGAACCACCATCAGTACAAATATAATGGCGGGTGCGGAATTGAAGTTGATGCATCCTGGCGCGATAACTTTACCCAGTTTCTAAAAGATATGGGATCAGCACCTGAAGGAACAGTTATATCACGCATTGACCAAGAGAGTAACTTTGCCCCTGGAAATTGTCTATGGATACCCAGAAAAGAGCATTATTGTCAAATACATTTCTTAAGAAGAAAAGAATTATTTATTTCTCAAACTTTACCTGAACCAGTCGTTACAAATTGTGAGATTAATATTTCACCAAACATTATTCGCGCAATTATCAAAGCTCATGCAAATGGTGAAGCCAATATGAATAAACTTGCTACACAATATAAAATTAGCACTCAAGATGCAATAAATATTATCCTTCACCACGCTTAATCATCAATTAATTTTTAATAAAAGTGCGTCATCCATCGATTCAAATGGCGCATTTTTTATTTCTAAGATTTTCTTATTATTCAAAAAATCTCAATCTGTTAATACATTAATCACCACAGTTGTTACACACATAATGAGAACAGACATTTATTATGAGTAATTCAGAAATAATCACCAATATTTAAATAATTTCACTGAGTATAAATTTTACTGTAAATGCTGTTAATAATGGCAATTTATAACTGAGTATTCATACAAATAATAAATCAGTCTCTAGGTAGAAACTGGAGTTTAGACTAAAAGCGATATGAGAGAACGCAAATCAAATGGAATTAGAGATTAAAAATATTATCTTGTCAGCCTCAAAGCATCCGCGACCTTTAACAATTCTGTAGTATATCTGCTCCA
>NZ_JAIVFS010000090.1 GCF_020829645.1 Nostoc mirabile CHAB5784 | reverse complement strand
TACTATTAAAAATCCGACCATTCGGTTTTTATTTGTAGCTTTAGCTTTTTTAATTATTAACGTTTGGATTTATCTAGTATGGCATTATGTCAGCCGTTTAAAAAGAAGTACTAGACAAGTTTTTTCTGATTTATTTACACTCAAACAAATGCTTGAATTTTTACGCCAAGCAGTAGACCGCAACTATGGGGTAGCCTGCGAAGTTTGTTTACCGTCCGGCTGATTTTGGTTGATTTTTGGAGTTTATAAATAAGCTAAACTTATCTTTTATTCAAGGCATTCAGCTTTTACACATTTCTTCAAAAACGGTATTATACGCTACTATTTTTTAGCGATCGCAAAACTTTTCGGTCTACTGAATTTCAAGATCAGGAGTAGATGTAGTTTTCTTGCGAGTCTGCTTCTTTTTAGGGGCTGGCTCTATGGGGATCTCGTTTGCTGTTATGGTCGTAAATTCTTGCGGTGCAGGTACGTTTGGCTTTTTCCGAGTCCGCTTTGTTTTAAGTGGTGACTCTGTTTTCGATGAAGTGATTTCACTACCGACGAACGGAGTTTCATGGGTAAGGGCACTAGTCGGTACATCCGTCGAACCCATTCCTATTTGTAGCAAATGCCATAAGTGTTCGCGGCGGCTCTCCATATAGCTAAGTTTTTGTTCGCCCTCAGTTGCTTCTATTGCCATGCGTTCGCACTGCGCTAGCGTTAGGGTATGTTCGTGTAATTGTTACTAAATAATCCTCTAAATCAAAAATTTGCTTCTTCACCCCAATACTTTACAAAAATTCCAGGACACATCACTAGAACTATGTTCTGGTGCGAAAGCAACCCTTACCTTTTTGGCTAATTGATTAATTTTACTTATGTAATAGCTCTAAACAAGTTTTTGACAAAGCGTATTAAAAAATACAGTTTTTTAGGCAATAATCAGATTTACAGGTATCAATCATAGAGCGATCGCAGAACTTTTCGGTCTACTGATGGTCAGTAGATCGAAAACTTTTGTAAGTTGACGAAATAATCAGGGTTTCAGCCGACATTTTGGGGCTGATGATCGCGATCGCTTGCACTGCACTCTTAACCCACCAACAACACCCGTTCCTTGAAAAGCAGACTCTAACAGGATTGCGACAAATTGTGTTCCTAAACTTAAATGAACAGCTGGTAAGGGTTCTGGAAAACTTTTCGATCTACTGACATTGGATTATGACGTAACTCTTCATGGTCGTTCAAATCTTCGTATCCCATGACTAACTGGAGTTTAGACTAGTCAGGAGTGCGAAACTCCAAACCTTTACTGCAATTGATGTACATCAAATATAAGCGCACCCACCCAAAACTTCAGCAGGATATTTATAGTACTTTTGAACTAAATATGTGACTAAGTGAATCAAGGATGTGATCGCCGACGGTAGGCGGAACGCCATTGCTGGAGAGTGCATTGTAGGCGATCGCTCTTATAAAATAATAAATTGACGAGCGCGATTTTCTCTTCTTCAAGCTTCTTGGAATAAAAATGATGAATCTCAATGAAAGATGAATTTTTGTAAATTATTTTTGAGAAAATTTTAATAGTTAATCGTTTTTAAGTATGTTTTTGATTAGTACTTTCTTTGCAGGCTCAATTGATAGTTTATCTAAAACGAAAAATCAATCCGGTCGCCAAAAAAGAGAAAAAGCCTACTCTAAATTGATTGAGATGCCTGATTTCTGGATCATTTATTTCTTGGAACACTCTTAAGCTTAAACCAGCATCGGATGTTACCTGTCCCCCCTTGAAATTAACTACGACTGGGGGTGACTTTGTCCGTTCAAATTTGAAGTGTTTTGGGAGCGATCGCGTTGCTGGTGGAGTCATCCTAAAAATCACTAAAAAGCTTACCATGTAGGCATTGTAGCAGTTTTTGTCTCCTTTTTTTCAGAGTTTGTCAAAAGAGGCAAGGGAGCAGGGGGCGCTTTGCTTAGGGGAAAGACTGAGACGGAGCTTGTACTCCGCCCCAGTTCAAGCGTCCTTTATGACGGGGCAACTCTAGGAGACGCTCCGCGAACGTACCCGTGTTTCGCTCCGCTTCACGCTCAAGGGATAGGCTTGCTCCCCCAGCAAGAACTGCTCCCTTCCCCCCTGCCTCTTCGGTGAGAAATCCGGGTCAAAGAGTTAACTTACCACTTTGCAACATCTGAAGTACTAAAGCACGACAACTAAAGCAATCACAGCCAAATTTGGCGATCGCCACATCCCCAACTGTATGACTAGAAGACTGGTCAAGCGACTAGAGCAACTGGGTCATCGAGTTACTCTTGAATCTCAAACCTCTACTCAAGTTGTTAGCTGCGGTGAACAAGAAACTTCAAAAGTAAATCGATCGCCCCGAAAATGAGTGACTGTGTACTCAAATAAGTGGTCATGCTGGTCACGAACTTGGCTTTTAGTTGTTAGCATTGGTGCACCAGGGGGAATTTTTAAAAGTTTCGCTTCTTCTTTGTAAGCCGCCTGGGTTTCAATCTGAGTACGAGTACGACGTGGCTCAATCCCATAGTGATTCCGCAGCAAACTGTAGAGAGATTGAGACCTATAAATCAGTATAGGTAAGTCGGGAAATTTTTCCGAGAGTAAATAAGAAACACTGATACATAAAGGATTCCATTCGGGTACAGTAGTATCCGTCATTGCCAGCGATGCCACGCGGAGAAATTTTACTTGGAATAGAGAATTTCCGATATTAGTTTCAAGTAAATTGGCAAGTTGTTCGCTAGCAGGAATTAATTTGCTACTAAGTATTCGGATACAGGGAAGATAACCTAAGTTGAGCAAACTTTGAGTAAAGTTAGTTTTAAAATTGAGAGAATAATCAATTTTTTGTTCTTTTACAAAAGCACCGCGCCCTTGTATTCTGTATACTAAATCTTGGTCAACTACATATTTAATTGCCATGCGAGCGGTAAAGCGATGAACACCGTAGTGCGCGGCCAATTCGTTTTCCGAAGGTAGGCGATCGCCCGGAAGATAATCTCCAGCTTGGATATCTGCAATTAGCTTTTCAGCTATCTGATGGTAAAGCGATTCACCTTTTTGCTGTTGCTTTGTAGACTTCATGAAGAATCCATCCTAATTCAATAATCAAACTTTTATTAGTTACCTGTACGTTTTCTGCTCTACTCTTTTTCTCAGATATTCTTCTAGCGGTTGAGAGGATCTGGAGCGTAACTGTTGTGTTTATTGACTAAAACTGTTTCTACGGATTCCTTTATTAGCATAAAGGAATTAGAATCAGACTGAAAACTTTGCATTGTAAGACTTATACTGCTATTTCATCTAAAATGCTTACAAAAAAATACCTTTAGAGGATGTTTGAAAAGTTCTCTTATCAGTAGCAAAACGTTCTATATCCCCCTAAATTCCCCTTCAAAATGGGGACTTTGATTCCGGTTACCTGCTGGCTATGGGGGATCAATAAGTGCCTAAAATCACAGCAAACTACTTTTCAAACAACCTCTTAAAACTTTTGAATACTCTTTTGCATAAAGGTACATAAAGCTCTAAGATTTAAATGTTACTATTTATTAGATTTATGCTGAAAATAATAAAAAATTATTAACAAGATTATAAAAATCAATTAAATTTTGGTTAATCTTTTTTTAAAAAAGCTCATTTATTGTGCTGAAGCTAGGAGACTATCACTAAAAACGTGTGACTTTCCTGTCTTTAGGAATGTAGATTAAACAGAATGCAAAATTTTAGAATTTCAGAATGCAAAATTTCTCTTTTCTAGGGGAGGTAGGATAAGCGGTGGCTTGGCTTGTAAACGCCTACTCCTACGTCGAAGCAAGCCGAGGAAGCGTCTACGACGAAAGCCGCGGCTCATCCTGCCTCTTCTATGAAAGTTGCACTTTATTAAATCCACGATCCTTAGTGACAACCTTCCTATAGGACTCCTATCTGATTTCTGAACAAAATTTCAGACAAAACGGGCTTTTCAGTCTCAGTATGTTTTCATAAATCTTTGGAGGAGTCCTATTGTTCGGCCACAGGTTAAGGTCATTAACCATTTGTAAATAAGCAATAATACTTAAAATTTAGTCAAAAATCGGGCTGGGAAACACAATTTTTAAGCCAGCGATGCCGAGGCTGGCGTAGGTGCAGCGTCATATTTCAAAGTATCGTCCATCCTTGTCTTTATATCCCTGTATAAAGTTAAATTTAATACTTAATGGACTACCTTATTGACAGCTTAATTACTGTTGACAAAACTAATTTTGCCTTAAGGTGTCAGGAATGAGCAAATGTGCACCTGTCACGAATGCTCTATACAAGTAGAGTAGCTTGTATAGTTCAGCTCATAAGTAACTTTTAATATAACTGCCCCTTTGAATTTAAGAAACGAACTGTAGATTAAACATAAGACAAATCGAGGTAACAATTTTCGCATGGTTCTCAACGGTTCCTGCTCTATAGTGTGACCTCTGACTTAACAAGCTTAATCCGATAGTAAATAACCGCCAGATTTGATGGGTTTAGCCAAAAAATCAATGCCTTAGTTAACTTAAACTATTTCACTTAATTTGGAGATTTTAATCATGTTTCGCAGAAAATATATAACTACCATTGCAGTCTTGCTATCCTCTTTAGCAGTTGGGAGTCAGGTTAGCCGTCAAGGAATAAGCTCCTTGCTGCAAGGTCAATTCAACTTCCCAGTGGCTTCGGCTCAAAACCGTCCCATTGTCTTGGGATTAATTCCTGCTGAAAATAACCAAGAAATGGTGCAAAAATTTGAGCCAATGCGAGTCTATTTGGAGAAAAAACTTGGTCGCTCTGTCAAAGTCTTCACTGCTACTGACTATGCAGGTGTGATTGAAGCTATGAGAAAAGACCGGGTAGATGTCGCTTGGTTTGGGCCACTGTCTTATGTGCTAGCCCAGCGAGAATCAGGAGCAGAAGCTTTTGCGGTAGGTGTTCGTAAAAATGGTCAATCTACATACAAGAGTATATTTGTTGTGCCTGGTAATTCCCCCGTTAAATCTCTGAAAGATTTAAAAGGTAAAAATGTTGCTTTTGTCGATCCAGCGTCTACTTCTGGAGCATTAGTACCCAGCTATATAGTTAAGAAAAGCACGGGTAAGATGCCTCAACAGTTTTTCGGTAAACTTACTTATGCTGGTTCTCATGATGCTGCTGAACTAGCAGTTAAAAACAAAACAGTAGATGCAGCAGCTGACAACGACATCACCTACGAAAAGATGCTTTCTCAAGGGTTAATTACCAAACAAAGCAATCGTATTCTGCTTTCTTCTAACCCCTTACCTGGTTCTCCTTTAACATACCGTGATGACTTGGATACAGCCACCAAAAAGAAAATTCGGGAAGCTATTTTAAATGCCCACAAAGAAATTAAGGTAACTGGCTACGGTGATCTTCTGCGTTACGATTCTGCTACTCCTAGTGACTATCAACCAATCCGGGATATGGTCAAGGATCTGGGACTAGCACGCGAACAACTACTTAAGTAATCTCTTTAAGCAAGTGGACAAAATTATTGAGTTTCACTTGCTTAATTAAACCATGCTCAAGGATTAAGTTTCTTCTCTACGAGACGGTACGCGAACATTTTGAACTTTGAATTCCTTATGTCTTTGATACAAATTAAACAAGTTAGTAAACGCTACGAAAATGGGTTTCAGGCTCTACATCCTACAACACTGACAATCAATTCAGGTGAATTCACAGTCATTTTAGGACCTTCAGGTGCAGGTAAATCTACACTTCTGCGTCTCTTGAATGGTTTAGAAACCCCTAGTAGTGGTGAAATTATCATTGCCAATTCTCAACTTACAAAAGAAAATCTACGTCGCCTTCGCGCTCAAGTTGGCATGGTCTTTCAACAATTTAATCTGGTGGGTCGCTTGAATGTCATGACTAACGTCCTCACTGGAAGACTTTATCACCGTTCTTGGTGGGAAAGCCTAGTTTACCTGTTCCCGAAAAAAGACTATGAAATAGCTCATTGGGCATTAGCGCGGGTAGATTTGACAGAAAAAGCCTGGAATCGTGCTAGTAGATTATCTGGAGGTCAGCAGCAACGAGTAGCGATCGCTCGTGTTTTAGCTCAACAACCAGCACTAATTTTAGCAGATGAGCCTGTAGCTAGTCTCGACCCAGTAACCTGCGAAGAAATTATGAAATTGCTACAAGAAATTTGTCAAAAAGATGGGGTTACTGTTGTCGCTAGCTTACACCAAGTTGGCTTGGCTATACAGTTTGCTGAGAGGATTATTGGCATCAATCAGGGTCGAGTCGTCTTTGACGGTACAGCTGCAGAATTATTTCATCAACAAGAAATTCTCGAAACCATTTATCGACGTGCGGATGGAAGTTTAGATGAAAACTTTAACATGGAAATGGCGTTGGCCAAGTCTTGATGGTCTACCTCCTCTTTCTCTGGTTGCTTTGGTGTTAGTTATTCTGCTAGCTCTTGGCAGTACCGCTACTATTGTGGAAGTGGATTTAGTGAGGATTTTTCAATCTACAGGAAAACTCTTTGAATTTATCCGACAGTTATTTGCTGTTCCTGATTGGGATTATTTTCCAACTCTCGGAACAAAAATGTTGGAAACTTTAGAAATTGCCTTTTTAAGTACAACTTTTTCTCTGCTTTTAAGCCTACCTTTAGGAATACTTGCAGCTCGCAATAGTAGTCCAAATCCAGTCGTTTACCACATCAGCCGCAACTTACTTTCTCTAATGCGTGCTTTACCAGAAGTGGTATGGGCATTGGTATTTGTCTCAGCCGTAGGATTGGGTTCATTACCTGGAATAATGGCACTTACTTTTGTCACCACTGGCTTTATGGCGAAGTTTTTTGCTGAAAGTATTGAAGTAGTAGATCCCAAATCTATTGAAGGGGTAATATCAACAGGTGCGAGTTGGTTACAGTTAATAACCTTCGCAATGCTTCCTCAAGCTTTCCCTGATTTAATTGGCACACTTCTCTACATTCTTGACCATAATGTGCGTTCAGCAACAATTGTTGGTTTGGTAGGTGCTGGAGGAATTGGATATGAGTTAGTGTCATCTATTCGCCTGTTTAACTACAGTCAATTAATGATGATTATAGTGTCAGTTTATCTGGCTGTAACCGTCCTAGATAGACTATCTAACCAATTACGATCGCGGGTGATTTAAAGATGGTATTTAAAACTTCTCAACTCCCCCCACTGCCGAAAAAACCTGCAAATTTAATTTTCCTTTGGTTGGGATTCTTGTTAATTTTTGTCGGATTAGTAATTGCCCATTTGGAGATTTCATTTACAACTTTACTCTGGGGTTTTAGCGATATTTTTGAATATCTGGGACGGTATCGATCGCCTAATTTCACGGAGTTAGGCAAGTATCTAGGATTGATGGGACAAACTTTAGCGATCGCGCTTTGGGGAACAGTGTTAGCTTTTGTGATTAGTGTCATTTTTACCCCACTTGCTGCCAAAAATATTTCTCCTCATCCCATGATTTATCGCACCGTGCGAGAGTTACTGACTTTCTTATTGGCGTTACCCGATTTAGTATTAGCCCTAATATTTGTAGCTGCTTTAGGGCTTGGGCCTTTACCTGGAGTTTTAGCTTTAGGGTTACATACATCAGGATTCTTAACAAAATTTTTTTCTGAGAGTATGGAGCGAGTTAATCCAGGAATCTATGAAGCAATTAACGCTACTGGTGCTAACTTTCTTCAGGTCGTTATGTTTGCAGCTTGGCCTTCAATTCTTCAAGAGGTAGTTGGTTACACGCTCTACATTTTTGACCGAAATGTCAGAGTGGCAACGGTATTAGGATTGGTAGGAGCGGGAGGAATTGGTTTAGAGTTAAATGCCAATTTGCGCTTTTTTCAATATGACCAAGCTGCTGCTTTAATTCTGATCATTATTATTACAATCGTTGCCATTGATTACCTTTCCGCTTTGTTAAGAAATAAACTTTCATGACAATTCCTTCTCGAAGCCTTTGGATTAAAGCTTTAACTGCTTATTCACCTGAAAAGCTGCAATTTTTAGCAGAAGATTTAATTTCTAGTTGGGAAGTCAACTACAAATCTTTACCCCAGGCTGGCTTGAGTCTGCTGCAAATGGAAGATGGGGTGTTTCACGAACCATATTACTTAGGAGAAATTCCTATAGCAAGTGCATGGATAGAACTCACCAATTCAAGCAATGAAAGCTTTGAAGGTGCTGCTCAGGTAATGAGTGATTCTATTGAGTTAGCTGTAGCTTTAGCTGTATGTGATGCGGTGATGGCTCATCAATTACCTGGTTGGCAAGAAGTTGCAGATTTAATTCAACAAGGCATAGAAAAAAGTGCTTGGGAAGAAGTACAACAAGGTGCAATGTTGGCAAAAACTAAAGTGAATTTTTCTTTAGTCAACCAGGAGGAAGATGATGCTGAAGATTGAGGCTATCTGGCAAGGAGAAAGTCAACAAAAGATTTTTAGGAATTTGTTGCATTGTATGAGTTTGCCGGGAGAAATTGCTGATTTAAGCCAGTATTTAGGAAAGTCTTCAACTTTGGTAGGAGTGTTAGCAACGCTAGTCGATAAAACTGTAAGTTGGAGCGATAAAGATGGGTTGGTGAATAAAAGTGATCGCTATCTTCTGCAAGCACCTATAACCTGTGAAAAAACTGCAAAATTTGTAGTTAAAGATGCTACTAATCCGCCTAACATGAATTTCTCTCCTAACTTAGGAGAATTGTCTAACCCAGAAAAAGGAGCTACTTTAATACTTCAAGGAACAGCAGTTAATCTCGGAAATATATCATTTCAATTATCGGGGGCTGGCATCAAAAAAACGCGCCTTATTCATCTCGCTGGATTTCATCCATTATGGTTCGTGCTTCGTCAAAATTGGGTAGAAAATTTTCCCTTGGGAGTAGACATGATTCTGGTAGATTCAACTTGCATTATGGCATTACCGAGAACTACTCAAATCAAACTGAATGATTTCGCTAATACTCAAACCTCCATTAACTTATTCTGAATTCTGACTTCTGCATTCTTCTTAAAAATTTTAAATCGACTATGGGTTATATTGCGATTAAAGGCGGCGAAACGGCTATCGAAGAAGCAATTAAATTACTAGACTACTTGCGAACACAAAATAGCACCGAGTCTCCCCTATCTTTAGAAACAATTCGTCATCAATTGCACTTTTTACATAGTCGAGTTTTGTCAGAAGGAGGCTTGTATCATCCAGAGTTAGCCTCACTAGCAATTAAGCAAAGTGCTGGTGATACTTTAGAAGCCGCTTTCTATTTGAGGGCTTATCGTTCAACTCGTCCTCGATTGGGTGAAACTCCTCTGCATAATGGCAAAGCTATACGTCTTATCCGTCGCATTTCTGCCGCATTTAAGGATATTCCGGGTGGGCAGATGTTGGGTCCAACATCGGATTATTTACAGCGTCTCTTTCGCTTTGAACTGCTAGATGAATCGCCCGATACTTTTCGTAAAATAGCCAAAAGTTGGCTGAAAGAAACACCATACGAAATATTACCGACTACCTTTCCTAAAGTTTTAGATAGCTTACGTCAGGAAGGGTTGTTACCACCATTTATTGAACATTATCAACCCCCGTTTGATATTACACGGGAACCTCTAATTTTCCCAGTTTCACGTTCTGCCGCATTAGCAACAATGGCACGGGCTGAGACAGGTTCTATTTTAGCCATCGCTTATTCTAATATGCGCGGCTATGGGGATATTCACCCCACTGTCGCCGAGTTGCGAGTCGGTTACTTACCAATTCAATTACCACATCCCGTGACAGGTGAATTAATTGAAATTGGAGAGGTACTGATGACGGAGTGTGAAGTTATCGCGATGTATGAACTGGATGAAAATAAAGGTAAACCTACCTTTGGGTTAGGATATGGAGCTTGTTTTGGGCATAACGAAGTAAAAGCGATCGCTATGGCTATTTTAGATCGCGCCCTCCAAAAAGGTACAAAACAAGGACCTAGTAACCCCTCTGAAGACCCCGAATTTGTCCTTTTACATATCGACGGCATTGAGTCAATGGGTTTTGCCTCTCACTACAAAATGCCGCACTACGTCACATTTCAATCTGACCTAGATAGGCTCCGTACTACTCAAAATAATTACAAAGATGAGAAATGAACCCACAAACACAATTTTTAACCAACCAAAATGTAGAAATAGAAAATTCGGTGTTTGTAGATGCCAAAAATGGTACTTATCCACTTCAAAAGAATGCTTATGGCTATCAGTTTGGCTTTCTAGATGAAGATGCCAAAAAAGAAATTCGTCGTAGTCTCCTCAAAGCTGTTGCTATTCCTGGCTATCAAGTCCCCTACGCCTCCCGCGAGATGCCAATTGCCAGGGGATTCGGCACAGGCGGATTACAAATTAGTCTCTCCCTAATTGGTACTGATGACACTTTCAAAGTCATAGATCAAGGAAGTGATGATTCTGTTAATGCCATCAATATGCGTAAATTTACTGCTACAACTTGTCCAGGGATAAAACTAACTAAACACACCCAAGAAGCAACCCTAATTCAAACCCGCCATCGCATTCCAGAAATTCCTTTAAAGCTTGGGCAAATTTTAGTTCTGCAAGTTCCCTATCCTGACCCTTTAGTAGTTGTAGAAGCAAGTGAAGAAAAGCGTAAAATTATGCATAGTGAGGGAGATTATGCCCGTCTTTGGGTAAAGCTTTATGAGGACATGGTGAAATTTTCTGAAATTACTATTTCTCACCGCTATCCTACGCGCATTAACGGGTTTTATGTAATTGACCCTTCGCCAATTCCTCGTTTTGATGTGCCAAAACTGCACCAATCTGAATGTTTGTATCTATTTGGCGCTGGTAGAGAAAAGAAAATTTATGCAGTACCGCCTTATACCAATGCTCAACCTCTCTCCTTCAGCGATATTCCCTTTCGAGTGGAAGATTTTAGTGATGAAAAAGGTCAGCGTCGTGCTTGTTCAAGGTGTGGTTCTACTACTAGTTTTCTGGATGAAGTTATCAATAACACAGGAGAAAAAGTTTATCAATGTTCTGATAGCGACTACTGCGATGTAACATTGAGTAGAAAGAATAAAAAATAAAGAATATCAACTTCAGTTACAAATTTTCAATATGAGCAACAATCTTCCCCTCAAACAAATATTTGCAATGGGTGGAGGCGGTTTTTCAATGGAACCCAAAAATTCTCTGTTAGACAAATACATTTTGGGGCTGGTGAACAAACAAAAGCCGCGAGTTTGCTTCGTCCCCACAGCTAGTGGTGACTTTGATCGCTACATCGTTGAGTTCTATTCAGCCTTTGGGAAATTATCTTGCACTCCCTCTCATTTGTCGTTGTTTAACCCACCAACTACCGACCTTAAAGCTTTCGTGCTAGAGCAAAATATTATCTATGTAGGAGGAGGCAGCCCCAAAAATTTAATTGCGCTTTGGCGAGAATGGGAACTAGACGAAATTCTCAGAGAAGCTTGGGAAATAGGCATTATTCTTTGTGGCTTAAGTGCGGGTTCGATGTGCTGGTTTGAAGCAGGAATCAGTGCCTATGCTCCAGGCTCGCTGAACAAGCCAGTAAAGTGTCTTGGTTTCCTAAAAGGTAGCCACTGTCCTCACTACGATCAAGAGCCAGAAAGAAGACTAACCTATCATCGGCTGTTATCAGAAGACTTGCTAGATGACGGTTATGCAGCTGATGACGGAGTTGGCCTGCATTTTGTGGGCGATCGCCTAGAAAAAATCGTCAGTTCTCGCCCCAATGCCAAAGCCTATCGCGTTGAAAAAATTGGTGAAACCGTTAAAGAAACTCTTTTACAGCCCACTTATTTAGGCGATCTGTCTGAGGATTAATTCTAAATTCCTAATTCTAAACTCTTCCTATGAACAAGATTCTACAAGTTCGTGATTTGACAAAAATATATGGTTCTGGTTGCCCAAAATGTCTTTCTTCAACCGGCCCAGAAACTAATACAAACATTTGTCCTTATTGTGGAAGTATTGTTGCTGCTTTGGATATTTCCTTTGACCTTTATCAAGGCGAAATTCTGGGAATTATGGGAGAATCTGGAAGTGGCAAGTCCACTTTAGTAAAGATGTTGTATTTTGACCAGATTCCTACCCAAGGTAGTGCCAAATTTTTTGATAAAGACAGAACTTTTGATTTATTTGCTTTGAATTCTGCTCAAGCTAGATGGTTGAAAAATCATAAGTTTGGCATGGTTTATCAAAACCCTCATTTAGGCTTAAACTTTCATGTTTCGGCTGGAGGAAATATTGCTGAACGGTTATTAATGAGCGATGTGTTGGATTATAAAGAAATACGTCAACGCTCTCAAAAACTTCTTACCCGCACTGAATTCCTAATTGAACGCATTGATGAATTACCCAAAAACTTTTCTGGAGGAATGCAACAGCGAGTCCAAATCGCTCGTGCTTTAGCTACAGAACCACCGTTATTATTTCTTGATGAGGTAACAACTGGATTAGATTTATCTGTTCAGGCAAAAATCCTAGATTTAATTCTAGAACTTCAGCAAAAACTGAGAATTGCAATGATTGTTGTTACTCACGATTTAGGAGTCATTCGCCTCTTAGCATCACGGACTATTGTGATGAAATATGGTCGAATTGTCGAATCAGGTTTAACTGACCAAATACTCGAAGACCCTCAACATAGTTACACTCAGCAGTTAGTTACTTCTGCTTTGTAGGAAGCTAAAAAATATGTATTCAAATCTCATCTTACGCACAGAAGGGTTAAGTAAAAGCTTTATCCTCCACGAACAACAAAAACATATCCCTTCTGCTCAAAATGTTTCCTTGGAAGTGAAAGCAGGAAAACTTACCGCGTTAACCGGTGCTTCTGGTACTGGTAAATCTAGTTTTCTTAAGTGTATTTATCGAACTTATTTACCTACTGAAGGAGCAATTTACTATCATACAGATGATGGTGAATGGCTGGATTTAGCAAAAGCTAGTGAACGTGAAATTTTAGAACTCCGTCGGGCTGAAATTAGCTTTGTTACACAATTTCTTCACTGTCTTCCTCGACAATCTACTGTGGATGTTGTAGCTAAACCCTTGTTGGATTTAGGAATAGAACGCATTGAAGCTAAAGACCAAGCTAAAGAATTATTAAGTCAAATTAAGCTTCCAGAAAGACTATGGGAAATCTCTCCAGCTACTTTTTCGGGTGGAGAGAAACAACGGGTAAATTTAGCGCGGGCGATGATTCTTCATCCTCGTTTGCTATTATTAGATGAACCTACAGCTAGTCTTGATCCGGTTTCAATTCCACGAGTTATTGAGATGGTTCGCTCTGTTAAAAAAGCTGGTACTGGCATTTTAGCGATTTTCCATGACCAAGAGCTAGTTAAAGAGCTAGCTGATTTTGAAATTAATCTTGTCCCTACGAATTAGGTAAGTCGCGCAGAGGCGCAGAGAGGAGGGATTAAGAGAATAGCAAATAATTGAAGATTGCAGTAGATATGTTGTTGGTGATTTCGTTAAATGTTTTGAAAAATTTAAAGAGTTAGTAAATGCTATGAGGACTTGTTTAACAAATGTGCGGATTGTTTTATCAGATGAGGTACTAGATGATGCTTCACTGCTTATAGAAGATGACGCGATCGCTGCTATTAATCCAGTAGCTACCTGTGGTGCTAAACCCATTGATTTAAATGGTAAACTTCTGATACCAGGGATGATTGATTTACACTGTGATGCAATTGAAAAGGAAATAGAACCGCGTCCTGGTGCTTTATTCCCGATGAATTTTGCTGTAGCACAAATCGATAAACGCAATGCAATGGCAGGGATTACGACTCCCTTTCATGCAATTTCTTTTGCTCATGAGGAGTTAGGCGTTCGCAATAACGATATTGCATCTCAAGTTGTGCAGTCAATTCATGCTTACCAGCCCTATGCGCTAGTCGATAATCGCGTCCATTGTCGCTATGAAATTACTGATCCTACAGGCTTACCAATACTTCTAGATTTACTAGCTGAAAAATATATTCATCTAGTTTCTTTGATGGATCATACACCGGGACAAGGACAATTTAAGGATTTACAAGCTTATCAGAATTATATTTCTCGAACTTACAAGAAAAGCGCTACGGAAGCGGAGGCAATGGCAAATAATAAAATTCAAAATGCTGAAGGTGCTAAGTCACGGATTGAGACTTTAATTTCTAAAGCTTTGCACCAAAATGTTTCAGTTGCTAGTCATGATGATGATACCCCAGAACGAGTGCAGACTATGGCAAATATGGGAGTGCAATTGAGTGAATTTCCCATCAATTTAGAGACAGCAAAAACTGCAAAAGCTGCTGGAATGTTCACAATTTTTGGCGCACCTAATATTCTGCGAGGTCAAAGTCAAAGTGGCTCAATCAAAGCGATTGAGGCTGTTCATCATCAAGTTGCAAGTTGTTTATGTTCTGATTATGCTCCTGGAACTTTACTTGCTGCTGTATTCCGGCTTTTAGAGATTTCCGAGTTAAATTTACCGCAAGCGATCGCTTTAGTTACTCATAACCCTGCTCAAGCTTTAGAGTTAAGCGATCGCGGAGAAATTGCAGTTGCTAAACGGGCTGATTTATTAGCAGTAGAAGTTGTGAATGGATTGCCTCAAGTGACAATAACCTGGGTAGCTGGAAAAATAGTTTATCACTGTGGTTTTTAGTTGCTTACTAGCTTTACTGGCAAAGACCGCCTGCAAACTCGTTTGCAAGCACGAAACATTACCCCATTTAATAGTGGCGTAACAGGCACCAACATGACCCGATTGGGATATGATGGAAGTCTTAACGATAACAACAATGTCACCCTACAAAAGCTAGAATATCGCTTTCCATTAACCCAGCAGGCAGTTATCTATCTGTCGGCAACTGGAGGTGAGTTCAATGACAATATGTTTAACTTCAATCCTGGTTTCGATGCAAGTGGTAGCGGTGCTATCTCTCGATTCGGGCGCTTCAACCCCATCTACCGAGAAAGTGCAGAAGGTACAGGAGCTACTTTAGCTTACAACTTTAGCAAAGCACTTGCTTTATCTTTGGGCTACATGACTCGCCCTAATGTTGCCAATAACCCAGCTGCTCAGTTTGGACTCTATGACGGTTCCTATGCAGCTTTAGCTCAACTAAGCTTCCGACCCAGTGATGTGATTAACTTAGGTTTGACCTACGTCCATTCCTACTATAATGCCGCAGGTGGCGTTCAAGTCTCAGGAACTACTGGCAGCGCCTTTGCTAATCAGCCTTTTGGTAATATTGCGACTTCAGCTAATCACTATGGCGTACAAGCAAACCTCCGGTTTAGCCCCAGTATATCCCTATCTGGTTGGGCTGGTTATACTACTGCGATCGCCGAAGAGAGTATTCCCACAACTGTAGCAAGAGGAAATAGCGCGAAGATTTGGAACTGGGCAGCAACTCTGGGTTTGTCAGACTTTGGTTCAAAAGGCAGCCTGCTGGGTTTTGTATTCGGTATGCCGCCTAAGGTAACAGATAACGATATCAGTGCCCGTGAAGATAATGACACCTCATACCATCTAGAGGCTTTCTACCGCTTCAAAATGACTGAAAATATTGCCATTACCCCAGGTGTGTTTGTGATTTTCAACCCAGAACACAATAGTAATAATGACACCACATATGTAGGTGCTATCCGCACGACCTTTAGTTTTTAGCGATGTGAGACTAAGCCGAATTAGTTATAATTCGGCTTAGTCTAATAGGTTTTTCAGTACATAATATACTATGGCAATCCGCTTTCACTTATGAACTTACTTGGCTTAACAAGCAATAGGCAACAGAAAGAAGCCACTTCGAGTTGTACTGAATTTTGTCAAAAATGAAATAGGATTGCTATAGTTTGCTTGATTACTTCTCTAACTTTTTACTCGCAAGGTTTTCAGTCTGTATTATCTATTGATTCAACATTAAAGCATTTGTTTATTCAGGGATGCTTTGGGGCTGAAAAAACTAATACTTGCCAGAAGAATTACTGAAAAAAATTAATATATCTATCAAATTTAATTGAGAGCAAAAAATATTATTCAGTCTCATAGAATAAAAATTTTAACTAAACACATTAATCGAGAAACTGATATTGACTAAAACATTGATAATTAAGATTAATTTCGTAAAGATTTAATTATTAATAAAGTGTTTGCGCTATATCCATAAAGCATTTTTTTACTAACAATTAAAACTCCCATTACAGTTTAAGCTTCATATTATCAATAGCAATTCAATGTTGTCAGCTAATTTTACTATTTTCTAAATATTTTTTCAAATCTTCTTATTCAGATTATTAATCTGAATTACAGTTTTTATGAACCAACAATGTCAAAACTGCTCTATCTATAATCAAATTGCCCAAAAGCTAATTGCAGATATCCAGGCTGGGATTTATGGGCCTGGCGACCGCTTACCTTCAGAGAATCAATTAGCTACACAATACAAGGTTCATCGACTTACCGCCCGTCAAGCAATTACAGCTTTAGTTGAGATGGATTTGGTCTGCCGACAGCAAGGACGCGGCACTTTTGTCAAGAAAAAAAAGATTGATTATTCTCTCAACTCCAAAACTAGCTTTACTGAAAGTTTGTTCAATTTGGGCTATCTTCCTTGCATCCGAATTCTGAGTAGCAAAATAATTACTGCAAGCCCTCAATTTTCTAACTTATTGGAAACAAATGTAGGGGCTTCTATACTCAAAATTAAATTTCTTCGGGCAGCGACGCCAGCAATGACAGGTACTACTATACCCGATATGGAACCTTTATGTATCAGTACTTCCTATCTAATTTCAGAAAGATTTCCTGACTTAGAAGTGCTGATTTATAGAGCCACCTCCTTATATAGTTTGCTACAAAACTATTATGGAATTCAGCCGCGTCGCGCTCATATCCAGATTGAAACTGAACTAGCTTCTAAAGAAGAGGCAAAGCTTCTAAAAATCGCCCCCAGCGTGCCTTTGTTAGTTACTAAGAGCCAAGTTCGCGATCAGCATGACTACTTGTTTGAGTATACAATTAGTCGTTTTAGAGGCGAACGCTTTTCCTTAGAAGTCTCTTGTTGATAGGTGAAACTATGAAAGTTGGTATTGCAATGGTTCCAAGCGCCCAGATGAATCAGTATCTTGTGGAGTTGCAGAAAGAAGTAATGTCTTTTTGCTCACTTCGCCCTTTATTGGGAACTGAATTTAATCTACCACACATTACACTTCTTCAAGGTCTATTTAAAAATAACTTGAATTGGTTTAACTTGATTTCTGATCTGCGTGATTATTGCACACAGCAAAAATACTCTTTAGAGTTTAAGTTGTCTGGATTAGAATATCAGCCACCTGGCTGGTATTTTTTGACCTTAAGCCCAAATATCATCTTTGGTGAGGCTCATAGATTTGTTTTTGAGCGGCTCAAAGATTCGATGTATCTGACAGAAGAAGATAGACAAAAAGACACTACTAACTACAGTACTTTAGAGAAAGAAAATTATTTTAAATATGGACATAGATATATTGGGGATGCCTTTTATCCTCATATTACTTTGGGCAGAAGTATCGATAAGTCTCGAATTCAAGACGAAGCATATTTGATAAATACTGTTAAAGTATTTACTTCAAATATTGTAGGTACAATCCAAAAGATTACCATTTATGAAATGGGCGAGAATGGAAGCCATGCCAATACGTTATATTATGTCAACATCTGAATACAGACACCTGATCCTCATCTGTCAAACATTCAATTTGCATACAACTTTCATATCTAACCAATAACAGCTTCGGTGATCCTAGTTCTATTCACAATAAAAATGTTGCGATTCCGGTTACCAACCCGTTCATAGATGAACTTATCAACCCCATGAATAGCCAGATACACTCCCAAACCACCTATGTGTCGCTGTTCCAATGGCTGATTTAGGTCATTCGGGATTTCTGTTTGGCTAGAGTCATAAGGGACACCAGTATCTTCCATTGAGATTGTTAGGGTTTGTTCGTTGAATTCGGCTTGCAAATCTAATACTCCTGAGTGACCTGCTTCTTGATAGCCGTAAACGATGATATTAGTGGCGATTTCGTCCACCGCCAAACGCAATTTATAGGAGGCTTTTTTATTTAAGCCAGCCGCCGCCGCCGCCGCCATCACATAGTCGGCGATCGCTTTTAAAGAATCCAAAGAATCTGATACAGTTAATAGTTCCATCATTATTAACCATGAGTCGTTATTTATAGTAGTTTTCAAATGAATAGACTTATTTTTTATTTCATGCTCCAGACGCAGAGAGTAAGAGTTTGGAATAGCAGTTTTGATTTGTTTAGGGACTTCCAAGAAATAAATTATCCAAATGAACGTAGACGCATTCGCGGAGCGTCTCGTAGAGAAGCGGCTTGCCGTAGGCTACCACTCCAGACGCCAGGGCAAACGCATCTAAATTACTCTTGATCATAACGAAGGTTAAGAACCAACGAAAAAAAAAATCAGGATTTCGCGTTTGATTATTTTTAAAGCCCCAAAGCGAGCGCCTAAATTTTTCTCAATAAGCAAGATTTAATGACATTATTTAGACTCTATTGAGAATAACCTTTGCTTATTGACATGATGCGGCCGCCCTGCTCCAGACGCAGAGAACACAGAGAGGGGAGAAATAGAGAAGATTTTTGCGTCAGTTTTGGGATATTTTTTTATTTGGAAGTCCCTTAGACCACACTATAGCAGTCCTATTTGATTCGTGAAAAATATAGATAAGGAAACGAACCGCCAAGGGCGCATTCGCGCAGCGTCTCGTAAGAGTTGGACGCAAAGGGAAGAAAGAAGAAAGGGATATATAATTTTCACAAATGATTTAGGATTGCTATATGAAGGCCTTGTTCTTGCTCTCTCTGCGCCCTTTGCGTCTGGAGGGTGAAACTAATTCACATTTCTATTCAACAACGCCAAAAAATCAAAGTTTTTTGAGATTTTGAGATTTTGATTTTCCTAAACATGTTCTATTTCAGGTTCGTTATACTCACTGAGCATTACTACACTATAGTGGAAGCCCGTATTCTCAATAGTATCCCTCACCATTTCTTGAGCGCCTACTATATAAATGTCAACCTTGTTTCCGATTTTTTGTTTGGCAAAAATTAGCACCCTTAAACCCGCACTGGACATATACTCCAAGTTTTGCACTAGCAAAACCAAACGTTTGATATTTTGCCTTGCTGCTTCCTCTACCTTTTCCTTAAATACTGGTGCTGTAGCCGCATCCAGTTCTCCAGATAAAGTGATTTTAGCGACATCGTTACTTGTTTCTAGAATTGCGTTGAAAGCCATAATTTTCTCCTTTAAATTTGTAATTAGCTTTTGATTCGTGAGCAATTTCATTTGCCCACAAGAATGACCACAGAGCGATCGCCTACAATCAATCCAGATTGATTTTTTAGTATCGGTTCCGTCCCAGGCTGCCAAATATCTTCCGGTGGAGTGACACCTGTATTGGCAAACACATGCCATCTCATCCCATCTCGTAAGCCGGGAATTTCAAACCAATGTGCTCGATGATGCATATTCATCGCTACATAAATGTAGTTGTCTTGAACCGTCCCTTTCTTAGCATGTTTCCCACAGAGCATAAAAGCCAGGGTACGACTGTGAGGCGACCAGTCAGCATTCCAAGCTTGAGTACCATGCCAGGTAATATCTGCATAGCCGCTGCCAACATAATCTACATTGCGAAAATGATACTGATTTCTTAGAACCGGGTGAGCATTGCGGAAAGCAATACAGTGTTTAAAGAATCGAAATAGGTTGGCATTTAATTCCAAAAGATTCCAGTCCAGCCAGTTCAACTCATTGTCGTGGCAATAAGTATTGTTGTTGCCGCACTGAGAGCGCCCCATCTCATCGCCCATGAGAATCATCGGCACACCCTGACTTACCATTAGCATAGCGATCGCATTTTTCATCTGCCGTTGGCGTAAGGTCAGAATTCCCTGCTCCTCAGTCCATCCTTCTGCACCACAATTCCAACTGTCGTTATCGTTACACCCATCATTGTTGTTTTCACCGTTAACTTTGTTGTGCTTCTCATTATAAGAAACCAAATCCGTTAAGGTAAACCCGTCGTGGGTTGTAACGAAATTAATCGATGTGGCGGGGCCACGACCCGCCCCAGCATAGAGGTCTGGCGAACCTTGCAGCCGTTGTGCCATGTCTCCCACTCGCCCTGCATCTCCCTTGAGGAATTTCCGAATACCGTCACGATATTTACCGTTCCACTCTGCCCACCGACCAAAGGCGGGGAAGGAGCCAACTTGGTAGAGTCCCCCTGCATCCCAAGCCTCAGCAATTAGTTTGCACTTAGCTAAAATTGGGTCAAATGCTAGCGATTCCAGTAATGGTGGGTTAGCCAGTGGCGCACCCCAAGGGTCACGTCCCAGGATCGAGGCCAGGTCAAAGCGGAAGCCATCAATGTGATATTCACTTGCCCAGTAGCGCAGGCAGTCAAGCACCATGCTGCGAACAATTGGGTTGTTGCAGTTGAGCGTATTACCAGTGCCACTAAAGTTATAGTAATATCCATCCGGCGTAAGCATATAGTATGTTTTGTTGTCAATCCCCCGAAAAGAAATTGTGGGGCCATGCTCATTTCCTTCCGCCGTATGGTTGAAGACAACATCCAGAAACACCTCGATGCCGTTTTTATGCAGTGTTTTGACAAGGGCTTTGAGCTCATCAACCTGCATACCAAACTTGCCGGTGGTCGCATAACCAGCCTTGGGGGCAAAGAAGCCCACAGTACTGTAACCCCAGTAATTTAACAGTAATTCCTCACTTTCCGGTTTGGGGCGGCTGTTTTCAAATTCATCAAACTCATAAACAGGCATCAATTCGATACAGTTGACCCCCAACTCTTTGAGGTAAGGAATTTTTTCGCGGATACCAGCAAAAGTTCCCGGATGCTTCACCCCAGAGGAAATATGGCGGGTAAAGCCACGGACGTGCATCTCATAGATAATCTGATCCTCCGGTGGGATTTCCAGAGGTCGGTCATCTTCCCAGTCAAAGTCGTCGAACGCCAGACGGGCGCGATGCTGGTAAATATCATTCCAGTTTGGGGGAGTTCCCCAAACATCCCGACCACCAATGATTTTGGCGTAGGGGTCTAGGAGGATTTTGCTGTTGTCAAACCAGTGACCTTCTTTAGGATTAAAAGGCCCATCCATCCGGTAGCCATATTCGATGTTTTCGTAGTCTAGATCGAATACAACCACGCAAAAGACATTGCCAATGCGAAATTCATCGGGAAACGGAATTTCTACCATTGGTTCAGGAGCGCGCTTTTTGAAAAGTACTAACGTACAGGATTTGGTGTAACTGGAAAAAATCGAGAAGTTCACACCTCCCGGTATCAGAGTGGCTCCAAAAGGAAACGGTCGCCCACGGCGCAGTTTGAATTTATCGTAAGTATGGGTGGGATGAATATCGATTCGTTCCATTCCAAATCCTTTTTGTTACTAGCTTTTAATAGATTAGGGATTGGGAAATAGTGATTTTTACTTCATTTGTTTGGCGCAAGAAACTTCTTATCCAGTCCTTAGTTTTAATCCAAAATTGGGATATTTAGTATTGTTTAAATGTCCTACAACAACCTTGTGGTAAAGACTTTTAATCCAAAATCCAAAATCTCAAATCCAAAATTGGTATAAGTTTTCTACTTGAGTGCTTCTAATCCTGACTCAAGTGTGTTGCAAGTTGTAAAAAAGTCGAGAAATCCTGTCACGGACATAATCTCTTGAATCTCTTCCGAAAGCCCTAACAGCACCAGTTTTCCGTCTTGAGCGTGTGTCTGGCGATACAGCAACAACAACATTCGCAAGCCAGTACTGGACATATAGGGCACCTTGGTAAGATCCAAAAGAATCTTGCTACCTGGTTGGGCTAGGGGTAAAATCTTTTCCTGAACCATAGGTGCTGTATTTCTGTCCACTTCACCTGCCAGTTCTACCAAGGTTACTTCTTCAACTGTCAGGGTATTGATTTCCATCTTTAAGAGTCCTGAGGGTATTGTACTTAGAGCAAATTTCACCCACATCACTGGTTGACTCGCGATCACCTACTCTGGCTTTCGACCAGTTACAATACTCCAATAGCCAAATGTTGGTTTAATTTCAATATCAACAAACCCAACCTCTGCAAGTAGGGTAGACAACTCCAGACCTGAATATTCTTGTCCGCCAGCGCACCAAATCTGCATCATCACGTTGTATCCTGCTGTGGCTAATGGCCCTGTGCGGCGATCATTAAATAGCCACTGGTGAAGGATGATGCGTCCACCAGGTTCTAGACTATCAAAGCTTTTTTTTGTCAGAAAACGATTTTTTTCAAGGTCGTAATTGTGATAAATCAGCGAATAAAAGTGCAAATCAGCAGAGGGGAAAGAGTCATTCCACATATCGCCAACTTTAGTGCTGATTTGCTCTCGTAATCCATATTCAGCAATATACTCTTGAGCAACTTCGCAGACTGGTGCCATGTCAAAAATTGTCGCTTTCAAGTTAGACCACTTCAAGGTTGCGCCGATGCTGTGAGCGCCAGAACCCCCAGCAATATCCAGCAGATGTCTATTGCCAGAAAGGTCTAGAGTTTCCGGCCAAACCAAAGCGGGAGCGACACTAGCAGAATGCATACCTTTTGTAAAGGTGCGGGTGACTTGATCTTTATCTTCTTGTTCGTGAATTTCGTAGATAGAATCACCTTCGTAAACAATCGGAGCATCTGTTAAAATCGATTTCTTAATTCCTGCATAAGAGAAGGAATTGGCGTTAGCAATCATCATATCCAACCATCCGCAAAAAGAAGTAGGGCTAGTTTCTAGCAAATACTCTTGGGCAACGGTTGTCAGAGAGTAGTACTCATCTTTTATTTGGATAAAACCCAGCGATGCACATACAGATAAGAGCGTTCCTGTTGCTCGTGGTGCAAGGTTAAGATTTTGGGAAATCTCTTGTAAAGTGCGTGGCGTTTCTGCTAAGAGTGGAAACAGTTTCAGTTCATGAGCAACTAGTACAGTTGGGTAAGTGTGCAGACCAACGATCGCATCCCAAACCTGTGTACCATCTGTTTGGGGTTTGTGAAGCTTGTTAATTGGAGCTTTACTTGTTGCTTGGGTCATTGTTGTTCTCCTAGTAATTGCAAAAACAGAATGGTGAGGCAGTTGCGGTGGACGGGTTCCCCGGCATAAGCAAACTGCCGAAGCGATCGCAAAACACCGCAGAGGCTCGGAAAAGTCCACACAACCGTCCATTTTGCCTTGATCCTGAATATTGTTGAGCAGTTCATCAACAATATTTTGGATAGAGAATTCCTTAAAGGACATGGTTGACATAAATACTCGACTAGCTATCCTTCGCAAGTATGTATGTTGAGGAGTATCAGAAAAGAAACAGAACTCAGCCACACGCCTTACATAATCCTCTAGCTGACCCGGAGCGGCATTCGGGGTTTGAGAATATGCAACTCCTCCAGGTCTGTTGACACTAAAATGAACTGGATCTCGGAAGATGGTCAGCACGTCATCATAACGCATTACAAACCACCAATTTGTAGGTTCCAATAAGTATACGGGGTCTTCCTCCCGCATCTGATTAAGAACACTATAAGGACTGGCAAAGAATTCTGGAGAGAACAGGTTGTACTTGGGAAGGGATACACGGCTTGCATCCCAGAACTGCATACCGTCTAACTTGAAAAAGGGAGTAGCGGGTGGGGAGTAGGGAATAGGGGAAGAAACCTTGTTCATCGTTGATTGTGTGATTTTCCCATCATTAGCTTGAAAAAGGGAGTAGGGAGTGTGGGAGAAAACCTTTTTTATGTTTGGTTGTGGCTTTTTCCCATGAGTAGCTGTCTTCAAATAGGGATTGAGGATGAAGAAGCGTCTACAAACTCTCGGAAATCGCTGTCCGAACTTATCTCTGTGCTTATTGCATTTATTTATTGCAGTTAAAGAAATTACTTTTTAAGCACGGTGGTATAGAGGAAGGCAGTTGCGTAGGCCGGTTTTCCGACTTGAGCAAACTGCCGTAGTACAGAGGGAAAAGCAAAGATTTTACGAGTTACCTACTACTTAAACATTCTGTAGAGCAGGAACCTTTGCCTGTGCTAATCCTAGCCTTGGTTGCGTTACGACATACAGGTCATCACCCGCCCCTGGTGTTGTTCGTAATAAGAAGCCATCAACTGCCTCGAAAAATTCGGCATTTGTTTTGAGCAAATCGCTACTTTTATCTTTGATGTCATCGGACACCTGTTGGTTGTGTAAAATATTAAGTCTCTCTCTCAACTGCTGGGGTATTTCTTCAAAGATGGAGTTGGGTATGGGGTTTTGAGCATCCGCCATATCTTCAGTACCACAAGCTAGATGCATAAATGCCAGAACCTGGTCGGAGGATAGCCGAGTCAGTTTTTGACCCATTGAAAGATAGTTCTCCGATAGACAGTTCTTGTCATAAAAGGCTCCGATCAGCATCATAAAGCGCAGGTAAGCTTGACTCAAACTTTTCTCAAAGAAACCTATTGCTTGTTCCTCTTTGATTTCACCACGCTGCAAACTAGTTAGGCTGGCTGCTGCCAATAGTGCGCTGTAAATAGCTAAATGCACACCAGTCGATAATAAGGGGTCTAAAAAACAGGCAGCATCTCCCAATAAGAAGTAGCCTGGGCCAGAAAAACTATCGGCTGTGTAAGAGTAATCTTGCTCTACTTTCACTTCTGAAACCAACTCGGCTTGTGCAAGCATCTTCTTGACTACGGGACTATCTGCGATCGCCCCTGCATACAAATCTTGCAATGATGCATTTCGTTTTTGCTTGTAGGTTGACTTGTGCATCACCACACCCACGCTCATTGTTTGATCAGAAAGTGGAATTGCCCACATCCAGCCATCGGGAACGGTAACGGTAGCGATCGCACCATCGAAACCGTCAGGTAATCTTTCGGCATTCTTCCAGTATCCCCAAGTAGCGATGTTCTGGAATGTGCTAGGAAAGTGGCGGTTTTTCAAGTACTGTGTTGCCATAACTCCAGCACGACCTGACGCATCAATCAGAAAATCGAAAGACACTTCACCAGTATGGCGATCGCCGCCAACGGTTTGAGACCAAGTAGCACTCCGGGGTCGATCACCCTCAAAAGACACACTCTTGATTTCAGTTCCCTCAAAGACTTTTACTCCTTGGCTTTTAGCGTGTTCCAAAAGCAATTGGTCAAATTCGTCGCGGCGAACTTGAAAACTGTAGGTTTGGTTCTCGTTCAAGCGTTCAAATTTAACATTCCATCCCTCAGAGTTCCAATCTATATAAGCGCCAGGTTTGTGTTGGAAGCCATGAGCTTCCACTTTTTCACGGACACCTAACAAATCAAATATTTCCAAAGCCGCAGGCAAAAGGGATTCGCCAATGTGATAGCGTGGAAAAACTTCCCGCTCTAATAACGTCACATCAAAGCCCTCACGAACCAACAGAGTAGCAGCAGTAGAACCAGCAGGGCCACCACCAATCACTAATACTTGTGTAGAGCTTGGCACAATAGACATGATTTTTCTCCTTAGAATAAATTACTCAGTTGCTAGTTAGGTGGGCGTGAATAATTAAAGGTTTGTAGTAAGCGGCTCTAGCCCGATTTAAGGACTGAAGCCCTTACTACAAGCGAGTTGAAGTAATACTACCTGATGTAACATAAGTTGATTAGTTCTTACCTACTTACTTAGTTAGGGACAATCCGAACCTTGACTTTGATCTGTTCTGATGTTTCTGGTAACTTCACTGTCAAATTTTCGGCATCAAAGTTAGTGTAGGCTTCCCCATTGATTTCACAAGCACCAATTTTGATACTTCCAGGGGGTAAAATATCCGGTGACACTCGCAGAAGATGATCGGGAAATGCTCCTGGTAATGGTTTAAAGTAAAAGTCCATCGGATGCTTGTGAATCAAGAGATTGGTGTAGACAGCCGCCAGATAGCACAACTCGGTGGAGTGATAAGCACTCATGGAGTGTGAACCTTTGCGCCGCTCATTTCCACTAACTAGATAGGGAATGCCATTAGCGAGAACGTTAAAGTAAACACCACCATCTTCGTTATCTAAGAACCAAGCGTTATAAAAAGCAGCCGATTCCCGAGCCAAACGCAGATATTCCTCATTTTTGAGCAAACCTGCCAAAATCAGGTAGGCTAAAATAGCTTGTTCTTGCTGCCACCAAGCTTTGCGATCGTGCCAAACAAAGCGGTGATTAGTTTGACCAGGTTCAAGAATGCGTTCCACCACGTCGTACCATCCGCCACGCTGTTGGTCACTACCAACTTCAGGCATGATTTGGGCAATTTTTTCTGCTAGTTCGATATACTCGTCTTTGGATTTGAGACTGTACATCCGCATCAGATTCCAGACAATTTTGAGATTGTGACCAATCACAGCGCGGTTTTGTTGCCATCCCCAACCGGGATCAGCCGTCCAATCTTCGTGGAACCGTTCTTGAACAAATGGACTATTTTCTGGATCGGGGAAACGTTTAGCGATCGCATCAAAAGTATACTCCAGCATCTTGGCGTATTTCGGATTTCCGGTAGCCAACCAAAGATTAATCAAATAAGCTGGAGCATGATCGCCGACTGAGTTCCAGTTCTTTTTCGCTTTGTTGTTACCTAAAGAATCGCTATGAGAGTCTAAGGTTACAGGGTCAATATGAGAGAAGTAGCCGCCATGCTCACTTTTATCTAGAAAAAAGTCGTTAAATAGCTTGACTGTTAATTCAGCGTCGCTCAAAATGCGCGGATCGCCTGTAATTCGGTAAGTTTGCATCGGCCCGGCTAGAGCGTAAATCTGCTCATAGGCTGGGATAGCGTAATAGTCATCACCAAATTCAGAAGCAAAGATTTTCTGTTCGCGCAGCCCGAAGGGCGAGACGGAGCGATCGCTCTGCACATCAATGCCATGATACCAATAGACAATCCCTTCATCTAAATCCACAAACCGCATATGTTCACGCAGATATTCGCTACCTTTTTCGGCAGCTTCTAGAAACTTATCTTCGCCAGTCAACATATAAGCAGTGGCAAATCCATACACCATCCGCGAAATGGTATCAGTTTCTTGGCGGTAATTATAGGTTTGTTTAGCACCGGCTAAAGTCAGATCGGTGCGATAGTTGCGGTAGTCAATTTCTCCTTCCCCGAACTGAGCTTTGAGGTAAAAACTTGCCACCGATTGAATCTGATTTACCCACCAGTGGGGTTTCTCAAAAACATAATCGTTTTCCGTTCTACCGACAAATACAATTTGTTTGGCTTCAAATTTAGAACTATCAGGATAGAAAATTCCATAGCTAAACAAATATCGACCTGGCACAAGCATTGATCTCATTGCACCAGTCGCATCTGGGTAAGGTTCTTCTAAGTTCTGCACCAGTTTGGCATAAGTCATGTGGCTCAATGCCGCATCGAATTCTCTGCCATCTGATGTTTTAATACCAAAAATGTCATTCTCCGGGTCGTAGTAAGTAACATACCCAGCGATTAAATCTGAATAAGGAAAATGCATATGTTCCATAACTAAATTTTCTTTAGTCTTTGAGTAAATTTCACTTTCAAATCATTAAAGGAAAACGATAAAATATTGATGGATTTCCTTTAACAAATTAAAAACTAGTTACATTAACGTCTTAAAACTAAACAGAGGTAAAATTTTCTCCAGATAATGTCATAGGTTCAAAGATAAAGTTCACTTAATTTGATAAAATAGTCATTTCTCCTACTTGATCAGCGACTTTATCTTTGAAGTTTATGGTTGAGCTTTACTGGTTCAACCTACTATAGCAGGGCTAGTTAACTGTTTTTTATTTTCAATTTCCTCTAAGAATGCCCGCATAAATTCTTCGACGACTCCTGGGTGTTGTGACGAGATAAGGTTGCCATCAATATAAACGCCTGGGGTTTGATTGCCCTCGTATACAACAATTCCTCCAGCATTTTCGACATCACAAATAATGTTGTGAGCGCAAGTAACTTTACGACCTTTTATAAGTTTTGGATCTGCACAAAACAGCCACAGACTATGACAAATTGTACCAATCTTCAAATTATCAGTATCCATTGCTTTCACAGCCTTGCGGAGAAATTCTACTGCTGGGGATTGGTTAGGTTGGCCAGGTTTAGGATGGACTTGATAACGCAGTCTATCCATTGCATACCCACCGATTAGGAGAATACCTTTGTAATCAGCAGGATTAATATTGTTAATATCTACTGTCACGGTTACTTCTGCTGTGTGGTCATTTCCCTTGAAAGTGAGTTTATCTTGATTCCAAAGATTAGAAATGTATTCTACTTCATATCCATATTCTGGAAAAAAGTTGTTGAAGCGTTGATATTCAATTTCATCAAAGTGTTCTTCAATGAGTACACCAATTTTGCCTTTTGTTTGGGTTGTCATAACGTTCCTAAGTTGTTGTATTTTATATTTCTAAAAATTAGACATAAACATTATTCAATGTTTGCGTCTAATGCCAACATCCTATCTGCACTATTGTTCCAGTTATCAGCCAAAACATGAAATATTGCATCAAACAAAAACAGTGTGGACTGCTCGAATAAAGAATCACTAAACTGTTTTGACTGCTGATTAGTGTTGCTTTGTTTAGCTGCTGCTTTAATCTCGATCAACACATCAGCCATTTTTCCTAAAACAGACTCTGGCTGAGTAGTTACAGCAACAAGGTGTGCATCTATCTTTTTAACTTTTGCAGCCATAATGGTGACACTACTTGTGCTACCCGAACCAGAAAAAGCAATGAGCAAATCACCTTTTTTCAGTGATGATATAGTGGTATCACTTAAAACATTAATTTGATATCCTAAATGTATCAGCCGCATCGCCACCATACGAATAACTAAGCCACTACGGCCTTCTCCAGTGACAAATATTCTTTCTGCGCCCGTAATTTCCTCCATGAATCTTTCAATAGCAGAGTAACTGATTTTTTCTAGTACTTGTTTGTTCTCTTCTAAAACTAATTCAATCGCCTGAGTAAGATTTTGTTTGAGGGTGGTTGTAATAACAGTTGTATTGTCAAAAGGACTTTGATATATTTGTGCCATGCACTCTTTTTTCCTCGTAATAAATAATTTAAGAGGGTATTGATAAAGTATGTCTTGATATAGCTGTTGTCATTAAGTTATCCTTCTTTTCAAGCTCCTTTAAAAATACTGTTATAAATTCATCGATAACTCCAGGGTGTCGTGCCGATATCAAACTACCATCAACATAAACAGGTTGGGTTTGTCCATTCTCATACATAACAATTCCCCCAGCATTTTCTACGTCATCAATGATGTTATGAATGCAGGTAACCTTGCGACCCTTTAAAAGTTCTGGAGCAGCACAAAACAACCACAGGCTATGGCAAATAGTGCCAACTTTCAATTTATTGGCATCCATTGCTATCACAACTTTACGAAGAAACTTTATAGCTGGGGACTGGTTGGGTTGACCAGGCGCAGGAGTAACTTGATATCGCAAGCGATCCATTGCATACCCACCAATGAGGATAATGCCGTTGTAATCAGTTGGCTCAATATCCTTGAAATCAATTGTAACTGTTGCTTCTGAGATATATTCTTGCCCTTTGAAGGTGAGTTTATCCTGATCCAAAAGATTAGAGATGTATTCGACCTTATATCCATGCTTAGGAAAAAAATAGTTAAATTGTTGATACTCAACTTCACCAAAGTACTCTGCAATGAGTACACCAATTTTGCCTTTACTTGTAATTGTCATATCGTCTTAGCTACCTTTATTAATATAGTTAACCTTGCCGATTTACACCCGCAGTTCTAGAGTAAATCGTCCAAAAACTGCGGATGATATCAGTACAGTATAAAGACGGAAGCCTTGAGTGGGGCTGTAGCTTAGATTTTGATCAATCTTACGAGTTCATCAGGCGCGTAAACGTCACGATAAAAGGTCAACTGCTCAGTTTTTAAGTAAACAGCACCTCTGTGGCCACGTCGAACAAAGGTCACGTTTCCCTTAGCAATAGTTTCGTTAGTCTCATCATCTAAGCACTTCCATTCAAAGTAGACATGTTCGTGATGAAACATGACAATTGGCCAAGTCATGGTGACTCCTGGTTGTGCAATTAATGCCCACCAATGTAGCTCTCGCTCTTGTTGTTCCTTCAAACCAAAATAGTGCCCATCTTGGCATAAATAAACCAGATCATCACGATATTCACCTGTTAGTAGGTCGCCTCGTCCCTGTCTCAATGCCTCACAATGAGTAGGCCACCATTCTTTATTTTCTTCTTCTATTTTTTCTGCTGGGTAATCAGATCCAATTTGGGGCAGTATCGCTTCTTTCTTGGTGATTAGTTCTTCAGATTGTTGAATAAGCTTTGCTTTTAACTCATTAGAAACGAGTCCAGGTTTGGAATAGTCAGCAGATAATTCTTTGTAGTAGTTGACTCGCTGGCGCATGAGAGTTAGCTCCTGTTTGTTGGAAAGTAAAATTTTAGAAAATGCAAATCATTTATGCATAACTTGGAGGCGATCGCATAGATTTACTAGCGAACGAGTTCTATACTTCAGCCTTAGATTTTTGAAAATTCTCTTGTGCCGTTTCAAAAAGAACTTTAGCTTTACGAAGTACCTGATTAAATTCTAGTTGCTCGCCGTTAGGCCCCTTCAAGTAAACTAATGTCCATCCTTCAAAATCTCCGAAAGAAGGGTCAAATAGTTTGCACGAATTGTACTCAAGATTAGTATTTTTCCTTTCTTCTTCTGATTTAAGACGAACGATGCGGTTACACCGAACCTGATCCATTCCACGCTTTTGACACTCTGCTTCTAAATTTTTCACAAACTCATCAACGTTCACATCATCTTTTAAATAAAAGGAAATGTGCATTGAGTTTACGAAAGCAGGGCTAGAATAAGAATTTTTTGCTGGAAAAGCAACTGAGCCATTAGGTTGTGCTGAAGCATCTCTATATTGCAGAAGTTCCAGGACAATGTTATCAAACTGAATAAAGTAAATGTCTAAATTCTCCTCACCATCTCTTAGGTTCGGTATACCAATGCTTTTTGGATCAACTCCTTTTTCTATCGCTTCAATCTCCTCTTTTTGAAGCAGAGTATTGTGCATAACCTCACCAGCAAGGCCAATTTCGGGAATGATGATTTTTCCCCCTAATACTTCAGTGTAAAATTCAACGGCTTTTCCCATGTCCTCAACGGTGAGACCTATATGATGAACCCCCCTCAAATCCTTGCTTAGAGCAGAAGGAACTTTTTGTTCAACAGCGTAAGCTTTTTGTGATGTAGCCATACTTTCGTCCTCTCAAGTGGCAAATTTGATTAAAACTTTAGCAAGCAGTACTCACTGCTATCCAGTTAACTTCAGACTTCAAATATCCAACCACAAACCACACGTACTAAGGACAATACGCTAGCTCTACTCGACTAAGGCTGTGGCGATAAAAGTCTTGGTTAATTAGTTATTTCATAGTATTTTTCAAAGCGTCAGTGAGTGCATTGGAATGCAGACTTGAACGCTTAACTTGATATGCTTAGATGAAGCATAGAAAAATAATCTATGTACCCGTCTAAACACCTTCTTGGCTTGTTAAGCTAAGGATTACCAAGCCGAGAACCTTTGAGAAGTATTTAGCACAGTCAACCTCGATTCGTCTTATGTTTAATTTACGGTTCGTTGCTTAAATCCAAAGGTGCAGTTCTATTAAAGATTACTTATGAGCTTATCTATACAAGTCGGCTCACTTGTATAGTTTTACAAAACATTTAAATCTTGGATAACTCTGGTTTAACATTAGGTTACTTTTTGGTTAAAAAAGTTATATTAAAATATCCTGACATACATTGCTCTTTTTAAGAGTATGTTAGGCAAGAAACCATTACTATCTAACTTTATAGACCTCTATTCCAAAGCTTTATCTTTCAGTATGGTATTGGTTTTAACTAAAAATACTTGGGTAATAGGATTGACTTATTAAAAATCCTGCTTTCTATCAGTTTCAAGATTTAACAGTAACAATATAGGACTCATATCTAATTTTTGAACAAGATTTCAGATAAAACCCTGATAAAACAGGCTTTTCAGTCTTAGTATGTTTTCAAAAATCTTTGGAGGAGTCCTATAAGGATGTTAATATCAAAAAATCAACATATTTTAAACTCAACAATTGCAGTATTTTATACAAATTGCGTATTAGTAAAATATATTTATAAAATTTAGTAGGGCGTTAGCTAGATTCTTTGTAAAGAATCATACTTTATACTAAAAGCGGTAGTCGTCAAGTTAAACAGGACTACATTAGGAGGCAAATATAACTTGGCTGACACCAGACGATATCAAGCTATGAACCGAGAAGAAACTGACGATTTTTAAATAGAAATAGACAAAAGGAGCTTCTAGGATGACCCCAATGTCAAAAGCAGAGTACGAAGCGATGTCTACGACGGGCTACGCCAACGCCAAAAAGCTAGTAGACTTACCTCAAGTAGAAGCTTGTGTTGAATCTATCAGCGGTTCTGGAGATTTGTACACTTCTACCGTACCAGTGTCTGATGACCAATTTGAAAGTTTACAGGATCAATCATCCCTACTGATCGATGAGTTATTAAATATTAATAGTCTGCCGATAGAGGTTACTAGCAACGCCCAACTAACCCTCGCCAAGAGCCAAGATATTCCAGAGTCTAACTTTAAGCAAGAAGCTTCTAGGGAATCACTTGAGAACCTGAAATTGGAGTCAACTCTTGAAGAGATGTTGCTTTATGATTTCCAAATAGAACTCTCTTGTCTAGGGGAAGACCTAGCTAAAGCTTTTGAAAAAAATCCGCTGCTCCCAGGAGCGATTTTGACAGACCAAGGTAAGTTTAAGGGGAAAATTTCGCGGCAACGATTCTTAAAAATTATTAGCCGTCCCTACGCAAGAGAACTGTTTTTCAGCGCACCTTTGAGTCGTTTATACGCTTATATTGAAACTGATGTATTGGTTTTTCCTAACGATACGTTAATTGTCAAAGCAGCTAGTCGGTGTTTACAAAGACCTCCAGAGTTACTTACTGAACCCCTAGTAGTAAAATTTGAGCATGAAGTTTATAAGTTGTTAGATATACATCAATTATTAGTAGCTCAAGCTCAAATTCATAAACTAGCAACACGTCTGATAAATCAGCAAACCAATCAACTTACCAAAGCTAAAAAAGCGCTTGACGATGAACTAGAAAAAGGCAGGCAGATTCAGATAGATTTTCTCCCTACTGAAATACCAAAATTGCCCAATTTGCAGATTGCAACGTGTTTCTATCCGGCTCGTCAGGTAGCCGGTGACTTCTATGACGTTTTCATGCTTCCGGGTGACTACTTGGGGTTGGTGATTGCTGATGTTTGCGATAAGGGTGTGGGTGCTGCATTATTTATGGCTTTGTTCCGCAGCTTAATCCGAGTTTTTTCTGGACAAACTAGCTTATACGGATTGTCTATAGTTAGCAACGACGAATTATTTTGTTGTGAAATTGAGACACTTTCTACAACCTGTTTAGACCAAATTAATGCACTCAAAGCTGTGGAACTTACAAACAACTACATTACCCAAAATCATGCTCAGATGGGTATGTTTGCCACGCTCTTTTTTGGAGTGCTGAATCCCTTAACAAACTCGCTAACCTACATTAATGCTGGACATGAACCTCTCTTTATTATCAACTCCCAAGGAGTAAAGGAGAGTCTTAAATCTACCGGGCCAGCTGTGGGAATGATGACGGATGCGAAGTTTAAAATACACCAGGTTCAACTAGAACAGGGTGACATTTTAATTGGCTATACCGACGGGGTAACAGAAGCTCGTGCCCCTAAAGGTGAGTTTTTTACTCTTAAACGACTGCTATCCCTACTCGAGCAGCCTGTTTCTTCACCATCTGACTTACTGGAGCGTATCAAAACTAATTTGTTCAATCACATTGATCAGGCACCACAGTTTGATGATATTACCATGCTAGCTGTGCAGCAAATCATCAGTGAGAGGCTAAGATAATTGCACATTTGTCAAGAGGGTGCAGGAAAAAGGGACAAAATTTCAATCCCCTAGTTTGAACTATGGGGTTACTCAGCGAGGAGTCGGAGATAAGGCTTCCTTATATCTGAATATCTGAACTTCGGCGTGAGCACTCAGCGTTCAACTGAGCGCTTACGTCGAATTCACTCACCACTCCTGAACTTTTCCAAGAGCGACTATCAACAGATTTGAGAACAACGAATATAGCGATCCTAAATGAGTTATAAACACAGTCTCCTGCTTGGAAACCTTATTCAAACCTCCTCTTGTTTGCAATTCAAATAGGATTGCTATAAAAATTTGACTTTCTCTATCCCTGTCACTTGTTCCCTATTTTCATAGAAGGTCTACTAAAAGGGCATCCTAAGTCTCAATACCTTAGCCAATTTACGAGGGTTCAATGCCTGTAGAAACGGGATGAATACGTCCTAAAGAAGTAAGCTTGGCAAAAATCTGGGTTAATAAAATAGGCTCAGGCATTTCGGGAAGCATTTTTA
>NZ_JAIVFS010000008.1 GCF_020829645.1 Nostoc mirabile CHAB5784 | reverse complement strand
CGGATATATTTGATTACTTCTCAATATTTCCGACATAGCAGCGCCTGTATTGTTCACAGTCTTCAAGGAATTTCAAAAATCTCAGCAAATCAGAGCATTTTTCTCTCACCAGAGACATAAAAGAGCGCTAATGACAACCCTCACGAGTAAATATACAACTTAAATGCGTAACAGCTTATCAAAAGATGAAGCACTAAAATATTATCAATCACTAAAAGAAGAAAATGTGGCAAGTTGAATATACTAAAAGGTTCTTGAAAGAACTTGCTGCTTTACCAATTGAGATTTAAAGCCGCATAGAACCTATTGTCTTTCAAGAACTTGAATCAGAGAATCCCTTTGAATTAGGATATCTTGAAAAACTGAAAGGCTATAGTGATAAATATAAAATTCGAGTTGGTGATTATCGGATTGGCATTACTCTTGATCAAGCAACAAAAACATTAATCTGCCAACGAGTTGCTCACCGCAAAGACATCTACAGAATTTTTCCTTGAAGCACTGTAAAACTTGTTAGCATTAATGTATACACACACTAATAGCAGGAAAGCGGCAAATGCTGTGTAATATTTGTGGAAATAAAGGTGTCAAAATCCGCCAAATTACTAGAACCTATGGTAAGGGTAAAGACCTGCTAGTAATAGAAAATATTCCAGTGATAACCTGTACTCATTGCGGCGAAACTTATTTAACTGCTGAAACTCTTCACAAAATTGAACAAATCAAAACTAACCGTAAAAAATTAGCTGTTGAACGTCCTGTAGCTCAAAATGATACCACACTTTGAGTATATCAAGGTACTCGCCTTTGAAAAAACACCAAATACTGAGCCAAAAATGTATTTTATAAAACATGATGTTTACTCGTAATTAAAGATAAATGTTTTCTTCACAAGTTCCTCAAATTGTTTTGCTATAAACATAGATAAGGGGCGAAAACCTTTAAGAAATTTAAAATTCACAAGTCGCTAAACATAGTTGAGGGATTAGTCGTTTTTGACAATCCAGCATTTGGAAACCCGAAACCGTAAAGACCAATTACCAATGAAATCGGAGGTCTATTATGATGTTTAAAAAGATTCTAGTTGCATTAGATCGCTCAGAAATAGGGCAACAGGTTTTTGATGAAGCGTTGGGTTTAGCAAAGTTAACACAAGCTAGCTTAATGCTACTGCATGTCCTATCTCCCGAAGAAGAAGGCAGTCCTTACGGCCCTATGCTGTCTAATTTGGACTACTATCCGGGATTGAGCAGTCAAAGCTTTGAATTATACCAAACGCAGTGGGATACCTTTAAAAATCAAGGCATCCAGATGTTGCAATCTTTCTGTGCCCAAGCTAACACAGCAGGTGTAACTACGGAATTTACACAAAATATTGGTAATCCTGGTCGCATCATTTGTGATTTAGCCCGCAGTTATGGCGCTGACCTAATTGTCATGGGGCGTCGGGGTCGTTCTGGGCTAATGGAAATATTTCTCGGTAGTGTAAGTAACTACGTTCTTCACCATGCTGCTTGTTCAGTGCATGTTGTGCATCTTTCACTTACTCCTCTAACAGATGAACTTGTCAAAAAAACTACAAACACTTTCAAGGTTAACTAACTACTAACATTACATAAATCTTAGCGAACCAAATTCTGAATTTGGTTTATTCTCGCCTACCTATTTACCTGACTGATGACTTCTATAGAGTCTAGGACTTACACAGAAGAGATCCCCCAACCCCCTTAAAAAGGGGGCTTTTCAGATCCCCCCCTTTTTAACCCTGTTTTGTCACTCTCGGAAAACAATAATCGAAGTCAAACTCTGGGACTTTGATTTCATCAAGATTTGATGCTTTATTTTCTAATATCAACTAAAATTTATAGACCAAAACTCGAAACTAAAGCCCCGTAACCCTTTGGGCTATTGCATTCTCCCAAAGTGACAAAACAGGGTTAAGGGGGATCGAGGTTTCAGGTTTTCAGTGCGTAAGTCCTAGAGTCAATCTTCACAACCGATCCTTAACTGCACGGTATTGGGCTAAAATTGAGCGATGCCTACGGCGGGGCAAAGCCCAACGCTTTTTCAGTGAAAAAGAAAAAGTCCCCTACCTAAAATTAGAGTTGAGAGCGAAAAGTGGATCTATGAAAGAAGATACTATCGAGATCACTGGTTTTCACGCTCATGTTTACTTCGATCCTGCCAGTAGGGACGTAGCTGCGCGTGTACGTGAAGGATTGGGCGCTAGGTTTGATGTGCAACTCGGACGCTGGTTTGACAAGCCCATCGGGCCGCATCCAAAAGGAATGTATCAAGTTGCTTTCTTACCGAATCAGTTTGATAAAGTCGTTCCCTGGTTAATGCTTAATCGTCACGGATTAGATATTCTCGTCCACCCTGAGACAGGCGATGCTGTGGCTGACCACGCGGTTCATTCTTTGTGGTTAGGAGAAAAGCTAGATTTGAATATTGAGTTTCTTCGACAGCTTAATTCGACTTTATCTAATTAAGAGAAGTGGCCCACTTTATTGGGTAAAAGTTATTGCCTGGGGCGTAGTACTTTTTCTGTTGATTTATTTTAAGGAATATTAAACCGATTGGGGTTGAACAAAATTTAAATTATGAATTATAAATTATGAATTATGAATTATGTTGACTTTAATATTTAGTCAATCGGCACTTGCTTGAGTAAAGCTATCCACATATCGGACGGATCTGAGTAATAATCAACTTCCTCAACTTGATATTGATAAGATTCACAACCTTCTTGTAAAATAATGCGATCGCAGGGTTTAATGCCTTTCCCGATTCCAGTCATATACCCGATCGTTCCTTCATTGAGGCGCTCAAATACGTAGTCGCTTCCATAAACTAGTTGGCTATAATCGTGTACTTTATGCTTTTGTTTTAATTCGTTTACTGGAAAGCTAACTAGGGGTAACTTACTTAAAAAACTAAAACTTAAGTTCATACCTGTTCTGATCAAAGACATAAGTGAGTTCTCCCCAAGAAGAAATCTATAACGAAGAATTCTGGACTCTAAGTGAATCTCAATTCCTTTCAATCACCAATCCAGAATTGAACAGGTGGACAATCTAGTTAGTAATCAACCACATTGACAGCTAGTAAAGGCAATTTATCACCCAATGTCTAATTAAGCAGTTCGTTGAGAAGATAATTAATAATAATTTTAAAATAAGATCAATGATTTTCAATTATTTTTTCTTAAATCTTAATTTTTAATTATTAATGTTTGAATTAATGTTTGAATTAATGTTTGATTTTACTCCATGATATCTTTTGCCCAACAACTATTTAAATTTACAGTACCATCAATTGCAGCTTCAACTGTAAAACCACCGAATTATTGGACAAGAATAGGTCAGATATGACATTCTTTTACTTAACTAGATAATCCTAAAATTTATAAAGCTTTTATGTCTTGAGAATGTCATCTATGTATCTTTTTTAAGATAAATAGCATCTAGTCCTTACTAATGGTTTTTAGGGCTACATCTACCTGCTCTAGTAATACTTCTAGGGTGGAGGAGTTATCTAAAACGACATCTGCATGAGTCACTTTTTCTTCGATAGATAATTGGCTGTTGATCCTGGCTCGTGCCTGTTCTCTATTGAAATGGTTTCGTTGTATCAATCTTTGTAGCTGTTGTTCTTGAGAACAACGCACTACCCAGATTTCTGTAACTAAATCAGTCATCCCAGCTTCAAATAATAGAGGCACTACTAACACGAGTGTTTGTGAGGAAGATAGGGCGATCGCTTTCTTGAAGCGATCGCGCACATCAGGATGAATCAAATTGTCTATCCAGTTGCGTTCATCTTGACGATTAAAGATAATTTCCCCTAGCTTTTGGCGGTTGAGGCTGCCATCTGGTAGTAAAATTTGTTCGCCGTAACGTTGAGCGATCGCATCAAGAATAGGCGAACCTAAAGATACTGCCTCTCTAGCATAAATATCTGCATCCAGAATCGGCAGCTTATAAGCGCTAGCCAAATAATTAGTGACAGTGGTTTTGCCTGTGGCAATACCTCCGGTTAAGCCGATTATACGTTTAGTCATTAGTCAGTAGTCATTAGTCATTAGTCATTAGTCATTAGTCATTAGTCATTAGTCAAGAGTTACTCTCCCCCTGCTCCCTGCTCCCTGCCCCCTGCTCCCTGCCCCCTGCCCCCTGCTTCCTCTGCTCCCTCATCTAAGAATTTGTCGCCCATGTTATCAATGCTTGGGTTAAACCATCTAAAGTATATTCTTGGGCTTCTACATCCACACGCCTAAATAAAAAATGACAGGTTTTGGAGGTTTGCGGCCCGATAGAGGCAATACAAACGCCCTCTAACAATTGACTAGGATCAGAGTTGTTGGAAAATATCTTGTCAGTAAGTTGACAGAAAAATTGCACAGTTTTAGAACTGGCAAAAGTAATCACATCTATTTTGTGGTTTTGGAGAGCTAACTGTGCCTCTGGTGGAATACCACTAGGACAACAAGATTGATATGCGGCAACTTCTATCACCTTCGCTCCCTTGAGAGTTAATTCCTTAACCAAAATTTCTCTGCCGCCGCTTTCAACTCTAGGAAATAAAACCTTTTTACCATCCAGAACCTCTGGAAAATTTTCTACTAAAGAATCGGCAACAAAGTTGGGGGGAATAAAATCTGGCTGGAGAGAGTGTTGTTTGAGACAATGTGCTGTTTTCTCACCAACGACGGCAATTTTGACGCCTGCTAAGGCACGGCTATCTTTACCTTGGGCGTTTAGCCTTTCAAAAAAGTAGTCTATGGCATTGGTAGAAGTGAGAATTAACCAGTCGAAGTCAGATAAATGAGCGATCGCATTATCCAAAGCTTCCCAACTGGAGGGCGGGCCGATTTCTAAGGTAGGCATTTCGATGACTGTTGCACCTAATGCGATGAGGCGATCGCTAAATTGGCTCGATTGTCCAACTGAACGTGTCACCAAGATTGTTTTGCCACTGAGAGGAAGAGGAGATAAGGGGAAGTTACTTAACATAGGTTGGGGTATAAAAATACTCTCGTTCACAGCCGGAACCTGAGAATGCTTTTCTCCAGACTCCTGCTTGATAATTTGGTCTAAATATATATTCTCAGGTTGTAAGTACTTCCGTAGCCCAACAACTTCCCCAATAACAATTACTGCTGGAGAAAGGGATAATTCGGTGGTTTGTTCTACAATATTGCCCAGTTGCGCTGTCCAAATTTGTTGACGAGGAGTTCCTGCCCAACGAATGATCGCAATGGGTGTTAAGTGCGATCGCCCGTGTCGCACCAGTTGATGTACAATTTCTGGCAGATGTTGCCCTCCCATCAAAATTACCAGTGTCTCTAGCCGTGAGAGTGCCTCCCAGTCTAAAACTTCTGGTTCATGAGCTGTAAGCACTGCAAAAGTGCGACTCAACACCGGATCTGTGAGGGGAATTCCTGCTAACAAAGGTGCTGCAAGGGCTGAGGAAATTCCTGGTACTAGTTCAAAATCACAACCAGATGCTTTGAGCGCTTCAATTTCGGAAGTACAACGCCCAAAAATCAACGGATCGCCTGATTTTAGCCGTACAACTTGTTTCCCTTGCTGGCAATGCTTTACCAGTAACTTGTTAATCTCAGCTTGGCTTGTACTGGGTTTACCACCGCGTTTGCCGACATCCAACTTCAAGCAATCAGGTGGTACGCACTGCAATAATTGAGCATCTACCAGGGCATCGTAGACTAAAACCTGAGCAGCAGCTAAGAGATTGTAAGCTTTTACCGTCAGGTATGCCACATCTCCAGGCCCAGCACCTACGAGGTAGACTTTACCCTTTTGTTGAGTCATGGTCATTTGTCAATTGTCATTGGGCATGGGGAAGAGGTAGAGGGGCAGAGGAGATATGTTTTAGAATACAACTTGGTGTCAACATAGTTTTATGACTCTTTGATACTCATTAATGAGGTTCAGAACTCCGTTAATCAGTCTTTGATACTCATTAATGAGGCTTAGAACTCCGTTAATCAGTCTTTGATACTCGCGGACGAGTCTTTGATACTCGCGGACGAGTCTTTGATACTCGCGGACGAGTCTTTGATACTCGCGGACGAGTCTTTGATACTCGCGGACGAGTCTTTGATACTCGCGGACGAGTCTTTGATACTCGCGGACGCAGATCAGAACTCCACTCCTCTGCTGCCATGCCCCATGCCCCATGCCCAATGCCCAATTCCCAATTCCCTTTATTCAATTCGTTCGGGTATTAATTTTTTGGATTAGCTGATTAACTTGCTCAACCATCTCCTTGTTTTCCTCAGCTTGGAATAACTCTCTGGCTTTTTTGAGATTAACGATCGCTTCTTCTAGCTGTTGTTCTCTTCCCAAAGTAATCCCCAAATTATAGTAAGTGAATGCATCGTTGGGTACAAGGCTAATGGCTTTTTTGTAATGTGCGATCGCTTCTTGTGGTTTACCTTGATCGTCCATCGCATTTCCCAAACCCGTGTAAGCTTGTGCATGTTTGGGATCGAGGCGAATCGCTTCGGTATAGTCGGCGATTGCTTCTGCTAGCTTGCCTTGAGCGTAAAAAGCGCTTGCTAAATTATAGTGAGCGTCTGCATAGTTAGGAGCGAAGCTGATGGCTTTTTGGTAATGTGCGATCGCTTCTTCTAGTTTGCCTTGAGCGTACAGAGTATTTCCCAAGGCATTATAACCTGCGGGATTTTTTGGAGCGAGGCGAATAGCTGCTGTATATTCGGCGATTGCTTCGGCTGGCTTTCCTTGAGCATACAAGGCGTTCCCTAAGTAATAGTGAGCGTCTGCATAGTTGGGATCAAAGCTAATGGATTTTTTGTACTGAGTAACTGCTTCTGCTAGCTCACCTTGATCGTAAAAAACATTTCCCAGACGGGTGTAAGTTGGGGCATAATTGGGTTTGAGGCGAATAGCTGCTGTATATGCGGTGATTGCTTCTGTTAGCTTGCCTTGAGCGTAGAGAGCATTTCCTAAGTTATAGTGAGCGTCTGCATAGTTGGTTTCAAGGCTGATAGCTTTTTTATATTGTGCGATCGCAGCTTCTAACTGATTGAGTCTTGCTAAAGTCAAACCCAAATTAAAGTATGCTCCAGAGTTTTTCGGATCGAGGTTAATGGCTTTTTTGTAATATGCGATCGCTTCTTGTGGTTTACCTTGATCGTCGAGAGTATTTGCTAAAGCAATATAAGCTTGTGCAAAGTTCGGTTCTAGTTCAATTGCTTTCCGAAAAGCCGCCTCTGCGCCTTTGAAATCTCCTTGTTTGTAAAGATTGGTTCCTTGCTCAAAGTTAGCGACTGCGTTTTTGTTCTTAGCAACTGCGGACTGTGCATCATGAATTTTTGATAAAACAACGCCAACATTTTTACCAAAGGCACTATCCCCATTACTCAAACACAAGCAGATAATAGCTGCTACCAGTAGATTTTTGTTTTTCAGCATTTTTATTACTTTACCTGCTTGGTTTACATGTAATATTGAGTGCGAGTAATTGCCATCATAAAAACACCCCAGACCCTCCCTGTTTGCGGTGCTACACTATACCACACAAGTCTTGCCGCAGCCATATCTTTCTTAATAAACCTCGCACTAATTTTTTATCCCGCCTCGGAATGAATTCCGAGTCTCATAGCTGAAGTCCACTAAGCGTGGACTAAATGATTAATTCAGTCCACGCTTAGTGGACTTTCGCTATGAGCCGCTGAACTTCAGTTCTGGGCGGGATGTCGGTAAATCAATTCATTGTGGCTATGGAGCTTATAGCGCATCAAATTGCAATTTTAAGGACTATGAAGGAAAGGTCAACCCCTTCGGGGAATTCAAAATTCAAAACTTGTACTGAGCTTGTCCTGAATCTCGACTTCGCTCGATTACCGCGTAGCCGACTTGTACTGAGCTTGTCCTGAGCGTAGCCGAAGGGCGGCGTCGAAGTAAGGGCGGCGTCGAAGTATTCAAAATTCTTGCATTACAATCCCCATAAATAAATTTAGTTGCTCTGAAAACTTGGACTTTTTGGGGTTAAAGCTGAAGCATCGCGGCACAATTGTTTTTATATTTTCCATAGATGAATTTACTTGCTCTGTATCCTTTTTGTCTTCGGTCAAAATTGCGAAAATTGCGGATACAGTTGCGGCATAAACTAGTAAGTTGGTAAATTGTAAAACAAAAACCATTCTCCCCATTATGAGGGGAATGGTAAAAAATTAGGAGACGGAACAGGAAAATTTAATCTCCGCAATTCTGATTTAACTTAAGATTGACTTAACTTATTATTCATTTTATCTAACAGTTGAGTTATTTTTTTAGCTTTTTCAGGTTGGCGTTGTTTTTGCAATAAATCTTTAGCTTGTAGCAGGTTAGTTTTGGCTTCCTCTTCTCGCTCTTGCTGCATGAGAATATTTGCCAGACGCAAGTAAGCATCAGGATTTTTGGGACTGCGGCGAATCACTTCCCGGAATAATTCTGTTGCTTCTTCTACTTGGCCTTGTTGGTTTAAAACATCTCCCAAAAACAAGCGCACCACATCATTAGTAGAGTTGAGGGAAATCACTTTACGAAACGCTGCTTCTGCACCTTGGTAATCTTTTGCTTGAGAAAGATTGATTCCTTTTTGAAACAAGTCTGAGGTAATCAAAGTTTTCCAAGCGAAATAGCCCAGAATTGATAGACTAAGAACAACTACAACAGCAGCAATAATAGAACTAGTAGGGAAGGTTTCTAGCATTGTCTAAGCCAAAAGGCAGGCGATAGGGAAAATCAGATATTCGATAAAAAATAGTTTCCAGATAAATTGGTAGAATTGAGCGATCGCACTTTTATCTTGTAAGTCTACTGCTAAACTCCGCAACCACATCCAAACTAGCAACGCTAAATGAGTAATTACCAGAAATATGGGGTTAACTGAAGCCACATGTAGCACACCAACTAGAATTATCCCCAAATAGCAGACAGTTATCACCCAAAGAGCTAGATTAAACACAGCTTGCGAACCGAGTTTGATAGTGAAAGTAGAGATATTATAGAGGCGATCGCCTTCTATATCTGGTATATCTTTAAATATAGCGATCGCAAAGGTAAACACCAAGATAAATAACGTCAGTACCCACACCACAGGCGGAATTACTTGGCTTTGTTTCAGTACCCAACTATAGTGCAAATACAACCCTAGATTAACAATCGTGCCGCGCACCGAAAAAATGCATAGCGCTGCCCAAAATGGGAACTGTTTCAAGCGAATTGGCGGTAAAGAATAAGCAGTACCAATGGCCAAACTAATCGCTACCATGCCCAATAAAAATGGCCCAGTTAGCCACGCCACAACTAGCGCCAAAATCCCAGTAAAAGCAACAATTAATTGCCCCGTCTGTTGGGAAAACTCACCTGATGCCAACGGTAAATGAGGCTTATTAATCTTGTCAATATCAACATCTTCTAATTGATTCAGCCCCACAATGTAGACATTGCCACACAGACAAGCAATCCATGCACCTAAGACAGGGAGTAGGGAATGGGGAGTAGGGAATAAGGAATCAGTATGATTACTAATTGCAATGGCAATAAAATACAAACCCAACACACTCAGACTTGTACCAATAATCGTGTGAGGGCGAGAAAATTTCCAGAAAGCGTATAACCAATGGAAATATGATTGAACGGTTTTGCGTGGCAAAGGGCTGTTTTGAGAACTCTGGCTCATGAGTACCTTAGATTCAGTATTCCGGCTTATTGCTTATTGTTAACCATTGTCACAGAATTTGGTCATAAACAAGAAGCCGGGGAAGCAGGGAAAGCGGCAGCTTGGGCTACCGTACTCCTACTTTTAAAGCTTGATATGCATAGCGGACAGAGAATCAATCTACCTCATGCAAGCCTCATGCAAGACACTACAATCCCAAAAAAATTTCACAACTAACTATGAAATTACCTCTTCCCTGTTCCCTATAACGGTACAATCATCCAAAAAGCAAAGAATATAGCTAAATCCAGAGTGCCATTATGACAGCTGATTTGACATCTAAAACGACATTTGACTTTGTAACCGTGCTATCACAGGCTGCGGCTGCATATCAAGGACACAGAGGCACACCCCTTAGTGCTGAAATATTAGTAAATGCCTTGTTAGAAGCAGAAAAATCTGCCAAGCAGGAACGGTTAACTTATCCGTTTGAGTCTCTTCTGGGCAAATGGCAACTTTGCTTTGCCACTGGCACTAAGAAAGTCAGAGAGCGCGGTACAATTGTATTAGGTAAGGGTTTGTATGTACCCAAGTTTATAACAATCCATGTTTCCTTTAATGCCACTTTGGGACAGGATTCAGACAGAGGCGAAATTAGTAATCAGGTTGAATTTGGCTCCATTTTGTTGAACCTTACGGGGCCAGTGCAATATTTAGGTAAGAAAAATTTATTGGCGTTTGACTTTAACCAGATGCTTATCAGTTTGTTTGGTCGTATCGTTTACAACAGACCAATGGGTTCTGGTAAAGTTAAAGCAGAAGATTTCTACAACCAGCCCATAGCTCAACTGCCCTTCTTTGGGTTCTTTTTAGTGACAGAAGATTTCATTGCAGCTCGTGGCCGTAGCGGAGGATTGGCTTTTTGGATTCGAGAAACTTAAAGACAGTAGATTTCACATTTGTGCCAACCATCAAACTGGACGACAACTAGACAAGGGACTTCCAAATAAAAAAATACTCAAAAAACTCTCTCCTCTTTATTCCTCTGTGTCGCGCCAGTTGCTTCAAGTCGGGGAACCCGCAAGGGCGCACTGGCTTCTCTGTGTCTGGAGTGGTTCGTTTATTTGGATAATTTATTTCTTGGAAGTCCCCAATATATTGTGCATATTTACTACTTGTCCAATGACTGCGATCGCAGGCGCACCAAATCCAGTTTGCTCTACCTGCTCTACAATTGTTTCTAAAGTACCAATCAATTCTTCTTGTTCTGGGCGCGTACCCCAGCGCACTAAAGCAATAGGCGTTTCTAAATTCAACCCAGCGACACTTAACTGTTCCACAATATAAGGCAGATTGTGAATTCCCATATAAATTACAATGGTTTCAGAACCATGAGCGATCGCATCCCAATCAACTTTCGGTTTATACTTACCCGCCGCCTCATGACCAGTAACGAATGTAACTGAAGAACTATATAGCCGATGAGTCAATGGAATACCTGCATAAGCTGCGGCTGCAATCCCCGATGTGATACCGGGCACAACTTCCGTTGGTATTCCCGCGTTGACTAATTCTTCCATCTCTTCGCCACCGCGACCAAAAATAAAAGGATCGCCACCCTTTAACCGCACCACAATTGCATGATCCTGCGCTTTCTCAATCAGCAATTGAGTTGTTTCTTCTTGGAACAGCGAATGTTTCCCCCTCCGCTTCCCAGCGTTAATTTGCTCGGCTTGGGGATTAATCATTGCCAGAATTGGCGGACTCACTAAGGCATCATAGATAACTACATCTGCACATTCCAATAAACCTTTTGCCTTCAGGGTAATTAGTCCTGGATCTCCTGGCCCCGCACCTACTAAATAAACCTTTCCCAAATACTTGTTCTCCTGTTCTTGTTTGCGGTTCATCTATCTGTTAAATCCCAAATTATCTCGGCTAATTCTGCACTTGCTCCCAGTGGCTCCACCATTTGGAAATTCACCGCAGAAAATTGTAATTTTAGCTCCTCTATTGAGGCTGCGATCGCATCGGTTATTCCACCAGCGAATAAAAAGTATGGCAGAATTGCAATTTCTTTATAACCAGCAGCTACCAACTCTTTCACCCGTGATTCTAAACTAGGAGGTACAGACCAATAAGCAGCCACTGCTGGTAAACCCGCCGCCATTGCTTCCACAGTTTCTTTAGAACCTGGGCGACGGCTACCATGAGCTAAGAGAATCCATGCTTCTGCTTTTATAGCAGCTATTTGCTTTGCCAGCAATTTCTCTAAATTTGGGTGAGAGCCTAAGTATGGTTGCAACTCAATCATGATATCCTGACCAATAGCCTGTTGTGCTAGTGCTACTTCGGCGGGAATATCTGTCATTACATGCACTCCCGGCAGCAGAAATAGCGGTACAATTTTGAGGCGATTTTCGTTTTGAGATAATTTGCTTTGGCGTAGCCCGCCGCAAACATCGCCAAAAGCGCTCTTGGCAAATTCTTGAATCTGCTCGTGTAAAGGCTGAGGACTCATTTCCAAAGCAGCTATACCAACCTGATGGGCGCTATTTAATGCGTTGTGGTTTTCTGGCAATTTGTTACATACCAGCTTTGCTAGTTGCTGCATAGCAATTTCTGGGCGCGGGTCACGACTTCCGTGGAATACCAATAGATAGGAAGATGATATTGGCAATGTTTTAACTCTCAGTTGCTATTTTTCTGATCTTAGAGTCTATCCAGAAAAATTGGAGTATCCTACCTTTTTTTTGGCGTTGCATATTTGCGGCATAAATGTTTTTGATTTGTGCTATGCCCTTTTGACGCTCAGCGATCGCCTGTGTGGGCATCTGTTATTTTTTGGCTTTGCTTACGTAATACTTTTAGACTCCAGTTAACAGTAATAATACGATATACTACATATAGGAGTTTTTGTAACAATTATGAAAAAGCTATCAAGTACCCTGAAACATCATCTCTGCAAAGGATTGTCTGTAATTGGATTTATGTATTGTGCTGGTGGCGTGGGTTCACCTGCAACAGCCGCTCTTGCGACGTTCGATAGCTTTACAGAAGGTTTTGATACACCAGTACTTACGGATGGAGGGATTACATTCTCGGATTTGGATCAACGTATATCGGGTTCAACTCCTACCTTTATTATAGAAAGAGCTGACGAATCGCTCAGATCACCTTTCTCTCCACCAAACGTTCTCGGGTTTGGTGGCTATGCTCCTGGCCCGGGTGCCAGTTTTGGACGATTTGGTTCTCTTGCTATAAGCACAGGAGAATTAGCATCGGTTGCGAGTTTAGACATCTTCAACTTGCAGTTTCCTGCGACTGAGAATATTCTGACCCTGGAAGCATATTTGGATGGAACACTTGTTGGTAGTAATTCAGTAAATTTCAAAACTGATGATACAGGGATACTTTATCGGCAGCTTTCTATATCAGATGTTACCTTTGATAAACTTCGACTTGTAGCATCTGGATCTGAAGACGAGGGAGTTTTATTCATTGACATTGATAACGTCCGCATTGATCAGACTGCCATTGTACCTGAACCTTCCTCCCTATTAGGTTTATTAATGCTTGGGGTTTCAGGTGTAGTTTTCATGCTCAAGCGTCAGCCGAAATCACTCAGTAGCATTAATATTGCGAGTATCAAATAGAGGTATAGCAATCCGATTTGATTTTTGAAATTATTTGCGTAGGCAGGGAGACGCGATTAATCGCGTCTGTACTAGAGAATAGGAAATCAGCCGTCTGCCTTATTGTTTTTCGGCAGTGTAAGTATAAAATTGATCAAAAGCTCCCACAGTTTCAAATTTGTAAGAAGGTATCCAAGAGTTGATTTTTAAATCTGTACGGTAAATGCTAAAAATAATATAATTTTGTCTTTCTGTAGTCCTGGCAAGAATTTCTTGGATTTGCGGGTTAGCCGAGTCAACCAACTTATCACAATTAAAACGGATTAAATTTTCTATAAGATTGGTAGTTTTTTTGCACACATCTGTTTTTAAGTATTCTGTCAGCCGTTGCACCGCATATTCTTCATACTCAACCTGACTGGGATTGGTCTTTGCCATTGCCACACCCAAGGCGGCGAGTCCTGCTGCTGCTCCAGTATATGCAATGATCGTTAAAGGTTTCATGTTTGCCAAGTAAAATTCATTATAATTGTTAGATTCCAGAGACTCTAAATCAAATCAGTCCGTTCCTTGAAGAAAAACTCTTGATCGCTTGCCAAATTATTGCTATAATCGAAATTGTTGAATGGCGAGCGTAGCCAAGTGGTTAAGGCAGTGGTTTGTGGTACCACCATTCGTGGGTTCAATTCCCATCGTTCGCCCTACATAATTTAATAGTGATCCATAAGTTCCTATAAAAGATGGGTTGTGGTTCTGAACATTCGTAACCATTACTTTAGCAAGGATCTGCCATCTACGAGTTCATGGACTTGGAAGGGTCGCAAACTCACTATTAATCATTAGATTAGCTTATGATTAACTTTATGTATATAAATAAATCTACTTGCTAAATAAAAGTTAAGTGTGCGATGTCCACTTCTTTACAAAACGCTGCGCGTAGCCTGCTTCTTTGCAGAAGTAGGTTAGGACTCAATACAGTTCAGTTAACGCTAAAAACCTTAAACTATGTAGCGACTGTTTTATCGGCGTCGCACCTGTGTACTTGATCGCGGTGCGAAAAAGTTTGAAGTACTCCAACACGACTTTGAAGTACCTCAACACGACTTTTAAGTACCTCAACACGATGTTGAAGTACCTCAACACGACTTTTAAGTACCTCAACACGATGTTGAAGTACCTCAACACGATGTTGAAGTACCTCAACACGACTTTTAAGTACCTCAACACGACTTTTAAGTACCTCAACACGACTTTTAAGTACCTCAACACGATGTTGAAGTACCTCAACACGACTTTTAAGTACCTCAACACGATGTTGAAGTACCTCAACACGACTTTTAAGTACCTCAACACGATGTTGAAGTACTTCAACACGACTTCGAGGTATCTATTGCTTATATAGCAATACACTTGGCTTAACCCAACCTACAATTTTTCACAAAGCCAAGCGTATTGCTCTAAAGATGATTTGCGTTCACGTGTGCCCCACGGTACAAAGTCCTATCTAACGGTTAAGCGTCTGTAATCAAAAGTAATTATATTTTTTAAATTCCGAGTTTTGGTTAAAATTATATATATTTAGGACTTACGCATTGACAAGAAATATTAAATATGGATCAAGGTTAAAAACCATATCTTTCGTAAGGGCTAAGCATTGCTTAGCCCCTACAGCATGGTCTATTTACGATCGCAGAATAATTAAGAAAAGCCTAAAACAACCTATTTTAGGTAATGCACATCACGATGCATTTGTACAGTGCGTAACTCCTAATATTGTTTAGTTGAGGGCGTGAGATGTTGTACCCTCAGTATAATTATGCAGTTATTTACTAACCTCTATCAAAAGAAATAAAATTGTATTCCTTTAGTTAGAGCAAAAAATACTGAGTCATAGATACTTTAAGTAAAGAAGAACACGGTTTAAGTGCCTGCTGAAAAGTTGATATTTGTAGGTACACAGATAAATTATATTTATCTGTGTTATTTCGTGTTTATATCTGGTATCACAAAAGGTGGAGGCTTATTTGTCTCGCCTTAAAAGTCAACAATGCAAACATCGTCATCTACTGGAGTTGCCATGTCTGAATTGCTTCAAGCAGTCTTAGATAGTGAAGAAAAAAGTGATTTGCGTTCCTTTCTTAGTGAATTACGCCAACAAGAAAAGAAGTATTTGCTGCGGAACGACATACTGAATGTATATAGTGAGTATTGCTCAAAGTCCCAGAAATCAGAGGAATTTTCCACTTCCTCTGAGTTAGGTAAACTGATTTACTATACTCAAGAAATTATTCAGGAGGAATCAAACTTCTGTTTCATCATCCGTTCTAAGATTGCCAGCCAAGAAGTTTATTGGTTGACATCAGACTTGAGCATTGAGCCGATGACGGTGCAGGATTTGTTGGATTTGCGCGATCGCTTGGTGAATAAATATCATCCCAACGAGGGCGACCTGCTAGAATTGGACTTCGGCCCGTTTTATGACTACACCCCAGTCATCCGCGACCCCAAAAATATTGGTAAGGGAGTACAATTTCTCAACCGCTATCTATCCAGCAAAATATTTCAAGATTCCAAACAATTGCTGGAAAGCTTATTGAATTTCTTGCGCCTGCACCACTACAACGGTGTGCAACTGCTGCTTAACGATCGCATTCAATCACAGCAGCAACTTTCCGAGCAAGTTAAGAAAGCTATCAGTTTTGTTAATAATCGCCCCGAAGAGGAACCCTACGAACAATTCCGATTCCAATTGCAGTCAATGGGTTTTGAACCAGGTTGGGGTAACACCGCAGGGCGAGTCCGGGAAACTTTAAATATTCTCGATGAATTGATTGATTCTGCCGATCCCCAGACCTTAGAAGCCTTCATTTCACGGGTTCCGATGATTTTTAAAATCGTCTTGGTGTCAGCTCACGGTTGGTTTGGACAAGAGGGAGTGTTGGGGCGTCCCGATACTGGCGGTCAGGTAGTTTACGTCCTTGACCAGGCAAAGAGTCTAGAGAAGCAGCTACAAGAAGATGTCCTGCTTGCGGGTTTAGAGAAATTGAATGTCGAGCCAAAGGTAATTATTCTCACCCGCTTGATTCCCAATAATGATGGCACCCTTTGTAATCAACGGCTAGAAAAAGTCCACGATACCGAAAATGCCTGGATTTTGCGAGTGCCTTTACGGGAATTTAATCCTAACATGACTCAAAACTGGATTTCCCGGTTTGAGTTTTGGCCTTATCTAGAAACTTTCGCCATTGATTCAGAAAGAGAACTACGGGCAGAATTTCACGGCACACCTGACTTAATAGTTGGAAACTATACTGATGGGAATTTAGTGGCATTCTTGCTGGCGCGACGGCTAAAAGTTACCCAATGCAATGTTGCCCATGCTTTGGAAAAATCTAAATACTTATTCAGTAACCTCTACTGGCAAGAATTAGAGGACAAATATCATTTTTCATTGCAATTCACTGCTGACTTGATTGCAATGAATGCTGCCAATTTTGTTGTCAGCAGCACCTACCAAGAAATTGTCGGAACACCGGATAGTGTGGGACAGTACGAGTCTTATAAGTGCTTCACCATGCCGGAGTTGTATCATGTGACCAATGGCATTGAATTATTTAGTCCCAAATTTAATGTCGTACCGCCTGGAGTAAACGAAAATAATTACTTCCCTTACACCCGGACTAAAGACCGAGTAGAGAGCGATCGCCAACGTCTTGCAGAAACACTCTTTACTCTGGAAGACCCCGCGCAAATCTTTGGCAAACTCGACGATCCTAACAAGCGCCCTCTCTTCTCAATGGCGCGTCTTGACCACATCAAAAACCTCACAGGTTTAGCTGAATGTTATGGTCAAAGTAAACAATTACAAGAGCATTGCAATTTAATTTTGGTGGCGGGTAAATTGCGCGTCGAAGAATCAGGCGACAATGAAGAACGTGACGAAATTATCAAACTCTACCAAATAATTGACCAGTACAATCTCCACGGTAAGATTCGTTGGCTGGGTGTACGCTTGTCTAAAACCGATTCTGGTGAAATTTACCGAGTGATTGCCGATCATCAGGGAATTTTTGTACAACCAGCTTTATTTGAAGCTTTTGGTTTGACAATTTTAGAGTCGATGGTTTCAGGATTACCGACTTTTGCCACACAGTTTGGTGGCCCACTGGAGATCATTCAAGATAAAGTTAATGGCTTTTTGATTAACCCAACAAATTTAGACGAGACAGCCACAAAAATTGTGGATTTTATCACTAAATGCGAACAAAATCCTAACTATTGGAATGAAATTTCCGAGCGAGGAGTTGACCGAGTTTATAGCACCTATACTTGGAAAATTCACACTACCAAGCTGTTATCATTAGCACGGATTTATGGCTTCTGGAACTTTACCTCGAAGGAGAATCGGGAAGATTTATTGCGTTATCTTGAGGCTTTGTTCTATTTAATTTACAAGCCAAGAGCGCAACAGCTATTAGAACAGCATAAATACCGTTAGTTTGTCATTTGTCATTTGTCATTAGCTAAAGACTAAAGACAAATGACTAAGGACAATGGGCAAATGACTAAATTGTTAACGCCCGCCAAGTTTGTTGACCAACTACTCCATCCGTTGCTAAGTTCTGCTGATTTTGAAAGGCTTTAACAGCAGTCTCTGTCAGTGCGCCATAAATCCCATCCACTCTAACGGCATAACCGTTAGCCACTAACAGCCGTTGTAAGGCTCTGACAGCAACACCAGAGCTACCGAAAGAAAGAGTCGGCATAGGTTGGCTACTAAACTTTTGGAACTGCCCTGTAGCCTTTACACGGACTTGATCTCCAGACTGAGAATACTTATTAGACTCACCTAAGTTAAAAGAAGCTAGTCCCGGATTCTTTTTGCTGATTTTCTTAAGTATATGTTTTTTCTCTGGTGCGATCGCCCAGGAAGAACCCTGATAAATCCCATCTGTCTGCATGAATTCAGGTGGTGTAACTTGAGCAGTTATCTCTAACTGACTCTGTTTTGACTGGTTTACGTCATTCTCCATCTGAACTAATTGCTGCTGTGGCAAATTGGCCCCAGATGCTTGTCTTATTGTTAACACGTCCGTCATCATCAGGCCAATTTCAGTCATCGTAATTTATTTTACTTCTTTGTCGTATTCTTGGAAAACGCATAATTTGACCTGAATAAAATAAAAGCGTACAACGTTGTTGCACAGTCTTAAATTTTAACTATAATTTAGATTACTGCATGACAAAATTACACAGTAGGACTGAACATCCTGTCTGTGCAATTCTCTTACCTAACCTGTGTTAAATTTCATATCATTTTTAAATATTTAGAAAGAAGCACCTTAATAAAAAGCGCGACACCTAATAGTATGCTCAGTTGTGGATATTGAAAAAGTTTTTACCTTTTATCATCTCGCCACAAAGCAATACCGCCTAATAAACCAGTGATATTGGGAATGAGTTTGACATTTAACGGTAGCTGGAAATTCACTCTCACAGCTTCACCGCCGCCAATGTAAAGGTAATCATAATTGAACAGATGTTGCAAGGATGCGATCGCTTTTTCTAAACGCCTGTTCCATCTTTTCTCACCAATTTTTTCTAACTCTGCACGCCCCAACTGCTGCTCAAAAGTCTCTCCTTTGCGAAATGGATGATGCCCCATTTCCATATTTGGCACCAGCTTACCATCTACAAATAAAGCCGAACCAAACCCCGTACCCAAAGTAATCACCAGTTCGACACCTTTACCTGCGATCGCACCAAACCCCTGCATGTCTGCATCATTAATCACCCGTACAGGCTTGTTTAAGTGTTTTAATAATGCTGTTTGCAAATCAAATCCAATCCAATCTGGATGTAAGTTTACCGCAGTTTCAGTGACTCCATACCGCACCACACCGGGAAAACCGACCGAAACGCGATGAAATTCACCTTGAGCGGCTGCTAACACAACGATTGCATTAATTACAACCTCTGGTGTTGCAGGTTGGGGCGTATCTAAACGCGCCCTTTCCGTTACAGGATTCCCCGTAATATCCAAAACCATAGCTTTAACGCCACTACCGCCAATATCTACCGATAGGGTACGAATCGATCCGTTTTCGTCAACCATTGAGTTACATCCTTCTTACCGCTTAGTTACTACTTATTACTTCGTTATTATCCTCTGCTGCATCTTATAATATCTGGATGTTTGGAGAGTCTTCACATTGGTGGGAAGCGGGGAGGCAGGGGAGAGTAACTCTTGACTAATGACTAATGACTAATGACCAATGACTAATAGATTTGCTAATGTAGGAATAATGGAAATAGTAGTGGCGTAGCTGCTTAAAATCTATCGGGTAGCAAATTTCTATTAAAAGTAATATAAGAGAAAGAATTATGACGACATTTGAACCCAAGAGCCTCCGCTCTTATAGCCAAGATGATGTCCAACAAATTCTGCAATTAGCGATCGCTCGTCAAGCTGACGACAAAGATACAGAATTTTCTTATGAGCAGATATTAGAAATTGCTGCTGAGTTAGAAATTTCACCTGAGTCTTTAAAGTTAGCAGAACGCGATTGGCTAGTACAACAGGGGCAAGTTCAACAGCGAAAGGCTTTTGACGCTTACCGCATCAGAAGATTTCAGAAGCGTCTAGGGAATTATGCAATTTTTAATGGTTTTTTTATACTGCTAAATTTAATCACTGGTGGCGGAATTTCTTGGTCGCTGTACATTTTGCTGTTCTGCGGATTGCCTGTAGGGCTGGATGTCTGGAATACCTTTCAAATCAAAGGCGAAGAGTATGAAATGGCATTCCAGAAGTGGAATCGTAAGCATGAGATTAAGAAAACCATCAGCACAGTTTTGAATAAGTGGTTTAAGGCATTACAGGCTTAGTAGATTTGCTTGGCTTTAGCGTACCCCCACCCAGAAGCTAGCTTCGTGCAGCATCTCGTAAATAAGCTCGTCGTAAACATTGCTCATTCAAAAAAAAACCCCGCAGGAGAATTCGGGGTAATATTTACCGCAATATTTGTTGTGTAATACCACTAAAAATAAATTTTAATAACCCAGCAATTATCAGGGTTAATATTGATGTTATCTGATTGGTTGAAGTATTATTTCTATCTTTCTACGGATATGACACTCTATCAAAAGTCTGAAAGATGATTTTCTCTAAACAGAATTCAGGAGCAAAGCCGGAGACGTTTCCTGTCTTCTCCGGTCAGAATTCCGTTGGGCAATCAGCCAGTATAAAATAATTGAAGGACAGATTTTTGCTATATACTATAAATGCGCTTTGAGTGGGACGACAACAAAGCTGAGTCTAATTTTCTTAAGCATGGTATTACATTTGAGGAAGCCGTAACAGTTTTTGCCGATGCCTATCTCCTGTTTAGGGAAGACTCCAAGCATTCCGAGCAAGAATAAAGAGAATGGGCAATTGGAGAAGCAGAAAATGGCTCAATGATCGTGGTTGTCTTTACAATGGGCGGCGAACAGATCAGGATAATAAGTGCGAGAAAAGCAACAAAAATAGAGCGCCAAAGATATGAAGAAGGAATCTGAGTTCCCTTTCGAGAGGGCGAGGCGAGTCACACCAGAAGAAAGTGAGAAATTCAAAGAAGCAATTTCTGAACAGTTTGGCATGAAGTTGATAAAGCGGGGTAGACCACCAAAACATGAAGATGAGAAGTATGAATTAATTTCTCTCAGACTTCACCCGAAAATCCTAGCTTGGGCGAAAGAAGAAGCCCAAAAAAGAGGCATTGGCTATCAAACAGTTATTAATGAGGTACTACTACAGCGAATTAGCTGATATGCGATCGCCGTCGTAGTTAACAGCGATCGCTCGCCGAAATATATAATATTAGTCTTGGAATTCTATTCCGAAGCGGCATAGAAACGAAGCGGGGATTGTCATATATAGGTAATCACAAGCCCTACTAGCTTTGGGGAGCAAGATTCAAAGCCTCTGAAAACCTACACTATCCTATTTATTTAAGTTTTTCGTGAGCAGCCAAAATAATTTTTTCGGTTTCTTCCCAGCCAATGCATTTATCAGTTACAGAAATCCCATATTTTAATTCTTCTTTACCAATAATTGGTTGACTACCTTCATTCAAATGCGATTCTAGCATCATGCCAACTATTGATGTATTACCATCTACTATTTGCTGAATAATATTTTCTAAGACAGCACCTTGTAATTTGTAATCTTTATTGGTATTGCCGTGGCTACAGTCGATAACAATCCTCGGTGGTAAATCTGCCTGTTTTAATTTCTCTTCTACCAGTTTGACATTTGCTATATCAAAGTTGGGTTGACTACCACCCCTTAAAATTACGTGACCGTAGCCATTACCTTTAGTTTGAAAAACGCTGACCTGTCCGTTTTGATTAATTCCGATAAAATTATGCGGGTTTCTAGCTGATTGTAGGGCATTCAAAGCTACCTGAATATTGCCGTCAGTACCGTTTTTAAAACCCACAGGCATCGAAAGTCCGCTTGCCATTTCGCGGTGAGTTTGTGATTCGGTCGTGCGTGCCCCAATGGCAGACCACGTAATTAATTCACTAATGTATTGGGGTATGATTGGATCTAATGCTTCTGTACCAGCAGGTAATCCTAATTCTGTAATTTTTAATAATAGATCCCGTGCAATTAATAACCCATTCTCTACATGAAAAGAATCATCCATATCTGGATCGTTAATTAACCCTTTCCAGCCTACGGTTGTTCTTGGTTTTTCAAAGTACACTCGCATAATTAGTAGTAGCTTATCCTGGACTCGCTCGGCCAATCTTTTCAACCTTTGGGAATATTCGAGTGCTGCTTTTGGGTCGTGGATTGAGCATGGGCCAACTACTATAAATTTTCGGCGATCCTGAAAATCCAGAATCTGTTCTATTTCCTGCCTATATGCTAAAACTCTTTGCTCGGCTAATTGTGTTAAAGGTAATTTTGATTTAACTTCATTGGGAGTTAATAAAATGCGATCGTTCTCAATGTTAGCGTTGTCGATATTACTATTAAATAATTTGTTGTGCATGGGATGCTCTGGCAATTTTATATACGCACTTCAAATCAAAAGTGTAACACAAACCCATGAAATTTTAAAATAGCTTATTTTTTACTTGACAAATTTCCCACTAAACTGTATGTAAATTAAGTAATAACTGAAAAAAGGGAAATATTTTCCCCTTTTTTATTTACTATTGGACTACTTACTCAGTAGTATGTGTATATAATTACTGCCATACAAACACTTTAGCTTCGTATGGCCCCAAGTCAGTTATGATACCATCATCACCAGATTCGACATCATAATTACCTGTCCACTCATGCCATGTTCCAGGGCTAGGAAAGTTAGGAACATGATAGCCAGCTAAGAAGTTTTCTGAGAAATTTGCAATTACCACTACACGAGAACCTTCATCATTCCAACGAGTATAAGCTAATACTTTTGCCTCTGCATTTTCGTGGATAAAATCAATATTTTCTGTGTAGAGGGCATGATTGCTTTTACGCAGGTTGGTTAAGCCTTTGTATGAATCAAATAAACTACGATTTAGATCATTACCTAACAGCGTCCAATCGATTTTGGATGATTCAGGTTGTTTAGGTTTGTACTCACCAAATTCCTCTCCCATCCAAATCAAAGGTACGCCAATAGCAGTCATCAGGATGGCTACTCCTAATTTAACCCGCCTAAAGGCTTCTTCATCAAAAATCTCACGGTTTCCCAACTCAACCATGACATGGTTATGGTCATGGTTAGTCAGGTAATTTACTACATTGGTAGCACCCAAGAAGCCTTGGCGCTTGCAGTCAATGACATCTTTTAGACGCTCTAAATCAAATGTATCACCGCAGATATGTTCTAGAATGGAGTGATAGAAACTATCATGCCAGCAACCATCCATTGGCCCGTCTACATTGGTAATGCTGGTAGTTTCAGGAATGTGTTCGGCAACGTTGTAAAAAGGCTTCATGCTAGCAGTTTTTTTGGCTTCCTGAACAATCCAGTGCATGAAATCGTAGTTCGCAATTTGCCGCGCTGCATCATAGCGAATACCATCAAGATGATATTCTGATATCCAGAAACGGATTGTATCACCAATAAATTTCCGCGCTGGATAAATATCTAAATTTTCGTCATAATGTTCATAATTAAACTCAGGCCCCCAGTTATTATCAGGGTCACGAGGTTCATGATGATACCAATAATCGTGGTCAATTTGTGTTAAAGGAGCAGATGCTTCTGAGTGGTTATAAATACCGTCAATAATTACACGAATACCTCTGCCATGACACTCATCAATCAATTTTTTCAATTCAGCAGTAGAACCATAACTAGATTCTGTTGCAAAGAAGTGGCGGGGGTTATAACCCCAACTATAATCCCCAGGATATTCTTTAAGTGGCATCAACTCAATAGCGTTAATTCCTAGTTCGCATAGATAATCTAACTTTTCAATGACGTGTTTGTACTTGCCTCGTGCATAAGGATCATCCTCACCACCAGAAAAATCACCGACATGCAATTCATAAATTACCAATTCGTGGTCAGCAGGTAAAGGTTTCTCATCATGTTGCCAAAGGTATGTATCGGTAATCCTTTCGCCATCTTTGACCCGGATAACACCATCATCTTTTCCACTCAGTTCATCTATATCACTTGCATAGGGGTCAGTAACATCAACCCATTGTTCTGGTTCAAAAAACCATGAATTTGACTGGACGCGGAATTTATATTTATAAACGCCGTCCTCTAGTTCAACACTTGTGCGAAAATAACCATCATCACCTTTTTCCATTGGAATTTCTTGCCAATCAGAAAAAGAACCAATTAATGCGGCTCCCTTGTTGTAAGGTGCAAATAAATTAAATTCAATTGGCTTTGCCATAGAAGTGTTTGTAGTATCAAGGGTTGGTAGGAATATTCTCTGATACTCAATTTAATTTGCAAATCGCTCTAGAGAAATAATTATATAATCACTACCACTATCTTAAGGATGATTTTCTAAAACCCTTATAAATATTAATTATTATTGGGAGATTTTTGACTGTTTTTAGTATTTATTTTTTGGCTCAAATCCAGTTCAGTGTAGTACATATTTTGTTTATATACTACTAAAATTAAAATGTTATCGCATCTAACTGCAAATAATTAATGGAATTTTATGATCTTTTAAATAGCGAATATTAGTTAAAAATCAAATATATTTTTCTATAATAATTCTATTTCATTGGCGATAATTGCAACCCGCAAATCCCCGACTTTTGTGAGAAGTCGGGGATATTATTTCTCAGCGATTATTCAAGATTGCTATAAATATCTGTCGCATAATATTACTCAATTTTGTCGTTGGTTTGTTGCAGATAACTTAACAACCAATTTGCCGCAGTCGCTCTACGAGTTTGCCGAGGCCCAAATTCACCAATTTTGTAACCTTTGAAACCCAGTGTTTCTTTGAGCATTTGTTTATTTTCAGCAGGGATGGAACGAGTCAATTTTACTGTTGCGGGTCGAGATTCAATAAAATTTGGTGGTTGGGGGTAATCATCTTGCCATTCTGGTGCAACTTGGCTAGTGTCCCATTGTGCAGTTGAGGAATCATAGCGATAGCCTAAATAATGCCATAGCAACTGGTTGACTGTGACATCATCAAGTTTTTCGTCAAGAATTGCCCAAATTGTTTCTGTATTGAGTGGTGGCAGGTTAGACATAAGCAATTCAAAATTCCAAGTTGAAAAACTGACTACTGATTAATTAAATTCACTACAGTTAGTAGGTATTGAAAAATACTTTATCACTACTCTGCGACACTCCCAAAGATAGGGATAATTTTATTTTTATCTACACCTGCTGGAAGATTTATCCGCTACAAGCATTAGACAAACTACTAAAGTGACCCTGAATAAGGAGATTCGCTAACTCAGGAGGAAAATTATGGAAATAGGGGATATGTTCAGAAATATAATCGGTGGCAAGCAGAAAAAACGTGATGAAGAATGGGATAATCGCGATCGCCAGTACAAGCATCGTGGCGATGATGACGATGATCGCCAGTACAAACATCGTGGGGATGATGATGACGACGATGACCACCACTACAGACATCGCGGCGATGATGACGATGATGATGACCACCAGTACAGACATCGCGGTGATGATGACGATGATGAAGACCGGGATTAATTTCGCTAGTTGGAGTTAAAAACAGCTTGTGTATACACAAACTAGGTAGACTGGGAATCGTAAAGATTAGACCAGTCTATGCAGAATTCCACAGCACTGCCAAAGATCATCCGCGCCCATGTGTTCATTTCTGGCCGAGTCCAAGGAGTCGGCTATCGCTATTCCACTGTGGATACAGCTACCCAGTTGGGATTAACCGGTTGGGTGCGGAATCTCCCCGATAATCGAGTAGAAGCAGTCTTTGAAGGGGCGCGAGATGTTGTAGATGACATGGTTCGTTGGTGTCATTCTGGGCCACCTGCTGCTGTAGTTAAAGATGTTGTGGTTGAGTACGAAGAACCGGAAGGGTTGCGGGGATTTGAAGTTAAGCGAGTTGACTAATTCCTAATTCCTAATTCCTAAGCTGACGTAACCTTCACCACAGATTCAAATAGAGAACAGATTGAGAACCCTGTGACAGGCGATCGCATGACGATTCTTTGCTCAACTCATGATACCAATGGGGAGTATGTAAAATTCTATTTTGAGTTGCCACCAGGATCGCAAGGTAGCCCTCTGCATTACCACGATACTAAGACAGAAATCTTTGAAGTCTCGTTATCAAGTTTAAAATTAATCTTGGTTTAAACCACAACCCAAACATCGCATACAAACAAAGAAAGCCGCTAAAACTGAGATTATCTCAAATAGCAATTGAAATGACAAAGGAGCTAGAGCAAATCCCCAAACCAGGAAAATTGTCCCAACTACCATAGCCGCAATGCGATGAATTTCCTCTTTAGTCCTTAAAGCAAAGAATAAAGTCCCTAACCCAATTAATAATAAGACTAAGCTACTCATAAAGATATTTCTTAATTAGAAGCTGAAAGTAAATCATCCAAAGCTACAATGCTGACAAAAATCGCAGATGCCAATTCTCTAAAATTTAGCAAGCATATAAAGATTTTACAGCCTAGCCTATGTTCGGAGACATTTTTGATCAAATATCACTAGGCAAACACTAAGATTATTTTAAAATAATAATTAATTATTAATAATTAAAATTTGTTTATCCTGTCCATCCTGAGCTGCAATGAACAGCATCAAACTTTACAAAAGTTACAAGTTAGGCTGTTTTTAAGGAGCGATCGCCCTATCCTGGTAATCTCCTTGTTACCTGCTTTTAAAACTGCGATCGCTTAAATCATACTTTATAGTTTCAAGCGATACAGAAAGCAGTAATTTCCTAGCCTTGCAAACAGTAAAACGTTTATTTGGGATGATTAACACTGCAATTTTTATTACAACATTTGCTCTCTTGGAATTAAGTATTAATTTTTGTTTAATTTAAGTTTAAATTTTAATTAAATAGTGGCATCTACCTATCAATCTCTTTCTTAAGACGCAAGTCATAGAGGTTGAAAGCAGAGTACATTTTTAATGTCTAGTGATGAAGCAATTTCTGAGATTGATTGTATATAAATAAATCACAACTTTTATATCCTAACGCTAAGATTGAGCAAGTTTAAATCAGTTTGAAACTTTTTGTGCAAGATATTAAACTGCTGTTTTGCTTTCCAACATTTGACACACATATTGATTATCAATAGTACTATTCATAATTGAAAAAACAGTTATCAGAAACTATTATGTTCTTAAGTAAAAGTTTAAAAAAAGTGTTGACCGGGATCATTTGGAGTATTATAGTTGCAGCTTTTGTTGTTGCTCCTTCTATTTTAGGAAAGAATTTGCCTTGGTTTGATAGCCCGTTACCACCTTTAGAAATTAGTGTTAATGCTCAGACTCCTGCTGGAGTAGAAGAAGCACAACAGAGAAATAATAAGCACGCTCAGAATTCTGGGGAAGAAACGAAAAATAGTCAACAGGGCAAAAGCGCTGAGTCTAAAGGAGAAGAACAGGGATTAGATATTTTCAAAATCATCACGGGTGCGCTGGCGGGATTGGTGCTGTTTTTGTATGGTGTAACGCGAATGGCTGAAGGACTGGAAGCGATCACAGGCGATCGCGCCAAAAGTTTAATTAGCAAATTCACCACCAATCGCTATGCTGGAGTAGCAACTGGCGCGGTGGCGACAACAATATTAGATTCGTCCTCAGTGACAATTATTATTGTGATTGCAATGGTGAGTGCTGGTTTACTGTCATTTATAGAATCTCTGGGCGTGGTTTTGGGTTCCAATATTGGCACAACTATTGGCGCTCAAATAGTTGCTTTTAAAATTAGTGAGTATGCGCCAATAGCAATGTTTGTTGGTTTATTACTAATTCTTTTGGGTAAGAAAGAACGCTGGAAACAAATTGGATTAGTTACTCTTGGCATCGGCTTACTGTTTTTCGGACTTGATACAATTGAAACCGCAATGGAACCTTTTAAGGATTACAAGCCATTTATCAAATGGATGGAAACCTTGGGGAACAACACGCTCTTAGGTGCCGCAGTTGGGGCGCTGTTTACAGTCTTAGTTCAATCTTCCTCTGCTACCATTGCGATTATTATTATTTTGGCTAGTCAAGGATTAATCTCATTGCCCGCAGGTGTAGCGTTAATGCTGGGTGCTGAAGTTGGCACTTGTGCTGACACATTGGTAGCGACCCTTGGACGCAATCGCTCAGCGGTACGGACAGGTGTTTTTCATTTATTATTTAATCTTGTTTGCGCTGCTGTAGGTATTTTATTTGCCAGTCAATTGGCAGCACTTGCCCAGTGGTTTTCTCAGTTACTCGGTGCAGGGGATGATATTGCTCGTCAAATTGCAAATGCCCAATTGATATTTAACGTGCTGGGAGTGATCCTAGTGATCGCATTTTTGCCCTGGATTGCCCGTGCATTGGAACGGCTAATCCCTGATGAAAAAAACCAAAATCGGCAGACGGAAAGAGTGTAGGCGAACTGCTGACAAAAGTAATGGTAATTTTGAGTTATTCTCACCGACCTAGTTAATTCTACTTGACTTATCAATGTTTCCTGACCTATGTCAGCATTTTTTGTTTTAAAAACCAGTTAAAAAGCGCATTTTCAAGCTCCTAGCTATTTTTTGGGAATTTATTTCTGATTATTTACTCAGATGATCTCCATTTGCGGTGTACTCTCAATATACGGTAACTATCACACTCGACCTTTGAGATAAATTACACCCAGAGGTGAATACCATGAAAAATTATGCTACTCAACAGGAATTTATATTAAGTCAAATCACAAATAAATATTATCAGCGCCGAGATTTCAGTGGATGTGACTTGCGTGGAGTCGACCTGAAAGGAATTGATTTAAGTGGTGTTAACTTCATAGGAGCGGATTTGCGTGATGCAAATTTGTGTGGCTGTATCCTCACTCGTGCTAATTTAAGTGGCGCAAATCTGATGCAAGCTAACTTACGTGAAGCTAATTTGTATGAAGCATCTTTGTGCGAAGCTAATTTGATTAATGCTGATTTAACACGAGCAAATTTGTGTGGAACTTTCTTATGGCGGGCAAAATTCACAGGTAGTAATCTTTGGGGTGCTTCTTTATGTGATGTGGATTTGAGAGAAGCAGACTTAAGTGAAGCCAAATTAATTGAAGCATCACTGATTGAAGCTAATTTAGTTAGAGCTAATCTCACAGGAGCAAAGCTATGTGGAGCAAAATTACTTGAAGCTAATTTAACTGAGGCCAACTTAACTGGTGCAGACCTGACATGGGCAAATTTAACCAAGGCAAACTTGAATAAAGCAAACCTTTGGGAGACAAATCTGATTTATGCAAAGCTTCGGGATACTATTATGCCTGATGGCACAATTGAGCAACCTCAGATAATGATTTATTAGTCATTAGTCATTTGTCATTTGTCATTTGTCAGGAGAGAAGAAGTTTCTGTTTGCCCCAATGCCCAATGACTAAAATTCACGTTGTGAGAAGATAAAAATAGCGATCGCTAACAACATGGCACTATAAAGTAAGCCATAGCCAGCATTTGTAATCAGTGCAGTTGTGTCAGGTAGTGCTTGCAGACCATAAACGGCATTATTTTTCAAATCTAATCGAGATAAATCTGGCAAGATGAGAAACAAACCTTGAGTTAGACGTTCCATACCAGGGTTGCGGCTCAGACGACCAAGTTGCACTAAATCTTGAGTAATATTGCCGATTAAATATACCGCAAAGGTTAAAACAGTCGCCAGTAAAGAAGCCGTGAAAACACCAAAGGTAATAGCCACAGAGGTGATTAATGACAACTGCAAAAATAAGAAAATTGCAGCAATTAGAATGCTCGTCGTTGGATGAGGAATGTTACCAAATTGCAGAAATACCAGATAAATTGCTGTCATTGTGGCGACAAGCACAGCTAATACTGCGGATAAACCCAAGTATTTGCCGACGATAATTTCGCTGCGGCTGACAGGTTTAGCAATTAATACCAAAATAGTGCGTTTTTCAATTTCTTTATTAACCAGTCCCGTACCAATAAATATTGTCACAATTAACCCGATGGCGTTCATCGCCGCCATCCCAAAATCTAAAAACATTTTGTCTTCAGTCGTAGCTGCAAATTCAGGAAGGACGCGGAAGGCAGTGGCGAGCATTAGCGCATAAAAACCAATAATATATAGGATGCGATCGCGTACCACTTCCTGAAACACATTCTTTGCCAATACAAAAATTCTGTTGATAGTCATTTGTTATTAGTCATTGGTCATTAGTCATTAGTCAAGAGTTAGAAATTCTTCCCCTGCTCCCCCTACTCCCCACTACTTCGGCTTCTCTACGAGACGCTACGCGAACGCTCAGTACAAGTCCCCACTCCCCATTCCCTACCTTCACTGTTGCAGAGGCGGTGAGCCAGGAATCAATTTACTGCCGCGATCGCATTCAATTTCTGCAATTGTAATCTTATTGTCTGAGTTGGTAGTTGCTGCAACTGGTTCAATGCGACAAGATTTTTTCAAGTAATAGCCCCGTGGGTTAGAACTCGGGCCCATCCAAATACTTAATAAATCTAATATATATCCAGACTTAGCATTAGCTACACGCGGTTCAACGCGCCATAGTTCCTTTTCTTCATATTTACCCAAGTTCTTTTGAATTACTTCCCTACCCAGAGTTACTACCCGTGGTTCCACATCTTTTTTTAGGATCAACCATTTCTCTACTTCCGACCAAGGTCTTCCAGCTATTTCTTCTACTACTATTGGTTGAAGTTTCTCTAGAATTATAGCGCCGTTTCGGGGAATTTTTAGTCGTTCTTCTGTTCTGACAACAACGGTACTACTTCTAAAAGTATCTGCCTGCAAACTAGGATATTCTTGGAACCAATTATTCATCACAAAGTGAAACTGAATCCAGCAACTTAGCAGCATACTACTAGCAACTAAAATTACGATTCTTTGGCGGTCTTCTGGTTTAGGAATTCGAGCTTTTGCATCGGTATCATTTCCTTCAATAAATTCTGGTATAGCGGTAATTAGCGCTGAAATTGTCGGCCAAAAAACGATTGTTCTTGGTGTAATGACATCCTGTTGATTTCCAAATGCAAAAACACTCACTAAGAATCCAGTGATCACTGCCCCGACTGGCATAAAAGTACCAGGAACCCTCAAAGGGTCTTCAGTTGTATACCAAGCTGTGCCAGCAATTAAAAATAACCAACCGAAAAAGGCAATTATATCTTTGATATAACCTATAGCAAAATATGAAACTATCCAAGAAAAAACACTCAAATAAATAAATGTTTGCCAAGAATAAGCTTTGGGTGGAACTAATACCTTTCTAATTCCTGCATAAAGCCCTTCAGCAAATTTAAAAACCCCAAATACATCTTTAAGTAGCGTATTCATATTCTTACCTCCACCTGATTAATTAACTAGTTCCGTGGGTTTAAGTCCCCCGGTTCAATAAAAATTTTGTTTTGTGTTGGGGTTAAATCCCCATTAGAAAACTTAATTACGAATTACGAATTACGAATTACGAATTATTTAATCACTAGTCTTCCTTTAAATGAAGTAAGTTTTTCCTACTTTGAGCGAAATATTAAAATAATGGTTATAGCACTATAACTCAGAGAATTCGCTATTAATGTAGTAATCACTAAATTGGTATTTTGTAATTTAGCAGTGCTAAAACTACGCCATCGCCGCCGTTGAGATGTTTGAGGCTCCTCTTGTTTTTTAGCAACTGGTTCACTCAATGATAGTAGTAATACTCTTAAAATGAAAAACTTCATTATAAAAGTAGCAAAGAAAATTATACAAGCAGTTAAAATTAATAAACTTTGTGTATTCGCTGATTTAAAATTATTAAAAAACATATAGTTAATTAATTCTGATTTCAGTTGTATCGACAACATTGGTTCTGCTACAAAAAATATGAACCAACCAATTACACTAGAAAACAGATTCATAGAGATAGCATAAAAAATGCTAGTTTTTTTGTCAAATTTTAGTCGATTGTGCAAAACATACGCTTCAATCGGGATGGCAATCAGTACAAATAAAAAGTCAAACAGAATTCCACCAATAGGAAAAATCCTGGGAAGCATCCAATTTTCAGGCATAAATGGTCAAGGGTTAGGGTTAACTGTAGAGAGTATAACTGGGATAGTGAGGGTGATGGGGGAAATTATCTGATTGTTATTGTCTTTTACTATGTTGGTGTGCTAGTATTCCATTTTTGATATTATTTATACATGATACTGATGCATCAGAGGAGCAGTTTCTCTACCTAAGAGTATAAGACGTTAGGTAAGATTAAAGATTGCCACTTATAGCTTTTGAGAAATGACAAGGAACGGTATTGGTATTCGCACGGCGCAAGTGCGACAGGAACGGCTCGTTGGTCAAATTCACGTCTACGATGGCGTGGGTAAAGGTAAGTCCCAAGCGGCTTTGGGGGTGGTTTTGCGCTCTATTGGCTTGGGGATAAATACGCCTAGCAATTCTAACCGCGTTTTACTGCTACGGTTTTTAAAAGGGCCTGAACGTGATTATGACGAAGATGGTGCGATCGCAGCTTTGCAACGCGGGTTTCCTCATTTAATTGACCAGGTTCGCACTGGAAGAGCCGAATTTTTTGGTCATGACGAAATTACCACTTTTGACCGAGATGAAGCGATGCGGGGTTGGGATGTAGCCAAAGGCGCGATCGCTAGTGGTTTATATTCAGTTGTCGTTTTGGATGAAATTAACCCGGTTCTGGATTTGGGTTTGCTAGCAGTAGATGAAGTAGTGCGGACATTAAAATCCAAACCCCAAGAGTTGGAAATCATTGCTACCGGACGCGCCGCACCGCAAAAGTTGCTCGATATTGCAGATTTGCACTCAGAAATGAAACCTCATCACCACCCAACAGCTAAAGCTCTCTTCCTTGAGGGGATTGAAATTTATACTGGTGCTGGTAAAGGCAAGTCTACTAGTGCTTTGGGCAAAGCCTTACAGGCCATTGGTAGGGGAATCAATCATCCTGGGTCTACCCGTGTGCTGATTATGCAGTGGCTTAAAGGTGGTACTGGCTACACAGAAGACGCTGCGATCGCCGCCTTGCAGCAGTCATATCCAGAAGTGGTGGATCATCAGCGCTGTGGTGGAGATGCGATCGTCTGGCGAAATTCCCGGCAAGAATTAGACTACGTAGAAGCCGAACGGGGTTGGGAAATCGCTAAAGTTGCGATCGCCTCTGGTCTATATAAAACTATTATTCTTGATGAACTCAATCCCACCGTAGACTTAGAATTACTCCCCGTTGAACCCATTGTCCAAGCTTTACTCCGCAAACCCCGCGACACCGAAATCATTATTACTGGTCGCTGCCAAAATCCACCCGCATACTTCGACTTGGCTAGCGTCCACTCAGAGGTTTATTGCCACAAACACTATGCTAATCAAGGTGTAGAACTTAAACGAGGGGTAGATTTTTAGGCGTTGCTGATTAGTTGATATCCTAGATTCTCTAGAAACATAACAAATTTATTTACCAAAATGGTAAACTTATATTAGTCTGGTAACGCATGGAAATCACCTTCGCTGACGGCAAACTGCAAAAGCTATGCGAACAACAAAACCTAGCGCAAAGAAAATTGGGTACAAACTGTGCCAAGAAATTGACAGCCCGATTGGCTGACCTTGCAGCTGTTAGCTGTCTCAAGGAATTGTTTGCAGGTCATCCCCATCCCTTAAAAGGAGATAGGGCAGGTGAATTTGCAGTAAACCTAGAAGGTGGTAAACGACTTGTATTTAAACCAGACAACGACCCCATCCTCCTTACCGAGGATGGAAGCATTGATCGGTCAAAAGTTACGAGTCGTGATGCGTAAAGCCGCCTGCCTTTAGGTGGCGGATATAAGCGAACTTTCCTGAATTTATTCATCCGTGATGTGGATCATTAATATACTCCAAGACTTTCTGAGTACTAACTTTTCCAGTGGTGTCAAACATATATGAATGTGTCCTACAACAGCATTTTGGCTTAATCGTGAAGCCCAATATCGCGCTGGTTTAGCACGGATAGAAGAAGAAAACCGCTTAAAGGGGTGGACATCTTGGTTAGATCAGTTACCAGTCAAAGAATTGATGAACCAAGGTGTAATTCCTAAGTGCCGTCTAATTGCCAAGAATAAGCCTGGTTTGGTAAAAAAGTTACTGCAATTTTTCGGTGTTGCCTCGCCGGAAGATTGGCAGAATTATTATGCAGGTATGGAAGTTGCTTTTCGTCGTACACGCGAAGAGCAAAGTGATGTTGGTGCTATTTCCACTTGGTTGCGCTTGGGGGAAATAAAAGCAGAACAACTAGACTCTCCTAAGTACAGTAAACCAAAATTTGAAAAGGCGGTGCGGCAAATTCGCACTTTGACGGTGTTACCGCCAGAGGAGTTTGAACCACAGATGCAAAAGTTGTGCTGGGAAGCAGGGGTTGTGCTTGTTTTAGTACCATCAATAAAGAAAGCGCACGTCAGTGGTGTCGCACGGTGGTTAAACCCGCATAAGGCACTGATTCAACTTTCGCTTTACGGTAAAACCAATGACCGCTTCTGGTTTAATTTTTTCCATGAAGCAGCGCATATTTTGCTACATGATAAAGAAAATATTTTTCTCGATGAATGGAATAGTGGGGAAAGTTGGAAATCGGAGCAGGAACGCCAAGCAGATAAATGGTCGCGGGAATTTTTGATTCCACCTGAGTATGAAGGGGAATTAACGAAGCTTAAATCTGAAAATGATGTGATTGATTTTGCGGAACGTATCAGTATTCATCCTGGTATAGTTGTAGGTCGGCTGCAACATGATCATCTAATTGATCCGTCTTGGATGAATGGTTTAAAGTGAGGAAGAGCATTTTCAAGGGATAGAATAAGCAGACAATAATCCAAGCCGATACGTTTAAAACAGGCTGGAAATGTGTCGATTTTGGCGCACTAGCGGGAATTTTTACTTTGGGGTAGTAGAATATTTTGCACAAAGCGATCGCGTCCTGCTGCCTTTGCTTGATACAACGCCCGATCTGCGGCATAAATCATTTCTTCTAAGTTAGAATCTGGCTGAGGAATTTCTGTCGTAAACCCAGCACTAATGGTTACATGATGACTAACTTGGGAATTTTTATGAGGAATTGCTAGTGTTCGGACAGCATGGCAAATGTTGTCGGCAACATGAGTTGCACCCTCGGTGTCTGTGTTAGGTAAAATCACAGCAAATTCTTCCCCACCATACCGGGCAACTAAATCTCCGGGACGCTTAATAATATCTTTGAGCGCTTTAGCAATTTCTTGAAGACAGCGATCGCCTATCCGATGACCATAGGTATCGTTATATAATTTGAAGAAATCAACATCGCAAAGAATCAGGGAAAGAGGGCATTTTTCCCGTTTCATGCGCTGCCATTCTTGGTTAAAATACTCTTCAAACCGTCGGCGGTTAGCTACTTGAGTTAATCCATCGATAGTAACTAATCGCTGCAATTCCACATTAACGGCTTCCAGTTTTTGCTGTAACTGAGATTGCTCAATCAAGCGTTTTACCCGTTGTCGCAAAACTGGCCAGTGGACTGGTTTGGTAATATAGTCCATTGCCCCCACAGCAAATGCCCGGTCAACAGACTCTTGATCCTCAAGTCCTGTAATCATTAAAATTGGAGCGTGCTTGCTAGAATCAAAATTCTGTAACTGAGTGCAGCACTCGAACCCATCCATATCTGGCATCATGGCATCAAGAAGTACTATATCAGGATGCAATTGCTTAAAAACTTTTATTGCCTCTATGCCATTTTGAGCTTCTGCTATTTGATAGCCTTCCCGCTCTAAGAAATGCCGCAGTATCAGGCGGATAAAAGGTTCATCATCAACAATTAGAACTAAAGATTGGCTTTCTTGAGCATCGGCTTTCATGGTAATTCCTTCGCAAGTTCTTGTTCTAAAGCAGTTTTAACTTGTTCATATTCCTGATATAGTTGTGAGATTAATTCTAGGCTGTTTTCTAATTTACTGCTGCATCCCTGTGCTTCTAACACCTTGCAAAGCTGTGCCAGGGCGATCGCTCCAACAGAAGCACTGCTAGACTTAAGTTGGTGGGCTGTGTACCATAGAGTCTGGGCATCCTGAGTTGTGATAGCTGTGCTGATATCTTGTACCAGTCTGGGTGTCTCTGTAAGATAACACTCAATCAGTTCAACAAATGCCACACGATCTCCTCTGAGCATATTCTGCAAGGATTGGAGAATTTTGGCATCGATTTTAGCGGTTTTTAATGTCTGGTTTTGCTCTGACTGGATGATATTTTGCAAAGGTTGCAATTCTAAGGACATCACTTTACCTTGTTTTCCTCTCGAAGTAAATTCAAAACTTCTTTGAGGTGGGCATTTGCTGAGTGCCTCGGCTAACTCTTGAAGCTGAATTGGTTTGCTAATGTAGTCATCCATACCAGCAGCAAGACAGACTTCGCGATCGCCCCGCATTGCATTAGCAGTTATCGCAATGATATGGGGACGAAAGCCCACTCCCCATTCTTGATAGATTCTCCGAGTTGCTTCTAACCCATCCATTTTGGGCATGTGGACATCCATCAACACTACGTCATAGGGTTGTTTTTGCAAAGCCTTGAGCACTTCTACCCCATTGGCTACGACATCCGCCACATAACCCATTTTCTGTAGCATCCGTAGGGCAACTTTCTGATTGACAACTGTATCTTCTGCCAGAAGAATCCGCAGTGGCAGTCGATGAGCTAAATGCCGATCAACCAATGGAAAATGAGAAATACTCGCTGGGATTGGCTGATTTCCCAAAACACGGGTAATAACATCGTAGAATTGAGACTGTTTGATCGGTTTGCTCAAAGAGGCGGCAAACTGGACATCATTAAAATCAGAGGAAGTTTCTAGTCTACCCAAAGAAGTCAGAATCACCAAAGGCAGATTTTGACAACTAGGTTGCTTGCGGATTTGACGAGCTAGGGTTATACCATCCATTTCCGGCATCTGCATATCTAAAATGGCAATATCAAACTGCGTTCCCTTAGCAAGTTGAGCTAAAGCTTCTTTACCAGATTTGGCAGCATAAGCTTGCATCTTCAAAGACTCTGCTTGTAAGGTGAGAATTTGGCGATTGATCAGATTGTCATCCACAATCAACAGGCGCTTGGACGCAAGCTGCACTGATGAACTGCTTAATTCAGCTTGTTCTAACACAGCAGCCACTTTCGTCGTAATAGTGAAGTAGAATGTTGAACCTTGGGAAAATTTTCCACCTTTCCATAGAGGTTTAGGATTGCCACCGACAAACCCTTGACTTTCCACCCAAAGAGTGCCGCCCATCATCTTACTGAGCCGCTTACTAATGGCCAGTCCCAATCCTGTGCCGCCATAGCGTCGAGTCATGGAAACATCAGCCTGAGTGAAGGGTTGAAACAATCGCTCTATTTTCTCTGGTGCGATACCAATACCTGTATCTTTGATAGCAAATTGAATTTCGCAGAGAAGTTGCGGCTCTCCAACAGGTATAGGCGACTGGGAAGGGTGCAGAAAAGAGGAATTTTCCTCCTGCTTTCCTTGTCCCCAGTCCCCAATGCCCAGATCAACAGAGAGTAGCACTTCTCCATTTTCAGTAAATTTAATGGCATTGTTGAGAAGATTCATCAAGACTTGACGCAGACGTGTCATATCGCCGATGATTTGAGTCGGAACTTGCGGCTGGATCAGGTAAGCTAGTTCGATATCCTTTTGGGCAGCTTTCTGAGCTAATAGAGAAATAGCCTGCTCCACACAAGCTCTCAAATCAAAAGGTTGTTCTTCTAATTCCAGTTTGCCTGACTCAATTTTAGAGAAATCTAGAATGTCGTTGATGATGGTGAGCAAAGCATCTCCGCTACTGCGAACTGTTTCCACTAAGTCTTGCTGTTCAGGCGTGAGGTCAGTATCCAGCAATAAATTAGTCATGCCAATAACAGCATTCATTGGAGTCCGAATTTCGTGGCTCATCATCGCCAAAAACTCACTTTTTGCCCGATTTGCGGCTTCTGCCTGACGTTTTGCCTGCTCTAAGGCAAAGTTTTTCAAGGTAAGTTCTTCACGTTGGCGGGTTTCTTGCTCCAGTAAGTGAGCCTGTGCTAGAGCAATACCCAGTTGAGCCGCCACTGCTTCTAGTAATTCGATTTCGTCTTGTGTCCACTGGCGAAAATAGCTGTACTGATGTAAGCCGATCGCACCATTGGGTTCTCCTTGATAGGAGGTGCGAATTGACAGCATAGACTTCAGCCCAATTTGTCGGCAAATAGGTTCAACCGCCTGGAGTAAAGGATCAACGTACACATTGGGAGAAGCGATCGCTATTTCTTGTGCCATCATCTGCTCCGCATGAGGATTATTGGTCATGGGAACTTCCAATTTCAACATGGAGCAATAACCAGGGAGTGTACTATACTCTGCTACTAAAGGAATTTGGGGTGTGGGGTCGCTAATCGAAGAATGGATCAGACAGCGTTCAACTCCAAATGCTTTGCCAATTTGGGTAGCAGCCGTCTCAAATATTTTTCTGCTATCAAGACTTTGACGAATTTCTTGAGTAATTTGTTCAAGTAGTAGAGTTCGATGTAATTGCCGTTGCAGTGCTTCTTTGGCTCGTTTGTTTTCGGTAATGTCGTGATTAATGCCAACAGTGGCAACAGTTTCCCCCTGTTCATCCTGTAAAGAGATTATGGTTGTTTCGGAAATCCCCTCACTGCCATCTTTGCGAATAAAGTGGATTTCCCCTGACCAGCGTCCTTGCTGGTTGAGTCTTTCAAAAATTTTGTTGGTCAGCACTGCGGCTTCTTCCGGTTTATACAAAATACTGGGAGTTTTAGCTAAAACCTCTGCTTTGCTATAGCCAAACATGCTTTCGGCAGCAGAATTCCAGTCAATAATATTTCCGGTTAAATCTGTGATTATTACGCCATCATGCATGTTTTCAAAGGTGAGGGCTTGCCGATGCAGACTGGCTTCGGCAAGTTTGCGTAAGCTAATATCTGTCTGAATTCCAATGAAGTGGCTTAAGTTACCATTTTCGTCATGGATAGGAGAAATACTCAATTCATTCCAGAATAAAGTCCCATCTTTGCGATAGTTGCGGAGAACAACTTTGCAACTTGTTCCACCTTGAATAGATGAGCGCAGTTCATTGAGTGCTGGTTGCTGGGTATCTGTGCGTTGCAAAAATCGACAGTTTTGCCCAATCACATCAGTAGCACTGTAGCCTGTTATTTGCTCAAAAGCTGAGTTGACGTAAATAACTGGATGATCGGCGAGTCTGGCATCGACAATAATAATTCCATTACTGGTAGCAGCAAGTGCCCTCTCTCTCAGCCTCAAGGTTTCTTCAACCAGCTTCAAATCAGTAATGTCAAACATAAACCCTCTCAGCATAGTAGGACTTCCTGCTTGCTCAATTACGCTAACAACATCTCGCAGCCAAACAACTCGCCCATCGGCCGCTAACATCCGGTATTCAAATTCGTGATTTTCGCACCTAGCAGTTGCTTCTTGGCAAAAACGAAGAGACTTTTCCAAGTCATGTGGATGTAGATGATTGATCCAAAAATTTTCTTCGTACCACTCTGCGATCGGATAATTTAGCAAGTTTACCGCTTGCGGCCCAACGTAAATAAATCGCCAAGTTTTCAAGTCTAATTCCCAAGGGATGACTTTAACAGTTTCCAGCAACTGCCGCAAACGATTTTCGCTGGTGCAAAGGGTAGCTTCTACCTGTTTCAGTTCAAAAATCTTGTGAGTTAAATCCTGATTTTCTGCTGTTATCTGTTGGTTATTTGCCTGCATTATCAAGACAAAATAGATTGATAATGTCAGTGTGACAATAACCAATAACCCTGCAATCAATACTAATTGTGTTAATAACCCCGGAGTTTGGATTAAAAGTCTCTGCCAGAGTAAAACTATAGAAATTGAGAAGAAAATCCCCAGCAACAGCGCTAGTAATTCTCGTTTGCGGAAAAATTTCACAGCTTTGAACCAGTTATATCGGTGCTGTTTGACCACTATTAACCCTCCAGCACTTTCAGGGCTTATTGCGCTAACCTTTACTTTTAAGTAATCTCAAATATCAATAGCAAGGGGGCAATTACGGAGTTTACTTATAAGTTAGATATTTGGATATAATCTTCTCAGGAAAACTTAATAATTTATGGTTATAATTATTGCTTTTTTGATAGCAGGAAATTGTCTGTACTAAGTAGGTGGGCGCGGAAATAAACATACCATTTCAAATGGCGCAAGAGGTTGGAATACAATTCATACAATTATGCGTGAATGCGTGACCAGAAATAAAAAGGTACAGAGCAACTAAATTTATTTATGGGGTTCAAAATTTTTGAATGCGTGAATGCGTGATATCATGTCCGCTTGATTACTTATTAAACCCGAAGAACCCCACACGCTATCCGGCTCCACTTGGGGAGACCCCAAGACCGCACTGGCTCCCCTTAATCCCCTCCTCGCAAGCAGGAGGGGAGACAAAGCGACGATTGTCGGGGTGGGGTGCAATGACTGTGGGAATCATAACTAATTATGCGGACATAATATGACTTCCCCGAACGCGAGTGCGTCCCGTAGGGAAGGGGCTGACTTCCGCCAAGCGGTACTAGGCTTCTGTATGAGACGCGATCGCTAATGTGGTGCTGACGCGAATAAACTTAAAGTTACTGGCTTACCAACACCCTACGCGCAAAGGCTTACTGTCTGCTGAATTGGCAAGGGCGGCTCGGAAACTGGGATTTGAAAACGTAAAATACAAAGGTCGATATGCCAATACGCTTGGCTTTGTGAAAAATTGCTTTGTTGGGTTAAGCAAAGCGCAACCCAACAAAGCCCCGGAAATGTTGGGTTACCCTGCGGGATCTTGCTACGTTCCTCAACCCAACCTACACAGTTTAAGGTTTTTAGCGTTAACTCAACTGTATTGGTCGATATGCTCGTTGACAACATCGAGAATTTTTAAGTGAAGCGTGAATTGCAATCTGGAGTTGTAAGCGATGTCTTTGATGGGCTACGCCTACACATTTTTAATTTTTTTACCGAGGAAGGCAGAGGGCAGTTCGAGCTTACGAAAAACTGCCCTCTTTATAAGATAGGTCTATTGCCTATACTTATACCTTAAATCACAACTTCTTGGCGTTGACAATCAAAAACAACCATGTAGGAAGCATTTGCTCTTTCCTGGGGGAGGTGCCGCATATAGCCTTCGGCATCAGAACGGCTGCGGAAGCGAGCAACAATCTCGCGTTGCGTATTAGGAAGTAGACGCGCGATCGCCCAAGAATTGAGGCGTTCTTTATAGGCAATAGCTTGATTGTCTGATTTGGAAGCTTTGTAATCCGTATTTTCTGGCATAATTATGTTAACCGTATGAAGTTTAATGAAGGGCGTTAATTAGTTTCTAGGTAGGAATGCACTAACGCTTTTTTTAATGCTGCTGCCACCTTGTTATTCGATTCTTGAAAAATTGTCAACACTAAGCGCTATATTTTAGACCAATTAAGTTGGAATTTTTAGCTGGCTATAATCTCAAACCCTGAATTTGCAATTGTTCTAGGGCACAACAATCCTCAAAAAGAAAGTTTGGCAAATATTGGGTTTGTATGATTTGTATGCATACACATAAGTAAAATCTGCATCAGTGTTAAAATGAACGCCAACGTCTTAAAAAATACTATTAAAAAATTTATATCTCAAAGTTCTCAAAGCACTTGAAAACGAGAACAATAGAAAAAAGCGTGCATTCTCACTGAAGGCGGAGAAAGAGTTGCTCCGCCCCTGAATTTTTTTTCAATTTAACCTATCTCTTCACCACTCCTTATCTAGTAAAGATTCAAATTCAGCTTGTAAGGCGGTTATATCCGCCAATCTTGCGACTAGTAAATTATCCTTACCAGCATCAGTTAAACGTACTTTCCAATAACGAATGCTGTCTGAGTTATTCAACCAAAACTGAATCACGGTATCTACCACTTGATCGAGATTCCAATCCCACTTTGCTGGAACTGATTCCACTGATTCTAGAAACGTATCTAGTGTACAGGTATGCATTCCCAAGTATTCCACGCCTTGGTGGGGTGGTTTTTGCCCATTTTGCTGTTGGTGATTAAAAAACTGCAAAAGTGGAGATACTCCGACAATATCAAAAGTGTATTTCATGCTAGCACTCCCAATTTTAAATTACTTGCAGTAAAGCTTTAGTTTTTTCTAACATAACGTCTAATAAATAGCTAAAGCATCTAGAAAAAGTATAGTTTATATCTATATCATAAGCATTAAATCTCAGTCAATAATTAGCACTCAAAGCTTGTTAGTGCTAATTTATTTTAATAGTTTGATTTATTGTGAAGGAGTTTAAGTAATTAATTAATGAGTGGATACAGGAATCGCAAATTATTTTTTAAAATTCCTTTTATTGTGAGTTTATTTGCTGATGGCAATAATAATGCACTAGTTGGCAATTAGCATAATTGTTTTTACCTTTCTTATGACGAAAGACAAAAGCAAAAAAGGAGAGCCACTTGGGTCGCTCTCCAGATCATTACGGTGCATCTTTTTATTACACCATATCACTTTTTGTGTAAGGGTTAATACTTATCTATTCCAATTATTTCTAAAAATTTGATGAAGCTTTTACGTAAATACCACAGAACTCAAATAAAAAAGAGAGCCACTTAGGCAGCTCTCCAGATCATCAGGGTGCATCTACTTAGCACAGCATAGCATTTTAGGTATGCGAGGTGTCACCAGTTTTTATATGAAGATTTGGTGAAGAATCACCGGGAAAATACTTACTTGTGAATTGGTGAAAGACTTACTGCAATTCCCTTCTGCTCCCCTGTGCCTCTGCATCCCTCACTCAGCAAACTTGACTTGACAGAGTACTAGTAGTCTGTCCCATTAGTTACGAGGGGTGAACAAGTTCGTAGTAAGGACTTTAGTCCTAGATAGGACTTACGCAAGAGTTACGGAATAACGAACCTTATTAGGCGCAGAGTACACGGAGAAATCAGAGTTTGAGAGATATTTTGCGTAAGTCCTACTAGATTTTTAAGCACTTCAGTGCCTACTACGAACCCAGGAAATTTAATGAGACAAACCACTAGTACAGCAGGGCGTAAATCAAGCTACTATTTTAAAACTTGCAAGAGCCTTGATATACAAAACTTTTGAATGCGTGAATGCGTGACTTTTGCCTTGCGGTACTAGGCGTTCAGTTTTTTCTCCACCAATTCGTTAGTCAGCTTAGGATCAGCACGTTTGCCTGTCTTTTTCAGAACTTGTCCGACAAAGAAGCCTTTGAGGTTGGTGTTACCGTTGCGATACTTTTCTAGTTCTTTGGGATTGGCAGCTATGACTTCATCAACGATGGGTTCTAGTACACTAGGATCGGTAATTAACTCTTGACCGGCAAAGGCTTTTTCAGGAGAAATACCAGTGAGCAAATCTGGTAACTTTTCTTTAGCTTGAGCATTACTAATTTTGCCCGTTTCAATGCGAGTGATGATATTAGCTAGATTGGTGGGAGTTAGGCCGATTTCAGTAATACTGAGTTTTTGCTTATTGAGGTGGGCTGCGATATCTTGAGTAATCCAGTTTGCAGCAGCTTTCGGATTTGCTCCAGATGCGATAGCAGTTTCAAAATATTCCGCTATTGAACGATCTTCTGTCAGCACTCGCGCATCGTAAGCCGAAAGCCCCAACTCACTTTCATAATGATGGCGTTTTTGGGCTGGTAATTCTGGTAATTCGCTGCGCCATTTCTCTAATTCTGCATCTGTCACCTCAATTGGTGCTAAATCTGGTTCGGGGAAGTAACGGTAATCGCTAGAACCTTCTTTCACCCGCATACTACTTGTGCGTTGAGCGCCTTCTTCCCACAGCCGAGTTTCTTGGATAATGCTCGCGCCTGCAACGATTGCTGCAATTTGACGTTCAATTTCATAGTCAATCGCTCGTTGGATGGCGCTGAACGAGTTCATGTTTTTAATTTCTACCTTAGTGCCAAATTCCTTTCGTCCCACTGGACGCACAGAAATGTTGACATCGCAGCGCAGAGATCCTTCTTGCATATTACCGTCACTCACGCCGAGATACCGCACAATCCGGCGCAATTCTTCAGCATATTCAGCTGCTTCTAATCCAGAACGCAAGTCAGGTTCGGAGACAATTTCTACTAACGGTACACCTGCGCGATTGTAGTCTACCAGAGAATACGAAGAACCGGAGAGGCGAGTCTCGTTCCGAGAGGCTTCGCCAACGCCAACGCTACCTGCGTGTACCAATTTTCCAGCATCTTCTTCCATGTGCAGACGTGTGATCCCAATGCGTTTACGAGTCGGATTCCCCTCAGCATCTACCAACTCAATTTCTAACCAACCATGTTCTGCGATCGGTAGATCATATTGAGAAATTTGGTAATTTTTAGGTAAGTCAGGATAAAAATACTGTTTACGGTCAAATTTGCTATATCTAGCGATTTGACAATTCAGTGCCAAACCAGCCTTGATGGCGTATTCTAATACTTTTTCATTGAGTACAGGTAAGACCCCAGGTAAACCCATACAAACCGGGTCAATGTTAGTATTTGGGTCAGCACCGAATGCTGTAGAGCTATTAGAGAAAATCTTGGTGTTGGTACTCAGCTGACAATGGGTTTCTAGGCCAATAATCGCTTCATACTCAGTTTTTACGGTCGTAGCAATGGTCATAATATCAATATTTGGGCATAATCCTTATAGTGGTACTATTGTAGCGGCGTATTGAGGTGCCTTGAAGACGGTTATTTGGGTGAGCAATGCTTATCCTCATGAGCTTGAAAAGCGAGATGTAAACACAAGGTGAAGAAAATCTTAATTGTTGGTTCTGGGGGTGCTGGTAAATCCACCCTAGTACAGTGGGCGCGGAAATAAACATACCATTTCAAATGGCGCAAGAAGCTCGGAATACAATAGACGTCTCCGAAAAGAACAATAGCACTACTCGACAAGCTGTAGCTACCGTGCTTGAAAACAAGGATATCTTTACACCTTGGGCATGGGGGCGATTCATTCTGACAACAAGAGGATTAATTTCTCAATCTCAACTGGGAGTTTACCATTCTTCATCCAAACTTCCACATCTGCCTTTTTACATTTGGCGATGATACTGCCGACGCTCCCAAGGTAGATACGGTTAATCTTCCTGCTTGTCATTCAGCAATACTGGAAATACTAATATTTATTACCCGACCTTTTGACCCAGTACTTCTCTACCCAATGGGTATCGTGTTGGGGGGCAGTTTTTAAGGTACTTAAACTATGTCAAATGAGTTACATCATAGCAAGCTCTTCGCTTGCAGGGAGGGGGTTGGGGGTGGGGTTCTTATCTTCTTAACTAAACTTTTGCTTCCAAAGACTTGAGTAATTCGGTATTCACACCCGATTCGCGAGTCAGGGCAATTTTGCCAGTGCGGGCGATTTCTTTCAAACCAAATTTTTGTAACACCTGCACGATCGCTACCATTTTACCTGGATCTCCCACAACTTCTAAAGTGAGAGAATCTTCCGCCACGTCCACTACTCGCGCCCGGAAAATCTGAGACAGTTCGATCACCTCTGAGCGATTGCTGCTACTAGCATTCACCTTCAAAAGCATCAATTCCCGCTCTACGCAAGGAGTTTCGGTAATATCCTGTACTTTAAGGACATTGACTAACTTGTACAGTTGCTTGGTGAGTTGCTCGATAATGCGATCGTCACCAGGGATAACCATCGTAATTCGAGATACTCCTCCTTGTTCAGCAGGGCCAACAGCAAGGCTTTCAATATTAAAGCCGCGACGGGCGAATAAACCAGAAATGCGGGAAAGAACACCCGCCTCATCTTCTACGAGAACTGAAAGGGTATGTTTCATCTTCGCCAACAGAGGCTAGCACAGGATTTGAGGAACGCAGACTCTAGTACCGCTTTGCAGAATTCACTCATTCAATCAAAATTCCTTGAGTTGCAAACTCTTGACATTTTGTAAAATGTATGTTGACTTCTGTCGTGGTGTACTACTGCACTAATTGTCAGTGCGACCTTTTATTGTAAACTCAATAGCTGCACTCATTACATTCTCTAGAGATAAATAATTGGGTAGAAATCATCCTGCAAGGAGGAATTTCATTGAATCTATCTCTTTTCATTGATAGATGCGGCATTTTGGTCAAGCTTTTATACTCAGACTTAATGAGCTTGTAATAGGAGAAAAGTTTTTATGGGTTGGTTAAAAAGACTATTTGGGATGGAAAAACCTCAAAATGCCGAAGTAAATCCTACTCCGCAGTCAATAGCGCAAGCTCCTAATACTAACGTTGCTCCTACTGCTACTCAATCAATACCCCCAGAACGTGTGGGATTAAGCGGCGAATATGACCAAAGTGGGTTGGCAAAGCGGGTAGCGTTGGCATTTGATCAAGACCCCCAACTCGATGATGTTAATACCCTTTGGGTTGCTCAGACTGGTAGTACTGTGGTGTTGAAAGGTAAAGTTCCCAGTCAAGAAATTCTCAACAAGATGGTTTCTGTAGCTCGTTCTGTTAATGGGGCTACAGATGTTGACACTAACCAAGCTACGATTGGCTAGGTGTTAAATCAATTCAAAATTCAATAGTGGTAAAGGTATTGGTTGGCGCGATCGCACTCATTGCATAATATTTAGGGAGTAAGCAACGGTTAGCGATCGCTAACCCATCTCCCAATCCAATCTAAAATAGCTTGGTTGACTTGTTCAGGGCATTCATCATGGGGACAATGGCCCACATCTTCTAAATTCAGCACTTCCAACTTCTCGTTGTACTGGGCGAATTGGCTAGCCAGGGCTGGGGGAACAAACCGATCCTTTTGTCCCCAAATTAACAACATGGGAATTGTTAAGGTTGGTAATACTTTCTTGACACTGGGACTAAAGTTAATTCCGAGCGTAGCTTTGAACAAAGCACTAAAAGCTCTCGCAGAACCTCTATCTTGGGGAGGCCCTGCTAAAATTTCTATGAGTTCATCGGTAATTGCCTCTGGGTTAGCGTAGGCCAGACTAGCCCAGCGACGCAGCACCCCAGGACGGCGCACGAAGTTAAATACAGGTTTCAGAATCAACGGCGAAGCAACAATATTTTTAATTGCTCTGACAAGCGGTTGCAGCACAGGCGGGATTGCTTCTTGTTCTAGTGAAGGGTCGGGTAAACTCATCATCACCATACCCAGCACCATGTCGGGGTGAGCGGCGGCGGCGGCCATAGAAATCAGTGAACCGTTGGAATTGCCTATTAATATCGCTGGTTGACGGATAAATGTTTTCCAAAAGTCGTAAACCTGCTCAACCCAGAGTTCGATGCTGTAATTAGCTGCGGCTTTTTCAGAAGCGCCAAAACCCAACATATCTATGGCGTAGACTGTGTGATGTTCACCCAACACTTCTAAATTATGTCGCCAATGACCAATGGAAGCGCCAAAGCCATGTAGCAATATCAGGGGTGTTGTCTTGTGGTGATTTTGGCTAGGGCGAATGTAAGTGTAGCGGGTTTGCCAGCCGCGCCAAACCCAATCCCTTTGATTACCAACCCGTTCTTGCCAGTGTATCGCAGTGGTCACACTTACCTCCGATTCATCAGCGTGAAATTATATTATAAGAAAAATGCCTGAAGACCTCGTTACTTCAGTACCGAAGACTGGAAGTCCCGACTATTTACATAGCTCATGATCGCTTTTTGTCACCTTCTGGTTAGACTTCAAATAATCCTGTAGTAAATTGCAAGCCCGCGACAGTAATTTTTCTAGTTTGATATCTGCCAAATTTTGGAAAATTACTGTGCCATTACCACTACCCGTAGCTAGAGTCTTGCTGTCAGGGCTAAAACTAACGCTGCTTAACTCATCTTGATCACCTTTTAAAGTAATCAATAATGTCCCTTCTCGGTTCCAAAGGTTCACCTTGTTATCACTGGAGGCTGCCAGAGTCTTGCCATCGGGGCTAAAACTCACACTGATGAAACTATCGCCATCCCCCGGAAGATTATTTAGCAGATTCCCGTCCCGACTCCAAATTTTGACCGTGCTATCAATACTAACTGAAGCGATTGCCTGACCATCAGGTGACCAAGCAACCCCATTTACCCGGCGACTATGACCATTTAATGTGTATAGTAATTTACCATCTAAATCCCATATTTTCACGGTTTTATCATCACTGGCTGAGGCTAGCTTCCCATCAGGGCTAAAGCTTACCCAATTCACTGCATCTTGATGTCCCTCCAAGGTGTTGAGCAGTTTACCGTTGGGACTCCAAAGCTTCACCGTTTTATCTTTACTAGCTGAGGCAATTACTTGACCATTAGGTGACCAAGCAACACCCAAGACGGTATCTTTATGACCCTGCAAGGTGTTGAGCAGTTTACCGTCACTACTCCAAAGCTTCACTGTTTTATCTTTACTAGCCGAAGCGATCGCTTTAGCATCGGGGCTGAAAGTGACGCCCCAAACTTCACCCTGATGTGCCGTAAATATACGGAGTAGTTTCCCGTCTCGACTGAAAAGTTTTATAGTTTTGTCTCGACTTGCTGCTGCCAAGGTGCGATCGTCAGGGCTAAAACTGATGCTAGTTACCCAGTCATCATTCTTGGCTTTGGGTTTTCGTAGTAACACATCGTCCCAACGCCAGAGTTTAATAGTTTTGTCCCGACTTGCAGAAGCAAGGGTGCGGCCGTCTGGGCTAAAACTGACGCTATTCACCCAATTATTATGTCCCTTCAAAGTGCCGAGCAACACACCTTCAGAACTCCAGAGTTTGATTGTCTCGTCGGTACTAGCCGAAGCGATCGTGTTACCATCGCGGCTAAAACTGACGCTGGTAACTCCAGCACTATGCCCCGATAAGGTTCGCAGTAGCTTACCCTCCAGATTCCACAGTTTGATCGTCTGGTCTAAACTAGCAGAAGCAATAGTTTTACCATCGGGCGACCAAGCCACACTTTTGACTGCATCCTCATGTAAGAGCAAGGTTTTGAGCAGTTTCCCATCCCGACTCCACAATTTCACCGTCTTGTCAGCACTCCCGGAAGCAATAGTTTGGCCATCAGGCGACCAAGCGACACTTAAGACTGCACCATTATGTAAGAGCAAGGTTTTGAGCAACTTGCCATCCCGACTCCACAGTTTCACCGTCTTGTCTGTACTCGCCGAGGCAATAATCTGACCATCAGGGCTAAAACTGACACTATTCACCACACCCTGATGCCCTAATAAGGTAGCGAGCAGTTGACCCTCTCCACTCCAAAGTTTTACTGTCTTATCCTGACTGGCAGAAGCAACGATTTGACTATCTGGGCTGAAACTGATGCTATTGACAACATCCTCATGCCCCGATAACGTTTTGAGCAAGCTACCATCAGGACGCCAAAGTTTGATTGTAGTATCCGCACTAGCCGAAGCAATTAAAGAGCGATCAGGGCTGAATATAACACTATTTACCCCAGACATATGCGCCTCAAAGCGATTATATTCTCTTACCCCAGAAACTGCTTGATAAAGAGCCGTTTGTACTTGCTCTTTTGTATGGGAATATATCCAGATTGTTTGTTTTAATTTTCTTCCTGCCTTTAAACCTTCCTTTAAGGCATCAATACCTTTTTGCGAGGCAAATAGGGCTTCACTGGATACAACAAGGGTTTTAATCTCGCTATCTACTGCTGTGAGGATAGAGACACTTAATCCGAATATGGCAAGTACAGAAGCAGTCAGGGCGATTTTCAACAAACGATTTAATTTACTTTCACTGAGTCTTTGTGCTTCTTGACTCTCTACTAGCCGCGCCATTAATATTTTTAGGTGCGGTTCTCCTTGCTGGCGAATAAACGTAGCTATGTAGTCATGTACCAGTTGATAACGGTCAGTCGGGTTCTCTGGTAACAAAACCACCAAGCCAGATTTGACAAAAATCTCCAACACCAAATCTAATTTATTGCTATTTGTGGTTGCATCTGCGACTAATGCTTGCAAATCTCGTTCCAATTCAGCGCGAGTTTTCAGGGGGCGAGTTCCTTTTTCATCCGTGAGCAAATACAGTAACAACTCCGCCACCTGCTGATTCTCAACACCGCAATCATTAACAACTTCATCCAAATAGCGTTTAACCAGTTCTTCTTTAGTGCCACGCTGCTGATATTCTGCCAGAGTTGTGATGTTCTCCGTTTGCAGTTGCGCTCCCACAACCTGTAACTCAATGGGACGCACTTCACCCAATTCCCCGGCTAAATCTTGCACGAGTTGCTCAACTAAAGCAGGTTGTAACTGAAAGTTAGCTTTCTCTGTTAAACGCTGGATAATCGACTTAGCATCATCGGGTGAAAAGTTCCCCAACTCGTAGAGGACATTATTGCTGAGAATGTCATTGCCAATAATCTTCATGCTGGAGAAACGATTGCACTCCAGCAAGTAATGCAGGTAATCCACGCGCAACGATAGAATCACCTTCACCGACAGAACATTGAGACACTCTCCCAGAAACTCAAAAAACTCCCGCCTTTGCTTGGGTTCGGTGTAAACAAAGAAAAATTCTTCAAATTGGTCAAAAATTAGGATGGTGCGGAGGTTGCGCTGTTCATTTTCGCGTAGTTGGGAAAGGAGGGAGTTAGGAGACGCGATTAATCGCGTCTGTACAGGAGTTAGGAATAAGGAGTGGGGATTTTGAGTATTTGAGGTGGATGAACGGAGTTCTGAGGTGGATGAATGAGTATCAAAGGTGGATGAATCCAGTTCTGAGGTGGATGAATGAGTATCAAAGGTGGATGAATCCAGTTCTGAGGTGGATGAACGAGTATCAAAGGTGGATGAATCCAGTTCTGAGGTGGATGAACGAGTATCAAAGGTGGATGAATCCAGTTCTGAGGTGGATGAACGAGTATCAAAGGTGGATAAACGAGATTCTAACTCCCCCTTGTCTCCCCCGCTCCCCCTCTCCCCCGCTCCCTCTGCTTCCTCTGCTCCCCCTGCTCCCAAAACCCGCCCCAACTCTTCCACCCAGTTGGTGTAAACGCGCATCGTTACAGGTAAATTATCTTGAATACCTATTGCTTTATTCTTTAAAGCTGGTACAAGTCCCGCATTCACCAGGGAACTTTTGCCAACACCTGATTCCCCACAAATTATTATCAACTTTTTGTCCGGGCGACCCATGCTTTCAATTAAACGTTCTACATCTAATTGACGACCAGATGCGGCAATTTCTGGGGCGACGCTATCTTTATTGTCAATCCTTAAAGGTGTAAGACCTTGCGCTCCTACCTGTTTTGTCGCTTGCAACCTCCCAGCACCGATAAACGCCCGCAAACCAAATTGCTGCTCAACGGAACGCTGCTGCTGCTTCATTTTGTATGCTTGGAGATATGCTTTTTGCTGAAAGTAAAGCTTTTGCAAATGACTAAGAATCTTCAGATAAAGCCTTAAATCTGTCAGTGGATTGCCGATATCTTTTGCAACTTCTAAGTTACGAATTGCCTCTTGATAGTCACCTAAATGATATTGAGAACGAGCCAAGATAAACCGATAGAAACTCAAATCATTGGATACTACAACCTCTTGTGCTGGAAGGGTAGCACTGCTGGGCGCTCCTACATTCAAGGCTTGCTGTGCAAATTGATTTGCTTCTAACCAGCGTTCTTCAGCTAAAGCTACCTCAGCTAAAAAGCCATAATCTTTTGCTAATTCTATGGCTTGATTATTAGCCTGATGTATTTCTAATGCTTGTCCAGCCAGATTTTTTAACTGTTCCCACTCTTGTAAATCACGCAGTACAACGCCAAATTTCAAGATGGAATTAGCAATTAAATCTGGGCGTTCAGCCTGACTCAAAAAGCTAATATATTCAAGAATATAATGCCGAGTAGCTTGCCAATCTGGATGAGTAATATCTTCGTGTTTATAAGCTTTGAGATAATAGCAAAAAGCAATATCACCGAGGGTTTTACCCCATCGTTCTAGATTATTAAGCTGCTGCCAAAGCGCCAGAGCTAGTTGATAATGTTCCAGCGCTATATTGATTTTATTATTAACTTGTGTTGCCAAACCCAACAATGATGCTAAATTAGCCTTTACCTCTTGAGAAACCTGTGCATCATCTAGTAATTCTCTGTTGGCTGCTGCTAATTCTGCTTCTAAAACGAAATAAGCATCTAGATTCAGGGTTAGGGTGTTGCTAAAAAATTGCTTTGCGAGTTGTTGGAGTAAAGCTATTAAATCATCTTTAGCGATCGCAAAATTCCTCGTAATCGCCCAACTCTCTAAATCAGGAGCCACCTGTATCAGTTGCTTGTAGATTTGATCATCAATCCACAACACCAAAGGAAAAGCAAAATTCTTGCGAAACTCCTCCCGCACCTGATTAGCAGAAGTTAACATCACAGCCAAATCCTGCACTCTCTCCAAACCCACAACCATCACACAGCCTGGTACGTCCTCCCCGAATTCCTCCCGAATCGCAGTATAAAGAGTCCTGCGAGATTCCTGCACTACCAAAAGCCGAATTTCGACTTGAGAGATTTCACCCAATCTTTGGATCAGGCGATCGCGCCAGCTGGCATAATTACACCGTGCCAAAATCAGCTTAAACTTCCCCACACTCCCCTCAATGCCCCAAGCCAATTGTTGCAGCGAGCGTAGGCGTAGCCCGTCGTAGACATCGTTGTTTACAAGGTTATCTTTAAGTGGGTGCGGTGAATCAGTCATAGGTTAATGTTACATACTCCTACACTGATTGCAAGCAATGAGCGTGTGGGCATCAGCTACGAAAACATCGCTTTGCTCGTTTTCATAAAAAGCCGTGGGGAAATCGAAGTCCATAGTCATTAGTACCAATGACTATGGACTAATGATTAATGACAATGGATGCGGGCGGCTATTCCTCCCACCCCTCTTGAAGGTATGGGATTCCCGGCGATTTTCTTTGAGCGAAGATTTCGACTTTTTAAGGTTAGGTTAAGTATCTAAAATAGAGAGGAGGTGGGTTGCCGATGAGTCTTGCGCGTTAGGAGTTTTTCTTATGCCTTCTCCCTTTTGGGGCATGAATCCTTATCTGGAACATCCTTCCCTTTGGGCAGGAATTCATCATCGGTTAATTACGGCGATTGCCAATGACCTCGCCCCCAAGCTTCGCCCCAAGTACATCGTAGCGATCGAGGAGCGGGTGTATGAGGTGAGTGGAGATACGGCTCTACTGGTGGGTGTACCCGATGTTTCGGTGCAAAGTTCGCTGTATGCCGCGCCATCGACTCAATCCAATCTTGCGGTTGCTTCAACAACCCAGCCGATTGAAGTGTGGCTACCTTTACCGGAGATTCTGACAGAGGCATACTTAGAAATTCGTGACGTGGAAACCGAGGAAGTTGTAACCATCATTGAGGTGCTTTCTCCTAAAAATAAACAGGTGGGAATTGGGCGCTTGCAATACGAAACAAAGCGGTTAAAGATTTTGGGTAGCGCAACTCATTTTGTGGAAATCGATCTGTTGCGTCAGGGAAATTCGATGGCAATGGTGGGAGATTTTGGGCAAAGTCACTATCGAATTGTGGTCAGTCCTAGCGAAACTCGTCCAAAAGCTCAACTTTATGGGTTTAATTTGCAACATCGGATTCCTGAGTTTCCAGTGCCGTTAAGGGCTAATGAACCGGAACCAGCGATCAATCTAAAATCATTGCTAGATGAGATTTACGATCAGGGGAGCTATGACTTAAGGATTGATTACAGCCGCCCCCCAATTCCCGCTTTGTCGGAACCGGATATGGCTTGGGTAAATGAAAGATTACAACAGCAAAAATTAAGGTAGGTCGCCACAACAGTAACCGCTTCAACCCGAAATGATCTTGCTCCATGCGATCACCTACGGTGGGCGGTTACGCCATCGCAAAAAGTATTGCTAAATAATTGTAATAATATTTAACATGAGTCTAGTTGTGTAATTTAGATTAACTATTGCAAAGAAATTCTCAGAGACTTAGTAGAATGACAAATACAAGGAGGCAACTATTTTATGGATTAGTTACTCTAGAACTGTAGACTATGTTTTCAGTCCTGAGTTATTTCCGTATTTTGCCTCTGAGGCATACCAATTAAAGACCACACCAAATCCTTCATTAAGAGCTCCCACAAATCATAATGCCTGTGATTGAGAAGAAAAGAACTCGCGATCTGCCCCAAATTAACGAACGAATTCGCTACCCGAAAATTCGGGTAATTGATACTGATGGTGCCCAACTGGGAATTATGCTCCCACAGGAAGCACTACAACTAGCAGAAGAGAAAGAGTTAGATTTGGTGCTAATAAGTGACAAAGCTGACCCGCCAGTTTGTCGGATTATGGACTACGGGAAATATAAGTTTGAGCAGGAGAAAAAGGCGCGGGAAGCCCGGAAAAAGCAGCACACGGCTGATGTCAAAGAAGTTAAGATGCGCTACAAAATAGAAGAACACGATTACAACGTGCGTGTTAAGCAAGCAGAGCGCTTTTTGAAAGATGGCGATAAAGTCAAAGCTACTGTGATGTTCCGGGGTCGAGAAATTCAACACAGCGACCTAGCAGAAGATTTGCTCAAACGAATGGCAACCGATTTGGAGCCATTTGGTGAGCTTCAACAAGCGCCTAAAAAAGAAGGGCGAAACATGATGATGCTCATCTCGCCTAAAAAATAATCCTCTAACTCTATATAATAGACCAACTTTGAAAATCCCTTGACTTTTAGCCAGGGGATTTTTTGATGTTTCATTTCGATGCAACATGCGCCCAAACTTTTGAAGTTGTTTAAATTTATCCAAAATCGATAGTCCTGAAGGCTGAATGGGAAACATAATACTCAGTTGCTCAGGACTATTGCTATTTCCAGGAGATGAGGGAGATAAGGAAATATTTTCTTCCCCTGCTCCCCCTGCCCCCGCTCCCCATTACGCGGTGATACTACCAGAAAAATAAAACTGCATGGAACTGAAAAATCACTGGTTGGCTGCAAATAAAGTTGCTCTACCACGGCTACGACTACTACAGTGGCTGAATCTCCGACCAGAGGAGAGCGAACGAACTCAACTCATGTTCTTTTTCTACACAACTGTATGTGTAGGATTGCGGTGGGCAGAGGACAGTACCGTGGCGCTGTTTTTGGATGAATATGGAACTCAGCTACTGCCGTGGATGTATATTGCTAGTGCCGCTATGAGTGCAGCCCTAGTTTTTTTATACTCTTGGCTGCAAAAGATTTTTCCTTTGCGCCGGGTGATTGTAGCGATCGCACCTTGCATGTTGATGCCATTACTATTATTAGTTGTATTACGTTGGGGAGCGCATGTTTCATACCTGGCAGTTATTTCGGCATTTCTGCTGCGGCTGTGGGTAGATGCACTTTATGTGGTCAATGACCTCAACACTTCCATCGTCGCCAACCAAATATTTAATATTCGGGAAATTAAACGGACTTACCCACTGGTGAGCAGTGGACTTTTAGTGGCAGATGTGATCAGTGGCTTTAGTTTGCCTTGGCTAGTGCAATACACCACGCTCAATAAGATCATCTTCATCGCCTGTATAGTAATTTTATTAGGATCGGGAATTTTATTCTATTTAACTCATCAGTATCGAGCGGCTTTTCCTGAAACCCCACAAAGACTAGTTACTGAAGAACAAGCTTCACGACAGCGTTTTATTAAAAGTCCTCTGAAGCGCTATGTTTGGCAGCTATTTGCTTTTGTCGGTCTGTTGCAAGTCATTGGGTTGTTAATAGATTTTCAATATCTGCGCGAACTCCAATCTAATTTGGGCGACCGAGAACTCGCCAGCTTCTTAGGTCTTTTTGGTGGGACGTTAGGACTGTGTGAGTTGTTGTTGCAGTGGTTTATTTCCAGCCGACTCATCGAACGGATGGGGGTATTTTTCACAGCCACGCTTTTACCAATCACCGTAGGCTTTTCACTACCAGGAGTGCTGGTATTATTGCATTTAATTCCCGCCATCCAATCGCAAAGCTTTTTTTGGGGACTGATAATTGTCAAATTCTGCGATGAACTTCTGCGCTACACCTTTGTCATGAGTAGCGGCCCCATCCTGTACCAACCGATTCCAGAGGCAATTCGCAGCCGGATGCAGACTTTATCTGGTGGAACCGCCGAAGCGATCGCTACAGGTTTGACAGGAGTACTAATTTTTGCAACTATATTGTTTTGTGGGCAGTTTATACCCGTACCGTTGCAAAAGTGGGTGTTAGTAGCAGAAACAATGCTGATAACTGGCACCTGTTTAAAAGTAGTTTGGGAATTGCGATCGCGCTATGTTGAACTGTTAGTCTTGAGTGTGGCACGAGGCCAGTTGAGTGCAACCAATGTAGGCTTACGATTCTTCAAGCAAGGTGTAGTCAAAGCCTTGGGAGAAAAAGGCAGCGAAGCAGATAAACGCTCTTGCATTGAACTTTTAGCCCAAATTGATTCCCTTGGAGCTGCGGAAGTTTTAGCACCTCTGTTAGTCAAGTTAACCCCAGATTTGCAGCGCCAAAGTTTGGAAGTCATGCTGATAGCAGGTGCAAATCCCGCTTATCTATCCGCCATCCGTCCTTTGCTAGAACAACCTCAAGAAACTAACCCCGAAGTTTTCGCCCTAGCACTGCGCTATATTTGGCTGGCTGAACCAAATCCCAATTTAAGCATCTTAGAAGAATATCTGAACCCCCGGCAAAACTCACTCATCCGCGCTACCGCCGCCGCTTTAGTCTTACGCCAGGGAACGCCCATGCAAAAGGTAGCAGCTACCCAAACCATGCGCCGGATGTTGACTCATAAGAAAGAACGGGAACGGGTAAATGGAGTTAGAGCGCTTAGAGAAGCAGTTTATTTGCAGGCGTTGCGGATTCACATCCCGAATTTGTTACAAGACGAGTCTTTACGGGTGCGCTGTGCCGTATTGGAAATGATTGCAGCAACCCATTTAGAAGAGTACTATTCGGCACTGATAGCAGCACTTTATTACAAATCAACCCGCACTACAGCAATGTCAGCTCTAGTGCGGCTAGAGAATGAAGCTATAGAGATGCTATTGCGGTTAGCTACTAATATTTACAAACCACAAGTAGTGCGAATGTACGCTTGGCGTACCATTGCTCAAATTGCTACTCAGGAAGCATTGGAGACTTTATGGGAAAACTTGGAGACATCTTGGGGTACAACTAGAGATCATATTCTTCACAGCTTACTAAAAATACACAAACAACCAGGAATTAAAGGTTTAGTGGATCGATTTTATGAAAGTCGGGTAGAAAATTTAATTAAGCAGGAATTAAAGTTTTTAGGTGAGATTTACGCCGCATATATAGACTTGAAAACACTAGACGGAAAAGAAAATCATCAATCCAGTGAGAGGATTGTGATTGTCTCTGAGTTATTGCAACGCGCCCTTTTAGAATTGGAATTTGATGTCAAAGAGCGGCTGCTACTGCTACTTAAACTGCTTTACTCGCCAGAAAAAATGCAGGCAGTAGCATTTAATCTGCGATCGCTCTCAGTGGTAAACTTAGCACGAGGGTTAGAAATCTTAGAGCATACCATAACTTTGTCTTCAAAGTCTTTATTGCTGAATATTTTAGATAACCGACCGCAGGCAGAAAAATTGCAACATTTGGTAGAAGCCAAGATCGTAGAATATGAGAATATGTTAGTTAGTGATCGCCTCCACAGATTACTGATGTTGGGTAACTTCCTTTCTGATTGGTGTCTAGCTTGCTGTTTTCATTTTGCTCAAGTGACTCGCATCAGACTGACAAGTTCTGAGATTTTAGTGAGTTTGCGTCATCCAACCGGCTTTGTTAGAGAAGCTGCGATCGCATACTTAAATATGGTTTCACATCGCATTCTCCTGCAAATCTTACCCCAGTTACAAAAAGATCCACATCCTCTGGTGGCTGCTCAAGTTAAAGAGTTGCTCGAAAAATACCATAAAAATTACAATTGAAAAAACTCCCTGGAATTTGGTCAGGAGTAGAAAGTGAATTTGACATTTTAAGCCCTTCTTAGAGCAACTATTGGGTCTAGTTGACCAGTGACAAATTCATTTATTAGTTGCAAGTTTAGCAAGCACCCCACTGTACAATGCTGTAAATTTTGACTCTTCTAAAGATGCATCGCTGTTATTCCAAGTGGCAACTACACAGTAATTTTTGCCATTCTTCCCTTGCAACCAAGTTGTCATATTCAGAACACCAGGCTCAGATCCACCTTTAAATGCTACTCTTTGCCAATCTTTAGCCTGGGCAACACCAGGATTAATACTCATTAAAGGCAAATCAGCAACCTGTTCGATTAATCCACAAAGTTCCTCAGCTGTAAAAAACCATTCCACATCAAGGGCAACTGGATTAGCTCCCTCAAATTCATTCACATCAGGAAGCGGCTTTTTAGAAAGTTCTTTCAGGATTGCACGACGTTGAGCTTCGTTACTTGTACGATAACGTTTCAGAAAATTTTCATTTCGAGAACTTTTCAAAGTAAACGATTCACGGATAGTTAAGAAAGGACGATTACGGGGTGATACCAACTCAATAGGTTGTCGTCCTATCAGATTAATTAATATATCTGTTGCTGTATTGTCGCTCAAAGAAATCATTAAAGCTGCAAGTGTTTGTACTGTCAGATATGTTCCATCTGGCCATGTTTGTAAAATTCCAGATGGTAAACTTTTCCAACTAGGTTGCAGTTGCACTACATCTTTCCATGTCCGCTTATCAGAAGCAATTTCTGATTTCAGTGCTTTGAGTACGGCTAGTTTAAAAGCTGAACCAACTGCCAGAGGTGTTTTGGTATTTAATGCAGCTTGTATTGTTTTGCCTTCTTGAACTAGAAAACTTACTTTCCCCGGTAACGCTTGAAATTTACTAGCCGCTTCTTCTAAACTAATAACTTTTGCTTGCGGTGACTCAAACAGCAATCCGGAAATCTGTCCTTTGCTATTCAGAGTTATTTTAGTTGGTACTGAAGCTTGGCTAAAAAGAACTAAATAATCTTTGGCATTGTTTTGTACGCCTTGATAGGTTCCTAGTTGACTTTTCACTTTGTCAATAACTCCCTGCGCCTGTTCGATAGGGACTTGAGCTAAAAATTCCGGTGCAAACCATTCAGTCTGTATTTCTTTGCTAGTAAATAATCTTTCTAAAGCAGCTTTGGGAGAAATAGACTCACTTGGGGTTATCATCTGAGCTAAAGGTAGTAATTGAGGTTTAACATCTGCTAACGCCACCTGAGAAAAGATGAAATTTCCTGTTAGGAAATTAGTCAATAAAAAGCTGATGTAATATTGATGCATTAGAAGTTTTTAAATGCCTGAGAGTAAAATAATTTTTATATTACCAAAGCTAATTCAAAAAGGCTACACCCCGCTACGCTAACAGCACTCAGTAAGGGAGCAGTTTCTCAAGCTACATGTTCATTTCCTTGTTAACGTATAGAGTGAAACAAGAAGTTACAGAGCATCAAGAACAGCCATGTACGTACTGATTGGTGGAGCAGGCTTAGTGGGCTTAAGTTTAGCGCAAAAACTGGTAGAACTGGGGCATACTGTTGCCATAATTGACATTGACCCTATCGCTTGCCGCTACGCCCGTGAACAAGTGGGAGCAATGGCTTTTGAAGGCAGTGCTGTGAGTACAGAAGTATTGTTAGAAGCTGGGATTCGCAAAGCCGGTTCCTTAGCAGCTGTCCTCAGAAGTGATGCCTTAAACTTAGCAATGGTGACTCTTGCTAAACACTACGGTGTTCCCCATGTTTTGAGTCGGATGCGCCACCGAGATTTTGCCGAACCACTGCGTATCGCTGGAGCTAACCACATCATCAGTACCGTTGAACTAGCGGTTTCAACGATGGTAAATGCCATTGAGTATCCCCAAGTGGAATCAATGATGCATTTTGAGCAGGGACAGATTGAGGTACTAAAACTTTCCATCCCAAACAATTGCTATGTTGCTGGCCGTAGCGTTGCCGAAATTGCTCAGGATTCCCAATTCCCTAGTGGCTCGCTAATTATTGGCTATCAACCCCATCCCCACGAAGATTTGATGATTCCTAACGGCAGTACAATACTGGAACCTCATTCAACTGTGCTGATTGTGACTAAACCAGGATGTTTACATCAAGTTATTGATTTTATTGAACAAAGATGTTGAGCGCAGTCCCTACCTAAACTCCTTTTTAGGTGGGGTTAGCTACACATGTATAAAAAATTGGTGTAAATAGTTTTGATGAAGCCGTATTCACATATTTATTTAGCGATCGCTGTTATTTTTCTTGCATCTTGTAAATCAACAAATATTCCAACCAAGTCACAACCCGATGCCACTCAAGCAACGCCATCCCAAAAAATCGTGACGCTGGATAATAATTTTAAGATAGCAAGCAGTCAAACTGTTTATGTTCCTGTCTATTCCCATATCTATCATCACAATCGGCAGGAGGTTTTCGAGTTAGCAGCTACCCTCAGTATTCGGAATACAGATTTAACCAATCCAATTATTATTACTTCTGTGCGCTACTATAACTCAGATGGGAAACTAGTTAAGCAGTATTTGGAGCGCCCTATTCAACTTGATGCGCTAGCTTCTACAGATTTTTTTATAAATAGAAATGACACAAGTGGAGGTTTAGGCGCAAACTTTATTGTAGAGTGGGTAGCCCAAACAGAAATATCCGAACCTATAGTGGAGGCAGTCATGATTGGTACTGACTTTCAACAAGGAATTTCTTTTATCAGTCCTGGTAGGGTAATTAAAAGTCAAAATAACTATAAGCGATCGCCTTCGTAATTCGTAATTCGTAATGACGCTCGTTCCGACGCTCGATGACTCGCTTGCCGCCGGCGCTATCGCTACCGCAACGCTTTCGTAATTCGTAATTAAGTTTTTCCTCGTTCCCATACTCTGCATGGGAATGCACTCATTGAGTCTCTGGCTTAATGTTTAGCAGGAGGCAGCAGATTTTAATCAATCAGCAAAAGCTCAGAGGTTCACTCACGAAGCTCAAAGGTTCATCGACGAAGCTCAAAGGTTCACTCACGAAGCTCAAAGGTTCATCGACGAAGCTCAAAGGTTCACTCACGAAGCTCAAAGGTTCATCGACGAAGCTCAAAGGTTCATCGACGAAGCTCAAAGGTTCATCGACGAAGCTCAAAGGTTCATCGACGAAGCTCAAAGGTTCATCGACGAAGCTCAAAGGTTCATCGACGAAGCTAAAAGGTTCATCGACAAAGCCCAGACTATCCCCAGTCCACAGTCCATAGTCCCCAATCCCCATATCCTTAATCATCTTCTAGTTTCAACAATTGTTCATCAAGAGTTTGTATCCGCCCGCGCACAATTTCTTCTGAAAGAATTCGCTTCCGCATTGCCTCATTGAGCGCTCCTTTTTCTGCCAGCAGTAAACGTCGGCGAATGGCATCAAGTTTACTGCTGTTGCCACTTTTGCCTGACAACTCATCAGGGCGACGATTAAAAAGTTCCCGCAGTGTCTTTTCTGCACCGGCAATTCGTACCTGATAAGCTGAACGCATCTGTTCATAAACGGCTTTTGGTAACACCCCTGATTTCAACAGGCTATCTAATTCATCTTGTGCTGCCTTACCTGTCATCAGATGGGCTTGCAATTCTTCAACCTGTTGTTGAGCTTCTGAAAATTTAGATAATTTTAAGCGTTTTACCACCCAAGGCAAAGTTAAGCCCTGTCCCACTAATGACACCAGCACACTGCCGAAAACTATAGCTATGAGGACTTCTCGCCCTGGTAATGTGGTGGGTAAGCTCAATGCCAGAGCCATTGAGAGTGAACCTTTGATGTTGCCTAAAAAGAGTAAATGTTGCCAGCGCAGCGGAATTGGGCGGTCAAACCAACGAACCACTGCTAGCAGTGGATAGACCGTAAGAACTCGCCCGACTTGATAAGCCAAAACTGCAAGTAGAATTGCAGGTAAAGTCCTCCAGAGCGTTACCAAGTTGATTTCTACACCAATCAACAGAAAAATAAAGGTGTTGACAGTAAAACTTGCATATTCCCAGAAACTCAACAAAGTGATGCGACTAGAAGCAGAAGTATTGTGAGAAAGCCCAAAATTCCCAAAAATTAATCCAGCTACAACTACGGCCACAGCACCTGATACACCTAGAAAATCTCCAGCCTGAAAAGTGCCTAATGCAACTGCTACTGTCAGTAATAGACTGCTAAGGGGATCATCCAAACGGGCGAATACAGGTATGCTCAAGTAGCCTAAGACTAACCCCACGAGGCCGCCTCCTAGAGAGATAAATAGCGGTTGTTGGATTCCCTCTAGTAACGTGAGTGAACCTGTCGAATATACTTGCAAAACCAGGTTGAACATAACTAGGGCAGCAGCATCGTTAAATAGGGTTTCTCCTTCAACGATGGTGGAAAGCCGGGAGGGCACTGGTATCTCTTTGAAGACGGCAATCATGGAAACTGTATCAGTGTTTGCCAGAATTACTCCTACAAATAAGGCAGGTATCCAACTCAATCCCAGTCCAAATTTCAACAGGACGGCAATAATACCACTGGAAAGCACAGCCCCTGGCCCAGCTAGAAGGGCAATTGGTTTAAAGGTGCTACGTAGGCGACTGACATCTGTATTGATTCCAGCTTCAAACAGGAGAATTGGCAGGAAAAGATCCAAAACAAGGGTTGGATTTAAACCAATCGGACGAGATAATAGCTCAGTGATGGGCAAACCTGCTAATACTAAACCCATAACATAAGGGATTCGCAACCGCCGGGACAGCAGAGCTACACCTGTAGCAAGGAGCAAGAGAATAATTGAAACTTTGACTAATTCGGTAACATCCACTATTGCGTTTTGGAAAATTAGTTTGACTTGACTGATAGATTTTCTCCTCATTCATGCCAAATTAGCAAGTTCAGGGTGCAATACTGCTCGGGTTTTGGTGCATAGTCATTGGAGATCCCCCTTAGTCCCCCTTAAAAAGGGGGAAAATAAGGCATTTTGAGCAAGCCTTTTTAAGGGGGGTTGGGGGGATCGACTCAAAACCTACGCAGTATTGGTTCAGGGTGTGGATTCAGAACTGAACGAGCCAGTACCTCGTTACCATAGCTGGGCAATCCCACCAGCCAACCCGATCGCTACATTTTTCAAAGCATATAGATGCAAAAAAAGCCAGGTTTTTTCGCTATCAAGCCTAAAAAACCCGGCTTTCTTTTATATCCTTAGTTGAAGCCTATAACTCCCGGAATCTCAAGCACAAAATCTGCCCCATATACGGATGCAGGAGTCTGGAATCCTACCTTAACTTCGCCTTTAATCACCCGTTTGATAACTGCTACAGCAGCTAATGCGGTAAAATCGTATGCCTCTGGCCCTAAGAGCTTTGCAGTTACTTGTTGACCAGTTTCATCCTCGGCAAAACCAATTACTCTAACTTGACCCTTGGCTCGTTCTGCTGCCGTTGGCCCAGTCGGTAGAGTTTTAATTAGACTTGCTAAAGCACTTTGGAATAAAAACGAGTTAAATAACCATCCCAAATACTGACTCGACTCCATCAGGAAGCGCACAGGATTAGGAAATACGGTATAAACCTCGATATTGGGAATACCCGTAGTCTGGAACGCAGTGATAATATCAGCACGCCAAGGGTTTGTTACTGCTGTTACCGGCCCATAACCAAAATCAATTTTACGCTTTTTCCATGCTGGTCGAGATGGGATGAGCTTACCTGCTTCTCGAACTACCCCGATGTGATGTAAAGTTGGCAGTACAGTATTTGCCGTTCCTTGAGATACACCCCCTACTGTTTCATAGACTAAAATCAGTCGTGTTGCCATCGCTAACTTATCTTTGAGGTAAGCAGCTACACAATCAGTAGGGACAACCCCAAATCCTACACCAGGGAGAAGCATTATCCCTGCACTTTTAGCCTCAGTATCTCGTGCCTGTAGTGCCTGAAATTCAGGTACTTCGCCAGCTATGTCTAAATAGTGAGTTTTAGTTTGGAGGCAGGCATCGACAAGTGGCTTTGAGGTTTTGGAAAAAGGGCCGGAGCAGTTGATGACAGCAATTATATCCTCAAGAGAGCGAGCGATCGCCTGCGGATCATCTAAGCCAAAAACCCGAAAGTCCAAACTTAATTCATTGGCTACTGCTGCCAGTAAACTTTGATTACGTCCAGCCAAAATTAATTCTAGTCCGTTATTTTTAGCTGATGTAGCAATTAGTTTTCCAGCATAGCCAGTTGCACCATACAATAACACCCTTGATGTCATTATTATCACCAGCTAGGAATTGTTCGCAATCTGCTGCCATAACCTGACATCAGGTGGGTCAACCAAAAATCGTCCTGCTTTTTCCCCCAAACCTTTAATATACGGCTGCTCTAGGTGTTGAGCTAAAATGTCCTGGCTGACCCAATTTTCATGTAATAGAAACAAAGATGGATCTTCAACAGATTGATGTAAATCGTAATTAATACAACCTTCTTCTTTGAGGGTGAGAGCTATTACGGCTTGAAATTCCTGCTTAAATTCGTTCTCCAAACCTGGCTTGACTTTTAGTCGAGCCGTGACAGTTACTTGCTGATTTGACATTGTTATTCCTCTTTTTTGGTAAACTAACTTAAGTATTGATGCTGTTAATAATTTGCGAAGGCTTGAGGTAGTTGTAAGGTATGGGACGAGTTTGATTTCTGATGTCTATTTGCCGTTCTATTTCATGCAAATTATGTTGGAATTGCACCACAATTTCCTGCGCCAATGGATCAGCAAACTCCTCATCATAAAAACCCAATTTGTCATAATGGAAAGATGTTAAAATCTCAGTCCACATTACCTGATCGGCAGCTTGTTTAAAAGGGGGAAGTATCTTCATGATAGTTTCCAAATCCACACCCTTAGTTTCTGGAATTGGGTGGTAGGCTGCATAGGGCATATTGGGTACGAAAGCCATATATTCGTACTGAGAAAAATTCAAAGCAGAGTGCAGAGGAGCGCAAGTGAAGACCACTACACTAATGATTTCAATCAGTTGTTCTAGAGTCTCAATCTTGGCTGGCATTCCCTTGACTCTACCACCATCTTGGGCGACTAATTCCCTAGCCCAATTTTGCAATTCATAGTCATCAATGAGATCCTGTGAAGTCTTATAATAGAGTTGCAAGTATTCAGCCACAAACTTTTCGATAGCATTCCAGATTAATATGCCATCGTCCCGGAAAGGAAAGTGCGGCAAAATTGCTGGGTCATCTGTTTGACGACTTTTTATTAACCGAGGGAAAGTAAACTTTTCTATACTCCATTCTTCATAAACCTTCGCTACAAATCCAACAGACTCCGCCAATGAACCTGCCATAAACTCATCAACTGGGCCTCCAGGCTGTAAAAACTGAGTGCGTCCCAAATCGTTATCAAATAGCATGAAACGGAAATGAGGTTTTAATAGTAAGGCGATAGGATGGTTTTCTGCTAATTGCCGCGCAGTTACAATTGCAAAGGGAGCCATAACTGCATGGGTATAAGCAAAATGACTACCCAATTCTTGATGGTTGCCATCAGCAATTTGGACGCAGGTTTTTGCCAAAAACCAATCTAAATGGGGGTCATCTGGTGTATAAATCACGCTATTTGCGCCAGAGTCATGATTAATCTGGATAGCAACAGGCACTAGAGAACCACCATTAGAACTCTCATTACTTTGCCAGTAAAATAGAGCTTGCGGCTTGGGAAGGTACTTTTTAACATTATTGTAGACACCACCTTGAATATCAGATAGCAAAGGGTAATCTAAAAAATACAGCTTGCCTTCCTTGAGTGCCTTTTCCAAAGTAAATTCTGCACCTGCAACCTTCTGAAAATGGTAATCAGTTACAGCAAAATTATCAGGTAATACATCAATTCTTCGGATAGCTAATGGGTTCGCTCCAGAGAGTCGTTGTTCGGCAAAACACGAGTCTGTTTTGTAATTTTTTATGACATCGGGTTTTGGTAGTAGTGCCAAAAGGTCTTCATATTCTTCCAACTCATCTAGCGGGTCTAAGAAATTTCTGGCTTTAGCAGCCAACATATTTGGTGCGAGAGTTGCCATACTTGCCAAGCGTTTAGCAGTATATTCTGCTGAAAATATTTCCTTGTGAGGCACTTTATCAATTACTGGTAAAGGAGCCAGATAATCATAATTAAAATTGTACTCTTCTCGATTTTTATCCAGCCAACTTGCTCGATAATTCCCATTTGGATCGTTCTGCGGTAAGTATGGTTTCATGATTATCTCCAATTCCGGTTTTTATGATTTGCTAATGAGAAGTCCTGCTGAATTCAGAATTCAGAATTCAGAATACCCTAACTCTGTCAAGTCAGGGGTTTCAAATGTGGTCACTGAGCGCAGTCGAAGTGTGGATATTTTTCTTTGTTCACGCGCGTTTAAAATCGCTTGCTCTAAACCAACATTCATTCGCTTTATCATTCAGAATCCCCAAGCTGGATTCTGGCTCCAGAAGGACTGAATTCTTCTTCGGTAAATGATTAACTTCATAAGTTGCTAAACCATAGAAGGTTTAGCAACTACTTTCACTACATAGCTTTCAGATATTCAATCAAGGCTTTTTTATCCTCACCAGATAAATCAGTTCCATAAACATGCCCCTGATTTGAATTAGCAGTTACGGTTGTATCGTACTTAAAACCTACAGCCTTGGCTTCATCTCCCTCAGTAATAAAGCCAACTTTTTTCGGGTCGTAAACATCATATCCCCGATAGAAAACCTGAGGACGATTTTCTGGTTTTTCTAACAAATCTTGTAGAGATGGGACTGAACCATTATGTAAATATGGCGCTCTTAACCACAAACCATCTAGAGAAACAGATACATACCCATTAGTTTTGCGTAAGTTTTTAAAATCCCAAGGGTAGCCATCACCAAAATGATTGTAGGTATCTGCTCCTTCCTGCGTCCACATATCTAACCGATGGCGGTCAGTTCCCACTTCTTCCACAGGAATGACAGTACCTGTTCTTTCCCCACCAAAAGCGTGACAAGATGCACAAGTATTAACAAAAATTTGACTTCCTTTTGCAGCCACTTGCTCATCAATAGCAAATGGATATTTGGGAGGTGGTAGTTCTTGAATAAAATCTTCTACCCGTTGTAAATCAGCTACAGGAAGTGATTTTTTGGTAGCGCCGTCACCAATTGCTCCAGTTTGAACAGTTTCTGTCAGTGAAGTTTCTAACCCATCCCAATGTAGAGCAAACCCTTTATGCATCTTTTGATTCCAAAGAGGCATCATATCAGAGTTGCCAATAGTATTATCTTTGGGCAACTTTAAAGTATTGAATTTAACTGGATTAAAAGGGTCAATTCGACCAGGCCCCCAATTAGGACGGGAATCTGTCCAACTATAGTCTTCTTTTTGTTGCAGCAGCGCTTTCTTAGTTTGAGGAATTAGCACATAGCGATAAAGTAGGTTTTCCAACCAGGAAAGCCGATAACTATATTTGATTTCATCAAGGATATAATCTGCTGTAAATCTGGGATCACCAGCACTTGCACTCAAAAATCGTAAATAACCTTGTGAATCAAACTTACTGGCAGGGGCTGCGGCCACAATTGTGGGTTTATCTTTCTCTGTTTTTCTATAGGTGGCGGTATGGCAAACAGCGCAAGTTATACCGACACGAGGGAAGCCAATGGTTTTTTTCGTAAACCCAACTGGCATTTCTTTACCCTCTTCCCATGTTATTCCCAAGGAAGTGTAACCACCTGGGCGTGGTAACTTATCAGGAAATATTCGTGGTAGTACCATCCAAATCCAATAGGGAACACCTTGTGCTTCTTCTGTGCCAATAGAACCATATTTAAAATGTTCTTCAGGCGACTCATAATATGTGGGAACCTCTCGAAAAAGGTTGTACCATCCCACATACCCAACTACACCAACTAAAAGGATCACAACTAAAACAATGCTTGTGATTACCCTACCTATTTTATCTTTGAGTATTGTCATGGCACTCTCTTGCTCCTTTACAGAAGAATCTGTTTGTAGTGCAGGCAATATACCCACACTAGACTAGGGATAAAATTAGGAGAATTGCTTCACTGGAGTTGCAGCAATTGCATTTTGATCACGCATTGCTAGTGTCAGAAGAATTACTTCCGCTAATCCAAAAAACAAGTCTACAAAAGCAATAGATAAAAATCCTTTATCTTGAGCAAAGAAAAGCACTGCAAAAATAAAAAATGTCGATCCAAAAGCTCTTGAAGGAAATATTGATATCCATGCTGTTGCCTGATATCGGTACGGGTCAATTGCTCCAGGGATATAAAATGCACTAATAATAAATAACAGCATTCCCGCAGCACGAACCCAGATAATTGGCACTGGTATATGCATGTGAAGGAACGTCAGCATTAGCTCTGGAAAGAAGCAAGAGGGAATAACAAAAAACATATTAACGATAATGCCGAGCCAAGTAACGCGACTAAACCATTTAGCGTAACTATTCATTTTTTCTCCTTTTAAAGTTTCTTCATGTACTCAACTAGTGCATCTTTATCTTCTGTGGGAAGATCAGTACCGTATAAGTGGCCACTGTTACTATTTCCAGGTTGTGTTGTATCGAACTTAAAGTATTTCTTACCGTTTTCTTCACCTACATCAGATACAAAACCAACTTTTGCTCTGTCGATAACGTCATAGCCACGATAGAATTCTTTTGGTCTATTTTCTGGTTTTTCTAGTAAATCCCGTAAGGTGGGGACTGAACCATTGTGCAAATAAGGGCCGCGTAACCAAACACCATCAAGGGGCATATTGGCATATCCATTAGTTTTGCGGAAATTCTTAAACCGCCACGGATAACCTGCATACAAAGTATTTTGGTTAGACATCGTTTCGTAGGTATATGAGTCGAGACGATGAGGGTCTGTACCAATTTCTTGAATTGGTATAACTTTGCCTGTATATGCACCACCAAAAGCGTGACAGCTAGCACAATTACTTTCAAAAAGTGGTTTTCCTCTGGTCGCTAAAGTTTCGTTAACTTCATAGGGATATTTTGGTGGTGGTAGTTCCCACAGCCAATCAGCAACTCGCTGAATCCGAGGCAAATCGATTGTTGTGGGTGTGACTCCAGCGCCTAAAGCTGCACTCTTATTACGTTCATCAACGGAACTATTGTTACCATCCCAATGTAATTGCAATCCCTCGCGCGGTTTTTGGTTCCAAACTGAGGGGAAATCAGAAGTACCAATCAGTTCATCCTGACGCAATTTATCCATTGGGAAATGGAATTGAATTGCTTTATAAGGATTAAAAGTATCTACTCTTCCTGGGCCCCAATCTGGCTGTTCTTCAACAAACTTAAGTCGATATGCCTGATTAATTAGCGCATCTCTAGTTTGGGGAATTGCAATGAAGCGATAAAGTAATTTTTCAACAGGATTCAGACCGCCACTGATTTTCTCAATTTCTGGCAACATCCGGTTAGCAGTAAAACGCTCATCTACACCAACTGCTGACAAGAATTTGATGTATCCCTGCAAATTAAGCACATTAGCAGGCATCGTGGTGATGACTTGATGTTCACTATTAGGGGTATTTCGCAGCGTCCCTGTATGACATACAGCACAATTCAACCCAACTCGATCAATAAAGACTCTCCGTTGCGAAAAACCTATAGGTAAATCTTTGTCAGGTTCTTTGATAAATCCCAGAGAAGTATAACCTTTTCCAGGTAATTTATCTGGAAATAATTCTGGTAAAACTTTCCAAATCCAGTAAGGAATGCCATTGATGGGTTCGCTGCCGATTGAACCATATTTAAAGTGGTTTTCAATGTCAGCATAATCTACTGGGGAGTTGGACAAAACAGGCCACAATAAAAAGACTGCTACTGCTACAACACCCACAATCACAACCCAAATCCGCTTGAAGATGCCCTTTATTCCCTTGTGTGGGGTAGAAAGTAGGGTAGGGTTAGTTTGTTCAGTCATGAAACACTCCCTATATTGTCGAGATTATTTGTAAGCGAAATTATCAATGTGATACCCATCGCAAATTTATCTAGATAAATTTGCAAACTCAGTTTGATGAAAGACTGACATTACTTCTTCCATCATCTCTTCATAGCTATTAAAGCGATCCTGTTCGTAACAACCTAAAGGGTTTTCGATTACATTCAGGAGGCATTTATTACAATAAGTACAGGGTTTCTCTGCTAGGTCTTTACCTTCTTTAAAAGATTTAACTAGGTCATTGTTAGCAATTAGGGTACGAGCCATTGTCACGCCATCGCAATACTTATCATTAATTGCCTGACGAATATATGAAGCCTGCTGCAAACCACCTGTACATAATACGGGAATATTAACGTGCTTTTTAATTTCTCTGGAATCTAGTAAGTTTCTGCCTTGGTTCTCTATTAGTAACTGCTTGATTTTGGGGTCTTTTACATCATCACCACTAAATGCCTGAGGAGGCAATTGCTTTTTCACGCGGTTCCATAAAAGATTGAAAATTGGATGTAAAAATGATTTGCGGAATAAAATGTAGTTGCGTGTGGTTTCAACACCACTCGACAACATCGCGTCATAGGTTTTAGTAATGACATCAAAATTAAAATCACCAATGGGATTGAGTGGATGAGGAAATAAGCTACCAGTTGACACATGCACGGCATCAGCCCCAGCTTCTTCTGCCCATTTACAAACTTGGATGGAATCTTTTATGGTATTACCTGGTTTTTCCCAAAAGGTGACGGCGTTGTTATAATCAACGGCACTAATTTTGAATTGTAGATGAAAGTCGTTGCCTACTTCTTTACGGATTGCTCTAATTACATCTAGCAAAAACCGCGCTCGATTCTCTAATGAACCACCATATTCATCTTGACGGTCGTTAATTCCTGAACTGAGAAATTGGTTAAAAAGATATCCATTAGCACTGTGCAGTTCTACTCCGTCTAAACCCGCTTCACGGGCACGTCTAGCACCATCGGCAAAGTATTGGATTGTTTCTTTAATTTCTGCTAGTGTCATTGCTTGACACAAAAAGCCGTGGAATGGCTCAGTTTGGCTGGTGGAACTTAACGCTTTTTTCCCTAAGTTTTCTACACCACCAATGTCCTGCTGTCGTCCAGAATGACTTAATTGTAAGATAAATTTACAATCATATTCGTGGACTTTTTCTCCTACTTTTCGCCAGAAAGGAATGCGCTCATCACAGTTAATTGTGGCGTAATTGGGCATAATTCGTCCCCGAATGGCGACTGGGACAAAGGAACTAATAATAGCCCCTACACCACCACGAGCAAACTTTTCTTCCCAGTTGATTCGGGCTTGAGTACCTGAACCATCATAGTTATCCCACCTTCCAGAAATACTAGAGCGAAAAACCCGATTTTTGACTGTGAGATTACGGAATCTCAATGGCTCAAAGATAATATCGTTTTCCATGTGTTCCTCTGTCTTTCGTGTTATTTCGGCAATAAAATTAGGTATCAGAATTGTTAGTAGCACTAATAGCCTCGCTAGAGAACTATTATTTCTAGTGTCTCTGGGAGGGCAAGTTATTTAGTTCTACAAATCAACAGTGCAGGTTTTCGGATGCGATCGCTAAATATTAAGTTTTTGTTACTTAGGTTTGCCTACCAAGTTTCAGGATGTTGGTTTTTACAGTTATATAAAGACTTTTGCAGTTTGTAAACCTACACCATCAAGCAACAAATTTAAAAAAAAGTGAAAACTTTCGCATTTTATTTCTCTCAAAAGGTTAAGGCAACCTTAAAAGTAGCTTCTAACAATTTGTTACAAACTTAACCAACTATGCAGGAAATTGATATAACCATAACAAATTGGTTATTGAACGCCATTGTAAATTTACAAATTTTTAAATTTTTGATTGAGAAATGTATAAAAGTTTATTGATGACGTTTTGCAAAGTTGTGTAGTAAGTTCATATATAACGAACCTCAGTAGGGTACATTTTAAATCATCAAAATATCCCAAGGCTAAATCCGGAAAATGGGAAATAAATGATGAAGCATTAGTGTAACTCTGCAAAGGTAAGGTGCAGTGGAGAAGGTTTAGCTGTTACAACCAAAGATTTTTTATGAAAAAGACAAGTCTAATTTTTAAGGGCTGTCTGCTCCTCCTATTCGTGACTATGTTTATAGTCTGCGGCTTTTATGGAACGCCTACAGCTCTAGCCGATGAGTATAGTGAGACACCTACGCCCATAAGTACTGACTATTCTAATACTGGTGTATCTGAATACCCTGATAACTGTGAGGGTATCGGTTATCTCCCAGACTACACCAAGGAGAATTTGACAGATGCCGAGAAACGGGGTCGTTGCACCTGGTACTTATGGACTGGCGGTAACGCCAAGTACTATCGTGATTTAGCGAAGCGAACACGTGGCGGTGCTGATCTGCTAAAGCTGATTAACTCACAGAAGCATGACGAGCGATTTAAACTCTATGGCGCAATTAACGATCCTGGATGTGAAAAAGCGACAGCACCAGATGAATACGGATTGCTGCTAGATAAATGTAAAGATCCACTTTCAACTGGCGTTATTGGGTTGCGTAAGTTCCCCAACCCCAACTTCGACCGGGCAAAATGGAACCCCGTTGAATATGCCAAAAACTCACAAGTTGAGCCTCCCTACGTGATTGGGCAGTCCTGTGCTATCTGTCACGTAGCATTAGATCCGCTCAATCCACCCAAAGACAAGGAACACCCGAAATGGGAAAACCTTGTAGCAGCATTGGGTAATCAGTACATCAAGGAAAACAAATTCTTTGAAACCAGCGTCGGGGACAATAGTTTTGTTAAGCAAGTACTTAACTCTCAGAAACCGGGGACTTCTGATACTTCTCGGATTGCGACCGATCATATCAACAATCCGAATGCGATCAATGCCATTTTTAATTTAGGCGATCGCCCCAGATATCCAGAGGTGATGAACGATGGTTCAACCAAGGATGTTAATCATATTCTTAAGGATGGTGCAGACTCGACAGGAGTGGCAAATGCCTCACTACGCGTCTACGTCAACATTGGGATGTGCGGCGATTATTGGACAAGTCTCCATGAGCCTTTATTAGGCAGAACTCCCCAAAAACCTTTTGATATCGAAAAGGCACGGAAGGAGTGCGAAGGCTGGAGACAGACAGAAGCACGCATGGCTGATGCCGAAACATTCTTGAAAGGCATCAAGCCGATGCACCTGAAAGATGCACCAGGTGGTGAAGAGTTCTTAACCAAAGATGAAGAAGTTCTCAAACGTGGCAAGCTTGTTTTTGCCAGCACTTGTGCTAGTTGCCATTCCAGCAAAAAGCCACCTGCTGAGATTGCTGCTGACACCGAACAGGCTCAGAAATGGTACGAAGAGTCTGTACTCAGTAGTAATTTTTTAGATCACAACTTCTTGTCTGACGACCAGCGTTATCCAGTTACACTAATTGGTACTAATGCGGCGCGATCGCTAGGGACAAATGCCACTAAGGGGCATATTTGGGATCAGTTCTCCTCTAAGACCTACAAAGAACTGCCGTCACCAGGAACTCTGACGCTGTACAACCCCTTCGATGAGAAAAAACCCATCGATTTTAAGATACCAGACGGTGGTTTAGGATATTATCGCACACCTTCGCTAGTGAGTATTTGGGCAACAGCACCACTTCTGCACAACAACACTCTAGGACTATACAACGAAGATCCTTCAGTGAAAGGACGCGTAGAAGCCTATACGGATGCTATGGAAAAGCTGCTGTGGCCTGAAAAGCGTAAGGGAATTATCAGCAGGACAGATCGAGATACCAAATTAGAGCTTCCCCCAGGAGATCCGAATCCTAGATTTAGAATTCCTGTTCCTAAAGGTACGCCTGTGAATTTGCTGGCAAGCATCAATATCAGAGAGGCGATTACATCTCTCAATCTCAGCAGCCTTTTCCAAGACTTGAAACCAGGGGGTGGAATCAAGGGTAAGTTGGCACGCGTGCTTTTAAGAGCTAATAAGTCTCCTGACTTCGTTGAGGATGAGGGTCATTATTTTGGCTCAAATCTACCGGATGAAGACAAAAAAGCCCTAATTGAGTTTGTGAAAACTTTCTAAGACCAAAACCAGGCTTGTCGAAGTGGGGGACTCAGATCCATGTTGCCCCCTGCATTCCACGGCAGGAGGATGGGGTTACCTCCCCCTGCCTCCTGCCTCTTCGTTGAATCTGGGAACGAGCCAAAATATTTATTAATTGGCGTTGCATAATAAAGGGATGAATTGAGGGGTTATACTGTGCAGTGTCCATACTGTGAGTCTACTGAGATTAGAAAAAATGGAAAGCGAAGAGGTAAACAGAATCACATTTGTGTCAATTGTGGTCGTCAATTTATCGATGTTTACAGCCCGCCAAAAGGGTACTCAGATGAGGTAAAACAAAATTGGCTTTTAAGCATATGTAAATGGCATGGGATTTCGAGCAATTGAACCTGATAAAGGTGTTCAGACGCTCGCGGACTCGCTAACGCTTTGCTATCACCAGGTCGCGGCGATAGCGTAGCTAAGCCGAGGAACGAGCGTCGGAGTCCCCCACCATACATAAAAGTTGGTGTTCTTGATGAACGCAAGAAGGAGTACTGGGTACTGGGTACTGGGTACAAGCAACAAGTTTTTTAAAATTTGGTGGTGGGTAATGAGCAACCACCATAATTTTAAGGGTTTTACACCCAGTCCCCAATCCCTAATCCCCAGCGATGCACTGAGCGTGGTCGTTGTGTCCCCAGTCCCTTTTACACAAGTGTCATTTCTTCGGTCAAACAAGTTGGCGCAGTAGTAGAATTATTAGCTGGCGGTGCTGCATTTGAGGTTGAATTTAGCGATGCCTGCGGCGGGCTACGCCTACGCAACGGCCGTACTTATGAATCTGTCGGTTTACGCCCAGAGCAAATTATGGTATTACATTTTGAGCCAGCATCCCCTGATTCAGTCCCGGAAATGATGCCAGCGTAATCGATATAAAAACCCAGATGCTAATGATATTTATGATGGGCTACCCTTACGCACATCAACCTAGAGAATCTGGCGATCGCATTAAAAATTATTGAAAAATTGAGCGCTTCTTGACAAAAGCCTGATTAGTAATCACAATGTAATTACAATCAAGGATAAGTATCCTCATGGGGACAGCAATTAGAACCCGTATTGTTAAAATTGGGAATTCTCAAGGTATCCGCATTCCTAAACTTCTGCTGGAACAAAGTGGTATTGGTGAAGAGGTGGAAATTGAAATTCAAGATTGTCACCTAATTGTCCGTGCTGCCTCTCAATCGCGCAAGGGGTGGGATGAAGCATTTGCAACAATGGCGAAGCAACACGACGATGCACTGCTCGATGATGCCGTAACTACAGAGTGGGAGGATCTAGAGTGGGAGTGGTAGTCAATCGATTTGATGTGTTTTTGGTTAACCTCGACCCAACGATTGGCAGTGAGATTCAGAAGACAAGACCCTGTGTAGTAATTTCACCAGATGAGATGAATAAATATATTGCCACGGTTATTGTTGCTCCGATGACAACTAAAGGACAGTCTTATCCGACTCGTGTTGCTTGTCAGTTTCAGGGCAAGGATGGGCAAATCGTTTTAGATCAAATTTGTACAATTGACAAAACTCGATTAGTCAAAAAGCTAGGTCAGATTGACTCTGATGAACAAAAAGCAGTTTTAGATACCTTAGCTGAAATGTTTGCCGAATAATATGCCTAATAATCTTATACACCGGATGGTTATGAAATTCCACCGTAATGGTTATACCAATTCTCTACTAAGGTGCGCTTTATTAGTCCCCCCTTGGAAAGTGGCGACGGCGCAGCCGGGTGATAAATAGATTGTAGCTATCACAAATACAACGAATTACGAATTATGAATTACGAATTACGAATTACATTAATATCTCTGGTTATCTTCAACATTTTATTTCCACCAGGCTGTAATTCGTATTCAACCTTTTCAATATCTATCTTGTAACCCATTGCAGTGTAATATTTTACGATTTCATCTAAATGTTGTGAATGTTTCCACATTAAAGTTATGAGGGGAAATATTCGGACTTCTTTAGCAATACGCAGCATCTCACCTATAGAATCTAGGTGAAAATCGTAATTGAGATGGTCTGAATATAAAAACAATAGATGTGAACAAAGGGCTATGTCAAATTCTTGATTTTTAAATGCCAACTTTGGCAATTCACCGACTGTGTATCTATTAGACTTTTTACCAATTTCATAATCAGACAGAAATTCTTGAATAACTTTCACTCGATTGTGTCGCAAATCATCTGGAGATTTATGATAGCTCCATACCCAATCATTCGATGTAGCCTTGACTTGGTTAATGATGTTATCTACCACTTCATTAAATCTTTGCAATATCTCATCACCGGAAAATTGGTAGAGTGGATCAACAGAAACTACACTTTTACCCTGACGTGTCATTTCTGCATTAAAGCTTGCCGGGCCATCCCCAATCCCAATAATGCTTTTATTTAAATCTGCGTTTTTTAAATTGAATATTTTTATATATTCATCCATTGACCTTCCAAAAGGAACTACTTTATCTAGAACCATTGCCATATAATTTACCTCGTCAATAGACTGATTAAATAATTCGTAATTCGTAATTCGTAATTCGTAATTCGTAATTAAGTTTTGTAATGGGGATTTAACCCCAACACAAAACTTGCTTTTTTATTGAACCAAATACTATTTGCTCATTCTCCCAAGCTGGGGCAAACTTATACATATTTAACTGTCTGACTTCTGAATCTTGTAAGTTGCTCATTGCAGCCAAAAAAAATAGTTAGTTATTTTTTGATTAAATAGAATACTTTAGCGAACCGTAGTTCAAAGATAAGATTTTTAAATATTCTTGCACAGCAGTAAATAATCCCACCTCCAAAGCATCGGCAATCAAGGCATGACCAATAGACACTTCAAGTATGCCAGAAATTGTACAGAATTTTTCTAAGTTTTGCAGATTTAAATCATGCCCAGCGTTCACTCCTAAACCAATTTCCTGAGCCTTTTGTGTTGCTTTTTGGTAATCTTGAAATACAGACTCTACATTGCCATTACGAAAAGCTGTAGCATAAGGTTCTGTATATAGCTCAATGCGATCACTTCCAATCTCTTTAGCACGTTTAATTTGAGTTAAGTCAGTATCCATAAACAAGCTGACTCGAACTCCGAGGTCTTTTAGCTCTCGAATGATTGGTCTGAGCCAAGAGCCATCTGTAGCCAGATCCCATCCGTGGTCTGATGTGAAAGCATCAGGTGCATCGGGAACTAAGGTACACTGCGTTGGTTTGATTTTTCTGACTATCTCTAAAAATTGAGGTGACGGATTACCTTCTATGTTGAACTCAACAGTCAATATCTGCGCCAGTGCATCGACATCTTCGGGCTTGATATGTCGCTGGTCTGGGCGTGGATGAACTGTGATTCCCTGTGCACCAGCTTTAATGCAGGTCAAAGCCGCTTCAATTACACTCGGTCTACCAAAATTTCGAGCATTCCTGAGTAAAGCGACTTTGTTAAGGTTAACGCTGAGATTGGTCATATTACAAATATGTTAGAGTTTGTTATTTACAGCCAAATAATTAATCTGATAACACCACATCTTTACGCAATTTGAGATTTTGAATGCGAGTATCTTGGGCGGGTGGCACATCCCCTTGAGCAAATGGAATCTGCTTAAAGTTAGCAGCCAGATATTCTGCTAATGCATCTTGCTCCGAACCATCAGCAGCAAAGGTGGCTAAACCTGTGCGTTTGCTCTTATCAGCATCTTTTGATGTCAAATCAACCCGTTCTCTTTTGGGAAAAGGATAGCCATCACCACCAGTTGCGAGAAAGTTAAGGGTAACAGTGCGGAAGACCCGATTAGAGTCACCCACTAACTCTGCATTTTTAACCACGACATCAATAGTTTTGCCTTTCCCATCTTTGATAGCAAGGGACTTGACACGCTTACCTGCTGGCAAGTCTGGGTCAAAGCTAAAGACTAATCCCGCTACTTGGGGAAAACTGCCAGGGGTGGCACCGGGTGCGATCGCTGCTACACTATGTTCAATCACCGCCAGTAATTCCCCAGCATTCAGAGTAACTAAAGTCAAGCCGTTGTTGAACCGTAAAGCATTTGTGATATCAAGTTGGGAGATTTCTTTTGCTTTCTTACCTGCCACAGGATTTGCTTGAGGTGGCAGTTTGATAACATCCTGTGAGCGAGTCGAACCTGCGGGAAAGGTATAGATACCGATATTGTCACGGATACCACCACCATTTTTGATAGAAATGACAGTCTTAGGATCGTATCGCTTGGCGATCGCTAAATTAGCTTCGGCTGTCAAATTCCCTAAATTGGTTTCTTGTGTGCGGACATCACCCCGCCAGCCGTTGAGGAAAACGTTGGTTTTCCCGAAAATCTGACCATCTTGGGCAATAATTACTTTTTTAAGTGCCTCTGTAATGGCGACAACTTTCGGGTCAGGTTTCGCACCTACAGCAGCTACACCTTTGGAATCAGTAGCATAAGCACCACTGATTTTGGAGTCAATACTAAACGGAATAATCACTCCATTGGCATCAAAGTTAACTACTAGACGACCAACATAGCGATAGTTTCCATCAGTATTAACTACGGCTATCGGATTACCATCTGCTGCTTTTTTGAGGATTGGGTAAGTTCCAGCAGATTTATCACCCACTCGCAGACGGTCTGTTTTGTCGGCTAATAAGGTATTGGAACCACCAGCAACGATAATATCTACTCCCTTGAGTAATCCTGCTAGCTTTTGCTCAATCGCAATTTGCTGCATGTGCGCCAACAGAATGACTTTATTAATCTTTGGGTTTTTTGTCAGCAACGCATCGACAGAAGTTTGAATTTCAGCAGCTAAGGCGGCGATGTCTGCGGCATCACGGTCATTAAATTCTTTAGGCAACACAGTCACACCACCGGGAGAGGAAATAGTCCGCAGTGTCGGAGTTGTCGCCCCAACTACAGCAATTTTTTCACCATTGAGGGTAATAATGGTGCTACGCGCAATCTTATTAGGAATTTTACTTGCTTCTTGTCCATCAGCAGTAACTAAGTTTGCCAGGTCTTTATCAGTGCTGAAGTCTAGATTTGTACTGAGATAGGGAAACTTTGTACCTGGGTAATCTTCTTTAGGTCGGATTAAGTCAGCAACAAGACCCGTACCTAAGTCAAATTCGTGATTGCCAAATGCGATCGCACCAAACCCAAGAGCATTTAAAATTAAAATATCTCCTCTTCCCTGTCCACCAAAAACTGTGTCACTGGCAAATAAAAAAGGGCTGGGAATATAGGCATCTCCAGATGAAAGGATTAAGGTATTAGGATAATCAGGCTTGCCGTCACGATTTGCATCTTGATTTTTGAGTGCATTCAACACCGCAGAAAAGTTTGGTACATCCTTCAGCGCAAGAACCCCTGCTTCTTGGTCGGAAGTATGTAAAAGTTGCAGTGTGAATCCAGCCTTAGGTGCTGTTCTGACTTGCGCCACACCACCACGACTTCCTATAAATAAAAAGATGCTAGATATCATTAGCCAGCTTAACTGGCTAGCATTTGAATGTCGGCTATTAAACTTACTTAAAAATCGGTTTTTATTATCTAAAAAAGACATAATAAATTTTAGAGTTAATCAGTGATGAATAATTTTCTAGTTTATTACAACCAGAAGCTATAATATTTAACTCCTGTCCGTGGGTTTAAGTCCCCCGGTTCAAAAATCACGCAAGTTTTGTGTTGGGGTTAAATCCCCATTACAAAACAAAATTTACGAAAGCGTTGCGGGGCGTTCGCGTTTAGCGTCTCTAAGAGTTGCCCATTACGAATTACGAATTACGAATTACGAATTACGAATTATTTAACCCCAGCCATTCAGCGCAAATGTATGCTAAAATCATATATATTTTACTATTTATATTATTCGTTTTACATCTTTACAATAAAATCTGTAATTCTTTTCGTTTGATTTTCTTACTAAAATCGCGCATATTTTGTTGTAGTCTCATACAGATTTATGGGCAATGAATGCAGCATGAGCTTTGGGCAGATTGTACTCACCATAACTACGCACAATCTCAACTTGGAAACCAACTTGACGAAGTTTTTCTGCAATATCTGTCGCTTCATATAACTGCTGATAGTGTACTTCATCATCCCGCCTGTAGTGTTCTCCCACTTTACGAAAGGTGATAATTCTACGGGTAAGTATCCTCTCCTTTTGATCCTCCTTTTTTTCAACAAGTACTATCCAATCCTCTCCTTCATTGAATCCCTTAGTTGTAATTCCCGGTGCAATCTGTCCTGGCTCTGCAATATCGAAAATTAAGACACCTCCAGAAGCTAAAGCGTTGTATATGCGGTCAAACAGATCAACCAGCATTTGAAGATGGGGATCTGGATCAAACAAGTAATTAAAGCATTCACTGATCGATATTACGGCATGACACGGTGAAATTTCAGCTTTGAAAAATGATTCGACTCGGAACTCTGCATCTGGCACTCTTTTGCGAGCGATTTCAATCATTGACTGAGAGATATCAATTCCGAGAACACGATAATTAGCCTTCGTGAGTTCTTGCGCTGATAATCCACTTCCACACCCCAAATCTACCACTAGCCCATCCCGGATTTCGCTTCGATGCAGGATTTCTATAATGCCGAGAGCAGATTTGAGAGCGTAATTACTATAACCGACATCATGGATATATGCGAGATCGTCCTTGTACCACTCTTTCATATTGCGACTCGTCTATTTATTCAATTTGCCTTGCCAAACAATTTCCTTAACTTTGATTTCTTTTGGGATCAATTTAATCTTGTAGAAGGTATCTGCAACCTCTTGTTGTTTCGTAATCACTTCATCTGTGAGCGGAAGTATATCATACTCACGCCGCTTTTCTGCGATTTCCAACACAGGAGCATCTATACCCAAAGCTGGGGAAAGAAATTTAGCAACTTCACTAGGATTATTCTTTGCCCATTCACTAACTTTCTTTACCTGATCGAGAACTATTTTCAAGGCATCTGGCTTGGCATCAACAAAAGATTTTGCAGCCAGATAATAACCACGATTGGGAGCTAATCCCGTCGCGTCTATTAAAGTGCGTGCGCCCGTTGCTGCTTGTGCTGCGGCTAAGTAAGGGTCCCAAATTGCCCAAGCATCAACGTTTTTTCTCTCAAAAACAGCACGAGCATCGGCGGGAGTGAGAGTTACTTGTTGGATGTCACTGTACTGTACCCCTGCTTTTTCCAGTGCTTTCACCAATAGGTAATTAGCATTAGAACCTTTGGCAAAAGCAACTTTTTTGCCCTTGAGTTCAGCCACACTTTTAATAGGTGAATCCTTGGGCACCAGAATGGCTTCAGCCTTGGGACTCCAAGGATCGTAGGCAACATAAACCAAAGGAATACCCCCAGCTTGAGCAAATATAGGTGGTGATTCTCCGGTATAGCCAAAATCAATGCTGCCTGCATTCAATGCCTCTAAAAGTGGGGGGCCAGCCGGAAATTCCGCCCAAGTTACGGAAGATCCTGAAGCTGCAAAGGCTTTCTCTAATTCCCCTCTCCCCTTCAGCGCATAGAGGACAGTTGACGCTTTCTGGTAGCCTATGCGAACTGTGGTATTGCTAGTTGCTGGACTCGGGGCTTGGGTTGTCTGCGGTGTGCCAGAGTTGTCGCTTGCGCTTGGAGAACAAGCAGAGACAGCCAAAGTTAAACTAAGTCCCACTGCAAACAGTAGAGAAAAAGTGCGGATTCTTCGTTGTTGGAACCTTTGCAGGAAGGCAAAAGCCATACCCAACAGTCGGGTTGGAAAGAACTTAGTCAACATCATCACTCTGCTTTCAAGGGTAAATTAATATCACACTTCAGCAAACTTACGGTATAACTCCGGCAAGCTTATTGATTTACCGTATGATTATGGAATGATAAAAATATCACATAATTAAAGCTAAAATGCAAGTTGATTTGCTGAAGAAAAAATTTTCCCTAAAAGTCTTAGCAACGTCAAATCTAAACTTAATGGGATCAAAAAGCGCATGATGACAGATAATATTCTTGAACAACAGATTGAGTACTATCGCGCTAGAGCCAACGAATATGATAAGTGGTTCTATAGGAAAGGACGCTATGATCGCAGCCCCTAAATTAACCAGCGCTGGTTTCATGAAGTAACTATTATCAAAAATGCATTATATAAAATTGGCGTGGTGGATGATATTTTAGAGTTAGCATGTGGAACAGGTATCTGGACGCAGGAGCTTTTGATTATCGTTAAAAAAATTACTGCGATCGATGCCTCTGAAGAAGTGATTGTAATTAATCGCTCTCAGCTATTTCCTCTGAGTAATAATGACCAATAATTTCAGATTCTCAAAATTTTTTATTAGCCTGATCAACTTCAAGACAAGCTAAAAAAAGCAGTTTTTCAGGCTGAGGTTAAGGTGACAGATAACTATTTTATCTCTACACATGAGAGTAAGGTTTAAATAGTTCTTAATTCTCACTATACCCCACTTATTCAGTATCACCTCAATGCTATGCGAGTATCAGACCTATTTTTTCTGGTGGAGACATCAATTCAACATGGTATGAGGAAGCTTCATCCGACTATTTTCCATGACACACTCCTTAAGTTCTGTACTGATGCTTGATCATGTATATATATTTGTAATAACTATACAGATGACTGATGTGGGGCTAAAGGAGTAAAAATGAAATGTATTTTGATTTACAGCGAACAACGTTATCTAGAGCTAGGTGAACAGAAAGTTGAAAACCTTTTTTAAATTGAAGATAGGCTATTTATTGATTAATCTTAGTTAACTATGATTGCCGAGCAAGCACAGTAAAATCCACTAGCTGCCCAATAGACCGTTTGCAATGCAAATTCTTAAAGTACTAACTAGAGTCTATCTTAGTCCGATAGATTTGGATGAGGCGATCGCTTTCTATGAAAACCTCTTTACAGAAAAATGTTGGTTGTGGTTTCAATATTCCGAGGCTGAGTTGGAACTCGCAGGTGTGGGTTCTATTCTTTTAATTGCTGGTTCGGCAGAAGCACTCTCTTCATTCAAGAGTACACATGCAACATTTCTCGTTGACTCACTCAATGATTTTCGAGAAGCACTTATTCAGCAGGGTGCAGTGATTCTGGCCGAACCTAACAAAGTTCCCACTGGAGTCAATATGCGAGCCATGCATCCTGATGGAAGCATTATTGAGTATGTTGAGTTTGCATAATTGATTTTTAGCCCAAAAAGGATGTGCTGTGAAGGCTACAATCAGACTAGCTAATGAAAGTGATGCCTTAAAAATGCTGGCAATTTATGCGCCAGTTGTGCGGGAAACTTCAATTTCCTTTGAGATAGAGCCTCCCAGTAAAACGGAATTTGAGGGGCGCATCCAGAATTATCAACAGCAGATGCCTTGGCTAGTGTGTGAAATTAACGGTGAGCTTCTAGGTTATGCCTATGCTACTCCCTACCGGACTCGTGCCGCTTACCAATGGTCTGTAGAATCATCCGTGTACGTCAATGTTGAGCATCGTAGAAAGGGAGTTGCGAAAGCCTTGTATACTTCTCTTTTTCGGTTGCTGCAACTCCAAGGATATTACAACGTTTTTGCTGCGATCGCTTTACCGAATCCCGCAAGTGTCGCTGTGCATGAGGCTGTCGGATTTTTGCCTGTAGGTGTATTTTGCAGAGTAGGGTATAAATTTAGTGAGTGGCACGATGTCGGCTGGTGGCAACTATCTCTGCACCAAGAGCTACCCCTACCTGTAAATTCAGCTCTTTCTTTACTAGAAATTCAAAAATCATCTCTGTGGAATGAAGCTTTAAGAAGTGGACTCTTACTACTTCGCGTTTAACTTGGTGTTGCCATTAGCTACTTAACATTTGTATATAATTTTCCATAGATTTATCTGCAATAGGACATTCTGATAATAATGAGCATTTAAGTTGCATAAAAGCAGGGCTGTTCGCGAAGCGTTCCCGTAGGGTAGCCCTTACTACAAGCGGAATCATTCTGGAAAAATGAATGACGATTACAATTATGAAATGCTTTTCCTAACATTAAATACTGCGACAACATTGGTATAGGTTCCTAAGAAGGCTTGTAGGGAAACTTTATTTGTATTCCAGATGCTCAGATATCCAGCCTGAGTGAATTGCTTAGTATACATTATTGTCTTAGTACGTGTAGGTTGCCATAACGTACCAAGACAGCAAAAATTATTCTTTTACGTTTAAGAGGATGTTTGAAAAGTATTGGGCGAATAGAATTCGCTACTACACAAAGGAAGTCCACCTCCGTGGACTAACGAAAAATCAAGGTTTTTAACCCACGGAGGTGGGTTTTGTCTGTGTAGCCGCGACTTCTAGTCGCCAAGGCAAGTAATAAATTAGACTTTTCAAACAACCTCTAATTAAGTCCGCTTACTTAGCTATGAATTGCTTACATTACTTTTAATAACAGTTTTATCAACTCCCACTAAATATTTAGCTGCTATGTCATAATAAAAAGTGAGAATTAATTCGGCGACCGCGTTTGTTTTTATTATTGACAGGCTTTTTCCTTTTGGTATTCACAGACTTTTCTCCGAAATCTAAAACTCTACACATCTATGATTTGGGAGACAATTTATGTCAGTTTATGTAGGCAATCTTTCTTACGAAGTTACAGAAGAAGGTTTGAATTCTGTGTTTGCAGAATATGGTTCTGTAAAGCGGGTTCAGCTACCGACCGACCGTGAGACAGGTCGTATGCGCGGCTTTGGTTTTGTGGAAATGGGCACAGATGCTGAAGAAACAGCTGCCATTGAAGCTCTTGATGGTGCTGAGTGGATGGGACGTGACCTCAAGGTGAACAAAGCTAAACCCAGAGAAGACAGAGGTTCCTTTGGTGGAAATCGGGGAAACAATAGCTTCGGCAATCGTTACTAAGATTCAGAGATATAGCTCTTAAAGCTAGTCTATAAATTGAATTTAGTTGTGGCTCAGGCAGGAATGCTTGAGCCTTTTTGCTGCAAAAGTGGCTTGATAAAAAATTAGGCGATCGCCACTTCACGAGTAGCAACTTTGCTAAACTGATTTACCGGACGAGGTAAACCAAGATTTTCGCGCAGGGTTCGTGCTTCATACTCTGTGCGGAACAGACCGCGACGTTGCAATTCAGGAATTACCAAGTCAACAAACTCATCCAATCCTCCGGGCAACCAAGGCGGCATGATATTAAAGCCATCTGCCCCGCCATTGACAAACCAATCTTCTAGTTGATCGGCAATGTGTTCTGGTGTGCCCAAAATTTGACGATGCCCACGCGCTCCAGCTATCCATAAATACAGTTGTCGAATCGTTAAATTCTCTCTACGAGCCAGGTCAGTCAAAAGTTGCTGACGGCTTTTACCGCCGTTAGTCTCTGGTAAATCCGGCAACGGCCCGTCCAATGGATAGCCGGACAGGTCAAATCCACCGATCATCGAGCCAAGCAAATTTAAGCCGACTACCGGATCGATCAACTCCTGAATCTGATCGAATTTATCCTTAGCTTCTTGCTCAGTTTTGCCGATGACTGGGAATACACCAGGCATAATCTTAAGATGGTCAGGTGAGCGTCCGTATTGAGCCAGTCTCCCCTTCACATCTGTATAAAATGCCTGAGCTTCTGCCAGAGTCTGCTGGGCAGTGAAAATTACCTCCGCAGTTTGTGCAGCAAGATCCTTACCATCCTCGGAAGATCCAGCTTGAATGATCACTGGATAACCCTGGATGGGACGCGCCACATTTAGCGGGCCGCGCACTGAAAAATGCTCGCCTTTGTGGTTGGGAACGTGGAGTTTATTTGGATCGAAGTAAATACCTGACTCTTTATCATGTAAGAAGGCATCATCCTCCCAACTATCCCAGAGCTTGGTGACAACATCCACAAACTCTTTGGCACGCTCATAACGTAGCGTATGCTCCATGTGCTTTTCCTGATTGAAGTTCAGCGCTTCAGCTTCAGTGGCAGAAGTCACGAGATTCCAACCGGCACGACCGCCGCTGAGATAATCTAGTGATGCAAACTTGCGGGCGAGGTGATAAGGCTCGTTGTATGTAGTCGATACTGTCGCCGTCAAACCAATGTTTTCCGTCACCACAGACAGAGCCGACAACAGGGTGAGAGGTTCAAAGTGGACGAGTTTACCATTGCGGCTCAAAACGTCAGCGCTTTGATTGCGATCGCGCACAGCCACGCCGTCGGCAAAGAAGATCATGTCAAATTTGCCGCGTTCTGCCGTCTGTGCCAGCCTTTTATAATGTTGAAAGTTCAAACCACCGTCAGCTTGGGCTTCAGGGTGCCGCCATGACGCAACATGATGGCCAGTGCTTGGCAAGAATGCACCTAGTCTAAGTTGAGGTTTTTTCGTACTCATGCTTTTTTGAATTTTGAATGTATGAATTTTGGATTGCTTATACAGGCTGTGGTTTGAGTAAATCTGTTTTGGTAACAAATTCACTGAATGTACTTGCAACCTGCTGCGGTAATGCAATCGCAGGAGTTTGCAGTGGCAAGTGGGGAAACACTAATTCAGCGACTCGATAGGCTTCTTCGAGATGGGGATACCCTGAGAAAACGAAGGTATCAATTCCTAAATCGGCATATTCCAGCATTCGCGCTGCAACTGTCTCTGCATCTCCGACTAAGGCAGTCCCAGCACCCCCACGCACTAAGCCAACACCTGCCCATAAGTTGGGGCTAATTTCTAAGTTTTGGCGATTACCCTTATGCAGTTGGGCCATGCGGCGTTGTCCTTCTGATTCAGATTGAGCAAACCGCCGATGTGCAGCAGCTATGGTTTCATCATCCACATACTGAATCAGTTCATTAGCTGCATCCCAAGCTTTTTGCGTAGTTTCACGCACTATAACGTGCATCCGAATCCCAAAGCGGACTGTTCTACCTTGTTCTGCTGCTAATCGGCGTACCTTTGCAATCTTTTGAGCAACTTGATCTGGTGGTTCACCCCAAGTTAAATACACATCAATATGTTTAGCAGCAACTTGGAGCGCAGCATCTGAAGAACCACCAAAATATAAGGTGGGGTAAGGCTTTTGTACGGGAGGAAATTGGAGTTTAGCGCCTTTAACTTTTAGATGACGACCACTATAGGTTACTTCTTCACCTTGCATGAGCGATCGCCAAATTGTCAAAAACTCATCTGTGAGTTCATAACGCTGATCGTGATCTAAGAAAATCCCATCTTTAGCAAGTTCTTTTGTATCACCACCAGTGACAACATTCAGAATGATTCGACCGTTAGAAATCTGGTCAAAAGTAGCAGCCATTCTAACTGCCAAGGAAGGCGACATAATTGCTGGACGGAAAGCTACGAGAAACCGCAAGCGTTCCGTAACTGAAATTAACGAAGTAGCTACAATCCAGGTATCCTGTTTTTGTCCAGTACCAATTAACATCCCACCATAGCCCAATTTATCAACAGCTTGAGCTATTTGCTGCATATAAGGATAAGTCGCCGGCCGCCTGCCAATTGTAGTACCTAAATAACGCTCGTCTCCCTGTGTAGGTAAATACCAAAAAACTTCCATGTTCCTATCTCCTGGCGCTATTTCTGACTGATAGTTTCTGGTGTAATGGCTGCATATTCTTCACTAGTTAGCATCGCTTCCTTGATACTAATTGGTTTAGGAATAACTTTTTCTTTGGCAAACAAATCAGCTATCTTCTGTTGATTTTTCATGATTTCTGGCGTAATTGGTCTTAAGCCAGAAGTTCGCCTTTCAACCATTGTTGTTAAAATATCTTCATCAATTTTGAGGTGAGGAATAGTAAGTTTTACAACTTCTGCTCGGTTTTTCTCAGCCCATTGACCTGTGTTATCTATCTCTTCAAGAACTAATCGCACTAATTTCGGATTTTCTGTGGCAAACTTTCGCGCCGCCATGTAATATCCGCCCTGAGTAGAAATGCCACTAGCATCTCTCAAAACACGAGCATTTGCCTTTTTTTGTGCCACCGCTAAATAAGGGTCCCAAGTTACCCAGGCATCAATTTTTCCTTGAATAAAAGCATCACGGGCTTCTGAAGGTGGGAGACTAATGGCTTGAACATCACTATATTTCAAACCAGCCTCTTCCAAAGCTTTTATTAATAAGTAATGGGAAGCAGAACCCTTTTGAAAAACTACTTTTTTACCTTTGAGGTCGGCCAACGTGCGAATTGTTGAATTATTTTGAACTAGAATTCCGCTTCCTTTACCAGTGCTGGGTTTATTACTAGCAACGTAGACTAAAGATGTCCCAGCCGCTTGGGCAAATATCGGGGGAGTTTCGCCTACAGAGCCAATATCAACCCTACCCACATTCATAGCTTCCATCAGTTGTGGCCCTGCGGCAAATTGCGCCCATTCGACGGAAACACCTAAAGGCTGTAGACGCTTTTCTATCAATCCTTTTAGTCTGACAATATCCCCAGAACTTTGATATCCCATTCGGACAACTTTGGTTTTCAAACCAGTGGCTTGATTTTCTGAGTTTGCGGTTTGGACTGAGCAACTAATTAAAGTTGTTGAGATTGTTAATAATCCAGGTAATAGAAATAGTGAAAAACGTTGGAAAATGTTAACTCGTGGCTGTTTGAAGGCGGTAATCATCGATGTGATACTTTATTTTTATTTGCTTTTGACTATTTGGCTAATATTTGCCGACGTTCAGTAGAGGCGCACATCTGTGTGCCCAAAGCGCGTATTGCTCCTAACTCAAAGATTTAGACTTTTTGAAGCTGAAGGTTTTTTTGGAACAGTTCTTGAACGTTTTTCCAAGCATCGGCAGCAGCTTCGGCATTGTAGCTGGCGCGATGGTTGCAGAAAAAGCCGTGTTCTGCACCAGGATAGCGGAAGACAGCATGAGGAATCTGATATTTCTTCAGTTCCGCCTCGATCTGCTCTGTTTGCTCCAAGGGGATTCCTTTATCTTCAAGACCAAAGAATGCGTAAATGGGGCCTTTAATATCAGGAGTACGGGTGATCGTTGGTTCTCCACCGCCGGGAGTTGAGTTGGGAATACCGCCACCATAGAAGGAAGCTGTAACTTTAATATCTGGTAATGTGGCAGCTAGGTAAACGACGTGGCCGCCAAAGCAGAAACCAATGGAGCCGATCGCATCTCCTTGCACATTTGGTAGAGTTTTTAAATAGGCGATCGCAGCTTTAATATCACTCAATATTTCATCTGCTGTTGTCTGCTCCTTATACCCTCTTCCTTGCTGGACATCTTCAGGCGTGTATCCACCCTCAAAACCGGGAGCGGTGCGTTGAAATAAAGTCGGTGCGATCGCCACATACCCCTCTTTGGCAAATTTCTCAGCAACTTCCCGAATGTGAATATTGACGCCAAAGATTTCCTGAATCACGATAACAGCTGGGAAGGTTCCCTTTTGTGCTGGTTCAGCTAAGTAAGCATCTATTTGCAAATCACCGTTAGGGACTTTAACTTGAGCGGTGCGAATTTCTGTGTTTGTCATCTTAGGGATTAGCCTGTAATTGCTTTGAGGACGAAATGTTTTATGGTAAGTTTTGTACTTATATTACTTAAAATTTACCGATTTACCGTAGTTTATAGAGTAGTATTTCACAAACCATAGGCAAAGGCAAGTCCTTTGATTTAGAGATGTAGATGAATATCAGACTATATCAAGAATCTGATGTTGAATCAGTAAGTGCTCTGTGGGATGAGGTGTTTCCTAATAACCCATCGCACAGCAGCCCAAAATTGGTAATCAGTCAGAAACTTGCTGTACAGCCTGAGTTGTTTTTCGTTACGGAGATTAACTCTGTAATTATAGGCACTATAATGGCAGGATATGACGGGCATCGCGGTTGGCTATACACAGTTGCGGTCAGTCCTCACTATCAACGGCAGGGTATTGGTAGCAAGCTAGTGCGACACGCAGAGAAGGTATTGATAGCGATGGGATGCCTCAAAATCAATCTCCAAGTTCGTGTCTCCAACGCAGAAGTAGTTGAGTTTTATAGAAAACTTGGCTATCTCGTCGAAGAACGCATCAGTATGGGAAAGCTTGTCGCATAGGTGATTGATTGTAGAGTTGCCAAATTTAACCCAAACTAGGAAAAAAATTTATGAAGCTTAATGCAGTTCATCATATTCAGGTAACTTATCCTCTTGAGGTGGAGGATGCAATGCTGTTTTTCTACAGCAAAGTTTTGGGATTGACTGAAATTCCCAGACCTGAGGTAATCAAAAACGATTCAGGAGCGTGGTACAAGTTGGGAGACATTGAGCTGCACATTAGTACAGAGAAAAACACCAATAACCAAGGATCTAGACGGCATTATTGTTTTCAAGTCGATAACTTGAACGCCTTTGAGGAACACCTAAAAGGACATGGGGTAGAAATTATTCCCGATCAACGACCGCTCCCAGGATGCGTGCGGTTTTTCCTCCGCGATCCCGGTGGGAATCGAATAGAGATCGCAGAATTCGTCAAGAGTACTTTTGTCCAGCTACAAACAGAGGAGTTGCTATTAAAAAGACATTCAGTAACATTGTCTTAGATACCAAGATGACTGGAAGTCGCACGCCAGTTAAGCTAAACCACATCTAGTTTGCATATCTAAAATTTATATAACTCTTGTGGGGTGGGCATCTTGCCCGCCGCAATGATGCAATTTAAATGTGGAACAGCTTACTACTCTGCTTTAAACTTTCTGGCAACATCTAAAAAAGCTTGATTTTCTGCTAGTACAGCACGGCGAAAATAAACCACCCATTCCAAATCAACGAAACTCTTACGCTATATTCCTTTTGACTTTTGACTTCCGCTTTGCGGTACTAGTCTGCGTAGGCAAATTAATTATGTGGATTGAACCTGCAACTCCTGAACACCAGATAGCCTTTAATGACTGGGGTAAATTTGACCGCCTAGAAACAAAAACATGCCGTCCGATTATTGACGGTCAAAGAATTACCATAAGTGATAAAGCAATAGTTTTTGCTTTCTTCATAGATGGATTAGAAGAACCTGTAGGAAAATTCAGATATTTTGATATTAACCCACGAAATCGTTCGGCAGAATTTGGATATACCATCAACCCAAAATTGCGAAAACAGGGTCTAGGAACAAAAATGTTGATTACTGCCATCGATTACCTGTTGACAACAACAGAACTCAACAAATTATATTGTCAGACTGCTGCTTTCAACATTGGTTCAGTTAAACTACTTGACAAGCTCGGTTTTCATAGAGATGGAATTTTAAGAGAACATCACGAGTTAGACGGTAAACTATGGGATGATTATATTTACAGCATTTTACGGAGTGAGTGGAAAATTAGCAGATTTTTCAATAATTAACTGTTTAATTAATCTTACTTACTGAGAATATACCAATCCAATTTTATTTTTTAACTTATTTGTGTATGCAGGAAGTGGGGAATAGGTAATCAGCCTTTTCGAGTTGTACGGAGTTTGTTGAAAAATAAAATAGGAATCCTAGATTTTTTGTAAGTCTCACACTAAAGGTAGAAGTATTTTCGGAATACACATCTGTATACCAATAAATGGTCAGATTAATTTAGAGGAAAATAACTTATGTCTGATTTAATTAACAAACAAATCATCCTTAAAAGTCGTCCAGTCGGCGAACCAAAGGAGAGTGATTTTGCTTTAGTAGAAACACCAACTCCCGAACCGGGTGAAAACGAAATTCTTAGCCGCACTATTTATCTATCTCTCGATCCTTACATGCGTGGTCGCATTAGTGGAGGTAAGTCTTATGCTGCATCAGTAGAATTGGGTTCAGTTATTGTAGGTGGTACAGTCAGTCAAGTAATTAAATCAAATCATCCTCAATTTAAAGTTGGAGATTTTGTTCTTAGCAATAACGGTTGGCAAACTTATGCTGTATCTAAGGGTGAGACACTGCGTAAACTTGATCCTACTCAAGCACCTTTATCCTATAGTTTAGGTGTACTGGGTATGCCTGGTCTGACTGCTTATGCTGCTCTACTTGATGTTGGTCAACCGAAAGAAGGTGAAACTGTTGTGGTTTCAGCCGCTTCTGGTGCTGTCGGTGCAGTAGCAGGTCAAATTGCCAAAATTAAAGGTGCGCGAGTAGTGGGAATTGTCGGGAGTGACGATAAGCGGGATTATATAGTTAAGGAATTAGGTTTTGATGTTGGCATTAATCGCAAAACTCAAGAACTTGATTCAGCCCTTAAACAAGCTGCCCCTAATGGCATTGATGTTTACTATGACAATACAGCAGGTGTAATTTTAGAAGTTGTGTTGCAGCAAATCAACCTTGGGGCAAGAATTCCATTAGTAGGTTTGATTTCGGAGTATAACGCTACATCTACTCCATCAGGGCCTAATTTAATGCCACTACTAATCAAACGAGCTTTAATCAAAGGTTTCTTAGTTAGCGATTATCAACATCGGTTTAATGATTTTTTGCGTGATGTTTCTGGATGGTTGCAGTCTGGTCAACTCAAGTATAAAGAAGATGTAGTTGTTGGTTTAGAGAACGCTCCTAGTGCATTTATCGGTTTACTTCGAGGTGATAATTTTGGCAAGCTGATTGTTAAGGTTAATGACAACCCAACAACAGCTTGATCGGTTATTAAGCTAGGTGTGTGCTACGTTGACGCATGGTTATCAACGCGATCGCGTCAGCCACGACATAAGGGATTTCCAAGAAATAAATTATCCAAATAAACGAACCACAGAGACGCAGAGAACACAGAGAGAAGAAATAGAGAGAATTTTCGCGTCAGTTTTGGGATATTTTTTTATTTGGAATTCCCAAAAAAGATGTTACCCGGTTAGCTGTGGCAGAGTTTGCCGATGCAGGACAAAACCTCAACTTAAAAATAGTCGATTTGGCAGCAAAGTCTGATGCTATTAATACTCAGTTTCGCGTAAAATTCCGCGCACAGGATAGCTTGCACGGTTTTTCTGGCTATAAAACTGAATATGAAGGTGATATTCCCAACGAACTTGTGACTCGTGACTACAACCGTTTTACTCTAGCTTTGGGCAAGCTCAAAATTCCTGACGAAGTTTTACGCCCTGGTGTCAACGTTGATATTGAAGTCGTAGCAACTCGTTCTTTAGGAATACGTTCTGCGAAGCAAACTATTAGCTGGCAGGGTGCAATCCCCAAGGCAAAAGTCAAAAGTCAAGGGATTTCCAAGAAATAAAGTATCCAAGAAAACGAACCACAGAGGCGCAGAGAAGCCAGTGCGCCCTTGCGGTTAAGAGACTTGTTCGCGCAGCGTCTCCCCTTGGGAGAAGCAAGTGGCGCGACACCGAGAGATGAAGAAGAGAGAGGATTGTTGTATGAGATTTTTGGATATTTTTTAATTTGGAAGTTCCCAAAAGTCAAAATAATTGTATTCCGAGCTTCTTGCGCCATTTTAAATGGTATGTTTATTTCCGCCGTCTGTACTAGAAAAAATTTAGGAAGATTTTTTCCCATCAGAAACCATTTGCGAGAGAATATAGGCTGCGAAATCTAGTAATTGATCTAGCAAAAACCCAATGATACCGATGTAGATGATCACCTGGATTATGTAATCGGCATTGCCAGCTTTATAAGCATCCCAAAGGGTAAAGCCAAGTCCTTTTGGGCCGATTAACATTTCTGTAGCAATAACTATAAACCAAGCTACCCAAATGCTAACTTTCAAGGCGTGAAATAGATGAAATATAGCTACTCGAAAGTTCTTATTCTGTCTATGAAAATGCCGCATCCCTATTGCCGTATTAATAATCATCGTCCAGAGAGTTCCCAAAAAAACTACTATAATAGCAGCCGATTCGCTCTCTTGGAATGCTATTAGGGCAATAGGTAGCAAAGCTATAGGAGGGATACTATGTGGTATCTGAAATATCAGCCTAAATAGCTGATAAATCATGTTATTAATCCCTATGAAATATCCGATAAAACTACCCAAGACAACGGCTGGAATGTAACCGACAAATAACCGTTGCAGGCTAGCTAAAATGTCTAAAAACATATTATCCTCTCTGCCTCAGTTCTCATGGAAAACATTTAGGAAATACTGTGGCAATAACACAAAATAGCGAATAGAAAAGTGTATTTAATTACACGTTATCTTTGAACACCACAAGATTATTGATATTTTCTCCTCCTTGATGGCTAATCAAAAACTTAGGTATTCTTACGATGTGGTAGTAGTAATACAAAGAAGAGGTAAAACTTGGCTTTACTAAACCTTATCAGAAAAATAAATCCTGATTAGTAAATTAAATACAATTTCCAGAATTTACTTGCTTGATAATTGTACTAATACCAATTAGTTGTAAAGCTGCACAAAATCAAGCTTGGTCAGACTTGGGGCTTGAGCAAATTGTTCGGAAGCAATTTCATAGGTAATCTGTATAAATAAGAATATCTAAAATTTTTAATATTAAATGAATAACAAAGTTTGTTATTAGCAATACAAAATATTTTGTAAATAGTAAGGATTAGAGGTAATTTGTCAAGCAAAAATAAAAATACTTTAGGGTAGCTAGTGCGCTGCTTGGATTCTCAACTGTTTTACTGACATTTTAAGCACCCAAAATTACCTGAGCTAATCGGCGTACTCCTTCCTGAATTTGCTGCTCATTTAATTCAGCGTAACCCAAAATAAATTCACTACCAGTATGGGCTGGGGAAATTCCCTTGCAATTGAATGTGGCAAAACCCATTGCCGATTCAGGCTTGCATCCCCAAATTGACGTACCTGCATATATCAGCAACTATATTAGACCAAAAGCCACGCGGTAGCCTCAAACAACACAAGGAAAAGCTGTTTTATTTGATAACGCCTTTAACTAACCAAGTTTGATACCCTGTTGCTTGAGTAGATTTATCAACAATTTTTGAACTATACCAATTAAACTACCAATAAGAGGAGTAGGCACAGTTAGGAGATATCGACGGAAAGTTTTGACATCGAAGGGCCAAACGGGTAACTCATCAGTCATAGTGTACAAGGCACGTAGCTGCTGAATTTTTTCAGATTTTTTCTTGAAAGCTTCTGTCTCTTCAGCCAGACTAGTATAAATCCCTGAATACTCTGCTCGGAACTGTCGAGCGATTTTATGTAAAGACTCTTCTTTAGCTCTTTTCATACCGCTATGTGCTGCCAGCAATGGCCCAAAAAAACATTCCATTGATAGCAAAATATATAGTGGAATTACCAGATGAACAAACCACAATTCTTTTTCGATACCTTGTGTAATCACCTGATACTCAATCACGCCAATCAAGATACCTAATACACCAACTAGATAGGCAGTTTGAAGTGAATAATCACTTAGACATCGAAGACCGCCACAGCGATCGGGATGAAGAGGATTAATATCGAGATTCTTCTTTCCGAAAATCCGGTAGAAAATCCAAATATTTGTAATAAGATTGAGGACAAGCATACTACCCATATATACGACTGCAAATGTGGCAATCGTAATAGTCAAAGTTGCTAAAAGACTAGAGCTAGTCCAACTATTTTCTAATCTTGGTCGAGTTATAAAAACAATAGTGCTGAAAAAGAGAGCGCTGGCAAGTGCTGAAAAGTCCACCAATTACTAATTATGCCCTCGCAACCCCACCCCGCTTTTGTCTAGCGACAAAATCTCCCCTCCCCGTTCACGGGGAGGGGATTAAGGGGAGCCAGTGCGGTCTTAGGGTCTCCCCAAATGGAGCATCTGGCGTGTGGGGTAAAATGACTCTGGAATGAAGCTCTCTGACTTAAGTTGACACGTATGAGCAAAGTTTAGCCCCTACAGCATGGTCTATTTCCGATCGCAGGATAATTAAGAAAAGCCTGAAAACTTCCTCAAGATCCTTAATTCACATCATGATGCATTTGTACAGTGCGTAAGTGCTAAGGGCAAACGCGTCTAAAGTAGTGTGGTTCACAACTAAAGTTAAGAACTAACGGCAAAATCAGCATTTCTCATTTGATAAAAAGTTTTTGGTACATACCTCGCCCCAAGCAATGCCCTGAGCAAGCCGTTGAGTGGGCGTGCTATCTCTTAGACTAATGACTAATGACTAATGACTAATGACTAATGACTATTTTCCTAGATTCCGCTTCATTTGTTCTAACTCATCCTGAGTTTCCCAGCTACGGAACTTCTCTTCTAAGTCATCAAATCCACTAGAATAACTGCTAGTTTTATTTGACCAGCCGTTGGTTTCAAAACGCTGCTGGGTTTGCGCTTTAGCACGGACTGTCTGTGCAACGGCAGCTTTAGCTTGCACTTCCTGTCGCCGTTGCTGAATTTTTCGCAGTAGTTCCTGAGATTGGTTAATGCGTTCTTTCAGCCCTTGCATGTGTCCCCAGCGCTGATTTCCTTCGCGCAACAGGGCTGCTTCTCGCTCGCCCGCAGCACTTGCTAAATCCTCTCTGCCGGCGTTTTTGGCTTTTTGAATACGGATATGCCAACGCTGAATTTCTTGAGCGGTGGACAGAATTTCTTCTTGCGATCGCTTCTCTTGTATTCGTAAATCTGCGATCAGCTTTAATGTGCCTTCCTCTTGCTCACGCAGCTGTTCTAGCAGCGCCTCTAACTCCAAATGTGGATTGTTACGCAAGAATTCTTCTAAACGGTTTTCTAGAAACCGACTCAAATCATCAAATAAGCCCACTGCTAGAACTCCAGAGATCGGGTGCGTGACTATTTTATTGTACTAGTCAGGTGAACTTCTGAGTGTTAGTTAGATTTCAAAATTGGGAAGAATGTATTTGGTGAAAATACGTTGGTCAAAAGAGGCAAGGGAGCAGGGGGCGCAAAGCTTAGGGGAAAACTGAGACGGAGCTTGTACTCCGCCTTCCTTCAGGCGTCCTTTATGACGGGGCTTGATACCCATGTTCCAGAATTCATTCCACGGCTCAGGGGCAGGGCTTGCTCCCCCCGCTCCCAGCAAGAACTGCCCCTGAGCCTCTTCGGTCATACTTCCAGCGCAACTGGAACAATGAAACTGGCTTAGTCAATTCCGTTGATGGCTTTGCCTCTGTAAGTATGTGGGATCAGACAGCAGCGATCGCAGCTTTGGTCAACGGAGAACCTTGGGCAACCATCGCAGATACCAGAGAAAAACACAACGATTTGCGGTTCCTCAGTGCCAAAGCTGCGATCGGCTGGCATGTGCTTTACAATACTACTTACACCAGTCAGTTATTTGATTTTGTCCAAGGCAACCTCAAGTCAAAAGATGGCTGGTACAACGGCTTTTATGAATCTTTGCGTCAGCCGAATAAAACTCTTACCGCCAACAATAATGGTGTGATTTTAGAGAGCTTGTTGTATAAACAAGTTGGACGACCGCTCACAGTTTGGGCAGGAGTCAGGAGCCAGAAGTCAACCAAAAGGGCTATCAGAACACCGCAAGTTACAGCTAAGATTCTTAGACCATGAAAAAACTGGCGTTGCATAATAGAGGGATAAATTGAGGTCATATACTGTGCAATGTCCATACCGTGGATCTACGGTAATTCGGAAGAATTGTACCTACAGAAGTCTATTTATCTCTCCATTCAACAATGCCACCCTATGGCAAAAGTCTCTGAACGGACACTGAAACATCTGGAAATGCTAATGGTGTAACCGTTCCTTCATTGTATTGATAAATGCCTGCGCTACCTCAGTACGCTGTTCTGCGTAATATTGAACGGCATTAGCATATTCTGTGAGAGCTTCAGGATGAAATACATACCTCCCAAAAAACTTTTGAGACATCCTCTTAACTCGACTTTATCCATTTTTACGAAATCCAAAACATGACGCTGAAACGCTTGTAGGATAATAGTTTTAGTTTTTTGACTTGAGCGATAATCAGTGATATCATGTTCGCATAATTAGTTATGATTTCCACAGTCATTGCACCCCACCCCTTAATCCCCTCCCCGCTTGCGGGGAGGGGAGACGAAGCGTAGCTTTGGCGGGGTGGGGTTCTTCGGGTTTAATAAGTAATCAAGCGAACATGATATGACATGGAAAAAGTATTTGCCAAAAATCTAGAGTTTTTGCTGAATCAAGAAAGCCGAGTTCTTAATTTTGGATAAAGTCGAGCTTAAGACTTGGGCAAAGAACACCAGTTTTTATGAAAAATAAGGCTTTCTAACGCCAAATATCAACAGTGGTGCTGTTTAAGGAAGCCATTGTAATCCCTTATTCTGTAATTTACGCTCGATATGCTGCATTTCCTGGATATTTTCTCCAGTAACGATCGCATAAATATCGGTGTTGATTTTTCCGTATTTGATCTTCTCTAAAGCCGACAGAATGATTAAATCCTTGCGATCTAGTTCTGGTTTTAAGGTGACTAAAATTGAATCCAGTGTTCCTTCCATGCGGTAATCACTGGAATATTTAGCTACTCCCTTTCCCAATCCCACTAGGGTATTACGCTGCAAGCACAACGGAGTCGAGCCATTGACTCGAAAATTGGCATCGATGGCATAAAATTGTCCCTCTTGGTCTTCCAGCACATCAAAGCCAATCACGCCGAAATAACCCTGTTTATGAGCATACTGACCAACGTTAGCAATCATCTCAAAGAACTTACTCATGTCAGTGTTGCGGTAGTCAATCAGTCCGCCTAAATAGTTGCCTTCTGGAGTGACGAGTTGGCCGGTAGTGCCGATGAGGGTTATCTCTCCTAGTTTGTTGACATAGAACTGTACGCAGTAATTCTGCACTTCATTCTTGACGAACTCCGAAACAATAATCGTATCGAGCAACTTAATATCAAGATATTTCTTAATTTCTTCAAAGCAGTAGTTCAAATCGCTGGGACTTTTGATGATATAAGTGCCTTCTCCTGAGAGTCCGTGGGAGGTTTTAATTAAGTAAGGGTATTGTGGTAATTGAATGTCTTCGAGATTGACTTGGTGCAGATTATAGCTCTTGTATTTAGGACATTGTACCCCCAATTCGGCTAGCGTTACTTTGCTAAGTAAGCGGTAATGAGTGTCTGGATCAACAGCGTGTTTTTCAGGTTTGAGGTGATCAAAGGGAAATAGAGTGATCAGTTTGTCAAAGCGTTCGCTGTGGCTGAGGTCATCTAGATAACTTGAGCAATCCATCATCGACCTATTGGAGTGGCTGCCGAAATGCTCTTGCCAGTAGCCAATTAGCGACTTTGGCGGTGGTATAATCACAATTCCAGGAATGCGATCGCCTAACACAGCCAGATTTTTCCAAGGTTCTTTCTGACAAATCTTGTCGAAGGAGGTTTTGGTGGCTTCACTACTGCCATCTTGAATAAAATATTTTTTCAGGTTGGGATAAGCAGCCCAACTGGCAGTTGCAGGGTAATTTAGGATAAACCCATAAGATGCATCTGTGATATCTTGAGCAAACAGATCAGAAAGAGTACTCCCTTGAAAATAATGAAAGTCGTATTTTGACATCTACTCCTCCGATAAACCGCATTCCTTTGTGGATGTGGTTGTTTATATTAAATAAGTTTCCTGAATTTCCAAGTAACACCAACTTGAAAAAACAAAGCTGTATATTCAAACTTGAAAACTCAGATGTAATTTAGCTTCATTAACTACACATTACCTTAGCGTAGCCCATTACGAATTGGTATGAGTTATTTCTTGGTAAAGACAGCCACCTTGTCTTGTCCTTCGGTCATATAAGCGCAAATTACGGCGTAATTAATCTATCTGCTGGTTGATTTTCCTCGTAAAGCCGTTGTAATTGTTTTATTTGGCTAGCTTTTATCCCTTGACTATTGCCATAAATCTTTTGCATAAATTAACAGTTGATAATTTGCTTTTTAGCTATCTATCCTATATTTTGCCTTCTGAAATTTTAATTAACTCTATCAAACGAAATAAGTAAATTAGTTTATTTTTTACCATAAAATAATGTTACTAATTATTATTCATATATAGAAGCGATCAAGTGATAACCATGAAGGTGGAAATATGTAAATACCGCTATGGTTTAGATATTTAACCTAATTTTTTACCTACTAGTGCGATCGCACCTCTAAAATATTCAAACGGCGATTTGAAACAGGTATAATTCTTAAAATTACCTTTACTCTTTGCTGTGGATCTACCGCGAGTATAATAGCGAAAGCGTTTGTCTCTAACTATATCGCTGTTGATGCCATTGCCAAGCATGAGTGAGGATTTCATACAGGTTGGGATACTGCGGAGGCTAGCCTAAAACTTTAATTATTTTGTCGCTGCTATCAACTAGAATAGGCGGATTGCCAGCTTGGCGATCGCTATTTTCTAAGACTTTTCCAGTGTCCAGGTTCTCGACACAAAAAATATCAAAATTAAAACGCTTTAGACAGTCCTGCTTGTTTCAAAACTGTGTTAGCTGTATGGCGTGACTTGATGAAACTATCTACCACAAAACGACGGTCTGTGATTGGACTATACCAAATTTCATGGTCTCCCTTGCCTTGCCTTTCAAAGTAGCACCCAGCTTCCAAAAGCATCTTTTTCAACTCAGGAGTAAAAGACACACCCATTTATGAAGCTACCTCTATCAACTCTTGTCGATGGCTGGTTAATTCAAAGCTGATAGAACCCACATAATCAGAAGGCACAATTCGATTCAGAACAAGGAGTTCTGGAATCATTTCTCTAAGCTTTTGCGTAAGAGACTCAATAGTAGAAGCTTCTGTTACTAATCCTGGGACGTTTTCACTAGTTGCCACCCAAACTTCTGCATCTGTATCCCAAAATGCATGAACTTTCAATGTGTTTTGTGTCATGATCGAGCGCTACATACAAATTTACGACGATAATTCAAGTTTAAAACAATAAACTGCAATTCAAAGGTGTTCCTCTAGCTTCTTTTATCATTCAGTACATGCTCCATCACCCCTAGTAGTCTGTCAGTAATTGCTGGCTCTTGTTCAATTCTTCCATCATGCATAGCTTCCAGAGTTTGTTTTTCTACTTTTCCAATATTAAAAACGAGATTAGTAATAAGCTTTTTATTAGCGAATATCAGGAGTAAATTTAAGTAACGAGTTTTAATGTTTTAGCTCATTTGATTATTCCCCATTTCAGTGATATATAACTCACAACTTAACAATAAAACTATCTCGCAAATGAAAGTCAGCCTCTGCACTTCGATGAGTTAACGCCCAGTAAGTCACCTGATCATTTCTATGTTTGATGACAGTTGTAATGCCAACTTCAATAGCTTGCTTTACAGAGATAATTTTATCCAAATCTACATCCAACACAAGTATTAAACCATCGGCTTGATTTTGAACATTAAACGGTAGGTTTTCAAAAGCTGTTTCTTCTTGCATTCTTTGACGATATCCATCAAAGCGATAGACATTCCAGTGTCCGCCGGGGGAGAGGTTAAATTCCCAATACCGTGCAAAATTCTTGATGCCAAGAAAGAACTCGAAGCAGGTGTCTTGCCAAAGTTCATGCTTGCGTGATGGAGTATTTGATGGTGGAGCGATTGCAATTTCTTTTAAATCGCCCTCAAGCATATAGCGGATGGCAAGTTTATTACCATTTCTGGCAATATTACCTGCAATTTTCAAATTAGGCAGGGATTTTGTAGAAGGAAAGGGTTGCAGGAAAAATGTCTGGTTGTTCATTTCATATCTTTAATAATATTACAAATCTGCGTTTCTTGCGATTCAATACTTTCGGTAAGCTTAAACTGGACGATCGCTCTTGCCAAGTTATGTTCTGGGTGTTTAACTTTAAAGTAGATATTCCCAGCTAAATAATCAGCAAAAAACCTCAATCCTAGTTCAAAGGCGATCAGACGAATTGCATCGTATATATATGCATAGTCATTCTCAGTCAGAAATGCCTTTGCTACCGAGAGATAACCTTGTAAGATTCCCTGACACAGATCAGTATCGAAATAAACACTATCCCAATTCTCAGTTTCTTCTCCAGCCGGATTGCAACCCGATCGCAGGCAATCACCAATATCGTAATGTACCAGACCGGGTTTAACAGTGTCCAGGTCGATGACGCTGACGGCTTGCAGGGTAGCAGTGTCAAACATCACGTTATTGATTTTTGGATCGCCGTGCATCAGACGCAAAGGTAGCTTGCCTTCAACTTTGGCATTTTCTAGGATATGTGCAAAGGTTTGGCGATCGCTAACAAACTGTAAGCAATAATTAACTTCTGAAGATTGACACGCAATAGTTTTCGCCAACACTTCTTCGTAATGCTGGAGATAAAGCGGTGTGATATGGAATCCTTGAAGAGTATCGGCGAGTTTTTCTGGTGGCAAATCGCTGATCAGATTGTGGAACATCCCCAAGGCATAACCGATTTCTTTCGCGTGTGAGCGATCGCGCATAGTATCGAAAGACTGGGAGCCTTTAATAAAGCTGATCGCCCGCCAAAAGGAGCCGTCTGCATCCCTCCAGTGGTCTTGAGCATCCTTGGTCAACAGCACGCGTGGCACTTCCCAGCGACGATTCGGGGGTGTGCGCTGTAACCGTTTGCGGACATGCTCAGTGAAGGTACGCATATTCTGCATAATCAGTTGTGGCTGCCGAAATACCTGCGTGTTGATGCGTTGCAGGACAAAATGTTGTTCTTCTGAAAAATCTAGATTTACTAAGAAGGTGTCATTGATATTACCACTTCCAAATGCTTTAACGCCTGTAACCTTCCCTAGCCTAGCGAATTGATCTGCGATCGCAACCAGATTATCTGCACCCTGTGTATTGAATTCTTCTGTCATATTTTTGACCTGTCCTACTCCTCATATACATTGCATCAAGGCAATAGGGGATATCGTAGCGCAAGTGTCAAAATAATTTGTAATTAAAAAGGGTTTGTTTCCTGATGCTACAAAAACTTCTACCTAACCCACTGGTCGGTCTTTTCGTTGTGGGATTGGTTCTGCAACCGATGGCTAGCCATTCCCAGACTGTAACATATTCATTGAATGCACATTTATTCAAGCTGTCCTTGGTAATAAGTCAACATAATTCGTAATTGATAATTCGTAATTCGTAGTTGCAATTCCTTTGGGGCTTGAACCCTCCACTGTCTTGTTGACCACCCTTCAGCAGAGATTATGGTGGGGGCTTGAACCCTCTTTAATTACGAATTACGAATTACGAATTAGTACTTTGACAGTGATATTGTCAGCCGGTAATTCGTCAACCAACTGAATAATTGATTTATCCATCAGCCGATCCTCAAAACTCAAAATATTTTTACATCACAGTTCAAATAAACCTACAACAACCAATACTAGTTGCTACCCTACGGAAAGCTTTTCTCTGGTCAACGCTGCACGAATTACTGAACAGTATTAATAGAGTTCCCTGATCTAACCAAAAAATCACAACAGGCGATCGCGCAAATCATGACAACATTGTTTCAAAAATGTCTCAAAGGGTAACTTATGGCAGTTTGCAAGTAAGTGAGGGACAAAATGCAAGACTCAAATCAGACAGGACTTATGCAAAATACCTCTCAAACTCTTATTCCTCCCTGTTCTCTGTGCCTCTGTGGTAGCAGCCGCTTCTCTACGAGACGCTCCGCGAATGCGTCTACGATTTCTTAACAGATGCTCACCGTCTTGGGCGGTATTAACAAATATTGAATGACAAATATTGATTTTTGTTATTTAAACAATATCATAGTTGTATCACCACAGGGAGAACTTGCTATGTTGTCGCGTCAACTGGGAAAAAACGGTTTAACAATATCGGCGCTTGGGCTTGGCTGTATGGGCATGTCTGATTTTTATGGCCCAGCCGATCGCGAAGAAAGTATTGCAACGATTCATGCAGCGCTTGATGCAGGCATTACCTTACTGGATACAGGCGACTTTTACGGCATGGGGCACAATGAACTGCTGCTACACGAAGCCCTAGCAGGACGGCGGCGGGAAGATGTTTTCATTGCTGTTAAATTCGGGGCGCTGCGATCGCCTGACGGCAACTTTATTGGCTTCAATGGTCGTCCTGAAGCCGTGAAGACTTCACTTGCCTATACATTAAAACGACTGGGAACCGATTACATTGACCTTTACCAGCCAGCCCGGCTCGATCCGAGGGTGCCCATTGAAGACACCGTTGGGGCGATTAGCGAAATGGTGAAAGCTGGATATGTTCGCCACATTGGTTTATCTGAAGTGGGTGCAGATACAATTCGGCGTGCTTATGCGATTCATCCCATCACCTGGCTTCAAATCGAATATTCGCTCCTAAGTCGTGGCATTGAGGATGACATTCTCCCAACTGTGCGTGAATTGGGCATTGCTGTCACCGCTTATGGAGTCCTCTCACGAGGATTGTTGAGCGGTCACTGGTCGAAACAACGCTCTGAGCAAGCGCAAGACTTTCGAGGACATCTACCACGCTTCTCTGGAGAGAATCTAGATCGCAATTTGTTGCTAGTCGAAGCCCTTCGCCTTATTGCCCAAGAACAGAGTGCGACGGTTGCTCAAGTGGCAATTGCTTGGGTGCTGTCGCGGGGGAACGACATTGTGCCCCTGATTGGAGCGCGGCGTCGCGATCGCTTAAATGAAGCGCTGGGTGCGCTGGATCTACACTTAAGTCAGGATGATCTCGCCCGGATTGAGGCAGCAGTGCCACTAGATGCCGTGGCTGGCGATCGCTATGATCCAGGTCAAATGGGGATGTTGGATAGTGAAAAGAGATGAATGATTCAGCTTTGACACCGGAGCGGATTCTCGACGCTGCCGAAGAGGTTTTGCGTCGTTACGGTCTGGCAAAGGCAACAGTCGTCGATGTGGCTCGCTTTTTAGAGGTGAGCCACGGCACGATTTATCGGCATTTTCCCAGCAAGGCAGCCTTGCGCGATGCGGTAGCAGAACGGTGGCTGCATCGGGTTTCCACACCACTAGCAGCGATCGCCCAAGAACAGGGTTCCGCCGTTGAACGGTTGCACCGATGGTTTGAGCAACTCATGACTCTGAAACGTCAAAAAGTCCTGAACGAGCCAGAGTTGTTTGCAACCTATTCTGCGATCGCTCAAGAGGTGCGAGGGGTAGTTCAAGCTCACATTGCTGAACTGGTAAGCCAAGTCGCTGCGATCGTCGAGAGCGGTATTTCCAGTAACGAGTTTAGGGTAACAGATCCGCAGGTAGCAGCGAAGGCAGCCTTTCAAGCGATGGTTCGATTTCACCATCCAGCTCACGCATCCGAATGGAGCGATCCAAACATCGACACGGATTTTGCCCAAGTATGGCGCTTGATAGTTGCTGGTCTTGTGGTGGGTGAGTGAATAGTTATTGAATCTAAAATTGTTTAGATTTTAGATTCATCCCATGTCCCCATAAATAGTCATTCTAACCACAATCATTACACCTCTCCCGAAGAGCGGCTACGGTGTACACACAAGTCTTACCGCAGCCATATCTTTATTAATAATCTCGCACTGCATTTCTATTCCGCCTCGGAATGAATTCCGAGTCTCATAGCTGAACTCCACTCAAGTGGACTAAATGATCGATTCAGTCCACTTGAGTGGACTTCAGCTATCAGCCCTGAACTTCAGTTCTGGGCGGGATATCGGTAAGTGTGACAGTTTCACTCTGACAAAAATATGGGTAGAGGACGACTTGTGTATACACGGTAGCCGCTTGCGGGGAACTCGGGGCCCCCTCTGGGGATTAGGGGCAGGGAGACAAAGCATAGCTTTGGCGGGGTGGGGTTCTTCGGGTTTAATAAGCAATCAAGCGGACATTGTTATCACTCCGTGGCAAACTTTTCAACACGAATTTTTCAATTCCATTATCCAAAATCTAAAATTCGGTCAAGCTGTATTGCTTATTTTCCCGTCTCCAGTTGCTTACGTTGCTTACCATACTCCCGCAGTTGCTTCAACAGGTCTTCTTGGGATGAGTTAGAGATAGACGGACTGGGGGTTGCGGTTGGTTCAGGGTTGATGTCGGTACTTCCAAAATTAGCAGGTGGGGGATTAATTACGTAGACAGGTAGGGACTTATCATTAGCCATCGCCTCTTGGGTTGGGGCTGGGATAGGAATTAGATTCTTTGGTTTGCTCACAGCAGTTTTTACCGAATTTAGAGTAGTAGCAACTTGCACTTGTTGCTGCATCTGTTGTGTAGAAGATACCAAACTACTTAGACCATTCACTAATTGCCGCAAATTTTGGCGGAAAGTAGGATCACCTGTCAACTCATCCAAATCAGATGTAATTTTTTGGCTATTTTCAAACGTTACTCGTGCTGAATCTAAAGTTTGTTGTAGCAGCACCGCATTCTTTGGGTCATTTAAGCTTTTTGAAGCATCACGTAAATTAGCTGAGGCTTGCGCTGCATTTGCTGAAAGAGTTTCTAAATTGTTGATTAATGCTCCTTGAGTGAATCGATTCACAGCTGGTGATAGGCTAGTGACTGTAACACGCAGTTGGTTGCTGGTTTCAGTGATATTGTTCAAAGCGCCAACCAGCGAAGAACGATTTGTTGTCAACAAAGTATCCAGGTTGTTCAGCAAACGATTTGCTTGAGTTGCAGTTGCACCGAATTTATTTATTGTTTGACTCGAAGATGCACTCAGTTGGTTTGTCGCTCGTTGCACTGAATTAGCAGTGGCTGAAAAGGTATTAAGTTGTTGTCGCAAGTTCTTGGTCAAACCTTGTAAATCCTGACTTAGCGCAGTAAAACTGGTTGCTGCGCCTGTGGTAGTTTCTAGAACCCTATTGACATTTCTATAGAATTTGGGGTCATTGTATACAGCAGCTAGCTCACTTGAACTGCGAATTAGTTCATCAACACTAATGCCAATCTGACCTTTTAACCGAGAGCCATTACAAATTATCAGGCTGGGATCACAATTTTTATCTAGGGGTTTAGCAATCACAACCCCAGTAGGTAACGTTGCTTTTGGTGTGATGTCGATGATACTTTCGCTAATTAATCCGCTTTGATTAGCTTCTACCACTACATTCCGGGGGAGAAGTAGGTCAGTTTGGGCAATTTCAATCTCTACATCAATGGCATTTGTCCCTGGTCGAACCTGGGAAATAGTTCCTACCTTAACGCCTCGATAGCGAACTGTTGCTCCCTTTTGCATTCCGCCAGCGTTAGCAAATTCCACAATAACCTTGTATGAACGGCCAGCAGGAGTGAATCTATTTAACCACAGAAACAGTAATCCAAATACCCCTAATCCTAGCAGGAGTAACAATCCCACAGAGCCTTCTCTAAATGTTCGCCCAGACGCGAAGCGGCTTGTCATAAGACCTCGCATTTTTTTCCTCCACCCAATAATTAGTTATGAGTTATGAGTTATGAGTTGGGAGTTAGGAGGTAAATTTAACTCTCGCTCCTGATTCTTAACTCCTCACTTTCTAACCGACGACTTGAATCGGCCCTTGGACACTTCCACTGAGAAATTGTTTGATCAAAGGATGTTCTGTGTTGTATGTTTCACTAACTGTACCCTGCCACTGCACTCTACCTTCATAGAGAAATATAAGTCTATCAGCTGTACGACGGATAGTGCTGTCTTGGTGGGTAACAACAGCATAAGTACTACAAACTCCATGTAAACATTGCAAATAGCGGATTAAATCTTCGATTACTGTTGAGGCAATGGGATCAAGTCCGGCTGTTGGTTCATCGTATAGTAGAATTTCTGGGCCTTCTGTGGGATCATCGGGATTAGACATAATCGCACGGGCAAAACTTACCCGTTTTCGCATTCCCCCGGAAAGTTCGGCTGGGTAGAGGTGGCCTATTGCTGGCAAACCTACCATCTCCAATTTTTCTTTTACCAAATCTTGGATGCGCGATCGCGGTAGCTTTGAATTTTGATAAAGTAAAAATCCCACATTTTCCTCCACCGTCAGCGAATCAAATAGCGCCGCCTGCTGAAACACCATGCCAATGCCAACCTGCTGGCCACCATCCTCAATCAAACCGTCTCGCCGCACTCCTTGTACATAAATTTCTCCTTCATCGACAGTAAGTAACCCCGCCATTACCCGTAAAATTGTTGATTTACCAGTACCTGATGGCCCAATAATCCCTAGTGCTTCTCCCCGGTAAATGGTCAAGTCTACATTATCTAGAACTTTATGGCTACCAAAGGACTTAGAAACACCTTTGAGTTCAATCAATGGTTCAGTCATTAGTTATTAGTCATTGGTCATTGGTCATTGGTCATTTGTCCTTTGTCCTTTGCTAATGACAAATAACAAATAGCCCAATAGTGATGTCATAGTTCTTGGTCGGGCATTGTATGGTACATTATAAGTATATGATTAGCATTTTAATTAATAAAATTTATTTTTTTAGCATAATACTTAGTTATTTGCAATGTTTAACGTCTCACAATCCCCTCAATGCAAGCCTGACGAAGACACCATAGTATTTTAACGTCTCAGTAACGGAGAACTAAGACTTCAGTTTTTTGTGGACATTAGTAAAGTCATAACAATAGTCTAAACTACTTAGCATAAATATGCTGATTGTTGTTATAAATACTTTAGAAAAAAGTTACGAAAACAAAAAATAATTAACAGGTTGATGCAAGACATAGCAGTTATATTTAATTTTTTAAAATCAAAATTTTTAGATTCAAAACTTTTTAGATAAGTCGGTAATTTTTGTTCACGAATGATTAAATAAGGCTATATAAATATTTATCCTACCATTTTAAATAGGGCTATTTCGTTCTAGACATAAACCGCCCATAACTAAAGTTCCTCTTTTATAGCTAAAGTCCGTTTTAACGGACTATAAGCTTTTCTCAGTCGTTTTTAGACGACTTTCGCTATTAGACTCAGAATTCATTCTGAGGCGGGCTAGATGAGAATGAAATAGCCTTACCATTTGAAGTTCTTGTAATTAGCAGAATTATTAGATATAGCGGTTCTTGCCGAGTAAAATACAGAAAAAATAATTAACCACAGATGAACACACATACTCGTAGGGACACGGCATTGCCGTGTCCCTACCCAGTACCCATTCAAATGATAATCGCTATAATTTGAGGGGTTAATAGCATCCACCTCAATTTTGGAGTTGCCAAATATCAAAATTATTCACTAAGATTATAACAACTACTGATAAAAATTAAAGTAGAGATTATGATTAGCCAATTAGAACAGTTTGCAAGTGATAATTCCTCTGGGATTTGTCCAGAAGCGTTGGAATATATGATTAGGGCAAATCAAGGTAGTGTTCCAGCCTATGGAAATGATGAATGGACTCAAAAAGCCACAGATTATTTTCGGGAACTCTTTGAAATTGATTGTGAAGTATTTTTTACCTTTAATGGTACAGCCGCTAATTCTTTATCTTTAGCAGCCCTTTGTCAGTCATATCACAGCGTCATTTGTCATGAAACATCTCACATAGAAACAGATGAATGTGGCGCACCTGAATTTGCATCTAATGGCTCTAAATTGTTACTTGCTCAAGGTAAAAACGGTAAGTTAACATCAGAGGCTATAGAGGCAATTGTCACTAGACGTACTGACATTCATTATCCCAAACCTAAAGTTATTAGCATCACACAATCAACTGAATTAGGGACTTTATATTCTATTGAAGAACTTCTGAAAATTAAAGAAGTTGCGAAAAAGTATAACTTAAAGATTCACATGGATGGCGCTCGTTTTGCAAATGCAGTTGCCGCTATGAATAAAAGCCCTGCTGAAATTACTTGGAAAAGTGGAGTGGATGTGTTGTGCTTTTGTGGTACAAAGAATGGAATGGCATTAGGTGAAGCGATTCTTTTCTTCAACAAAGACCTAGCAGAGGATTTTGATTATCGATGCAAGCAAGCAGGTCAGCTAGCCTCAAAAATGCGGTTTATCTCTGCTCCCTGGTTGGGTTTATTAGAAACTGGTGCTTGGCTAAAAAATGCCAGACATGCCAATCAATGTGCTGAATACTTAGAAAATCAACTATTGAATATAGGAAATGTTGACTTGATGTTTCCTAGAGAAGCCAACGCTGTGTTTGTTAAACTACCTGAGCAAGTCATTCACGCCTTAAAAGCAAAGAACTGGCAGTTTTATACATTTATTGGTGTGGGAGGAGTACGTTTTATGTGTTCTTGGAATACGACTCAATTAAGGATTGATGAATTGATAGATGATATTAAGAACGCAACTATTTCCAAAAACTAAATATAAAAAATCTAACAGGTTGCTAGTGTGATTTAATATCATGTCCGCATAAATAGTTACGCTAGCCACAGTCATTACACCCCACCCCCAACCCCTCCCCGCTCTTCGGGAGGCAGGGTGGTTTCATACAAGCAGAGAAAAACTAAAACTGGGTTTCAAAGCCTCTCCCCCCGTGGGGGAGAGGTTTGGAGAGAGGGAAAAAGCCTGGACACAAAACGAGAAATCAAGACTTATGTATTTTTCTTTTTTCGTATGAAACCACCCTGCTCCCCGCAAGCGGGGAGGGGAGACAAAGCATAGCTTTGGCGGGGTGGGGTTCTTCGGGTTTCATAAGTAATCAAGCGGACATGATATAACTCACTGAAGACTATCTACTTAATAAACGCTTTGTAATCTTCAATTAACTTTGCCAAGCGTGAAGCAAGAAATGGACTTGCATCCTGCAAAGCTTCATAAATCTGAATACCTTCTTCTCGATATCGAACAATTTTCTCTTGAGTCCAATAATGTGGTGGTGCTTGTAGGTTGCTGATTCTATCTGCTAATTTCACCATCCATATTTCTTGCGGTTGCTCTTTTATCCTTTTTAAACTATCTGCCATTTGGAGATATTTTGCTAAACTTTTATCTTTAGTCAGTGCAATTACACCATTAGCTACTGATTCACCAAATTCAGTTTTTATTTCCTCAAATGTTGTGTCAGTATCTTCGATAGTGTCATGTAAAATAGCACATTGTATAGCAAGGTTTCCATCATGTTCTGTTTCTACACTTAGGGCTGCAATTACTTCCATGCTTACAAAACTCAAGTGCATAATATAAGGTATTTCTGAACCTGGCATTTTCTGACCTTGATGTGCGTGTGCTGCTTTCTTTAAAGCTTTGATGTAAGTTTCTTGTGACCAGTTTTTTGGGCTGATTTGATATTTTTTCATGAACTGATGTAATGTTGTCGCAGTTATATACCAACCATAGTTCCCAAAGATACTAGTATTTAATATTGCTTAATGTAATAAATTTTAACCCTGATTAGCAGGTAAGATTTTAGTTGGGATTAACCAAAAATTGCTCTCTTATGTGTATAGAATTTGGGCGGGAAACTTGCGGCAATCTTGACATTGCAGAGTCGCGGGAGTGGTTAGTTACTAACGGTATTGGTGGTTACGCCTCTGGGACTGTGGCTGGTTTATTGACCCGCCGCTATCACGGACTACTGGTAGCAGCATTGAAACCACCTCTGGGTCGCACCTTACTGCTAGCTAAACTAGATGAAACTGTCCTGTATGACACAGGCTCTTATTCTCTACACACTAATCGTTGGGGAGATGGTATCGTCAGTCCCCACGGTTACCAACACATTGAACGCTTTTCCTTGGAAGGTACAATTCCCCTATGGCGTTTTGCTGTTGCTGACTTCTCATGGGTTGCGATCGCGTAGCGTGTCTGAAAGACTCTCGCTAGCTTCTGACCATCCTCAATATCAGGGTAAATAGGGTGGTAATCAGTATCAACGTGATGGAGCTTACCACCAAGGAACAGTCTGGGGTTGGTTGTTGGGGCCGTTCGTCTTAGCACACCTGCACGTCTACAAAAATCCTGAGCAGGCCCGTCAATTTTTGGAACCAATGGCTAATCATCTGACTGCACACGGTGTTGGTAGTCTCAGCGAAATTTTTGATGGTGATGCTCCGATGACCCCACGGGGATGTATTGCCCAAGCGTGGACAGTGGCAGAAGTTTTACGTGCTTGGTTAGCAACGGAGAGTTGATGCTCAGAAATTGTATATTTTGCTGGGATGTTGTTGAAATAAGTGTTGTTCTGAACTTAATATTAGAGGCAGGTAAGGAAAGGCAACCCCTGCCCCTATTAATAGTTAAAAACTTATTCCTCAACTTCAATAAGATTAGTTGACGGCCTGATGGGAAACAGGACTCGCATTAGCTGACCCACTGGTACTGAGCGCTGCTCTTGAACAAAAGCCAAAAGCACAAGTGCAGCCATTCGTAGTAAGCCTGAGAGAACAAACAGCCCTAGCAAACCTTCGATAAAAGGTAGAATCGTTAGAAAGCTACCAACAGTGATACCCATTGCTCCAGTTATACCAGCAACTGCACCTGCGATCGCAACATAAGTAATCAAAATTTTTTATGGCACAGACAGAAATTAACGATATATCGGCAGATAGCTCTTTAGTTGATCCCGAAAAAGACTTGCTAGGACATGCGAACTTTGCCAAGTATCTAGCGGACAGTATTTGCAAAATGACCTTTCCTGAAGGTTTCGTTATTGCAGTTTACGGTTCTTGGAACTCTGGCAAATCTACATTATTAAACTTTGTAGTTCACTATCTTCAGCAAAAGCCAGAGGAAGAGAAACCAATCATCGTTCCTTTTAATCCCTGGTTATTTTCTGGACACGAAAATATTACAAGGCGCTTTTTTGACCAATTAAAAAACGTTTTAAGCCAAGAGTCATCTGTGCCAAAAAGTTTGAGAGAGAGAGTAGCTGATTTTGCCGCCATTATTTCAGATATTCCTCTACCTTATGCTCAAACTGGCTTGTGAACGCACAGCACCTCAAAGAACTAGAAGAAATGACTACCAAAATGTAGGTAAAAAGTGATACTAGCTATAAATAATATAAAATCTGGATTTATTTATAGTGTTTCTTGGTTGGGTACAATAGTTTATGCCTTAGTTAACCGTCCCTACATTGTAGATTTACAGGAGGGGCGATCGCTTGTTGCTAATTTACTCAAACTTGGTCTAGATGTTTACTTGATTGATTGGGGATATCCTAACCAAGATGATCGCTGGCTCACTATTGATAAATACATCAATGGGTATATCAATAACTGTGTAGATGTCATCCGCGATCGCCACAACTTAGAGCAGATTAACTTATTGGGAATTTGTCAGGGGGGAACCTTTAGCCTTTGCTACAGTTCTCTTTACTTAGAAAAGGTAAAAAACCTGATTACTATGGTTACGCCAGTCGATTTTCACATCAATGAAGGACTTCTCAATGTTTGGAGTGGAAGCAGTTTAGGGACACAAGCATTAGATGTGGATCTTCTAGTTGACACTTTAGGTAACATTCCTGGCAACTTTCTCAACTTTGTCTTCGTAATGCTGAAGCCTTTTCAGTTGGGTGTCAAAAAGTATATTGATCTACTAGAGATTGTTGAGTATGAGGACAAGCTGCTCAATTTTCTCCGCATGGAAAAGTGGATTTTTGACAGTCCAGATCAAGCTAGAGAGACTTTTCGACAATTTATTAAGGACTTCTATCAAGAAAATAAATTAATTAAAGGTAAGATTGAGATTGGCAATAAGCTAGTAGATTTGGGAAATATCCCCATCCCAATTTTAAACATTTATGCCGAACAGGATCATCTAGTTTTACCGGCATCATCTTTAGCTCTTGAGAAATATGTTGGCAGTGTTGATTATACAGTGCGATCCTTTTCAGTTGGACATATTGGTATGTATGTGAGCAGCAAAGTTCAAAAAGACCTACCGCGAACAATTGCCGATTGGCTGAAGGCGCGAGAATAATTGTAGATTCCCAGTTATTGAAAAGTAGGGCTATTTCATTGTATACATAAACCGCCCAGAACTAAAGTTCTAGGCTAAGGCTAATACCTAAAGCCTGTTAAAACGGACTAGAACCTTTTCTGAGTCATCTAAAGATGACTTTCGCTATTAGACTCAGAATTTATTCTGAGGCGGGCTAGATAAGAATGAAATAGCCCTGATTGAAAAGCATCCTCTAGGCTTCGTTGAAAGGTCTGAGAAACGACTCAAAATTATTGGGAAAATCTATTATTATATTTACTCCTATTGAATGGTGTTGATGCTGTCTATTTATATTAATACTTATATTTTTATACAATATTTAATTTACTTCTAAAGAATGATTTATTGCTATCAAAATCATTGTAAATTAATATTACAGTTTTTAATAAGTTTATTTTGGCAAAATAAATCATTCAAACAAAAGCAATTTCTTATCAGAAGTTAGAAATAATAATTGATTTAAAATTCAAAGTTGTTTCATTATTTTCAATTTTTAATTCACCAACGTGATGAGAAGTATGGAAGAAGTTTATATTGTCTCAGCAGTACGCACACCGCTTGGTAGGTTTGGAGGTGTCTTAGCAGATTTGTCTCCAGTAGACTTAGGCGCGATCGCCATGCGTGCAGCCTTGGAACGAGTGGGAGTATCAGGAGAAGCTCTAGACTTGTATATTTTTGGTAATGTACTTAGCGCCGGGTATGGACAGGAGGAGAAACTTGGCGGTTCCCCGAAGTTCCGATCTTGGCAGTGAACAAGCTTTTAGACAAACTCAAAATGAAAATTTACGATTTTGATTTGTTTGAAAACAACGAAGCATTTGCTCTAAGCAATGTATTGTTCAATCGGGAGTTGGGCGTTCCTTATGAAAAATTAAATGTCTATGGCGGGGCGATCGCAGAAGAGCAAAACACCTTTGGGCGCGAAGCAAAGGGCTTGGTCACGGGCGGCGTTGCTTTTTGCTAATCCCTTGCAAGTTCCCAACGCATGGCTAGCAGAACAAGAGCGAATGGGGCTGCTTCCTGGCTTTTTGGAAGCCAATTTATCCATACTACGTTCTCAAGTATATGTATTAGGACAGCACCAGGTAGTACTCGAATCTCTAACTTTGGTAGAGATGCCGACTCTGGTTGTGTGGGGTATTAATGACTTAGTTTTGCCAAATTACCAAGCTCAAGATGCAGTCAGCCGTTTAAAGCAAGGACACCTAGCTTTGATACCCAATTCTGGTCACTTACCCCAAGTCGAGCGTCCCGAATTATTTACCGACGCGTTGAACCAGTTTCTTGCTTATCACCTTTGACTAGGGGCTGGGAACAGAAGAAGGGAACAGAGTACAGGTTAGAGGGGACAGATTATTCCCTATCACCTGTCACCTATAACCTCTTCCCTAATACCCAATCCCCAGTACCCAATCGCCAATTCCCAATCCCTTTTAAGGAGTAACATTTATGCAATTAAAGCCAATCAATCAACAGGTCGTTTCCGTCGTTGGAGCCTCTAGCGGTATCGGACGAATCACAGCTCTTGAGTTTGCTAGACGCGGGGCAAAAGTGGTAGTCTCGGCTCGCGGTGAGTCGAAACTAAAGTCTTTAGTAGAAGAGATTCGACGTTTTGGCGGCGAGGCAACTTATATTGTGGCCGATGTAGAAGTATTTGATCAAGTTAAGGCGATCGCAGATAAAACTGTAGAAGTCTACGGGCGACTCGATACATGGGTACATGTCCCCGCCATCGGCATCTTTGCCACTTTCGACAATACAACACCAGAAGAGTTTAAGCATGTCATTGATGTCGATCTCATGGGACAGGTGTATGGTGCAATGGCGGCCCTACCCCATCTGAAGCGTGAGGGACGGGGGGCATTGATCCATGTCTCTTCAATGGAAGGTACGCGATCGCTCCCCTACCAAAGTGCTTACTCCGCAGCCAAGCACGGGGTCGAGGGTTTTATCGAAGCCATGCGCGTTGAGTTGCAACATGAAAAATGGCCTATCAGCGTTACAAGTGTGAAGCCAGCCGTGATCAACACCCCTTTCTGGAACAATGGGCTGACGAAATTAGGCGTAAAGCCTGCCGGGATACCACCTTACTACGAGCCTAAACTTGTAGCTGATGCTATCCTCTATGTAGCCGAACATCCAACTCGTGACTACTTAGTTGGGGATGTAGCTAAAATATTAGATTTGGTACAGCGCATCTCACCACCATTAGTAGATTCACTGTTACTGCTCGTCGGCTTCAACTTACAGCGTAGTTCCGAGCCGAAGTCTGAAGATGCACCAAATAATTTTTACCAACCTGTTGCTGAACACGACAAAGTTGACGGAGATTATAGTAACTTAGTTATACTTAGCGTTACTGACTGGCTAGAAAAAAATCCGCTTCTCCAGTGGGGTGCGATCGCTGGTACAGCAGCATTAGCGTTGCTAGCAGCTCAACTCTTGAAAGATTAAGGATAAATACAGTAGCTCCCCTTAAAAATAGGGTTCGGATAAGCAGGGGAGGCAAAAGGGTTATTGTTCAGTAATTAATTTTTCTCTCCCTCTGCTTCTCTTCTCCCCCTGCCTGCCTCAACCAAAAAATTCTTTAACCGAACGGTATTGAGGATTAAGCCTTAGCAGAACGAATTGCACTAATAAAGTTTTGAGCATAATTCTGCGTTGAGAAATTGAGGGCGCGTTGTCTGGCAGCTATTCCGGCACTTTGGGCAAATTCTTGCTCGTCAAGATAGCGGAGAATTGCGATCGCTAATTTATCCGCATCGCCGTAAGGTGTTAATAGTCCATTCATGCCATCGGTAATAATCTCCGTCGGGCCCCCAGCATCACCAGCAATCACAGGTTTACCCAGCGCCATCGCCTCAATAATCACAATCCCAAACGGCTCTTTATCCGATGCATGAACGAATACATCCATCGCCTGCACCCACTCCGGGATATTACGCTGTAACCCAGCCATAATTACTTGCTCTTTCAAGCCCAAGGCGGCAATTTCGGCTTTTAAGAAGTCCTCATAATCCGGTTCTAAATCGTGCTTACCGCCAACCACCACACAATGAGCATCAGGATACTTCTGTAAAATTTTGGGCATCGCTTGCACTAATACGTGCATTCCCTTCCATCGTTGCAATCGCCCAACAATTCCAATCAACGGCCCGTGTAAAGGTAAGCCCAGTTTTCGTCGTGCTTCTTCTGGAGTAGGTAAAGCATTAGGCTCAAATCGGTCTAATGCAACACCAGGATAAACCAAAAGTGTTGGTCTGTGGGGCCAAATCTCTGCCTGTGCTTGCTTGCCATCTTGGGAGAGAGTGATAATTGCACGCGCTGGGATTAAAGTAGCGATTCGCACCAACCAAGTTTTATCACTAGGCACTTCTAGCTGATACCATACAGCAGGTAACCCCGCCAACATCGCCGCTAGACCTCCAGATATATGTGTGATCCACATCCAATTGACAATTATATCTGCACGTTCGCGGCGGGCGATCGCAGCTATCCGAAAAACGGCAGCAATAAAACGGTGGATTTGGCGTAAACGTCCACTTTCCACAACTCGTGCATCAATGCCAAGGGACTTTACTTGTTCAACCATCGGGCCGTTTTCTAAAAATATCACCAGCCACTCGACACCAGCATTACGTCCCTGCTGTACTAAATCCCAAAGCATCATTTCACCGCCACCTCGTTGCTCGGCTAGTGGCATTACAATAATTGCTTTCATAATCTATAATCAATCCTAAATAATTTGTAAACTTCTTCCTTTTTTCTCTTCTCTACCAGAGGCTGCGCGTTCACGTAGTGTCTCGTAGAGAAAGCGACTTAGCGGTTCCGATAATTTTTACAACTCCAAAACGAACCGCAGAGGCGCAGAGAAGCCAGTGCGCCCTTGCGGGTTACCCGACTTGTTCGCTCAAGCGCGTTCCCGTTCGCGCAGCGTCTCCGTCAGGAGAAGGGTAGCAACTGGCGCGACACAGAGAGAATGAGAAAATGCTTAATCCAAGTACATTGCAATAGGATAGTCAAATATTTTTGGATTAATTCATAATTCATAATTTTTTTGATGTTGATAGTACTTGTGTCCTGCCATAGCCATAGCTAAAAATCCCCAAAGAATCATCCCTGCCACACTTAACATGCCGCTACCGATAATTAGCTGTGTAGAAGAACTGATACCAATAGCGCGGGCAGCACTGATAAAACTATCGAAACGACCTTCTCCATAACTGCTGACACTAATAATTAAAAAAAGTAGTCCACCCATATAAAAGATGGCTCCAAACCAACCAAGGGTGAAAAACATATCTAAAATGCCACTATCAATCACCACTACTTCAATTTGACCAGTTTTTTCGTTGACTTTCCAAATATTTCCTAACCCATTACCTAGACCATTAGAAAGGGCTAAACCAAGGTTTTTGTCGTAACTTCCCGATCTATCTTTAAAACTGTTATCTTCTTCAAGATTGGAAAATGTTTCCAAACGCGCTGCTACAACCCCAGCAATTGGCTCGATGGTTGTCAATGGCACAACACAAATTGCCATCACTACAATTATGGTGATTAACCGCATTTGAATCCGGGTTTTGACTGAACCCACGATCATAATTATTCCTAATAACCAGCCCGCCCAATTAGTACGTGCTTGTGTCAGTAGAAAGGACAAATAACCAACAGCTGAGGCAGGAAAAATTAAGTTTCCTGAACTGGTAAATAACAACAGCAACCCAGCTTGCATGACAGAACCAAAGGGGCCAACTGAGTGCAATGTACTCCAGACACGCATTCCAAAAGGTACAGGGTTTCCAGAACTCATGAATAGTTTTGATTCTATGAGCCAGTACCTATCCCACTCAGGAGCCACGACGAATTGATATACGCCATACGCTCCTAAAATCAACACACACCAAAGAAATGTTCGCTGAATGTTCTGGCGATAGCTGGGATAATCTCGCCAGTTTATAAATAAGTGAAAAGCAAAGATGATCGGACTGAGCCAATCTAGCAATCCGCGGGCTACAGGGATTGGTGGGTTATAAATCAGACCGATTAAAAAGCCATAGAAGACTCCGATAAAAGCCAAAACAAACGGCAAGCCCCCTTGACGTGAGGCGCGGGGAAAGTGTCGTAAGAATGTTGCGATGGTGACAAACACTACTAAGTAGGGTGCTATGAGCATCTGACGGGTAGCGTCCCAGCCCACCCGATAGTCAACCAAGCGGGTAGCTAAAGGCGTGAGAAACCAGATCCACCAGGTAAAGCTGATGTAGAGAATGGGATGCCGCAAGTATAAAAATATGGCTACTACTAAAGCCATCACCGGATAAATTAGGCGCAATGCGGCAGTAGCACCAGCAAAATAGCAAGCTACAGTCAGTAATATAAAGCCTGCGATCGCCATCCAACCCTGTTGCGATCGCTCCTCAGGAGAATAGTTTTCTTGTAAAAAACTATTGAAAAGTATCTGTCTAGAATTCATTCAATTTTAGATTTTAGATTTTAGATTTACACATTAGTAAATCTAAAGACTTAAAAAGAATTCAAAATGGAATAATCTGTCTGCAATTACGAATTACGAATTACGAATTACGAATTGTTTATATCCTTGCCAACGCCCCCGCCAGGATGCCAGCAATTTTTTCCCTGCCAACTGCCCTTGACTAGGTAAAAATCTCAGCCATTGTACGAAACCCAAACTATCACATGTACCCACGAATACTGCCCAGAATAAAAATATAATCCGCCGGACAAATGGCAAATGCTCTAGTAAAACTAAAGTTTCATTATGGACTAAATTAATAAAGGCAATTTCATTAAAATTATTTCGCTGGTCTTCATCAAAACGTTTTGCTGGATAGTGATCTACAGCAACATTAGGATCGTAAATTATCTTCCAACCAGCCCGTTTTAATGTCAGAGTAAATGCCATTTCAAAATGTACTTGCGCTCCAGTGCCGCGCATCCGCTCGTCAAAGCGCAATTGTCCGATTGCCTCTTTACGAAAACTCATGTTTACGCCCTTGAGAATATCGACTTCACGGGGTTCTCCCACTCCCAGGTGATGGTTGCCAATCACTCGCCCAAACCATTGCAACTGTCCGACTACTGGGCGGGATTCGTTTTCTAATTTGCTGCCGTGGTATATCCAATCACGCCCACCAAGACCGCCGAGGCGACGATCACAGCTAAAGTAAGCGGCGATGCGCTCTAACCAATCTGGGTGAGGTGCAGCATCATCATCAGTAATGGAAACAATATCACCCTCCACTGCTGCTAGTCCGGCGTTGAGGGCTGCTACTACCCCCGGTTGCGTCACTTTCACGGTATGCAATGGCAAGTTGTGGGCTTTGAATTGGGCAAGAAATTCCCAAGTTTCTGCATCCGTGTCACGGACAACCACTATCACCTGATCGACGGGTTTAGTTTGCTCCTGTAGCGCCAAAAGGCAGCGTGATAGGTCTTGTGGACGGCGATAAGTCGGTATGAGAACGGTGTTCCGCATTCTTGCTTAATTCCTCGAATAGATCCACATAAGTTTGTGCCATAGTAGTCCAGCTATGTTTTTCTGCCACAGAGCGAGCAGCTTTGCCCATTTGCTGCATCAACGGGATATCGCTCACCAAGGACATCAGCGCCACAGCCAAAGCATCAATATCATCTGAGTCGGATAAGACGATGCCACATTCTGGTGTCACCAACTCACCACCCCCGGTGGCTGTGGCAGTAATTACAGGCAGTCCTGAAGAAAGCGCTTCTAACAATACGAGACTGCAAGCTTCGTATCGGGAAGGAAAAACAAATAAATCTACTGCTTGCATAATTTGTGGGATATCACGGCGAAATCCCACAAAATGCACGCGATCGCTTAACCCTAAAGATGCTGCTAATTCTGGGAAAGGGCTACCTTGGGTGTGTCCCACCACCACCAAATGTAAATCGCGAACTTTCGCCAAGGCGTGCAACACTGTATCTAAGTTCTTTCTGGGTGTGCGGATATCTCCGGCGAACAGTGCTAGGGTGACATTTTCCGGTAAACCTAATTTTTGGCGATTGCTTTCACCAGGGGCAAACTCTTCTAAATCAACGCCATTGACAATTACACGAATACGAGAACGTGGCACACCAATGTTAACTAATTCCTGGGCGACCTTTTCGGATACAGCTACGACAACCTGCGCTTTTTGGAAAGCCTGCTTTTCCCAACGGGCATTAAAAGCCGTAAACAGCCATTGATAGAAACCATATAAGTCTCGACGGTTGCGGTAAATATGAACAGGCGATCGCAACCATGAACTGTGGACAAAATGTACAGCATTCACATCAGCCGCAGCCAGATTAATTGCTCCATTGACTTTAACTAAATCAATCTCAGAGCGATGTTGACGTAACCAATCTGCACTTTTTTGGGCAAATATGAAATTCCGCACAAATTCTGTCGGATAGCCTTTTACTGGAATTCTAATCCAATTAACTTGACTATTATCCTCTAGTTCTGGTGCAACTTCACTAGCCAATAATGTCAATTGATGACCACGACAAATTGCTTCTTGAGCAACTTCGTAATTTACCCGCCCCTGACCATCACCTTTTTTGATTTTATGAGTAACAATACAAAGTTTCATACACTACCTTACTTGGTAAAATAAGTTGAAACAAAGACGCAAAGTAAAAATCAAAAAAAAATATTTTTTTTACCTCTGTGTTCTCTGCGTCTCTGCGGTTCGTTAAAAAAAATCTACAATTCAGACATGATTACTCTATTATTTAGATATTTCTATTAATTTGTCTGCGAAAAAACGCGGAGTAAAACTGAGACTTAGTGCCGCTATAGTTCGCACATCAAACTTTTGTTTATTCAACGCCTGCCAAAAATAAGGACGTGCTGCTGCTATCTGTTCACTTCGTAGCAAACCAATTCCCAAAGTGGTATTAGCTTCTAACCATTTCTTTTGAAAGTAAGCCTTAAATTGCTGTAAACGAGCGTCTTCCATAAAGACTTGATAACAAAACATTTCGCTTTTAGCTTTGCGGATTTTTGCCTGCACATCTCGACTCCCACTGAGCATAGTGTCAGTTTGCTCATGGGCACGATATCGCGTCAATCTCTCTGGATAGTAGTAAGCGCCATAACCAGATATACAACAGAGATAAGTTAAATATAAATCCCACATCCCGCCAACTTCTGAGGGAATACTATCCCAATCAATTAAATTATTGCGAATCACACAAGATGCAGCAGTAGCTATGCTTTTATCTACCAATCCAATTTTATAAAAAGGTTGATGAATTCCTTTTGCTAGTTTGTCTCGCTTATAACCGCGTGTATTTTCTTCAGTTCCAGCATTATTAATTATGCTATTTGCATCTATGATATATTGGTCGCAAAAAGCGATAATTAACTCAGAATTTGCTTCTAGAGGTGGTACTAGCTTTGCTAAAAAATCTTCATTCCAGATATCATCATCATGGAGACTAGCAACATATTTACCTCGCGCCATTTTGAAGCCATGTTGCTGATTAGCAATCATCCCCACATTTTGCTGATGTCGCCAAAATCTGATGCGTGAATCACCAAAAGATGCCACAATTGCTTGAGGATTTTCTGGGCTATAATTATCAGAAACAATAATTTCGATATTTTGATAAGTTTGTTTAACAGCGCTAGCGATCGCTTGCTTGAGATACTCTGGTCTATTATAGGTGGGGATAATAACGCTAACTAAAGGCTGTTGGGATTCTTGAGACAATGACATAGTTTTTTCCTTTATATTTCATAGGTAAAAGATGAACAATTTGGTGTATCAAACTAAGCTTATTTCACTTGAGGAATGCTATATATTTTTTTCGCTCTAGAAGGAAATTCAGCTATTGTTTTTGCATAAATTGTTCGGAGATTATTTACATGAGCATTCATGGTAAATTCTTTCATTAATAAAGCATGACCTTGTTCGCCCATGTGTCGGCTTTTTTCATAATCTCCATACAAATCATGAATAGCATCTGCCAGCTTTTTGATATCATTACCTGGAACAAGAATACCTGTTTCTCCATCTCGCAAATGTTCTGGAATTCCTCCGACTGCACTACCAATTACAGGTCGATAACGAGAGTATGCTTCTAGAGTTACAAGACCGGCAGGTTCAGGCCAAACGCTAGGAAAGATGACTGCAAAACACTGTTCGTAAAGGTTATTTAATGTGTTGCGATCGCACCAACCATGCCAAGTAATTCGGTTACTTAATCCGAGTGTATTTGCTAACCTTTCTAACCGTGGTCGTTCCCAGCCTTCACCTGCAATATCAAGTTGAATTTGCGGATTTGTATGTATTAAGGTTTTGAGCAGCCATTCCAGACCTTTATCAGAAACAATCCGTCCAACAAACAAAATTCTATGATTTTGATGGATATCTAAACTCAGGGGTGCAGTTGTTATTTGTGGTATAGAGATACCACAGTGTAGCGTTACAATTTGTTCAGAGGGTACACCATTTTTAATCAACTCTTGACGCACGTATTCGCTATTAGCAACAAAAGTAATTCTTACCTTTTTTAAGGCATCTAAGAACTGATGAGTAATTTGAAGTTCTTTAAGAGTTCTTAACGGTCTACGGCTACCACATTTATCTGCTAATTTACCCCAGGTACAACCTAAGTAAGAGAAGTTGCGATCGCAGATTGTTCGCTGTCCAGCTAAATATTTTGTGCCACTAGGACAGTACAATGAGTGATTATGAACGCTGAAAACCGTAGGACACTCGCCTGTAAGCTGCAAAAGTAAATCTGGGCTGTGGAGGTGCAGCAATTTGAATTGGCTTTGGTCAACATTATTAAGCGATTTTATCACGCGATCGCTAACTTCAGGTGGTCGATGTTCAAACAGAGAAGCTAAATAAGTTTCAACACCTCCGCCCTCACCTACATCAAAATTGGAGCATTGATAAATCAGGTCTTCTTCAAAAATACGCCTGTGCAATAGTTCATCATTTCGCTTGGCATCATTGATTGAGTTAAGCATTAACCACCATTTTTTTTACGTTATTACTAATTGTATTCCTCATCTATATAGAGGCTTAAATTCATCAACTTATATGCCAATGTTAAACCATAATTTGTGTCTCACATCACTCACGTAATGCCTGAGAGCAATGTTTTTACTTGCAGATTTATCTGGATAGATGAACTGATCTTCTACATTGAGAACATATTTTTTTGTGCATAAAGGCTCACCATGATTGTGATGCATTGTCAAATGAACAATTGTTTGTTCCGTAAAATAAGTAGGAGCTTCTTGAAGATTTGCTAAACGTTCGATAGCAAAACTCCAGTCAAATTCATGCCTAAATAATATAAATCCACCATTTACTGGATTTGACTTTTCAGAATCATTATAAATAATTCGCTCATCTAGCGATATAGAACAATCAGGTAGATAAAGAGAATATTTATCGTCCGATTTACTCAAATCAATTAAATCAATACCGCCGGGGAAAAATAAAATATCTGAATCAGTGTAAATCGTAGCTCCATTAACCGGAATTGACATTAATGCCGACAACTTTTTGCCAAGTGGATGCAGTTGGGCATAATCAAGAACACATTGAGGTAAATCCGTTCTCAGGAAGTTTTGTAAAAGTATTACCTTAACGCAGGGATGGACACGGCGGAGTAAATTACAACTAGACTCAGTGTAACTGCCATCAGAAACTACAGCGAATGTATCTGGAATGCCGACATTACGAATGAATGAGCGAATACTTGCCACTTGTTCTGGTAAATCACGTTCACATGAGAAGGCATAGACACTTACCGGAATTTGCTGAGTTTGTTTTATCGGGATGCTGACAACCTGAGAAAGGGCTGCTTTATATAGGGAGCGATTAAATCTACCCTGAATTTTAGCAGTGTGGTAGCCTATATTTACCATTGATTTTTCCTGCTTATATAAATAATTGAGTAGGGAAACAAATTCGTAATTTACGAATTACGAATTACGAATTACGAATTACGAATTATAGTATTGCATCTGGTGATATTCCCAAAGCTTGCCTTGGCGTCCGAGTAATTCTTGATATTTGCCCTGTTCTACTATCCGCCCTGCTTCCAAAACTACGACTTTATCGGCTTTAGCAATAGTAGAAAGACGGTGAGCGATCGCAATTACTGTTCTACCAACAGATAGCTTTTCTAATGAATCTTGAATTAAGCGCTCAGATACAGAATCTAAGGCACTAGTTGCTTCATCCAAAATCAAAATTTCAGGGTTCCTTAGTAGCGCCCGTGCGATAGCAATTCGTTGTCTTTGTCCTCCAGATAATCTAACACCCCGATCTCCCAATTGGGTATTAAAACCTTCGGGCATTTCTAAAATAAATTCCAGCGCATTCGCTAGTTTCGCGGCTTCTTGAATTTGCTCATTAGTGGCTTGTGGAGTACCATAAGCAATATTTTGCCAAACATCAGTATTGAAGATAAAAGTATCCTGACTGACTACAGCTATTTGACGACGTAGAGAGTTAATTTCAAACAAACGAATATCAATTTCATCGATATAGATATTTCCCTCTATAGCAGTATAAAAGCGGGGGATTAAATCAGCAAGAGTTGTTTTACCAGCACCAGAAGCTCCGACTAATGCAGTCATTTTCCCCTTTTCAATGGTTAGGGTAATATTATGCAGCACTATATTTTCGTTATCGTAGCCAAAATCTACAGATACTAAATTTATTGCCCTTTCTAAAGCCTTAAACTTAAGTGTCCCATCCTGAAAATAATTTTTATCATCACTTTTTAGCAGATTTTTAATGTTGTCTGCCGAGCCATGTAGAGTACTGAGAAATGCTCTTGTGCCATTGATATCTTGAACAAACGGGATGAAGCGAAATAGCACAAAGAAAAATGTTAGCAAAGAAGCAACTTGTAGCGTTCCATTACTAACCAGGCTAGTGAATGCTAAAATAATCATTCCGACCAACACCGTAGTAGCTACCCCTTCGGCAATTGGCTTAACAAGTGTCCAAGTGAATACAACTTTAGTTGTAGTACTTACTACCTTGTCGCTAGCTTTGTAATAACGCTGGCGCTCAAATTCTTGAGTACCACAGGAATGAACCGTGCGAATGCCATTAATAAATTCTATGGCTGTTGATGTAAAATTAGCATTAGCAGTTGTCATGCCAAAACTTGATTCTCTGACTCTGGCATTCAGATTAGATAAACCTACACCTAAAAGTGTAAATAGTAATGCTGAAATCACAGTCAGTTGCCATGATATCAAAAACATTGATGTTAAGTAGACAAGAGTTGTGATTCCCCTAGTTACTAAAAAGGCTGCCCCACTGAAACCCTGTCTTATCCTTTCAATTTCTGTGGTTATTGTGTTAATTAGTTCACCAGAACGAGTTTTAGCAAAGTAACTTAACGATAAGGATTGTAACTGTTCAAAAATTTGCTTACGTAAGCGATCGCCAAAATGCAGTTGAGATAATTCAGTATAGACTTGTCCAAAATAATTGAAGGTAACACGTAACCAAGTACTCAATAAAATCAGCGAAGATACCCGGTATAGACGATTAATTGCCGATGAATTAGCTCCCAATACTAAATTATCAAACCATTCTATACCTGTTTGGACAGGTTGAGCGTTGGGACTAGTTAAGCTTTGCAAAAATGAAAGTAAAAAACCAATACTGACACCTTCAAAAGTTGCCGCCAGAATCGAGAATATCAGAGCTAAAATTACAATCTTGCGAAAGTGTTTAAATTCTCGCAATAGCAAATAGTTATCCTGCCAGAAGCTGGTAGCTTTGAGCAGACTACGAAGTTTTTGAGGAAGTTGGAAATGCATGGATTTTATAATAGTTTGGCAAGGTAGATAAACCGCTATAGTGCTTTAGCCTCAGTGCGGTAGATGAAACCATCAATTACCGCACAGATAAATTACAGTGTTTGGCTATCTAGATGTAACAGGTGAGATTGCGCTTCTACTTCCCACGAAGCTTTAATTTCTGGTAGTTTATTTAGCTGTACTGCATCTTCTAAAGTCCAACAACGAGATCCGGTTAAATTCATGTCACCCCGCAGCACGTTAAATAACTGTGGCAGATTGTCGAGACTGTATTTACCCATCCAACGCCCTAGAAGTGTGGTGTTTTGCGTGCGAAACCTTATTGCCCGAAACAGTTTACCCCGTTCTCCAACACGCCACTCACGACAAAAAAGTGACCCTGGCGAGTAAACCTGCATTAACACAACCAATCCCAACACGACTGGACTTACTAATAGCAGCAAAACGAAAGCAGCAATCCAATCAATTAGTCGCCCGAAGGGTTGGTTAGACAGTTTTTTACTAGCGCGTATGCTTAGGAATATTGGTTTTTCTGCTTCTTCACATGCATCTGCCCAAAACCTGAGCAAAGTCTCACCCAGTTTGGGATCTATGCTTACCAAACTTACAGGAGAATGTTGTAAGCATTTTACTAGCGATCGCTTACTATTTAACGAAGGCAAATATGGTTGTTTAACTCGTCCAAGCGGCTTCACCAACAGCTTACCCCGTCGCCACTGGAGTGTGCAGTACCCACGATTATCTTGGTGTTCCTGGGTTACATCATATAAATTCTCTAGAGTTGGAATTATTGAAGTTGTCATAATGTCTTTGGGTTTATACAGGAGTGAATTGCTGAGGCGTTATCAAAGGCTATCAATGCCAAAGACCCAAATCCGAATCTTGTGTCAGTCCAAAAAGTTGGAGATAATTGAGGGCAAAATATGTTATTGCTATTTGCCACTCAGCCAAGCACACATCGTGCAGAATTCTGCTGGTGTAGAGGTGTACAAATCAACGTTACTATCAATATTCATGGGCAATCAGTATTTTCCGGTAACTACTGACAGTAGAAAAGTGTAGAGGTAAATTACCCATGAATCTATATCTACTAGCGTGTCAAGGCTAAAATAGTGCATTAAACGTAGACGTAGGTTGGGTGGAGCGGAGCGCAACCCAACATATATCAGGATGTTGGCAATGGCTTAGCCTCCACCCAACCTACATTTTTTTTGCAACATTTTAGCCTTGTCACGCCACTACGTTTAATTGCAGTGAGGTGTTTATTGTGTCGATATACTTAACAAAACCAGTCCACTGTTATCTTCTAGCTTTTTTGAAGGTGCTTTAATCTCTAGAATATAAGAGTATGTAGAAATAGCGATCGCTCAAATAAATTCTTTATTTACTCTTTAAAGAGCTAGTGATTTCTCTGATAACCCATAAAGATAGCATAAATATACTGAAATTTTCCTGATCGCAACAAAATTAAAATTTGTTCATAAAAACGTAGGGTAGCACAGCTGTGCTACCCTACTACGTCTTGCATTTAATATGAACAGATCCTGACTTTTCACGGTATCTGGAAAACCTCACTTCTATTTCTCTCTTCTTTTAAGGCTACGGTGTACACACAAGTCGGAAAAACTTCATCCACCAAAGATTTGCGGTGCGTTACGCTGGTGTGACAAAGCTAAATTGTTGCAATCATAGCGATGCCTGCGGCGGGCTACGCCAACGCATTTGTTATTTCGGCGAACTCATTTGTTATTTCGGCGAACTCATTTGTTATTTCGGCGATCGCATTTGTTATTTCGGCGAACTCATTTGTTATTTCGGCGAACTCATTTGTTATTTCGGCGATCGCATTTGTTATTTCGGCGAACTCATTTGTTATTTCGGCGATCGCATTTGTTATTTCGGCGAACTCATTTGTTATTTCGGCGAACTCATTTGTTATTTCGGCGAACTCATTTGTTATTTCGGCGAACTCATTTGTTATTTCGGCGTGTCCATAACGCACCCTACTGGCGTGGCAAGATTAAAATAGTGCTACTACGAAACTACTAGAAGAGTTAAAACCTATGCTGGTCATACTTGTGTGTACACTGTAGCTCCTAAAAGGAGAGAGACTTTGAATTTTCCCCCTTCCAGTAACAAAAGTTTTTCCGTTTCCTTCTCCTCGTAGGAGAGGGTTAGAGAGAGGTCGGGAAGGGGGTTAGGTCTTTGTGGGCTTTTCCACATGACCTGAATTGTCAGGAATAGCCCCAACTCCTTAAAAAAGTCGGGGATCTTTCGTCGCCGTACTAACTATTTTTCTACAGCTTGGCGCAGAGCTAATTGCTGTTGTTTGATATAAGGTACGTAATTACTACTAGAGTTTGATACCCCATTAGCTACAACCCCAATCAGATTTAACTTACTCAGCATGGCTGTCGCTTGACTAAGCTGACTTCGGGTCACAATCCCAATGGTTGCCACCATGACCACACTACGACAAGATGATGCGGTAAGCATGGCATCCACCAAACCGAGAACTGGGGGAGCATCTATGAGTACCAAATCATAGTTTTCCTCAAATGCTGCCATTAATTCCATCATCCGAGGGGAACTCAACAGATTAGCTGGGTCAGCAGGTTTGGGGCCAGCAGTCAAAATATCGATGTAGGCGGAACCTGAGTATTGAAGACTAATCTGGTTGGGTAGAGTTGCATCACTAGCCAGTAGAGTTGAAAGCCCCTGTTCATTAGGAAGATTCAGTTGTTCGTGCAAACTGGGATCGCGTAAATTGGCATCAATCAGCAATACCCTTTTGTGTAAACGGGCAGCACTCATCGCCAAACCCAACGCCAAAGCTGACTTACCCTCATCAGGTAAAGCTGAGGTAATCATCAAAGATTTCAAGTTAGCAACAGTATTTAAAAGTTCAATGTTTTTGTAAATCAGATCCAGCGATTCCCAGCGCGGTGGAGATTGCAATACCTGAATTGTCCAGGGGGCGAGAACTTCTGGCTTACCAAAGGGCAACTTGATCATTGATTCTCTGGGTTTGGCTGGCGGTAATTTGGGAGTTGTTCCCAACAACGGCATGGCCATTTGCTTCTCCAACTCAGCAGTGGTGTGAACTGCATCATCAGCCGATTCTCGAATAAAGGCAACAATGCCCCCTAACATAAACCCAACCACAGTACCTAACAGCAAGTTCTGTTGAAGATTGGGGCCTAATTGTCCGCCTTTTTGAGGTTCTTCCACAACTTCCCAATTAAATCCACCCTTGGAAAGTTCTTGCCGTAATTGCTGTTCTGCTCTTAAAAGTTGCTCTAACCTTTCACGGCTAAATTGCAACTGCGGTAGCATTCGATTGTAATAAGCCAAAAGAGGCGGGAAGCGTTTGATTTCAAAACGTAGCTCGTTTTCTTTCTGGGCCAAAGTTTGATCGCGAGCAGTTAAAGCAACTATAGTTGTCTGCGTTTCTACTAACTGACCAGCTAGGCTGAGATCAATTTGGCCAAGCTGTCCTTTTTCGAGAAGAGAGTCTCCATTCGTGAATGCACTAGCAGACTTTTCACCTAAAGTTCTTCCTACTTCTTGTTGCAATAATTCCTTCTGACTCTGAAGCTGTTCTTTGAGCTTTTGCACACTCGGAGTTTGATCTGTAAAGCGTAAGCGTTCTTGTGCTAGTGCCAGTTCGCTTTTTTGGATTTCATTCAGTAAGCCTTGATAGCGAGTAGACTGACTCAGACGAGAAGCAACTAGAGCATTTTGGGGAGAACGGTTAAGTTGTTCTTCTAAAGATTTTTGGCGTGCTAATGCTTCGCCATACTGGGCGCGAGTTGTCTGTCTTTCTTGGGCAATATTGTTCAAAGCTGTCTCAATCGCTTTGGCCTGTGACTCTGGATCAATTAAGTTCTGATTTCTGCGGAACCTTTGTAAATTTGTCTCAGCCGCGTTTACTTCTTCACTGGCTTTACTTAACTGTTCCCTGATAATTTGCAGACCTTTTTGTAAACGCGAATTCTGTTGTTCTTTGTTATATTCCACATAAACTTGTCGAATCGCGCCCAGAACTTTTTGTGTCTTTTCTGGATCTCCAGCAGTGTATTCAACTTGAAATATTTTAGTAGCAACATTATCTTCTTTGCTCCTTAATTGAGTTAAGACTAAGGAAGCTTTAATCTCAGCTGCACTTATATCTGAATAATCAGATTGAAGTTTCTCAACTGCTTTTTGGATAAGTCCCGAACTCTGCATCAAGTTAAGCTGGGTTGCAGTATCTATGACCACATTAGAGTCAGTAAATTGGTTGTCTACCCCCGCTCCTTCTGTTTTACCTTGATAGTTAGGTTCTACTAAAAGTTGCATTGAACTTTTATAAGTTGGCTTGGTTTTTAAAGTTACCATGCCTGCAATAGCAATAGAAGTAATTAATACTGCTAGAAACCAAGGAAATCTTCGCACAAATACGGCAAACAATTGTCCATAGCTTGGTTCATTTTCCGAAGCTGGAGTTATATGAGGATTTAGACTACTTTGAACCACTTTTATTATCCTTGTCTTTTCTACGAAAGGCTGTGCCAACAAGACTTACGCTAAGAGATTCTCCGAAGAATACCTATTTTTTTACAAACAACTCAGGATGAGAGAGTTAAATAAATAGGTAATCTTATAGTGGGAAGAGATTACGAAATAAAACTGCAACGCCAGACAATACGGTTCGGTTAACGTTTTAACATTTTGAAGATCCCCCCAACCCACGCCACTTGCTCCACTTGGGGAAACCCCATCGCCCTTGGCGTCTCCCCTTGGGAGAAGACCGCAGTGGCTCCCCTTAAAAAGGCTTGCTCATAAACCTCATTTACCCCCTTTGGGGGTCGCCGTAGGCGGGGGGATCTGAACCGAACCGTATTGCAACGCCAGAGCCATTATTCCTTGAGATACCACGCCTATAAACAACATGGTTTGAATTAGTCTAATATTAGAAAGTTTTTCTGCTCACTTTTAAAGTGAGGTATGTACCAAAAAACAATAACTAATGACTAATGACCAATGACCAATGACTAATGACTAATGACTACTTGATCAAATGAATATTAGATGCCCGCCACAAGCTTGGTTAATAATTTGCTCAACTTTCCCAAAGAAGGCATTCTCTGAAAAGTTTGCTACTGCATGATTACGGATGCGATCGTAATCCCAAGAAATGCCATTGGCTTCTAGTAATGCAATTTGTAGAGATTCGGGTGTTTGCCTTTTGAAAAAGACTCCTGTTTCACCTGGTATTTGAGTATCTAATACTCCACCTGCTCCATAAGCGATGACTGGTGTGCCGCTAGCATTAGCCTCTACTGGAACTAATCCGTAGTCTTCTAAGGCTGCGACAATAATAGACTTGGCTTTGCAAAACAAGTCTTTGCGGGTTCTATCACTTACGTGTCCCAAGAACTCAATATTTTTTAATGCTTTGGATTTTAACCGTGCTTGTTCTGGGCCGTCACCTGATATTAATAAGCGCCATCCCAGCCAATTAAAAGCTTCGACTATTATATCAAGGCGCTTATAGCTAATCATCCGGGCTGAGGCCAGATAATATTCATCTTTTATATCGGAAAAAAGAAATTTACTAGTATCAATTGGATAGTTTACCATCATTGCCTTTTTGCCATAAATATTTTCAATACGGCGGGCAACAACACTAGAATTAGCAATGTAAAGGTCAGGTTCCTGTGCATATTTCAGGTCTACCTTTCTCATTACTTGAAATACTTGTTCGATTAAAGGAGCAAAATATCTATAGTCTCCGTATTCTCTTAAATAGGTTGCTGTATCCCATAAGAAACGGGTGACATTATGGCAAAAACAAATGTGGCGGGCATTTGGGTTTTTTCGCACTGCTTTGGCGAAGCTTGTGCTACTGCTAATAATTAGATCGTAGTCTTGCAGATCCAAGGCACGAAAGGCAGGAAAATATAGAGGAGCCATTGACCTAAAATATTTTACTGCACCGGGAATTTTTTGTAAAAAGGTTGTGTTGACTATGCGATCGCCTAGATCAATAGTTTTTTGTGGATCGTACAGAGATGTGAAAATATCTGCTTCGGGATAGCGTTTACAAAGCAGTTCAAACACACGCTCTGCCCCACCTCGCTGGGTTAAATAATCATGGACTAGAGCAATTTTCATGAATTTGACTTAAAGTTTCGATCGGGTTTGTTTCAAGGCTCCCCAGCAAGTTATTATCAACAACTTTAGTGTTCAGCAGTATAGCTTCCTATCCTCTTGACGAAATTCTTGTTACAAATACGTTGGTAGGGGCCTCGGAGATCCCCCCAACCCCCCTTAAAAAGGGGGGCTTTTTGTAATTTTTTACCCCCTTTTTAAGGGGGTCGCCGCAGGCGGGGGGATCTTATCCGAAACGTATTAGGGGCGTACAGCTGTACACCCCTACAGCCAATTCATTTGTTGCAAATATTTTAGGAACCGATATTACCCAACTGCTACCAAGATTTTTTCTGGGGTGAAATAAGTGTTTTGCTCAGTTCGTAGTTGGTCGCAGAGTCTGCCTTCAGGTAATTCTACATCCTCGTATGTGAGGACTTGATCCTTAGAAATATCTCGTTTGAGGCGGCACCCTTCAGCTAAACCCATTGGTAGAAGATTTTGCTGTTGGACGATATCGGAATTTTCACATTGTCCGTAGGTCATGTAGTAGCCGATGCCATCTAAGGTTTCTCCTGCTTTCAGGTCGATTTTGGCAGTGGTGACAACATCTACTAGCGGGCCTGCTAGTGGAGACATAACCGCATCACCGAATAGGACAGCACGCGCTACGGACAAGGGAACTTCAAAATGACAGAGGTGATAAGGAGTATAGAAGCTGTAAAGTGGGCCTTCGCCTAATTTGTATAAGTTGAGATAGTGCTGTTGCTTGGGGTCGTCGTGAGTGGCAAATACATATACGCCTGGGCCAGGTTTTGCTCCAACTACATAATCGACAATGCCGCCTAGTTCTTTGAGTTGTTCAACATCATATATATGGGCCATTTCATCGACATAACCGTTGAAGTCATATCCTAGCATTCCCCGTTTGGCGACTTTCATGCCTGTGGCATTGGCAACGATCGCTTGCTCAAAGGAAATTTTGCTTCCGTCGGCGAAGCTAGCCACCATGTGGGGCTTTTGACCCCAACGTTTAGCAAATCCTTCCTGAGTGGTGGGATTGCGATAGGGGTCTTGAAGTCCTTTAATGTTACCGCACAATAACGGAGTTAGACCAATGCTTTTTACAAAGCGGTAGAGGTTCATTTGCACCCCTGGTTGATCGCCATCACAGGCGCTGAAGATCACACCTGCTTTGTCAGCATAGACTTTCAGGATGGGGCCAATGGTGCCGTCGAGTTCGGCATTCATCATGATCACATGCTTGCAATGAGCGATCGCTTCCATAACGATGTGAGCGCCAAATTCCACTGCACCTGTGACTTCGATTAATGCATCAATGCCCTGGGCCCGACACAGTAACTTAGCGTCTTCTGTGACTGCATATTTACCGTTAGCGATCGCATCTTCTAATTCGCTGACAGTTGCAACAACTTGAATATCTTCAATTCCTGCTTCCGAATAAGCTTGTTTAGCTGCATCAATCTGGCGATTGGAGATAGCAACTAACTCCATTCCTGGCACTGAATTGACAATTTGGTTGGCAATTCCTCGACCCATAAAACCAGCACCAATCATTCCCACCTTGATAGGATTTCCTGCTGCTGCACGGGTTTGTAAGGCGCGATCGATAATAATCATGAACTAAACTCCATTTTGGAACTGTTGGTTGTGATACAAATTATCTATAAACTTGCACTTAATAATTTCTTACAGCTAAATATTAAGTACATTTTCATGGAAATTGGGATTAGCTTGCACCAAGCGACTACAAGTCACAGCTACACAGGCAAAACCCGCGCAGGCGGGTTTGAAACCCTTAATTTTCATCAGTCCGCGAAGGCGGACTTGGTTTGTATAGCCGCGATTTCTAATCGCCAGGGCTAAATAGTAACTGGTTGTTTGCTAGATGCTATAGAACCAGTCTGTTTTTTCTGGCTGTGATTTTCGATAATTTGCTCCACAACATTTCTGTAAACTTGGGCAAACTTTTCTTTGGTATGATTTGCTCTTGCATATTCCCAAGCCTGACGAGACATCAGCTTTAGGTCTTCTACAGGCAAATTGGAAATACTTCTAACTTTCGCCTTAATTTCGTCAACGGAAAGATTATCGAAAATTACACCAAAATCGTGAACATCTACACCAGATTCGTAGCTTAAAATCGGAATTAACCCAGCTTGCAAGCAACTAATTACTGCTCCTGACTGCCCTTCAGAAACGGAAGGATAAACAAGTCCTAGACAGTTATTTGTCACCTCTATAAAGTCAGGGCTACTAACATCAATCCACCCATAAGTGTGGATGTTAGGTGTTTCGTACAGTTCTTTATAGAAAGCTTGCTCAAATTCTTTGTCATTACTTACCGGGCCACAAACTGTTAAATGGTATTCCGGCATTTGGGCAAAGGCATCTAAAACTAAATCTAATCCTTTGAGGACTAAAGCACTACCACCAAACCACAGAAAGCGCTTTCTTACCGCTTCAAAATCTTTCTTATCGGGATAAGGATAAACGACAGGCGAAGAAATTGGGATACGATACATCGGTTTGTTGGCATACTTAAATGTATCAGTTGTGAAATCGTTACCCAACACAATCGCGCAATCAGCATATTCAATTCCCAAGTTAGGAACTTCAAATCGCTGTGGTTTTAAGGTGATACCTTTGCGCCGTTGTAGTTCTAGAAGTCTGTTGCATTCTGCTGCATTGCGAAACACCATATTAGCAATGTCAACGTGGAAAATCTTGATGCAATCTTTATTGAGTTTTGGTGCAAGCGCTTCCATTCGATGACGGATATCAATGAAAAATGCGTAATCTTTTTGAGGAACGAATTTATCATTGTGGAACTGGATAACATCAACGTTGTAACCTAAGTCTAAAAAAGTTTGGGCTATTTGCCAAACTTCCCAATACCAAGTATGGTCATTAGGCATTACCTGACCAGGTTTTAAGAGAAATGGTTCAATTCGATAAGAAAGAAGTACATTTCCTTTGGAAGGCTGTTTAGGCTTTAGGGAGACAACCTGTAAAGCCTTAGCATAATTGATTCGAGCTTGGACTTTTTTGGAGACAAAAGAGATAGTATTACTGACACGAGATAGAAGATTATTTGGCATTTATTTCTACCCTAATTAATTATTGTATTACCTCATACAGAGCAGCCAGTGTGTTGTGCTAGTACAATATCTAAGCTAGTAATGAAAAGTTTGTAGTAAGCAGCTTTGTGCTTAGAGGATAAAGACTAAAGTCCTTACTACGAACTTACTTACCCATCAATTTCAACTTGACAGACTACTAGTACAACGTGGCGTAAATAAACCTACCCTTCGGGTTCACCAGTCGCCTGACGCCACATGCTCTACTTGGGGAGGCCCCAAGACCGCAGTGGCTCTGGAGGGAAACCCTACCAAGAGCGCTGGTTCACCATTTCATTACAGCCAGAAAGCCCAAAATTAAAGCATGAGTGAATGCGTGATTTTTGAATGCGTGACTTCCGCCTTGCGGTACTAGTTCTCTGCACTGAAATACCTGGCGCAGAGAAAGAGTCTATAGTTATTTGGAAACTGTACCGCCAACAGTCATCATTCTCAACAAAGGCCAATTTAAATCTTTCTCAGATATTTCAGTCACATCTAGAGGCCAATCAATGGCAAAGAATGGGTCATCATAGCGTAAACCTCTTTCATACCCTGGTGTGTAAAATTCACCTACTTGATATACAACTTCAGTCTCATCTGTGAGTGCTTGATAGCCGTGAGCAAACATTTCTGGAACATACAAAGCGCGGCGGTTTTCTGGGGTTAGCTCTACACCAATGTGTGATAAAAAGGTAGGAGATTCTGGTCGCATATCAATAATTACGTCATAGATAGCACCTTTAGTACAGCGAATTAATTTCGTTTCTGCTGCTGGCAGAATTTGATAGTGCATTCCCCGGATAGTACCTTTTTTATAATTAAAAGATAGATTACATTGGGCAACTGTTGGCTTTAATCCGTGTGCTTCAAATTCTTGAGCGCAGAAAGACCGAGCAAAAAAACCACGGTGGTCTGGCTTTTCTTCTAAGTCAATAATGAATGCGTCTTTGAGTGCGGTTTCGGTGAAAATCATTATGATTGCTTTGAGATGAATGTTTGCTTAGTGTTCGCGCCAGAAAATAAACGAATCACAGAGGCGCAGAGGACAGGGAGAGATGAGAGTTTGAGAGATATTTTGTGTTAGTCCTAAACTTACAAATCGGGTACAACTCCTTTCCTTCTCTTTCTCTGTGTTCTCTGTGCCTCTGCGGTTAATTAAATTAGATATTCTTCTGGCGAGAAAGTTTTTAAGTTGATACTTTAACTGCATCAGATGCAGAACGTAACTCTGCTCTAGGATAAGTATCATCCCAGTATTGGGTGCAGAGGTCTGGTCTTTCAGGAGGATTGGCGGTGTAACACAAGAATAGTGTTGACCGGTCTTCTGTACGGACTGTGCCGTGATGCAAAGCATTTTTCGTATCTACAATAATCACAGTACCTGCTGGGCCTGGGCAGGATTTCCAAGCTGATTTGGGGATGACTGGTTTTACTTCTTCATCGTCGATACCCATATAGCTTGACTTCCAAAGTTTGTAATAAAGTCGAACATAATTCCAACTAAATAAGGAAGTTAAAGAGCGGGGGATGTATTCAAAAGGCCCAGTTTTTTCTTCTACATCATTCAAGTAAACAATGATTTTTATAATTCGACGGTCTTCTGCATCGCTATGCCATAACAGCGTCCCAAACTGATGTTTATTATTGAAATCTTTGCGTAAATGTACACCATGAAAAGCAACAGGAAGACCAATATAATTTTCGATGATATTGAGCAGCCTTTTCTCGATTCCCCAAGCATAAAATTCTGGTAAACCTGTAACTGTGGAAATTTGTGGCAATTTTTCGTCTAGATGGTCGTTGTTGGGATTTTCCATCTGAGACAATTGATGGTAAGCAGCTTTGAGTAGTTCTGAGCTAGAGTTGAACCCTAAATCTGCCAGTGTTGTGACGTAAACGCCATCTTTTTTGAGAGTATTAAGAATGTTGCGATCGCGTCCTTCCAATGCTGGCAGATTTCTGCTATGCTTCCAACGGGCTACATAATATTCAAAGTCAGAAGACAGTGTAGATATTTTGCGTTTAATTGCACTAAACATGTCGTAAATCCTCCTCTTTTTGATATATATTTGTTAGCAATTTAAGAGCTTACGGCTTATAGGTTCGCACTTCTTGAGTCGGTATTTCACTCGATTCTGCTAAACCGAATTCTTTAGAAACCATCACGTCAAAAGCACACAAGCTGACTAAAGCCAAAAATGGAACTACTATCTTGATAGCAGACATCGGCCATCTTCTTAAAGCACCCAAGAAAACTTTCAAATTGACTTCTTTACCGTTCTGCAAAAGCATCCGTCTACAAAACTGCTTAGAATATCCATTCTCTTCCAGTTTCAAAATCACTTCGGGTATATGTTTGTATTGCATTAAGAGTGCAGATTTTGGTTCTTTCTGCCAATAACTCACACCAACAACACATTCTAAATAAGTCTCTTTAGTGACAATTACACTACCATTAGCAGCACAATAACCAGCTAAATATGCTAAAGATATCCAGTTATTCTCAGCATCTTTCCAATTTTGAAGAGCGCGTTTTACTAGGTCAGTGCGGTAGACTGTAGCAGTCAGAAAAATAACTGCACCGACACTTTTTGAGAAACAATGTTCAAAGATAGCTTTACCATCACCATCAGCATTTTCACTATCAACGTCAAACCAACGATTACCAACAATTGTTGGTGGGTGGACTGGTTCACCAGTCATTTGGTTCCGGCCGGAAAAGTTGAGGAACAATAATGATAAATTTTCATGCTGCTTAAGTTTGGTAATCACATAAGCAATGGCTCTATCTTGAATTGGGTCATCATCACCAATAGTCCAAACATATTTTGTTGTTGTAGATTTTAGGCAATACATAATATTTTTGACTACGCCTAAATTATTGAAATTTTTATTCGATTTAAATGTAATATTACTAAGTGTTGTTTGCCATTTTTGGATCACCTCCTGAGTATTGTCTGTTGAACAATTATCAGAAACTAAAATTTCACAGTCATCTTCAAAACCTTTAATAGCTTGAGCTAACCAAGTAAGTTGTTTATCTAGAAGTTGGGCACGATTAAATGTAGGAATGGCAATAGTTAGCAGTTTATTCATATTAAGCTCTAATCTGTAGTTAACAAGGCACTAAGCTGTTTCCCAGTCTAGTTTTTTGTGGTTCGGCGGCAAAAATTTATAGTAGATACACCTTTTAATTACTCTTTAGCGATTTCCAAAATACATCAAAGCATTTGTTTTTTGGAAATAACTTAAATATTGCCCATGATCGCGCCCCCATATAAATATAGTAGTAATAGGCAATTTATGGGTTTATAATTATAAATTACGACGCTATTAAAATCTTATTCTGAATAGGAGATGGATAAATTTTAACTTCAGGAATTGGCACTACAAACTGTCCACCCCATTCGCCAATAAATGCCATTTGTTCCATAATTTCTTCCTTGAGATTCCAAGGCAATATTAGAAGATAATCTGGTTTGGTTTCGCGGATTTTATCTGGTTCAAAGATGGGAATATGAGTTCCAGGTAGAAATAATCCCTGCTTGTAGGGATTGCAATCTACTGTGTAATCGATAAAATCTTTACCAATCCCACAGTAATTGAGCAATGTATTGCCTTTAGCAGGTGCGCCATAACCAGCAATTGATTTACCTTCTGCTTTAGCTGTCAAGAGAAAATTTAATAGTTTGTGCTTTGTTTCTTTGACTTTTTCTCCAAATGTAATGTAAGTCTCTATGCGATGCAGCCCGGCGGCAATTTCTTTAGCTTTTAGATGTCTAACTCGTTGACTAATACTGAGGTGAACAGCGTAATCATGTTTGGCATAAATTCTTAATGAACCGCCATGAGTTGGTAATTCCTCTACGTCAAAAAGTTGCAAGTTGTGTGCTGCAAAGATTTTTTCGATAGTGAGGAATGAAAAATAAGAAAAATGCTCGTGATAAATAGTATCAAACTGATTTTGTTGAATAAGTTGCAAAATGTGAGGAAACTCCATCGTCAAAATACCATTGGGTTTGAGGATGAGTTTCATTCCAGCGATGAAATCGTTTAAATCTGGTACATGAGCTAAAACATTATTACCTATCAAAAGGTCAGCTACTTTTCCTTGTATCACAAGTTCTTTGGCAGTTTCAACTCCAAAAAACTTGTTAATACTAGGAATTCCTCTATCTTCAGCAACTTTAACTATATTTGCTGCTGGTTCTATTCCTAAAACAGGGATTCCCTTTTCTAAAAAATATTGCAGTAGGTAGCCGTCATTACTGGCAATTTCAATAACTTGATTGTGATGATTAAAGCCAAACTTTTCTACCATCATATCCGTGTAAGCCTTGGCGTGTTTTAGCCAACTTACTGAGTATGAAGAAAAATAAGCATAATCGCTGAAAATGTGATCTGGTGTTTCAAACTGTTCTAATTGAACTAAAAGAGTGTCTTCAGAAACATAAGTGTGGAGAGGATAAAATTTCTCTGCATTGTTTAGCTGTTCTGCTGTCAAATAAGCGTTGGCTAAGGGCGACATTCCTAGATCAATAAAGGTTTGATGCAGGGGTTGACCACTGAAACGACATTTTGCGATCGCCATAAGCTTTAACTCACTAATTGCAAATAATTTGATAGATGGGATAAGTCCGAATCAAATAGCGTTGATTCGGAAACTTAGTTTATTTGTTCGCTGCTGCTAGGCTAATCTAACTACTTTTTATTCCAGAAAAAATCTTTGTCAATTTGCTCGGTACGAATCAGATACTCTAGTTGCCTTAAGCGGGTAAATCCTCTAAACAAGAAAGTATCTTCAGCCATGTGTATTTGACTGAATAAATCAAATAACTGCTGGGCACCAAGTTGGGCATTCCAATCACACTTAAATCCAGGTAGGATTGTGTTAATTTTCTCGAAAGATACCCGATAGCTGCGGTTATCTGAGCCGTTGTCACCAAAGGACAATTTACAATCTGGGAAAATATCAGCAATAATTTCTGCGATTTCTTTGACGCGATAATTATTTGCTGTATCTCCCACGTTGAAGATTTGGTTATGTACAATGTCTCGTGGTGCTTCCAAAGTGCAGACTATTGCTTTGCAAATATCCAGTGCATGGACTAATGGCCGCCAGGGTGTACCATCACTGGTCATTTTGATTTGTTTGCTAGTCCATGCCAACCCTGCTAGGTTGTTTAAAACAATATCAAAGCGCATTCTGGGAGAAGCACCAAAGGCAGTTGCATTCCGCATAAAGGTAGGAGAGAAGTCATCATCAGCGAGTGGTTTGACATCTCTTTCTACGAGAGTTTTGCATTCTGCGTAGGCTGTTTGAGGATTAACAGACGATTCTTCTGTGACATCACCTGCGGTAGCAACACCGTAGACGCTGCATGAAGACATGTATACAAAACGGCGCACACCCATAGCTTTAGCTAGGCTAGCCAGACGAACTGAACCTATATGATTAATTTCGTAGGTAATATTAGGTGCTAATTGTCCGGCTGGGTCGTTGGATAGTTCCGCCATGTGAACTATGGCTTCAACACCTTCCAAATCATCAGGGGTGATGTTGCGAATATCTTTGTTGAGGGTTTTGGGTGTCACCCCATTAGCGTTGTATAGCCAACCAACTTTATAAAAACCAGTATCTAGACCGATAACTTCATGTCCCCGTTCAATTAACAGAGGGGGTAATAACGAACCAAGATAGCCTTCTGTTCCAGTTACTAATATTTTCATTGTGGTTAATGCCTTTGTATTGATGAGTTAAATTAGGGGCGCACAAATATTTGCCCTAAAGGGTGTTGCATTCAAGAGAGAACCGCTATTTCGTTTGTATGCAATAACTCGACCTCTCTCTAAACGTCTTTCCTAAGAGGAGAGAGGCTTTGAATCTTGCTCTCATTCCCTTGTAGGGAAGGGGTTGGGGGTTAGGTCATTGGACTCAACCCAGAAGCGCTATATATAACTCGGCTAACATTCATTACATACTTGGCCGACTTATATTATGTCCGCTTGATTACTTATTAAATCCGGAGAACCCCACCCCGCCAAAGCTGTGCTTTGTCTCCCCTCCCCGCCTGCGGGGAGGGGTTGGGGGTGGGGTTCTTTAATTTGGCGGACATGATATTACCCATTGGGTAGCAGCACTCTATAGCGGTTCTTAATTGATGCACTACACTTTTTTCTTGTGAGATAGGTATCTTACCCGTCTCTTATGTTTCCAGGCTGGAAAAGATGCCCACTATACAAGATTCATCCTTTTATTCAGCAGCCCGGAAGTAATAACTATGTTATCTATGCAGTTACTGCAATATCTAGATGCGAAAGTTGGGGAATTTCTGCCACAAGCGCTTTACCGATTTCTAGAGAAGATGTGGCCGCAGGAGAAGGAGCATTGCAAACATGAATGGAGTTTTGACCGGAAACAATCAAAAAGTCGTCTACAAGCTTGCCATCGTTCATTAAGGCTTGAGCGCGAACTCCTGCATGGGTGGGAACTAAATCTTCTGCTTGAACCTCGGGTATTAGTTTTTGCAAACTTCTAGTGAAGGCTGCTTTACTAAAGGAACGAATGATTTCTTGAATCCCTTCATCAGCGTGTTTGGCTGCCAACTTCCAGAAACCAGGATAGGTGATGACTTCAAGAAAATCCCGTAAGTCAAAGTCGGTTTTTTTGTAACCTTCGCGTTTGAGCGACAGCACCGCGTTTGGCCCTGCATGGACGCTACCATCAATCATCCGGGTAAAGTGAACACCCAAGAAGGGAAAATCTGGATTGGGAACTGGGTAAATTAAAGTTTTGACCAGATAACGTTTTTCTGGGGTGAGTTCGTAATATTCTCCCCGGAATGGAACGATTTTTGCTTGGGGTTCAACTTGACCTAATTTGGCGGTGCGATCGCTATGCAATCCAGTACAATTAATTACAAAGCGGGTTTCAAAGCTACCGTTGTTTGTTTGTAGTACCTGATTTTTACCACTTGGGGAGATTTTCAGAACTTTTGTATTCAGGTGTAAATCCCCGCCCTGCTGTTGAATTAGCTGGGCATATTTCAAACAAACTTGCTTGTAATTAACAATACCAGTTGAGAATACCCGAAGTCCACCTACACATTTTACGTGAGGTTCAATTTCCCTGACTTCTTCGGGGCTAATTCTCTTAACTTCTATGCCATTGTCTAAGCCACGTTTGTAGAGATTTTCTAAGCGTGGTAGCTCTTGTTCATCAGTTGCAACAATGACCTTACCACAAACTTCATGCTCAATTCCATGCTCTTGACAAAACTCTACCATAGAGCGAGAACCGTCACGACAAAATTTAGCTTTGAAACTTCCTGGTTTGTAGTAAATACCAGAATGAATCACTCCACTATTATTGCCGGTTTGGTGAAATGCCCATTGACTCTCTTTTTCTACTACTAAAATACGGGCATTGGGATAGCGTTTTCCTAAAGCCAACGCTGTAGAAAGCCCAACTATTCCCCCACCTATAATTGCAAAATCATACATTAGGATTATTGTACTTGAAATTACAGTAAATCTATAAAATTGGGAGTGGGGAGTTAAAACTCATAACTCCTGTACAGACGCGATTAATCGCGTCTCTACTCCTAACTCTTCTCTTACCAAACTTTCCAAGGAGCTTGAGTACTTGTCCATAGCCCCTCTAGGTAGTTTTTATCGCGTAAAGTATCCATAGGTTGCCAAAAACCATCATGTTTGAACGCAGATAGCTGTTCCATATCAGCTAGTTTTTCTAATGGTTCTTGCTCCCACACGGTAGAGTCATCAGCAATCAAATTGATTACTTCTGGTTCTAACACAAAATAACCGCCATTAATCCAAGCTCCATCACCTTCGGGTTTTTCCCGAAAACTGGTAATTTTAGTTTGCTCATATGCTAAAGAAATGGCACCAAAACGTCCGGCCGGTTGAACAGCTGTGAGGGTTCCTAAGGTCTTTTGTTCTTTATGAAATTTAACTAGCTCGGTGATATTAATATTACTGACACCATCACCATAAGTAAAGCAAAAAGTTTCATTACCAAGATGTTCGCTGATTCGCTTTAAGCGTCCGCCTGTCATTGTATTATCACCCGTATTTACTAAGGTGACACGCCAGGGTTCAGCATAACCAGAATGCACGTTCATCTGGTTAAATCGCATATCAAAGGTAACATCTGACATGTGTAAGAAGTAATTAGCAAAATACTCCTTAATTATGTAACCTTTGTAACCGCAACAAATAATGAAGTCATTAATGCCGTGAGCAGAGTAAGTTTTCATTATGTGCCAGAGAATTGGCTTACCACCAATTTCAACCATCGGCTTGGGTCTGATACTAGTTTCTTCACTGAGGCGTGTACCAAGTCCTCCAGCCAAAATCACCGCTTTCATGCAATTACCTCGGAGATTTGTAGGGATATAATTATTTGACCGTGCCAATTTTAGATTCTGGATTTGCAATTTAGTATTAATGCTCGAATGTCACGAGCCTATGAGTAGATTTGCTCTGCCCATTTTCATAGCGGGGCATGTACCAAAAAACTCTTTTTATCGAAAATCCAAAATCCAAAATCCAAAATTGTTTGACTTTATCGACATGAAGAGGATGCACTTAGATAGAGAAAAATTGATTTATTTTTTCTTTTTCTCCGTCAATAATCTAACTGTTATTTTCGGTGAAATCATGAAGGAAATATAAATTAAAATCTTTTTTATATAAAAGCTCTATGAATATCTAAAAATAGGAAAATAAATTATATCATGTCCGCCAAATTACCCATAATAAAAGAACCCCTCCCCGCAGGCGGGGAGGGGAGACAAAGCGCAGCTTTGGCGGGGTGGGGTTCTTAGGGTTTAATAAGTAATCAAGCGGACATGATATTACTCTTTTAAATTAAAAATATTACCCAATAAATAACTAGGGCTAGCATCAGCTAACCCTAATCAGGCTTGATTTCTGAAATTCAAACCAATAATATGCTAGTAAAAAAACTTACTTGTTTTTAGTTAGTTTTTTCCACATTACTTGAGCTTTGGAATAAAGGGTCACATTTGTTTTCTATGACTACACACATGTTACTGAGTGCTTGCTGATAATTATCCATATCATCTTGCTCAAGAAAGAATTTGGCAGATGCCTGTATATCCTCGACAGCTTTCGCCTGATTTTTGTTAGATTCACTACCGCCATATTGTGCTAGTTCATAGCGAACCATGCCTCGTTTGAGATACACTTTTGCTAGTTTGGGGCTGATAGTTAATGCTTGGTTAAAGTCAGAGATCGCTTGATGATATTCTTGCTCATAATTGCTGCTATATTGAGCAATTTGATAATAGACAACACCGCGTTGAAAGTAAGCTTCTGCTTTGGATACATTAAGTTTTATGGCGTGAGTAAAATCTGCGATCGCTCTTTTGTAAGCTTGTTGAGATTCACCGCTATATTTAGCCATTTGGGTGCGGACAATGCCGCGTCTGATATAAGCTTCAATTTCCTTACTATCCAGACCAATGGCGCGATTATAGTCTGCGATCGCTAGGTTATACTCTAGATCAGGATCGTTGCTATATTCGGCGAGCATATAGCGGGCATTACCCCGATTCACAAGAGCTTTGGTTTGATTGGGATTGATTTTAAGAGCTTGGCTATAATCTACAACTGCTCCTTCGTAGTCCTTCATGTTATAGCGAGCATTGCCACGATTGACAATAGCTCTGGCGTGTGTCGGTTCTTGTTCAATTGCTCCGGTAAAGCTGGCAATTGCTTTTTCATAATCTCGGTCTTTGTAAGCAGTATAACCCTGCTGATAGTAATCAGCGAAGCTGAGTTTGTTAATTGTCTGGCGAGACTTCAGTGTTTGTTGAGTGTAAGCATTTTGGGTAACCAACGGCTGAGTAAATTTAATCATTACATCCGCATATCCCAATAAACCAAAACCCAGCAAGCAACAAATAATCGGGTATAACTTTGACTTTTTGGAAGGTTTATAAGATGTACCGCTTGGGGTAATTACTGGCTGCCAATAATTAGCTGAGTGCGGTGACATGGTTCGCTGTGGAAAATGCGGTGTCTGGGTGTAGTGCTTTTTCCGTTTGATTCGCGGTTGGAGATGTTCTCTAGCTTCTATAGCCCGATGTGATGGGAAGGGGTCGCGTCCGCCTAATCGCACGGTACGTTCACACCAGGGACAGCTACGTATATGATTGTTGTAGCGATGCTGAGGATTTGTCGTGCAGGTAATTAGGGAATCTTCAGCTTCAGCAATAGCTGATAGCCAAGCCTGGGCACTGGGGCGCAGCTGTGGGTTGTTGTGACCGTCTTCAAAACAACGGACAAATAGTTCTTGTAGGCTGGGATGAAGAATTTCCCAAGGGGGTGCAATGGGGGTAGGAAGGTAGGGTACGTAGCGCTTTTGGCTGTAAGTGAAATGACCCGATGCAATGCGGGCTTCGTAGGGCGGTGGCTCAATAGCGCCTTGAAAAATCCCCGAAAATGGGTGCGTGCCTTCCATTAAGAGTTGAAATACCAGCACCGCTAACCCAAATAAATCGTGAGAAATTTCGCGATCGTGCTGGGCAAAAGTTTTATTCTGTAGTTCTGGTGGGGTAAACTCTGGTTTACCCACTGGGCAGCGATAAACAACATTGCTGCTTGGGTCGAGTACTTGGAAGGAGTCTGTGTCTATCAAAGTCACCAGTGCTGTGTCACTGACGAGGATATTTGACTCGTTTACATCACCAATACAATATCCACTAGCGTGTAAAGCTGCAAAAGCTGCCGCCAAGTTACGAGCCGTGCGGAGCAGGTACTGATAGTTGAATAGGGGGCAGTGTTGGCGACGGGTTCTGGGGTTGTAAAAGTCGATAATTGGACGCATCCCTTGAATGCGTGGCATCAAAAAGCCGAGGATGATATTTTTGCCATCTGCCGCTCGTAATAAATCCTCTGGCCAAGCGATAGAGATATGCCCTAAACTCGCCGTAGGGTTTTCTGGCGGGTTGGCAAGCATCGCTTGGAGTTTATCAGCATGAGCAGTCGTTGGCTTGTGGTAAATCTTTGCCACCAAGTTGTTATCGGATGGCACTGCATAAACACAAGCTTCACCGCCACGTCCCAAACTGACATTGAGACTGAGGATTTCTTTTCTAGGGGAACAACGTAGTACCTGCATAATGAAATTACCGCTAACGGAGTTATTGTAAGATGTGAAACCTGTAAATTTTTTGCTTATGAGTTGTTGAATGCAGCTATAATGAGTGTCAAATCATCATCAGTGCGTTGCGTAATCCGTTCTGAGCGTAAAAACTTTACCAACTGCTCCTTCGCTTCTGTCTTATCCTCGGCATTAGCTACAAATTCAAACAGGGGAAAAAAGAAGGGTTTGTGAGGTTCGCCAACCACCATATTCAAAGCCAGCATTTGTAGTCCGTCGGTGATGATGCCAACATTTACTATGTCTGTGCGCCAGACTCTCATCTGCGCTGTATCTAAGGCATTAGGAGAAGTTAAAAAAGTTGTTTCGTTGATGTATTCGCCGCTATCAGGTATAGTCAGTGCCAGGAGGTTGCCCATGCTATCTTTTGCCACTGCCAAACCATCACCTATTTGCATTACAGCCACAACTTCTGGTGTGGCAAGCATCACAATTAAGGTAGTTGCTAAATCTTGAGGCTGTTTGTCACAAGTAGCCGCCTCATCATCCACAGCTTTTTTGGCGGCTAGTATGGCATCATTTAAGAGCGATCGCACTAATGCATCATCAGTCAAACTTTTCCGCGTGAGTCTAAGAGTAGAAATGTTTTCTATTGCTGTCTCCACAGCAATCATCGCTCCCACTTTCCCAAGGCTAGCAGAACCCGCGCCATCTGCTGCGGCCGCCACTAAAACGTTATCTGATAATACCTGCCAGTGATGAGCATCCTGACATAGCTGATTGTTTTTTAAGTGACTTGTACCACATACAGACGCAGCCACAATCCGCCATTGAGCAATCTGTTTTGATATGTTCATAGATTTTTTTCCAGCAGCTTGATGTTTACACAGCTAGCTGCGATTTTTAATTAAACAGTCCCCCAACCAATCGGCGGTAATGCTACCTGTTCGTCCACCTGCGAATGAGAAACAGCCGACATACTAGTTGACAGCCAGACAAACATCTCGATAAAATTTAATCCTTTCAGCTTCAGGGGGGTACGCACAGCTATTTGATTTAAACGCGTCATATTCGCATTTTCAACACCTACTGTAAAAAATGCTACACGCTTATTCGCTTCATCTCCCTGGAGGCGCTGGGATGCTTGCTCTACCACATTTTCTAACTCGCCTTGTGGTTCTCCATCGGTAATCATGAATACCCAAGGACGATAGTAAGCAATCCCATTGGCACGATACTGAGATTTCCGCTCTTGAATTATGTCTAAAGCTTTATGAATTCCTGCACCCATTGTAGTCAATCCCTGCGCTGTCAAAATCGGCGGATTGAATTGATCGGCAGTCACAAAGTCTTGTACTACATTGATATTACTATCAAAAGTTACGATCGCTACTTCCACCCGTCTTGCGGCTAAGGAATTTTTGACTAATTCATCTTTTAAACTTAGTAAACCCTGATTTAAAGCCTCAATCGGGTCTCCTTGCATCGAGCCAGATGTGTCTAGTAACAGTACACAAGGACAACGTGGTTCTGGGTTCTCAGCAAATTCTACTACTTCATCAAGTCTTAATGTATCATCCATAACTTTTTGTGTTATGTTAAAGTTCAAAGCCTTATTTTCCTTTTCGCAGAGTATATAATTACAGTCGCCTCGGCGACTTACAGAATATAGTATCTAGTGGTAGATGCTCTAATTTTTATTAAACAAATTTTTTTCATGAAGTTCTCGACATATTTAAGAAGAACTTTAGAACAGCTTAGTTTAGCAAAAAAGAGTTTATCAAAACGCAGCATTCCCTGTTGTAATGTATCTACCCAAAAATTATATCCATTAACCCTACAGTACAATAAACACGTAAACTTTCCTATATAACTTTTTAAAGATTTTATGTAGAAGAATCGTTCTTTTATATAAAAGTAATTAACCATAATTAAGCTCATTAGCTCTAGAACTATACCAGTGTAGCTGCAAAAACTTGGAATCAAATTTACCTTTTTAAGTGAGTGGGCATAAATAAACATCATTATTAAGGTCTTCAGTCAAGAGTTGTCGGTAGTAAGTAAAATCTAGAAGTAACTAACATCTACTGATAGTTTAGCTATGATACTTGTTTACGTTTATTCATACCCACCTACTTCTTTGAGAGAGATAAATTAAGTAGTATGTGCTAAATATAACAATTAAACTCTCAGTCTTTATTCTTTTTAATATATATACATATTTTAAAAAGAATATTTTGTACGGAGAGAAATATTACAAAGAAGAAAATATTTCATCGCTGATATTTTCAATTTACAAATGTTCGGTTGTTGATTCCGCAAAAAACTTGAGAAATATGAATAATTCCGGTGAATTCACCAAACTACGTCCAATAAGTTTGTTAAGACAGTTATCCAACTGCTCCGACAGTACTTGTTTACAAGCATTGAGTAACTCCGTTTCTTGGTCGATTTACCTAGAACAGGGAAGAATAACCTACGCTACTCATTCAGTGGAACCCTTTGACCGGCTAGAACGTCATTTGCGTCGCCTCAGCCACCAAATTCCACTGCTTACCAGTGAGGTTCGTGTTCAAGTACGTCTAATGTTTGAACCTGATTCACACGCTCAGTTAATCGAAGATGACATCAATTCGAGAAGCCACCCTCCTGAGTATCAGGCTATATCCTGGCTTGTCAGTCAACAATATCTACATTCTACACAAGCAGCAGTGCTGATTCAAGAATTAGTTCAAGAGGTGATTGAATCATTTTTACTAATCGAAGAAGGTACTTATGAATTAGCAGAAACACTTGAGAGAATGCCAAGAATTTGTAGGCTAGATGTAGAAAAAATTCTAGAACATTGCCAAGTCAGATTACAAAATTGGCAAGCTTTTGTTCCCCAAATTTCTTCTCCATATCAACGTCCATATCTGTTGATTAACAGCAAAATTGAGGAAAAAGATTTACCAAAACTTCAGCCAGCTTTAACTAATTGGATGAAGGGCTTTAGCCTGTGTCATCTGGCCGTAATTTTGAATCAAGATGAAATCCAACTGGCTCGCATTTTATACCCTTACATACTTAAGGGTGCGATTATCTTGCATGAAGCTGATCCACCTTATGATAAATTACCAAAGATATTTGAGGAGCGATATCTACGACGGGCTACGCCTACACTTTTGCCAAAATTCATAAGAGAGTTAGTTGACACCAAAAAAGAACTAAATACCACCGTCAACTCTTACCTAGATATTTCTGAAGAGAATATAGTTCCTGTTCAACGATTACCACAAATTTCTCCTTCTCCAAAAGAGAACTTTCAGGAAGCAACAATATCAAATAGCATAAATCCTCCTTTCCAAATAGTAACGCCTGCTACTGTAACGGCACAAAAAGCCCACAAAATCGTTTCTGTTGATGATAGCCCCACAATTCTCAAAGAAATTAGCCGTTTCTTAGAAAATGAAAATTTTTCTGTAGTGACTATTAACGATCCACTAAAAGCCGTTTTGTCAATTATAAGGCACAAACCGGATTTAATTTTGTTGGATTTAAACATGCTAGGAATTGATGGTTATGAGTTGTGCCGGATTATACGAAATAATTCAAGATTTCAAAAGACTCCTATCATCTTTGTCACTGGGAATAAAGGGATTATAGACAAAGTAAAAGCCAAATTAGTTGGGGCATCTGGATATCTGACTAAACCATTTACCCGCGCCGAATTACTTAAAATAGTCTTTATGCATTTGACTTAGATTAAACACTCCAATGAGTTTTTTTCCTGCACATTACTTTGTGCGATAATCTACACATGACTACTAATCTAGAAATTGACGAAAACTTAATTAAGGAAGCTCTCGAACTTGGTGGTCATCCAACTAAGGATGCCGTTGTTGAAGAGGCATTACGAGAGTATGTACAACGTCGAAAGCAACTGAAAATTCTGGAGCTATTTGGCACGATTGAATACGAGGATGATTATGACTACAAGCAACAGCGCCGGAGTGGATGAAAGTCATTGTTGATACTTCAGTCTGGTCTTTAGCTCTCAGACGCAATTATAAAGTTGACGACTCAACCCATGTTGCAGTGTTGCGAGAATTAATTACTGATGGTCGAGTTGCTTTGCTGGGTGCTGTTCGGCAAGAGATACTCTCAGGGATTCGTGATGCCAACCAATACAATCGGCTAAAAAATTATCTCCGTGCATTTCCCAATCTTGAGTTAAATATGGAAGACTATGAACTTGCTTCTGAGTTTTATAACATTTGCCGAAGCAATGGTATTCAAGGTGCAAACACAGATTTCCTCATTTGTTCTGCAGCCGCTCGGAGAAATTACAAAATAATAACCGCAGATAACGATTTTGAGAATTTCAGTCAGCATATTCCCATAACATTGCTTCAATGCTAGGTATACGCTACTTACCCCTGCACTCAAGTTAGAGATTTTAATCTGAGGCGATGTCTACGACGGGCTATTGGGCGTCGCACCTAATAACCTAACAGATAATAATTCGTCCAAAGTATTGTAAAATCGTGGTCATTGCTCATCGCAAAAAGCTGGCTTGTTGAGAACAGAGAAATAATAATGTCCCTTTTACATAATGTAATAATTGCTCAACTATGAAGTAATAATGCTAGAAAGTAAAACTAGAGTGAATCTTCAAGATAAATTAAGCAACGAATTCTTTGAAAAGCGCTGTTGAAGTTCTTGAAATCAGAAAAAAACTTGTGTATTTAGATTGCTGGTTTTATGGGATTTTAGCTCAAGCGTGAGAAGCCAAACGGCTCTTAATCGTAATTGTTATGCAAGAAGCGAACGCACAAAAGTTAGCTAATTGGGTTTTGTGTTTTAAAGCTTCACTCTAGCAGAAAACAGAACAATTTATAAGCTTGCTTTCTGGCTCAACTAATAAAAATTACTGACTATGGAGTATAAAAAATGAAAAGTGTAGTGAGGGCAGCAGTTATATTAACATTTCTTGGTGGAGGAAATTGTCTTCCTAGCTATGGACTCTTATCAAACATCAAGCCTTCAAGAATAGAAGTCCAATCAATTGCTTTAGATAATCATCAACAATTGATGGCTAGAGTTGGAACTACTTTAGATACTCCATTTTATCTTAAATATGGAAAGACAGCTTACCTCCCCACTGAAAATATTGAAATCAAATTTTCAAAAGTTATCCAGGATTCTAGGTGTCCAACTAAAGTAACTTGTATTTGGCAAGGGCAAGTTATTATTGGATTAGACATCATCAAAAATGGTAAGCCACTTTCAACATTAATGCTAACCCTTATACCAGGTGGTGATGCTTTACCAATTCAATTTTTAGATAAATATACGGTGAAATTGACAGAGGTTTCCCCGTACCCACAGAGCGAACAGACGATCGCGCTCAAAGACTACATTGCTAAAATTGTTGTTAGTAAACCGTAGATGACCAACCTTTGACACGCTTTTTTTCTGAAACAAAACACCCGGATTTTTCACATGGGATAAATCCGGGCGTATGTAGTTTAACGTCAAAATCAACCAAATAAAAATAATCTCTTACTTCCGTGCGTAGATACATTCTCAGTATTTACTTATTTTTACATTGCCAGTCTAACGTAGTAGGATTGTTCAAGTGAAAGGGTACGCCTTGCAGGACGAGTAGCCATCGATCGCTTCTTGCACCCTAAAATAAGAGCAAAAGACGATTCCTAAAACAAGCACACTCCATGCGTATTTCTCTAAATTGGCTGCGCGAACTAGTAGAGATAAAACTTAGTCCAGAAGAATTAGCCGAAACCCTGACAATGGCAGGGTTTGAGGTTGAAGAAATTGAAGACCGTCGCACTTGGGCAAATGGCGTTGTTATCGGGAAAGTGCTTGAGCGTCAACCCCATCCCAACGCCGATAAATTAAGTGTTTGCCAAGTGGATATTGGTACAGGTGAGACTTTAAATATTGTCTGTGGCGCTGCCAATGTGAAGGCAGATATCTATGTACCAGTGGCAACTACGGGTACTTACTTACCCAAGATTGATTTAAAAATTAAACCTGCAAAACTACGTGGTGTCGCATCTCAGGGCATGATTTGTTCTTTAAAGGAACTCGGTTTGCCCACTGATGTAGACGGAATTCATATTTTTATCCAGGAAAATCTACCATTGGGTAGTGATGTGCGTCCTTTGTTGGGTCTAGATGATGTAATTTTAGACCTCACGGCAACTGCTAATCGCGCTGATGCTTTGAGTATGGTAGGCGTAGCACGGGAAGTAGCAGCTTTAACTGGTGGAAAGTTGAGCATTCCTGAACCCGGTGAAGTCTTTATTACCAAAAGTGCCGGAAATTTAACTTTAAAAATTGCCGATACCCAAGCTTGTCCTGCATACATTGGTACGGTAATTGAACAGGTAAAAATTGCTGCATCTCCTGAATGGTTGCAACAGCGTTTGCGGGCTGCTGGGGTACGTCCCATCAGTAATGTTGTGGACATTACTAACTATGTTTTGTTGGAATGGGGACAACCACTGCACGCTTTTGATTGCGATCGCCTACAATCTGTTGCAAGTAGCGAAAATTTAACCATCGGTGTTCGCTTCGCCAATAATGGAGAATCCCTCAAAACCCTGGATGGACAAACTCGCACCCTATCAACCCAAAATTTGTTAATTACCGCTAACAACAGACCCGTTGCACTGGCGGGAGTTATGGGTGGTGAAGAAACAGAAGTCCATCAAGGGACTCAAAGCTTAGTTTTAGAAGCAGCTTTATTTGATTCCGTAGCAATTCGCCGTTCTTCCCGGAGTGTTGGTTTAAGAAGTGAGGCTTCTGGCAGATATGAACGGGGAGTTAACCGGGCTGAGTTGGAAATAGCTAATCGCCGCGCCTTATCCTTAATTAGCGAATTAGCTAGTGGAATTCTTGTCCAGCAGGAAATTGCCGACACCCGCCCCGATCCTTCTACCTGGAGTCGTTCTATCGCCCTGCGTTTAGACCGAGTTAATCAGATACTAGGGCCAATCGATTTGGGAGAGGATACAAGTGAACTGCAAGAACAAGATGTTGAACGCATCCTGACTGCATTGGGATGTCAGTTAACTCCTTCAGGAAAAGATACTAACCATCAACCTACATGGTCAGTTTCTGTTCCACCCTATCGTTACCGCGACTTAGAGCGAGAAATTGACTTAATTGAAGAAATAGCCCGTCTCTATGGCTATAACAAATTCTGCGATACATTACCAGAAAAAGCGGAAGCTGGCTATCTGCCTTTAGATGAGGAATTGATTCGCAAATTACGAGCTTTCCTGCGGGCTGAAGGGTTGACAGAATTAATTCACTATTCTTTAGTCAAACCAGGAGAAGACAGAAATATAGTACTGTCAAACCCCTTATTTGTCGAATATTCAGCGCTGCGAACCGATTTGATATCTGGGTTAATTGATGCCTTTCAATACAATTTAGAGCAGGGTAATGGTGCCCTCAACGGCTTTGAAATCGGGCAAATTTTCTGGCAAGAAGAAGACGGTTTGCAAGAAACAGAAACCCTTGCTGGGATTGTGGGAGGGGATATTTCTGTTGGGAAATGGTCAAAAAGTGGACGCGAAGAACCCATCACCTGGTTTGAAGCCAAAGGCATTTTAGAAAGTGTATTTCGCCAACTTGCCTTGCAGGTAGAATTCCAACCCGATCGCCGCGACGATCGCTTACATCCAGGACGCACCGCTTCCCTGTGGATTCGGGGTAACAGGCTGGGTATTTTTGGACAACTCCATCCCCAATTGCGACGAGAAAAAGGCTTACCAGATTCCGTTTATGTTTTCCAGTTGGATTTAGATGTGCTATTAGATTCTTTAGGACAAGATGGAATTCTTGTGCCAACATTCCAGCCCTATTCTACCTATCCAGCTAGCGATCGCGACATCGCCTTTTTCGCACCCGTGAAAATCTCAGTTACCGAAATTCAAAAAGTAATTACCAAAGCGGGTAAAGATTTGCTCGAATCAGTGGAATTATTTGATGAATATCGGGGCGAAAATGTCCCCCAAGGACAGCGGAGTTTAGCATTCCGCTTAGTTTATCGGGCTAGCGATCGCACTCTTACTGAGGCTGAAGTTGAACCAGTACACAATAAAGTCCGCGAAGCTTTAGTGGAAAAATTCGGCGTAAATCTGAGAAGTTAGGAGTAAAGAAGGGGAAAGGTTACAGGTGATAGGGTACAGCAAAGAAAAACTATCCCCTGTACCCTGTACCATGTACCCTGTAAACTAAGATTTTAAATTTTTAATTGATTAACCATGCCTAAATATGTACTTTGGGGAACTTACTGTGAAGACGTTCTCGAAAAACGCGCTCCGCACCGTCAAGCTCATTTAGACGGATTAGCAAAACAAAAAGAATCCGGTGTGCTGATTACCATTGGCCCCACCAAAGATGTCACAAAAGTTTTTGGGATTTACGAAGCCGAAGACGAAGCCACCGTGCGCGAGTTAATTGAAAATGATCCCTACTGGAAAAATGGCATTTGGACTGAATATTCTGTCAAAGAATGGATTCAGGCTTTTTGAATTGGGCATGGGCATGGGGGGATCAGCTTGAATGTTGAGTCTTTGAACCCGAACGTTGAACCTTTTTACTCGAACGTTGAGCCTTTGAACCCGAATGTTGAGCCTTTTTACTCGAACGTTGAGCCTTTTTACTCGAACGTTGAGCCTTTGAACTCGAACGTTGAGCCTTTTTACTCGAACGTTGAGCCTTTTTACTCGAACGTTGAACCTTTTTACTCGAACGTTGAGCCTTTGAACCCGAACGTTGAGCCTTTGAACTCGAACGTTGAGCCTTTTTACTCGAACGTTGAGCCTCTGAGCTTGAAACTTTCAGTTTTAACTCTCCCCCATCTCCCTCATCCCCCTCATCTCCCCACTCCCCACATAATGAAAATTTGGCAAGTTGATTTTTATCGTCGTCCATTACCAGATGCATCTGGACAAGTTTTATGGAAGTTGTTGATTTGTGACGCAACTCGCAGCTTTGAGTATGAAGCTAGCTGTCTCCAGTCAGCAGCAAATTCGAGTTGGGTTGCTGCTCAAATTGAGTTAGCCGCAGGTGAAAAATTGCCAGATGTGATTCAGGTGTTTCGTCCTCAGTCTTTAAGCTTAATTGAGGCGGCGGGACGCAATTTAAGTATAAATGTCGAACCTACCCGTCACACTTTGGCGTTGAAGCAGTGGTTACAAGAAAAGCAATATCCCTCAACCCTCGATAAACCACCCCCAGCACCATTACCAGAAAACCTCTGGGGAGAACAATGGCGTTTTGCAAGTTTAGCTGCTAGTGATGTGGAAACAAGATTTAGCGATCGCCCCATTCCCATTTTGCACATCCCAGAACATCGCAAACCCATCAATTTGGGTTTAGCTTCAACAGTGCCCGTCCCTGGTGTAGTAATTTATGGTGGACGGCAATCGATGCGCCTAGCCCGGTGGTTGCAGCAAGCCCGTCCCGTAGGCTTGAATTACATATCTGGCGCACCAGACGGCTTAATATTAGAAGCTAGCTTGGTGGATAGATGGATTGTTGCCACTTTTGAAGATCCAGAAGTTACAACAGCAGCCCAAGCATTTGAACAACGAAAAAAGCATTGCCGAGGATTGCATTTTTTGTTAGTTCAACCCGATGATTCCGGGATGACTTATAGCGGCTTTTGGTTGTTGCGGGCAGAAGATTGATATTGATTGCCAAAAATATTTATCCGCTTAATTTCTTTAGCTAAAAAAATTAACTAAAGCGATGTCTGACTGCAAGGTACTACGTGTCTACGCTTTACTGTAATTTGCCTATATAGGTTAGGTGCATAGGTTTAGCAAATTTTAGTATGATGATAAAACCATACTAAATAGTAATACTAAAAATTCATTATAGATGCTCAAAGTCACAATTACCTTAGAAGAAGACATTCTGCGATTTGTAGATCAGTATGCACAGGGAAATCGTAGTGCATACATTAATACACTGCTGGCAGAACACCGCCGCCAAATTTTGGCAGCAGAAATGATTGCAGCCCTCAAGCAGGATGCTGAAGATACAGAATATCAAGTTGAAATTGCTGCCTGGGATAGCGTTGCTGGAGATGGCATAGATGCCAGGGAGTAATTTAACTTATCGGCGAGGAGAAATACGTTGGGTGAATCTTGATCCAACAGTAGGGGCTGAAGCAAAAAAAATCCGCGCTTGTTTGATTGTGCAAAATGACATCATGAATCAGTACGGGTTGCTCACAATTGTCATGCCATTTCGACCCGGAAGTAAACAAGCCCCCTACGTTGTCAATGTAAAAGCAACACCAAATAATGGATTAGATCAAGACCGTTTTATTGATGTTGGGCAAATTCGTGCTGTTGACAATAGTCGTATTTTGGGTTTGGTGGGTGTGCTGGAGTCAGAGTACTGGGAACTTATTCATACAGCTTTAAATGTAGTTCTGGGATTTGTGGTTTAGGGGTGTTCTTTAATTCTTTAGAGAGTGCTATATGCAAAAACCAAACGACCAAAAAGACTATTTCCTTAAGTACCTTTCTCTTGCTCCTGTTCTTGCCGTTGTTTCTGTATCAATTGCCTTCTCTACCTGGGCGATTTTTAATTATTTTTTACCTGATCTTCTTTTTCATCCTATGCCATAAGCGGTGATGATTTAAAAGCCTTATCATCACTATTTCATTGTTAGTAATATTGTTGTTGACACTAAAAAACGCCCTCCCAATTTGGGAGAGCGCTTTATTATTTAGTTAGAGATTAGAATTAACCGTTGATAGCAGGAGCAGTTAGAGCCACAGGAGCAACATCACCAGCAGCCAAATCTAAGGGGAAGTTGTGAGCATTGCGCTCGTGCATTACTTCCATACCCAGGTTAGCCCGGTTGATTACATCAGCCCAAGTGCTGATGACGCGACCGCTTGAATCAATGATTGATTGGTTGAAGTTGAAACCGTTCAAGTTGAACGCCATTGTGCTTACACCCAAGGAGGTGAACCAGATTCCGATTACAGGCCATGCTGCTAAGAAGAAGTGCA